>NZ_CAKAJZ010000001.1:0-658789 GCF_916618725.1 Eikenella sp. Marseille-P7795 | reverse complement strand
GTTTACCACGCCGCGCGTTTGTCCGAGCATTTGGGCGGCGCGCAAATCTGGTTGAAGCGCGAAGACCTGAACCACACCGGCGCGCACAAGGTAAATAACACCATCGGCCAAGCCCTGCTTGCCCGCCACATTGCTCGTCGCCCAAAACGCCGGTGCCAAAAACAACATCACATAAGGATGCGGCAAACCATTCGCCTGCCAAACACGGAAACGCATAACCAATCCTTTTCAAACAAAAATCCAAGCCGGAAGGCTACCTGAAACAAGATAGCCAACCACTATTCAATCCCTTTCAAACCAATACTTTCAGGTAGCCTCGCCAACCCCAAACTCCCAGATAGAGCATGTACCACAAATGTGCCGTGTTGTGCTGCCCCTGCTGGCGCAGCCGAACGGAGCGCGGTTTTTCGGGGAACAAGGGCTTGCATGTTCGAAGCGGCGCAGCCGCAAGTTGCGAGCCCGCCCGAAAAATTGCGTGGAGTGAGGGAAGTTTGCGTAGCAAACCTGTGCCCGCAGTCGTCTTTCTTTTGCTTCCTTTTCTTTGGCGAAGCAAAGAAAAGGAAGTGCCCGCGCCGGCATGAGGCGCAAGGGTGAACAAAGTATAAATGGCGAAGGCTACCTGAAATTTGGATTCAGCCTGAAACTCCATCCTTCCCCCTGCGGGGAAGTAAGCAGCCGCAGCTTCAGCCTCGCCCAACACCAGGCGCAAAAAAAGCGCCCCATCCATCGGAGCGCCATCGCGTTGCCGCAGCAGAGCCATCCCTGCCGCCTGCGGCCGCCAATCCGGCCGGCCAAGCCAACCCAAGCAACCGCGAGTTCCCTACGCCGGCATTAACCGGTTCAGGTGCAACGGGTATGATCTCAGCCGCGCAAGGCAGCACCCCGACTCAAGGGAGCGGATTATATCCCCCTGCCGTCCGTTTTCAAACCGCATCTGCCCGGCAGCCCAAGCCCGAAGCGCCTGCCAATATTTTCAGGTAGCCATTCCGGTTTGGAGAAATAGCGTGTGCACAAAACGCACGCAGTCGGCAGGCCGGCTTCGCCCCAGGCGCACCCAAGCCATGCCTACCGCCCGGCAACTTTTCAGGTAGTCTCAAGCAGCTTTCAAAGGCTACCTGAAAACTACACCAGCCCCGCCATCTCGAAAAACGCCCGATACGCCGCCGCCTTTTTCTGCAAACTCAGCGGATAAGCCCGCGAAGTGGAGGGCAGGCGCGTGAGCGTCAAATCCCGGCCGGCAAAGGGAAAAGGCAGCGTTTCGCCCGTTTTCGGCAGCTTGGGCGGATCGGGCAGCAGCGAAAGCAACACTTCCGTGGCCTTGCCGCCGGTGGTGCACAAATGGCGGCAGCGCGGCAATTGGCCGAGCACAGCGGCCAAATCCACCTTTTCCACCACGCGCAAAAACTTATCCGAAGCATTATCCTGCCCGCGCACCGCCTTGAGCACGGTGGGGCAGGAAGCGATGCCGCGCCCGCGCAGGAAGGCCTTGATTTTCTCCGCGTCAAACGCTTTCTCTCCAAGCTTTTGAAAATGCGCGGCATCGTGGAAAAACACCAGCCCGTAGATGCGCCACATATCGTTTTGGAAATTGGGATAGTGAAACGCCATGGCGTGCTTCTCTGCCTTGGGCGGGAAGGTGCCCATCATCATTACGCGGGCATCGGGCGGCAGCAGCGCGGGGAAAGGGTGGCTTTCGATTTCGGGCATGGTGGCTCCTCGGCAAACGGGGCTTCATTATAAAGCGAACAAAGGCGGCGGGCGGTTCGATTTTTCGCGCCGGCTATGGTAGAGTTATACCTAACAGATTATTCGTTTATAGCGGAATCAATTATCTTCCGCCATGTCTCCAACCAACCCGATAGAAAGAGAGGGAAATCATGTTTCCGGAATATCGCGACCTAATCAGCCAGCTCAAACAAACCGACAAACGCTTCGCCCGCCTGTTCGACGAACACAACGAGCTGGACGAAAAAATCGCCAATATGGCGAAAAACCCGGTTACCGGTAATCTCGACGAAGTGGACGAGCTGAAAAAGCAAAAACTGCACCTGAAAGACCAGCTCTACCAAATCCTCAAGCAGCACGATAAATAAGCCGCCACCCAGGCATTGAAGGCTACCTGAAAACCCCGCGCCGCATTTTTGCTTTGCAGAAACCCCACAGCGCTACGGTTTTCAGGTAGCCTTTCTTAGCAAAGCTTGCCATTTCCATACAGATAAATACAAAAACTGGACATTTCCCCCACTATCGCCGAAAATGGCGGTCTGCTCCGCGCCCCGGCAAGCACCGTTTTCCCAACGGAATCCCGCCCGGCCGCGCCGCTTCATTTAATTTATCCACCCCGCAACCATCCAGCATGAAACCCCTCATCCTCGTGATGCACGGCCCCAACCTCAACCTTTTGGGGCAGCGCGAACCGGAAATCTACGGCCGCACCACCCTCGCCGACATCAACGCCGGCCTGGAAGCCCGCGCCCAAGCCGCCGGTTTCGCCTTCGAAGCCGTGCAGAGCAACGCCGAAGCCGTGCTGGTGGAACGCGCCCAAGCGGCCATGACCGACCGCACCGCCTTCATCATCATCAACCCGGCCGCCTTCACCCACACCAGCATCGCCCTGCGCGACGCCCTGGCCGCCGCCGGCAAACCCTTCATCGAAGTCCACCTCTCCAACGTGCACGCCCGCGAGCCCTTCCGCCGCCATTCCTACCTTTCCGACCTGGCGCAGGGCGTGGTGTGCGGGCTCGGCGCCTTCGGCTACCGCGCCGCGCTGGACTTCGCCATCGAATCTCTGCAACAACAACAAGCCGGTTAACATCCGGCTCCGCACCCTGAAAAGGACAACACTATGGATTTACGCAAACTCAAAAAACTCATCGACTTGGTGGAAGAATCCGGCATTGCCGAGATTGAAGTAACCGAAGGCGAAGAAAAAGTGCGCATCACCCGCTCGCTGGCCGCGCCGCAAGCCGTGTATGCCCCCGCGCCCGCCGTGGCCGCCGCCCCGGCTCCCGCTGCTGCCGCGCCTGCCGCAGCAGCCGCTCCCGCCGCCGCCCCGAGCCGCGACTTGAGCAAAGCGCAAACCTCGCCCATGGTGGGCACTTTCTACCGCGCCCCCGGTCCGAACGCGCCCGTATTTGTGGAAGTGGGCCAGAGCGTGAACGCCGGCGACACCCTGTGCATCATCGAAGCCATGAAGCTGATGAACGAAATCGAAGCCGAACGCAGCGGCGTGGTGAAAGAAATTCTGGTGGGAAACGGCCAGCCGGTGGAGTTTGGCGAGCCGCTGTTTATCATCGAATAATTTTTCAGGTAGCCCCTGGCCGCAGCGCAGAGGCTACCTGAAAACCATAAGGCAAAGATTATGCTGAAAAAAGTCCTCATCGCCAACCGTGGCGAAATCGCCCTGCGCGTATTGCGCGCCTGCCGCGAAATGGGCATCGCCACCGTGGCGGTACACTCCGAAGCCGACAACGACAGCCTGCACGTGAAGCTGGCTGACGAATCCGTGTGCATCGGCCCCGCCCCCTCCGCGCAGAGCTATCTGCACATCCCCTCCATCATTGCCGCCGCCGAAGTTACCGGCGCCGACGCCATCCACCCCGGCTACGGCTTCCTCGCCGAAAACGACCGCTTTGCCGAGCAAGTGGAAGAATCCGGCTTCATCTTCATCGGCCCGCGCGCCGACACCATCCGCCTGATGGGCGACAAAGTATCCGCCAAAAAAGCCATGCTCGAATCCGGCGTGCCCTGCGTGCCCGGCTCCGACGGTGCGCTTTCCGACGACCCCGACGAAATCCTCGCCACCGCCGAGCGCGTGGGCTACCCCGTGATCATCAAAGCCTCCGGCGGCGGCGGCGGGCGCGGCATGCGCGTAGTGGAGAAAAAAGAAGACCTGCTCAAAGCCGTGGAAATGACCAAGGCCGAAGCCGAAGCCGCCTTCGGCAACCCGATGGTGTATATGGAACGCTTCCTGCAACGCCCGCGCCATGTGGAAATGCAGGTGCTGGCCGACGAACACGGCAATGCCATCTACTTGGGCGAGCGCGACTGCTCCATGCAACGCCGCCACCAAAAAGTGATCGAAGAAGCCCCCGCCCCCGGCATCACCGCCAAAGAGCGCGAGAAAATCGGCAAAGCCTGCGTGGCCGCCTGCAAACGCATCGGCTACCGCGGCGCCGGCACCTTCGAATTTTTGTATGAAGACGGCGAATTCTTCTTCATCGAAATGAACACCCGCGTGCAGGTGGAACACCCCGTTACCGAGCTGGTAACCGGCATCGACATCGTGCAGGAACAGCTGCGTATTGCCGCCGGCCTCCCCTTGCAATATAAGCAGAAAGACGTGGTGATCCAAGGGCATGCCTTCGAGTGCCGCATCAATGCCGAAGACCCATACAGCTTCCTGCCCAGCCCCGGCTGCATCACCAGCTGCCACCTGCCCGGCGGCTTCGGCGTGCGCGTGGACAGCCACATCTACCAGGGCTACCGCATCCCGCCGAACTACGACAGCCTCATCGGCAAAATCTGCGTATACGGCAAAGACCGCGAGCAGGCCATGGCCAAAATGCGCGTGGCGCTGGCCGAGCTCACCGTGAGCGGCATCAAAACCAACACCCCGCTGCACGACGACCTGTTCCGCGATCCCGGCTTCGCCAAAGGCGGCGTGAGCATCCACTATCTCGAACACTGGCTGGAAGAGCGCAAAGCCAGGCTGCAAGCCGAAAAGCAATAGCTTGATTGCAGGCAAGAAAAAGGCTACCTGAAAAGTGATTTCCGCTTTTCAGGTAGCCTTTTGGTGAACAGCCCCGCCGATAGATTGCCACCGTGCAAAGGCTGGCTGACAGCAAAAGCATCAACAAGTTCCAACCATGCACCGGCCTCATCCCGACCCGCACCCATCGGCAGAAACCGCCCCCGACGCCGCGTGTTACAATAGCCGCCCTTTCCCGCCGGCATCAGGCGCATACCGCCCTTCTTTTTCAGGTAGCCCCTCCGGCATTCCACCCACTTCAAGAAAGACAGCCCATGAAACCCATCATCCGCCGCAGCAGCGAGCCCGACAGCGGCAACTGGGAGCGCGACACCCTGGAAAAACTCCTGCTCGAAGCCTACCGCGAGCAGCGCCGCGCCCGCATTTGGAAGCTCATCTTCCGCCTGCTGCTCATCGCCTTCCTCGCCCTCTACCTCTTCGCCATCTTCGGCAAACTCGGCAGCCTCAACCCCGCCGCCGCCGAGCCGCACACCGCCGTCATCCGCCTCGAAGGTGCCATCACCGCCAGCGAAAACCAAGCCGGCAAACTGCGCCAAGGCCTCGAAGCCGCCTATAAAAACAAACATGTGCGCGGCATCATCATCCGCGCCAACAGCCCCGGCGGTTCGCCCGTGGTATCCAACGTGGCCTACCGCGAAATCCGCCGCCTGCGCGCCGAACACCCCAACATCCCCGTGTATGTGGTGGCCGAAGACATGTGTGCCTCCGGCTGCTACTACATCGCTGCCGCCGCCGACAAAATCTACGCCGACCCCTCCAGCATCGTGGGCAGCATCGGCGTAGTCGGCAGCAGCTTCGACCTCACCGGCCTCATGCACAACATGGGCATCCAGCGCCGCCAGCGCACCGCCGGCAGCAACAAAGGCATGGGCGACCCCTTCAGCCCCGAAACCCCCGAGCAAACCGCCATCTGGCAAGGCATGCTCGACGACATCCACCAGCAGTTCATCAAAGCCGTGCGCGACGGCCGCGGCAAACGCCTGCACGAAGCGGAAAACCCCGACCTCTTCAGCGGCCGCGTGTACACCGGCCACGAAGCGCTCAAAACCGGCCTCATCGACGGCCTGGGCGACATCTACAGCGTATCGCGCGACATCATCAAAGCCCCCGAGCTGGTGGACTACACCCCCGCCGACGACTTCAGCCGCCTGTTTGGCAAAGGCGTGGGCGCCAGCGTGCGCCAAGGCCTGTATGAAGCCGCGCAGGAACAGCCCTGGTAGGCAAACCGCCTGGGTTTGAAGCCATGCTAAAAGGCTACCTGAAAACCAAAATCTGGTTTTCAGGTAGCCTTTTCATCAGCCCGCCCTAGCTGCGCGCGGCTTCGCGGTATGCTTCGCAGCCGAATTCCTTATCGGCATTGCCGAAGGCAGTGGTGCGGATGGAAACGATGGTGCCGTCGGGCTCGGTTACGGCAATACGGTAGCTGTGGCCAACGTGCTGCCGGTAGTTTTGGAAATATTGCACATTGCCGGACTGGCCCACATAGCCCTGCTTGATTTCATAGTGTTCAACGCGCCAGCCGTAGAGGTTGCGCACCCGATTATTTTTCACGCAATTGAGGCGGATGATGTCGGGCATGCGGCGGGCGCGCTTAACTATAAACTCGGTCACATCTTTGCCGCGCCAAACGATGGTGTCGTTCACCAGAACTTCGGTGGCGCAGCCGGCCAGCAGCAGGGCAGCGGCAAACAGGGGCGGCAGCCGTTTGAGGAAAGGGAAAGGGTGGGTCAAGATGCGTTCCTTGTGAATGTTCTCCTGCCGCCAAACCGCGTGGCGGGGCGCAATATTAACATAGCTAAAGCCAGCCTCCCAATTGCCATTAAAGGCTACCTGAAAATCTGTTTGCCCCATTAATTCACTTCCTTGAGGCCAATGTTTTCAGGTAGCCTTTTGCCGGCCGATATCGAAAAATCAACTTGCCCGCTATATAATCCCGCCATTCCCACACCCTTCAGGAGAACACCATGCCCGCCCTCCCCCGCCTGCTCGTCGCCGCCGTATCCGCCGCCCTGCTGCTCAACGGCTGCGCCAACAGCTCGGCCAACCAATACACCACCACCCAAGCGCAAAACGCCGCACGCGTTTACTACGGCGAAGTGCTGTCGGTTACCCCCACCACCATCAAAGGCGAAAGCAGCCCGCTGATCACCACCGCCGGCTCCCTGCTGGGCGGCATCGGCGGCAGCAACATCGGCAAAGGCCGCGGCGAAGCCGTGAGCGCCATTCTGGGCGCCATCATCGGCGGGCTCGGCGCCGAAGCCCTCACCCGCGGCATCGATTCCCAGCGCGGCTACGAAATCGTGGTGCAGATCGAAGGCACGCGCGACGCCGTTTCCGTGGTGCAGAAAGACGACATCGCCTTCCAGCCCGGCCAGCGCGTGCGCGTATTGCAGGGCGGCAACGGCGTCACCCGCGTGCTACCTTTAAATCAACCAGCGCGCTATTAAGCCCTGCTCCAGCAAACAAAAGGCTACCTGAAAACTTTCTAGGGTTTTCAGATAGCCTTTTCACTCTTATGATTGATACGATGATGGAAAAGCTCTCGCTCCAACTTGCCATAACTGCTCAGGCTGTCTATATAAATAATGCTGTCAGGCACGATTTCCTTCTTGATTATGTGCATAATAGCCCATATGCTCACACATACTTTCAGGTAGCCTCCTCCGCCCAAAAGGCTACCTGAAAACCACCTCCATCACAAACCAAACCCATGTCCCTCACCCACCCACGCCTTTTCCACTTCCTGCGCCAAGCCGCCGGCACGCTTGCCGCCTTCCTCATCATCAGCCTGCTGATGGATTGGTATCGCGCGCCCGCCGTGCCGCCGCAGGCCGCCGCGCTGCCGCTGCACACCCTCCAAGGCCGACACACCACGCTGGCCGAAGCCGGCGGCTCGCAAACCGCCGTGCTGTATTTCTGGGGCTCGTGGTGCGGCGTGTGCCGGCTCTCCTCGCCGGCGGTGGACAAACTGTCGCGCCGCGGCGTGCCCGTGGTGGGCGTGGCCTTGCAGTCGGGCAGCGATGCCGACGTACGCAGCTACCTGAAGCAGTTCGACACGGTAAACGACCCGCACGGCCAATGGGCGCAGCAATGGCAAGTGCGGGTTACGCCCACCATCGTGCTGGTGAAAAACGGCCGCGTGCGCCACAGCACCACCGGCGCCGCCAGCTACTGGGGTCTGCGCGCCCGCATTGCCCTGCTCGATTGGCTGGGCTGAGCGGCAGGCTACCTGAAACCAATCCGGCCGGTTTTCAGGTAGCCCAAGCTTGGCAAACCGCCGAAAAAGCACTATCCTTCGCCGCGCAACACCCCCTCTCCATCAACATCAAGAAAAGGATAGCAAAATGGCAAACATCACCTTCCGCGGCACCCCCGCCCACACCGTGGGCAGCCTGCCCGCCGCCGGCCAATAAGAAAGGCTACCTGAAAACGGTTTGAGGGTTTCAGGTAGCCTGTGTTTCGGCTCAAGCCGGGCCGCCTGCGCATTCATGAAGGCAGGTGGCTCGGTGTGCGGCGGGCGTGGGCTTAGAGCGCGGCCAGTGCGGCGTCGTAGTTTGGCTCTTGGCCGATTTCGGGCACGAGCTCGGCGTGCAGCACTTTATCGTTTTCATCGAGCACCAGCACGGCGCGGGCGGTGAGGCCGCGCAGCGGGGTGTCGGCCAGGGTGAGGCCGTAGTCTTGGCCGAAGCTGCTGCGGAAGCTGGAGAGCGTGACCACGTTTTCGATGCCTTCGGCGCCGCAGAAGCGGGAGAGGGCGAAGGGCAAGTCGGCAGAAATGCACAGCACCACGGCGTTTTGCAGCGCGGCGGCGCGTTGGTTGAAGGTGCGCACGGATTGTGCGCACACGCCGGTGTCGATGCTGGGGAAAATGTTGAGCACTTTGCGTTTGCCGGCGAAATCGGCCAAGGCTTGGTCGGACAAATCGGCGGCTGCCGCGGGCGGGGGCGGCGGCTTGGCGGCTGACAGTGCAGTTTTGCAAAACTGAAGTCAGGTTTACCGGATTGCCGGCGTTGTCTACCGATTGCGCTTGCAGCAGCGCCACGGCGTTCACGCGGGTTACGTTGGCCGGGGTGGCTTTGCCGGTTACCCAGATCACGCCGTTGCCGTAGTAGCTGTTTTGCTGCTGGCCATTGCTGTCGTTCAGCACGCGCCACAGGCCGGGGGAAACCTGGTTGTTGATTTTCAGCTGAGCCACCACAAGGGTATTGTCTTTGATGCCGTACATGGCATTAACCTGTTGCTGCTGACCGCCGGCGGCTTGGCAGGTGTAGCGGGCTTCCACGGTGCGGTCGATGCCGTCCACCTGGGCTACCTGAATATTGCCGATGGCGGCGGTGGATTCGCCGCCCTGCTGTGCCTGCTGGCCTTGCTGTTGGGTTTGCGGCTGGCCTCCTTCAGGGGCTTTGCTGCTGGAGCAGGCGCTCAGGGCGAGGATGGCCAGGGCGGCGGGAATAATCACTTTGCTGTTCATGGAAACTCCTTAGTTATTGGTTGGGAAACGCATTGTTGCAATGAAAACGGCCTAGGGCAGGCAGTCTGCCCGAAGCGATGCGAACGGGCGCATTGTAGCAAAAGCCTGCCCGGACTGCCCGCCTGTTCGTGTTAATAATCTTTAAAATCAGCGGTAGAAGCCGCTGAGGCTGCCTGAAATTTCCTGCTTTACTCAAACTGCTTGGGCTGCTTGGAGGCTACCTGAAAAATCTGTTGGCTGCTCAAATCGAGCGCGGTGAGCCGGTTGCCCCAGAGTGCGCCGGTGTCGATGCCGGCCACGTTCTCGCCCTGATAGAGGCCCAGCGCCGACCAATGGCCGAATATGGTTTGGCGGCTGAGGGTTTGCCGATTTGGCGCGCGAAACCAGGGCATGAGGTGGGCGGGCATATCGGGCAGGGTGCCTTTGTAGTCGAATTCCATTTGGCCGCTGCGGTATAGGGCACGCATGCGGGTGAACACGTTGGTGGCGAAGCGCAGGCGGTCGGTTTCGTTGTCGGCGCGGTCGGTGTCGGGCATATTGCCGTACATGTGGGCGAAAAACCAATCGGGGCGGCTTTGCAGGGCGGCGGCCACTTCGCTAGCGCGCTGCTGGGCTTGGCGCACGTCCCATTGCGGCCAGATGCCGGCGTGCACGAGGATGTGGCGTTCGGTGTGCAGCATCAGGGGCTGGCGCAGCAGCCAATCGAGCAGGGCTTGGCGGTCGGGGGCGGCAAGGATGTCGCCCACGGTGTCGCTGCGTTTGAGTTTGCCGTGGCCGTGGGCGATGGCGAGCAGGTGCAGGTCGTGGTTGCCGAGCACGGTTTGGATGCTGCCTTCGTGCTGCTTCACGTAGCGCAGGCAGGCGAGGGATTGGGGGCCGCGGTTGACCAGGTCGCCCACGAGCCAGAGGGTGTCGCGGCCGTGTTGGAAGCCGATGTGGGCGAGCAGCTCTTGAAATTCGTCGAAACAGCCTTGCAGGTCGCCGATTGCGTAGTGTGCCATATTGTAGATAATTGTTTAAAAATAGGTTCTGTAAATCAAAGGCTACCTGAAAATTGTAGCTTCGCAGAAACTGCGCTGCGCTTTCAGGTAGCCTTTATGCGGCTTAGGCGTTCAACACCACCACGCCTTCCACTTCCACCAGCACTCCTTTGGGCAGGGCTGATACTTGCACGGCGGCGCGGGCGGGGAAGGGCTCGCGGCAGTATTCGCCCATGATTTGGTTGAAGGTGGCGAAGTGGGAGAGGTCGGTGAGGTAGGCGTTGAGTTTCACCACGTCGTCGAAGCTGCCGCCGGCGGCTTCAATCACGGCTTTGAGGTTTTCAAACACTTGGCGGGTCTGCTCGGCAAAGCCGCCTTCCACCACCTGCATGGTGGCGGGCACAAGCGGAATCTGGCCGCTCAAATACACGGTGTTGCCGGCGCGCACGGCTTGGGAATAGGCGCCGATGGCGGCGGGGGCGTGGTCGGTGTGGATGATGGTTTTGGCCATGAGGAAACTCCTTTGTTTGCGGTTGTAGATGGAGCTGGGATTATATCGCTAAGGGGCGGGGCAACCCAAACGCAAACGCTCCGGCACAGGATAAAGGCTACCTGAAAACCCAAATTGTTTTTCAGGTAGCCTCTGCAGCCACACGCCTAGCGCCGCTTCAGCAACACTCCGCTCTCAATATGCGGCGTAAACGGGAATTGGTCGAACAGCGCCGCGCGCTCGATGCGGTGCGTTGGCGCGAGCACGCCCAAGTTGGCGTGCAGCGTTTCCGGGTTGCAGGAAACATAAATAATATTGTCGAACTCTTGCAGCAGGCGCAGTGTGCCGGCGTCCACCCCCGCGCGCGGCGGGTCTACAAACACGGTGGAAAAGGCATAATCCGCCAAATCAATGCCCTGCTCCTGCAAACGGCGGAAGGTGCGCACGCCGTGGAAGGCCTGGGTGAACTCCTCCGCCGAAAGCCGCGCCAGCCGGATATTGGCCGCGCCGTTGGCCTCGATATTCCACTGCGCCGCCTGCACCGAAGTTTTCGACAATTCCGTGGCCAACACCCGCCGGAAATAGCGCGCCAGCGGCAGCGTGAAATTGCCGTTGCCGCAATAAAGCTCCAGCAAATCCCCGCCCAAGCCCGCCGCCGCGCCGCAGGCCCAATCCAGCATCTTTTGGCACACATGGGCATTGGGCTGGCTGAAGCCGCCTTCGTATTGGCGGTATAGCCATTCGCGCCCACCGGCCGCCAGCCGTTCGGTAACAAAATCCTGCGCCAGCACCAGCTTCTGCCCGCGGCTGCGCCCGATAATCATGATGCCCAGCTCGCGCTGCAAACGCTCCGCCGCCGCCTGCCAACGCCCATCCAGCCGTTTGTGGTAAATCATGCCCACCAGCATGTCGCCGCTCAAAGTGGACAAAAATTCGCACTGATACCAACGCTCGCGCAGCAGCGGATCGGCCTGCACCGCCGCGAGCAGCTTCGGCATCAGCGCATTGATGGCCGCCGAAGCCGCCGGCAGCCCCTCCAGCCGCCGCAGCGAAGCCGCGCCCGCCTTCTGCCCCGGCTCAAACATGGCATAGCTGATGCGCTCCCCATCGTGCCACACGCGGAACTCCGCGCGCATCCGGTAATGCCGCTCCGGCGAGGCAAACACCTGCCACTCGGGCGGCGCAAACTCGGCAAAACGCTGTTTCAGGTAGCCTGCCTTTTGTTGCAGCTGGGCGGCGTATTCGGGGCTGGGGGCAGAGTCGGTCATCGCGTTGGGCTCGGGAGGAAGAAAGTGCCGCATTATATCGCCCGGGCGCGGGCAGTCCAAATGAGGCTACCTGAAAGCGTGAGCTTCAACGAAGTTAAAACGATGTCTTGCGAAGCAAGGCTGAGTTTCTGCGCAGCTAAAACGTGAGCTGCAACGAAGTGAAAGCCTTGCGCCCGTTTCGAGCCCGCAAAAGGCTAGCTGAAAATTTGAGCCGCGCAGCAACTCAGCCTTGGCTAAGCCAAAACATCGTTTTAGCTGCACAGAAACTCCGCTTCCTTCGGAAACATCGTTTTCGTGAAATTCGCTCCATTTATTTTCAGGTAGCCTTTTTGCCGCTCTGCCAATCAGCCGGCTTGCGATTACGGCATTGTTATGCGAGATGCCCATAACAAAACCGCCCCAGCCTTTGCGGCTGCGGGCGGTTTGCTGGCAAGCGGTTTCGCAAAATCAGAATTTCACGCGCACGCCGGCGGAAACTTCGTGGGAATCCACTTTCACGCCGTCGAATTTGCCCCAGTAGTTGTAGCGGTAGCCTGCATCTAGGGCGATGCTTTGGGTGATGTCGTAGCCCACGCCGGCCAGGATGCCGACGCCGGCTTTGGTTTTGCGGGTTTCGTAGTGCTCGAAGCCGCCGGTGCCGCGTTCGGTGGTGTCGAAGGATACGCGGTTGAGGCCGAGGCGTGCGCCGGCATAGGGTTTCACCGGGGCGCCCAGGTCGAAATCGTAAATGGCGGAAACGCCGAGGCTTTGGAATTTGGCTTCGGCATCATAAGAGGTGGAGCTGCTGATGCGACCGCTTTCGCTGCGGGATTTGTAGTGGGTGTAGTCGGCGGCCACGCGGAAATCGCCGAAGTCGTAGCCGAAGGATACGCGCGGGCTGAAGCCTTTTGCGGTGGCGCTTTCGCCGTACACTTCGCCTTTTACGGAAGCATGGCCGAGGTCGCCTTGCACGTAGAAGCCGCGGTTGTCGTCGGCCAGGGCAAGGCCGGAAAGGGAAAGGGCGATGAGTGCCGCCAGAGCTTTTTTCATGATGTTTTCCTTGCAAGATAAAAGGTTGTTTGAATAAGCGGCAGCTATGGAAACTGCCGGCCGGGCGAATTGTATGGCGTGGCGGCGGTTTGGGCAATCTTAAAAGACTTTAACGAAATTATGTGTTGGAATCTTGCCATGCAGGATGGGCAAGATGCTGCCGCCCAGCAAAAGGCTACCTGAAAAATATTTTTCAGGTAGCCTTTTTGGCTGTGCCGCCAATCAGTCGGCATTCATATTGATGTTGTCTTTAAACTGCGCGTTGGGCACTTGCACGATCAGCGGATCTACCGGGCCGATGGCTTTGAGGTCGCGGTCGGGGTAGTCGAGGGCGTGCAGGAAGAAGCGGATGCAGTTGAGGCGGGCACGTTTTTTGTCGTCGGATTTGATGATGGTCCAGGGCGCGTCGCCGGTATGGGTGTGGAAGAACATGGTGTTCTTGGCCTCGGTGTAGGCGTCCCAGCGGTCGAGCGATTCGATATCCACCGGGGAGAGTTTCCAGTGTTTCAAGGGGTCGTCGCGGCGGGAGATGAAGCGGCGCAGCTGCTCTTCGCGCGACACGGAAAACCAGAATTTAAACAAGTGCATGCCGCTGTTTACCAGCATGCGCTCCAGCTCGGGCGCCTGGCGCATGAATTGCAGGTATTCATGCGGCTCGCAAAAGCCCATCACGCGCTCCACGCCGGCGCGGTTATACCAAGAACGGTCGAAAAACACCATTTCGCCGGCGGTAGGCAAATGGTTGATATAACGTTGGAAATACCATTGTCCGCGCTCTCGGTCGCTGGGTTTTTCCAAGGCCACCACGCGGGCGCCGCGCGGGTTGAGGTGTTCCATATAGCGTTTGATGGTGCCGCCTTTGCCGGCGGCGTCGCGGCCTTCAAACAGGGCGGCGATGCGGCTGCCGCTGTCTTTCACCCAGCTCTGCACTTTCAGCAGCTCGATTTGCAGCTTTTTCTTTTCTTTTTCATACACATTGCGGCTAATGCGGGTGCGGTAGGGGTAGCTTTCGGGCAGCGGGGCGACGGAAGAGTTTTCGCTGCTGCGGTTGCCGCTGTATTGCAGCACTTTCTCTTCAAACACTTGCAGGCGGTCTTTGCGCTCCGATAAGTCGATTTCTTCAAACGGCTTGAGTTGGTGGTCGGTCATATTGTGCCCCTTATGGCGTGTTGTTGATGAAACTTTATCCTTTAAACTAATGGGGCAATTTTAACCTTGAAGAGGCTACCTGAAAAGATGAGAAACCATAAAAACGCGCTGTTCCGCGCCGGCCGGAGCAACGGTTTATTCAAGCCTTAACAAACAAGCCCGAACTGCGAGGAGTTCGGGCTTGCTGCTTGTGCCGCCGCGGCTTAGTGCACGTGCGTGGTGGCGGCAATTTTGCGGTTGATCAGCCATTGCTGCGCCATACTCAGCAGGTTGTTCACCACATAGTAGAGCACCAAGCCGGCCGGGAAGAAGAAGAACATGGCGGAGAACACCAGCGGCATAATCTTCATCATTTTGGCCTGCATCGGGTCGCTCGGCGGCGGGCTGAGCCTAGTTTGCAAGAACATGGTTACCGCCATCAAAATCGGCAGAACATACAGCGGGTCGGGGCGGGCCAAGTCGGCCACCCAGCCCCAAGAAGCCTGGCGCAGCTCAACCGAAGCAAACAGCACCCAATACAGGCCGATAAACACCGGGAACTGCAACAGCATGGGCAGGCAGCCGCCCAGCGGGTTGATTTTCTCTTCTTTGTACATCTTCATCATGGCCTGCTGCAGCGCCATGCGGTCGTCGCCGTGCTGTTTTTTCAGCATTTCCAGCTTGGGCGCCACGGCGCGCATTTTGGCCATGGAGCGGTAGGAGGCATTGGTGAGCGGCAGGAGCAGGGTTTTCACGATGATGGTGAGCAGCACGATAGACCAGCCCCAGTTGCCGATCATGCCGTGCAGCCAGTTCAGAAGCTGGAACAGCGGCGCGGCGACGATGTGGGTGCGGCCGTAGTCTTTCACCAAGTCCAGGCGGTCGGCCACTTTGCTGATTACGGAATACTCTTGCGGGCCGGCATATAGCTCCACTGGCACACTCAGCTTCTGGCCGGCGGCAATCGCAGGCAGCGGCACGCGCACGCCGGCGGAATAGAGGTTGTCGCTGCGGCGTTTGATATCGAGAAGGCAGGCGCCGTTTTGGCAGATGCTGTTGCCGTCTTTGGGCTGCAAAATCCACACGGTGGTGAAATAGTGCTGGGTGAAGCCGATCCAGCCTGATTGGGCGGTGCGTTGGTAGTCGGCGGTATCGCGGCGGGAGGCGAAGTCGTCGTCCAAATCGCCAAACTGCACTTTTTGGAATTTGCCTTCCGGCGTGTACACCACGGGGCCGGCATAGGTTTGGTTGAAATAGCCGCTGCCTTCGGGCTTGCTGTTGTCGCGCAATACGCGGTACACGCCGTCGAGTTTCAGCGGCTCGGCAGTATTATTGGTGATGTCGAAGCGCACATCGATCACATAGCTGCCTTTGCTGAAGGTGTACACCTTATCCACCTGGATGCCGTTGGCTTCAGGCGCGCTCAGGCGCACCTCCAGCTTGTCGCCGGTGAGGGTGTAGCTGTTTTGCGCGGCCTTAAATTGGCTGTCTTGCAGCAGATAGTTGCCTTTGGCATCCATCAGCAGCGACTGCACCAAATATTTGTGTTCGCGGCTGTCGGAAAGCAGGGTGAAGGTTTTGCTGGCATCGCTGGTGGCGTTGTGCTTGAGCAAATCGAGGCCGCGCAGATCGCCGCTGTTTTCGTCGATCACGGCTTTGAGCGTGTCGGTAGTAACGGTGATCGGCTTGGTCGGAGTGAGCTCGGCTCCGGCCGAGGGCGCAGCAGCAGCGGTTTGCTGCGCCGTTTCCTGGGCAGCCTGTTCGGGCTGCTGCGGCGGGCGGGGGCTGATAAACTCCCAAGCCAGCAGGATTATCACGGCCACGACAGCAAAAGCCATCATCCTTTTCAGATCGTTGTTGGATTCCATAAAATCGGGTTCCGTTTTTGGCAAGATAAACGGTAGTCTACCAGGGCAGGCAGGCTACCTGAAAACATGAACTTCGGCGAAGTGAACCAAAACTTCAATGCAGTTGCACAGCGCAACCGTTGCGCTAAGGCACCGGATCAAACCCGCTGCCGCCCCAAGGATGGCAGCGGCAAACGCGCTTGAGCGCCAACCAACCGCCTTTGAGCGCACCGTATTTGCGCACGGCTTCAAGGGCGTATTGCGAACAGGTGGGCTGATAGCGGCAGCGTGGCGGCAGCATCGGGCTGACAGCATATTGGTAAAACCGTATCAAGCCAAGCAGAATTTTGGCTAACATGTCTTCTTCGGCACAATCCGCTCCAGCTGCGCCCACACCTGTTGCAATTCAGACGAATCAAACGGCCGGCGGGCGCGGATAACCAAATCGCAACCGTCCAAGCGGTGCCGGTTGAGCCGGAACCACTCGCGCAGGGCGCGCTTCATATAGTTGCGGCGGTTGGCGCGGCGGGCAGTTTTCTTGGGCACCACCAAGCCCAGGCGGGGATGCCCCAAACCGTTCGGCTTGCTCCACAGCTGCAACGCCGGCTGCGATTTCATCCGGCGTAAAGCAAAAACGGATGAGAAATCATCCGTTTTCAGTAAGCGGTATGTTTTGCCGAAACAGTAGTCCACTGTTATACGGCCAAACGTTTACGGCCTTTGGCACGGCGTGCAGCCAATACAGCACGACCGCCGCGGGTTCTGGAACGAACCAAAAAGCCGTGGGTGCGTTTGCGGCGGATAACGGAAGGTTGATAAGTGCGTTTCATGATGTTTCCCGTGAAAATTAAGTCTAAAAGCTGAAAGCGGCGTATTACACCTGATTTTGCTGATATTGTCAAACTCGCAGCGCATCAGGCCGGCATTTTCCCGCCTTGGTAAGCCCCCTGAATTTTGGGTATAATCCGCCCGCATTCCGCCCCCTGCTAGGGCGCCGCCGTATTCCGTTTCCCTTCCGACTGCCCACCATGACGCTCGAACAATTCTGGCCGTACTGCCTGCATCATTTGCGCCACACTCTGCCCGCCAAACAGTATCAAAGCTGGATTGCGCCGCTGAGTGTGGACCAAGCGGCGGGCGGCGAATGGGTAGTGTATGCGCCCAGCCGTTTTGTGCTGAATATGCTGCGCACGCGCTATGCAAACGAAATCCGCAGCCTGTTGCAACAAAGGCTACCTGAAAATACGCCGGAGCTGATTTTCCAGCAAGGGCAGGGCAAACAATACGCTCCCGCCAACGAGCCTTGGCCGGACGCCGCCACCCAACAGCCTGTGCCGAAACCGGCCGCCGCACCCGCAAAAACATCGCCCGCAAAAGCAAAAAAAGCTGCCGACAAAGCCGTCCCTGCCGACAAACGCACTGCCCTGGAAATGGTACAGGCGCGCCTGGAAAGCCTGGGCATCGCCCCGCAGCCGGAACAGCCTGCCGCCGCGCCGCCCGTTGCCCCCAAACCCGCTGCCACCAAAACTGCGCCTGCCGACAAACGCAGTGAACAACAAAAACAGCGTTATGCGCAAACCAACCTGTCGCCGGAATATACTTTCGACACCCTGGTGGAAGGCAAAGGCAACCGCCTGGCCGTGGCCGCCGCCCGTTCCATTGCCGAAAACCCCGGCAAAAACTACAACCCGTTTTTCCTCTACGGCAGCACCGGCTTGGGCAAAACCCATCTGGCGCAGGCCGTGGGCAACGAACTGTTGCGGCTCAAGCCCGAAGCCAAGGTTTACTATATGCACGCCGAAGACTTCGTGCGCGGCATGATTCAGGCCTTCCGCAACCACGCCCACGACGCCTTCCGCCAACAATACAAACCCTACGATTTTCTGATTATCGACGACATCCAATTCATCAAAGGCAAAGACCGCAGCATGGAAGAGTTTTTCCACCTGTATAACCATTGCCACCACCACAAAAAACAGATTATCCTTACCTGCGACGTGTTGCCCACCAAAATCGACGACATGGACGACCGCCTGAAGTCGCGCTTTTCTTGGGGCCTAACGCTGGAATTGGAGCCGCCGGAGCTGGAGATGCGGGTGGAGATTTTGCAGAAGAAAGCCGAGTCCGTGGGTATCGAGCTCAAAGAAGAGGCCGCGTTTTTCATCGCCACCCACGTGCGCTCCAACGTGCGCGAACTGGAGGGGGCCTTCAAACGGGTGGAGGCACGCAGCCGTTTCGAGCACAAACCGATCGACGTCGAGCTCGCCACCGAAGCCCTGCAAGACATCGTGGCCGGCAATTTCAAGCCCATCAACCTGCCGTTGATTATGGACGCGGTGGCCAAATATTACGGCATCCGTACCGCCGACCTCATCGGCAAAAAGCGCGCCCAAGGCATCGTCCGCCCGCGCCATCTGGCCATCAAGCTTGCCCGCGAGCTGACCACCCACAGCTACGAAGACATCGGTAAAGCCTTCGGCGGGCGCGACCACAGCACCGTGCTCAACTCGGTAAAAAAAGCCGACGAGCTGCGCCAGAGCGATGCCGAAATCGCCCAAGATTACGAAAAACTGCTGATTATAATCAAAAATTAACCAAGGAAGCCTTTCATGCTGATTTTAGAAACCGAGCGCGACTCCCTGCTCAAACCGCTGCAAGCCGTAACCGGCATTGTGGAGCGCAAGCACACCCTGCCAATCCTCTCCAACGTGCTGATTGAGCGCAGCGGCGGCCAAATCAACATCTTGGCTACCGATTTGGAAATCCAAATCCACACCCACGGCCCGCACTCTGATGCCGACGATTTCCGCATCACCACCAACGCCAAAAAGCTGCAAGACATCCTGCGTGCCCTACCCGAAGGCGCCATCGTGGTGCTGGATTGGGCGCAAAACCGCCTTACTTTGAAAGCCGGCAAATCCCGTTTCGCCCTGCAAACCCTGCCGGCGGAAGATTTCCCGTTGATGAGCGTGGGCGAAGAAGTGGTGTCGGCCTTCACCCTGCCGCAGGAAACCCTGCGCAACATGCTCTCGCAGGTACAATACGCCATGGCGGTGCAGGATATCCGCTACTATCTCAACGGCCTCCTGATGCAGGTGGAGGGCAGCAACCTGCGCCTGGTGGCCACCGACGGCCACCGCCTGGCCTACTCCGCCGCCGTGATCGATGCCGACCTGCCCAAGGCCGAAGTCATCCTGCCGCGCAAAACCGTGCTCGAGCTGTTTAAGCTGCTCAACCGCCCGGAAGAGCCCGTAACCGTGGAGCTGCTGAACAACCAAGTACGCTTCCGCTGCAACGACACCGTGGTGGTAAGCAAAGTGGTAGACGGCAAATTCCCAGATTTCAACCGTGTGATTCCGCAAGACAACGACAAAATCTTCCTGCTCGGCCGCCTGCCGTTGTTGGGCGCCTTGGAGCGTGCCGCCATTTTGGCCAACGAGAAATTCCGCGGCGTGCGCCTGCAGCTGCGCCCCGGCCTGCTGAGCGTGTTGTGCAGCAACAGCGAGCAGGAAGAAGCGCGCGAAGAGCTGGAAATCGCCTATCAGGGCGCCGAGCTGGAAGTGGGCTTCAACATCAACTACCTGATGGACGTGCTGCGCAACGTGCACGCCGAAGACATCCAACTGGCCTTTGGCGATGCCAACCGCTCCACCCTGTTCACCATCCCCGACAACGCCGATTTCAAATACATCGTGATGCCGATGCGCATTTGATCGGGCATTGCCCCGCATGAAGCACAACAGGCTACCTGAAAACAAGCAAGGCGCGTTTGGCGAATACAAAGTTCCCGCAGAAAATGAATTTCTGCGCAGCCAAAAGCGCCAAGGTAAAAGTTTTCAGGTAGCCTGAAAAACATCTGGCAAGCCAAGCCCGATTGCGTTATATAGCGAATTAACTTAACTTTCGCTACGGCGTTGGCTCGCCTTGCTGTACTACTTGTACTATCTGCAGCTCGCCGCCTTGTATCGAAAGTTACAAAATCCGCTATAAACCATGCCTCCCGCAGTTTTCACTGCATTGAAGCACACGTTTTTAGCTTCGCAAAGCATCGTTTTCAGGTAGCCTCTTTCCAACGGCTGCCAAACCATCCCAAGGAACCCCTATGCTCCCACGGCACCCCCGCCTCCGCGCCCTAGCCCTTGCCGCCGCCCTCCTGCTGCCGCTGGCCGCCCAAGCCCAGCCCGCCGCACCGCAGCCCACACCCAAACCGCTCTCCCACCGCGAAATCATCGAGCGCGCCAACCACTTAGTGGCCGCCTTCTCCTCCGAAATCGCCCTGCAGAAAGGTAACGGCACCGACGCGCTGGCCACCTACCTGAGCCTGTTCCGCCGCACCCGCGACCCCGTTGCGGCCGAGCGCGCCGTGGAAATCGCCCTCTCCAGCGACCAGCGCCTGGCCGAACAGGTGCTCAACACATGGCGCATCGCCGAGCCCAACCCCTCCCCCGAGCAGAAACGCATGCGCTGGACGGTAGCCGCCGCCAAAGGCGACGTGGCCGCCGTGCGCGCCGGCCTGCCCGAAGTGCTCGCCCAAACCGACCGCCACCGCATACGCAGCGTGTTCCTGCGCGTTTCCCAGCTCGCCCTCTACCACCCCGAAGCCGCCGATGCGCCCACCACCCGCCAGGTGCACCAGGCCGCCGCCCGCTTCCCCGGCCTGCCCGAAGCCGCCATCGCCGACGCCATTTATTCCGCCCATGCCGGCCGCACCGCCGATGCCAACGCCGCCCTGCGCCGCCTTGCCGGCCTCGACAGCGACATCCGCCCGCTCACCAGCATCACCCTGCGCCTGATTGCCCAGCGCCAGCCCGAAGTACTGCAATACTTCTTCTCCCACGCCGACAGCCGCCACCTCTCCCCCATGTGGCAAACCCTGCAAGTGGAATCCCTCATCAGCGCCAAACGCGAAGAAGAAGCCTACCGCCTGCTGCAATCCCTCCTCGCCAAAAATCCCGATTCCGACCTCTACATCCAGGCTGGCATCCTCTCCGTGCGCCGCAAAGAGCCCGTGACCGTATCCCTCAACTATTTCGACAAAGCCTATCTGCACGGCACCAGCCAGCAGAAAAGCCGCGCCGCCCTGCTCGCCGCCGCCCGCCTGTATGAAGACAAAAACACCGCCGACGCCCGCACCTGGCTCGAACGCGTAGAAGCCCCCGAAAGCCAATTCGACAAACAACTCCTCTTGGCCAAACTCGCCGAGCTCAACAAAAACTGGCCCGCCGCCCAAGACGCCCTGCTGCGCGCCGAAGCCGTAGTCGGCCGCGAAAACACCCTGTTCAACGCCGACGACCTGCTCATCACCCAGCTGCGCATCACCCGCGAGCAGCCCCCCGCCGAGGCCCTCGCCCAGCTGCGCACCCTCCACCGCCGCTACAGCGACAATTCCGCCCCGCCCGCCATGCTCGCCCTCATCCTCGAGCAGCGCGCCTTCCTCTATGCCGACCGCCTGCAACAGCCCGACAAAGCCGTGGCCGACCTCAAGCAGGCGCACGAGCTCGTGCCCAAAAACCCCGACATCCTCAACTCCCTCGGCTACACCATGATTGCCCAGCCCGGCGCCGACCTCAACCAAGCCCGCCGCTACATCGAGCAAGCCCTCGCCCGCCGGCCCGAAGCCCCCGAAATCCAAGACAGCATGGGCTGGGTGCTGTTCAAACAAGGCCAGCCGCAAGAGGCCCTGCCCTACCTGCAAAAAGCCCACCGCGAGCTGCCCGAAGCCGACGTGGCCGCCCACCTCGGCGAAGTATTGTGGACGCTCGGCCGCAAAGACGAAGCCATCGCCGTGTGGCAGGCCGCCCGAAGCAAAGACGACAGCAAACAAGTGTTGCAGGAAACCCTGCAACGCCTCAACGTATCCCTGCCGCCCCCGCCCGAGAAAAACAGCAGCGGCGCAAACGGCAACGGCAGCAGCAAATAAAGCACAGGCTACCTGAAACCCCATCCCGTTTTCGCAAAATTCGCCCACTCGTTTTCAGGTAGCCTTTCCCCCAACTTTACCCGCCGCCTACCCATCCTAACCCGCCGCGGCTTTATCATGCCCCAAAATTTTCAGGTAGCCCCAAGCAAACAAAAGGCTACCTGAAAAATAGCAACACCACACCGCAGGTCGGCATTCATGCCCGACAAGCCCCGCAAAGGCCGCCTGAAAACCAAGCCATCCTATTTTCAGGTAGCCCCACACCCCATCAGGCTACCTGAAACGCAAAACACCCCATGACCCGACACCTCCCCCCCTTCCTCGCCGCCCTCCTCCTCGCCGCCTGCACCACCACCGGCACCCAAATGCCCGCCGAAGGCTGGCGCGAAGACGCCCCCACCCCCCAATTCGAAGCCTCAGGCCGCATGGGCGTGAAAGAAAACGAACGCGGCAGCTACGCCAACTTCGACTGGCTGCGCACAGCCGCCCTCCAGCTGTTTGAAGTCAAAACCCCGCTCGGCAACAGCGTCGGCCGCCTCTGCCAAGACAGCCGCGGCGTAGAAGCCGTTGCCTCCAACGGCCAAGTGTACCGCGCCGCCAGCACCGCCGAGCTCAGCCAACAACTGCTCGGCTACGACCTCCCCGTCGCCTACCTCGACCGCTGGGCCAACGGCCTGCGCGTGCCCGGCGAACCCTACAGCATCCTGCCCGACGGTCGCCTCCAGCAAATGGGCTGGCGCATCCAGCGCAACCTGGATGAAAACGGCCAAGTCCGCCTGCTGCACATGGAACGCAGCGGCCTGAGCCTGCGCCTCATCTTCGACCGCTTCGGCCAGCCCGAACGCAGCCCCGCCAACTGCAACGACACCGAACAGGCCGTCTGATGAGCCCGCACCCCGCCGCCCGCGCCTTCCCCGCCCCCGCCAAGCTCAACCTCAGCCTGCGCATCACCGGCCGCCGCCCCGACGGCTACCACCTGCTCGAAAGCCTCTTCTGCCTCATCGACCTGTGCGACACCGTTTGGCTGCTGCCCCGCTCCGACGGCCAAATCATCCTGCACAACCCCGCCGGCGGCATCCCGCCCGAACAAGACCTCAGCTATCGCGCCGCCCGCGCCCTGCAACAATTTTCAGGTAGCCCCCAAGGCGTGGAAATCTGGCTAAACAAACGCATCCCCAGCGGCGGCGGCCTCGGCGGCGGCAGCTCCGACGCCGCTACCGTCCTGCTCGCCCTCAACCACTTGTGGCGCACCGCCGTGCCGCCCGAGCAGTTGCACACGCTCGGCCTCGCCCTCGGCGCCGACGTGCCCTTCTTCCTGTTCGGCCAAAACGCCTTCGCCCAAGGCATCGGCGAAATCCTGCGCCCGATGGCCGTGCCCGAGCAATGGTATGTCGTCGTGCACCCCCACACCCACGTCTCCACCCCCAAAATCTTCGCCTACCCCGACCTCACCCGCAACAGCCCGCCCTGCCCCAACCCCAGCTTCGAGCAACTGCAACCTTTCCGCAACGATATGCAGGCCGTGGTGCTGGCTGAATACCCGAGCGTGGCCGCCGCCTTCCGCCTGCTGCAAAACCACGGCCGCCCGCAAATGAGCGGCTCTGGCGCCTGCCTGTTTCTCGCCTGCGCCACACAAAGCGAAGCCGAACACATCCGCAGCAGGCTACCTGAAAACCTGGCCAGCTGGTGCGTGCGCGGCTTAAGCCGGCACCCCCTGTCCGCCATGCTGTGTCCCTAGCCAAACAGCGCGCCCCGCCCTTTACGCAGATTCGTCTTGACAACGCGCCGGGAAAAACGCATAATTCGCACCTTTAGTGAATCGCCTGTCTGAAACGGCAGGTCAACACTGGGGATTCGCCAAGCTGGTTAAGGCATCGGATTCTGAATCCGACATGCGTAGGTTCGAATCCTACATCCCCAGCCAGGTTCCAAAATATGATTTTGGGGATTCGCCAAGCTGGTTAAGGCACCGGATTTTGATTCCGGCATGCGTAGGTTCGAATCCTACATCCCCAGCCACCTTGCAAAAGCATGTACGCGTTACATGCTTTTCTTTTTGCTGCGGCGCAACACGGCAAAAGGCTACCTGAAAATCCTTTTTCGGCATTTCCTTGCCGAAAACCCCGCCTGCCGGATTTTAATTGCCTCAAACATACGGGAAACAAACCCCCCACCACACCTGCCGCCCGCCTCCGCCCCGGCACTGCGCAAACCTGCCCGCAGCCCGCGCAAACAGCGCTTTGGTTTTGCCCGCATCCGGCGTATAATCCGCCGTTTGCAAGCCAGCCAAAACCAACACGCGAGGAAGCGGCAATGTTTCCGACAGTCGGCGGCGAGACCGCAAACAACACAGGTAATGAAGATATGGCATACGAAAGTTTAATGGTATTTGCCGGCAATGCCAGCGTCGGCTTGGCCGAGAATGTGGTGAAACATCTCGGCATTTCATTGGGCCGCTCTTCCGTGGGCAAATTTTCCGACGGCGAAGTTGCCGTGGAGCTGCTGGAAAACGTGCGCGGCCGCGACGTGTTTATTTTGCAGTCCACCTGTGCGCCCACCAACGACAACCTGATGGAACTGCTCACCATGGCCGACGCGCTCAAACGCGCTTCTGCCGGCCGCATCACCGCCGCCATCCCCTATTTCGGCTATGCCCGCCAAGATCGCCGCCCGCGCTCCGTGCGTGTGCCGATTTCTGCCAAGCTGGTGGCCAATATGCTCGCCACCGCCGGCATCAACCGTGTGCTGACCGTGGATTTGCACGCCGACCAAATCCAGGGCTTCTTCGATATTCCGGTGGACAACATCTACGCCACCCCGATTCTGGTGCACGACATCCTGCAGCAGCGCATCGAAAACCTCACCGTGGTGAGCCCCGACATCGGCGGCGTGGTGCGTGCACGCGCCGTAGCCAAGGTGCTGAACACCGATTTGGCCATCATCGACAAACGCCGCCCCAAAGCCAATGTAGCCGAAGTGATGAACATCATCGGCGACGTGCAGGGCCGCACCTGCCTGATTGTGGACGACATGATTGACACCGCCAACACGCTGTGTAAAGCCGCTTCCGCCCTGAAAGAGCGCGGCGCCGAGCGCGTGCTGGCCTACGCCACCCATCCGGTGTTCTCCGGCGAAGCGGTGAGCCGCATCGCCTCTTCCGACATCGACCAAGTGGTAATTACCGACACCATCGCCCTCTCGGAAGCCGCCCGCAGCTGCGGCCGCATCCGCCAGGTAACGATTGCCGGCCTCTTGGCCGAAACCATGCGCCGCATCAGCAACGAAGAATCTGTCTCATACCTCTTCAACGAGGATGTGGCATCCCCGGGAGCATTGTTCCTCCCCTAAGCAGGTTTGCCGCTTCGGCAAGCCGTTTCCGTGCCGTCAGGGTTGGTCGCAGCCCGGCAGACGGTACTTTTTCACTTTAATGGAGTTTGACCCATGTCTTTTAAAATTGAAGCCCAAGTGCGCGAAGAGCAAGGTACTGGTGCGAGCCGCCGCCTGCGCCGCGAAGGCCGTGTGCCCGCCGTGGTGTACGGTGCCGGCGAAACCCCGGCCGCCGTCTCTGTCGATCACAAAACCGTATTCTTCGCCCTGCAGAAGGAAGCCTTCCACACCGCCATCATCAAGCTGGCGCTGAACGGCAAAGAACACGACGTGATCGTGCGCGATTTCCAGATGCACCCCTTCCGCCAGGAAGTGCGTCATATCGATTTCCAAATCGTTCAGGCCGGCAAGCCGATCAAGATCCGCCTGCCGCTGCATGTGGTGAATGCCGAGAAATCTCAGGCTGTTAAACTGCAAAACAGCCGCGTGGCGCTGCTGAACACCAGCGTAGAAGTGCTGCTGGATCCGAAACACATCCCGTCTGAGCTGCTGCTGGATTGCGAAAAAGTGGTGGCCGGCGATGTATTGCACTTGTCCGACATCCAATTCCCGGAAGGCGTGGAAAGCACCGCGCTGCGCCGCGGCGCCAACCTGGCCGTGGCCACGGTAACCGCCGCCGGCAAATAAGCCGATACGCTGCAAACCAAACCCCGCTGCGAAAGCGGGGTTTTTGTTTGCCTGGCTTTGGCGCGGAAAAAGGCTGGCTGGAAGCGTGAGCTTCAACGAAATGAGCGATGCCTCGCGAAGCAAAAAGAGGTTTCACGGTTTTCAGGTAGCCTTTTCACACGTTTTCCTCCCAACAGGCTACCTGAAAACAAAAGCATCCGCTCCAGCCTATTCAAATAAGGTTCAAACGAGCTTTCCAAAAGTACGCCGCTGCGGCGTGAACCTGCTGATATTTTCAGGTAGCCTCCACCCATAGCCTTGCCACACAACACACAAAAGGCTACCTGAAAAATTTCAGGTAGCCTTCACAGACTGCAAAGCAATCCGCGCTTATTTTGCCAAAATCTCGGCTTCCTTGTCGCCGTATACCGGGCGCAGGGTTTTTTCATAGGCGGCGTGCAGGCGGCCGTCTTGTTTGATGGCGGCGATTTCCTGGTTTACCCAATCGAGCAGCGAGCGGTTACCTTGGCGCACGGCGGGGGCGATGTGTTCGGCCGGGCCGATGTTGCCGATGGCCACTTCAAAATTGGGGTTTTCTTTGGCCCATGCCCACAACAACGCGTTGTCGTGTGCCAGCGCCACGCCGCGGCCGTCTTTGAGCGCATCGAAGGTTTCGGTGTTTTGGTCGAACTTCAACAGGTTGATGTTGGGATGGTTTTTGCTGAAATAGGCATCGGCGGTGGTGCCTTTGTTCACCAGCAGGGTTTTGCCTTCCAGCTGCGAAATATCGGTAATCGGCGCGCCTTTGGGAGAAACCACGCCCAGCGCCACGTTCATATACGGGCTGGCAAAATCCACCACTTCGGCACGTTCTGGCGTTTGGGTGAAGTTGGCCAGAATCAGGTCCACCTTGCCGGAGCGCACGTATTCCACGCGATTGGCGGCTTCGGTGAGCACGAATTCCACTTTGTCGGGGCTGCCGAGCAGGTCGTTGGCCAGGTATTTGGCGATTTCCACGTCGAAGCCTTGGCTTTGGCCGTTGGCATCCACATAGCCGAAGGGTGGCTTGTCGCCGAACACGCCAATGCGGATCACGCCGCGCTCTTTGATTTGCGCCAGCGCGTCGTCGCCGGCCACGGCTGCGGCGGAAGCGTTGGATGCACTGCCGGAAGCCGCCGGCTCGCTGCCGGCCGAACCGCCGCCGCAGGCCACCAGGCCGAAACCAATAACCGCGCCGGCCAATAATGCTTTGAAAGATTTATGTAACTGCATCATATTTCCTTTTCTGTGTAGGGATAAAATCCGAGGGTTTGCTAAGAGGCTACCTGAAAATGGCGTGCGGCAAGGCCGATAACCGGCGCCTGCCGGCCGCCATCAAATCGAAAAATCCATGCCGCTGAGAAACTGCTGGACGCGGCCGCTTTCCGGCTTGGTGAAGAAACGGTCTGGCGTGCTTTCCTCGATGATATGGCCGTGATCCATAAACACAATCCGGTCGGCCACTTTGGCGGCGAACTCCATTTCGTGGGTAATAATGAGCATGCTCATGCCCTCGCGCGCCAGCTCCAGCACCACGTCCAACACCTCTCGCACCATCTCCGGATCGAGCGCGGCGGTGATTTCGTCCAGCAGGATCACTTCCGAATTCATGCACAGCGCGCGCACGATGGCGATGCGCTGCTTCTGCCCGCCGGAAAGCTCGCGCGGGAAGGCCGTTTTGCGGTTGAGCAGCCCCACGCGGGCGAGCAGCTTGTCGGCCTGCGCCTCCACTTCCTCGCGGCGGCGCCCCTGCGCCTTCATCGGGCCGAGCAGGATGTTGTCGATCACATTCATGTGGGCAAACAGCTCATAGCTCTGAAACACCATACCCACCTTCTGCCGCGCGGTTTCCCACGGCACATCCTTGCCGAATTCGCCCACGCCTTCCATTTCGATGCTGCCGCCCTGGTGCGGCTCCAAGCCGTTGATACAGCGCAACAGCGAGCTTTTGCCGCTGCCTGACGGCCCCAAAATCACCACCACCTCGCCTTTATCCAGGCTCAAATCCAAATCTTGCAACACGATGGTGTCGCCGTAGCTCTTGCGCAGGTGGTGCACGTTCAGCAAAGCCATATCAGCTCTCCCATTTCTTTTCCAGATAGCCCGCCAGCAGCGAAAGCGGCCAGCAGCACAAGAAATACAGTATAAAAATCAGGCCATACACCCAAAACGAAGCATTGGGCATGGTGAGCAGCGAGTTTTCGATAATCTGCTGCCCCACCTTCACCACTTCCACCACGCCGATCAGCGCGGCCAGCGAGCTGGTTTTCACCATGCGCGTGAATAAGTTAATCGCCCCCGGCAGCGCCCGCTGCACGCTCTGCGGCAGCTCGATATGCCAAAACACCTGCCGCCGGTTCAACCCCAGCGCCTTGGCCGATTCCACCTGATGCCTTTCAATCGACTCCAGCGCCCCGCGCACTAAATCGCCCATCTCGCCCGTACCCCAAAACACAAACACCCAGATGCACACCCAAACGTTGCTCAAATGAATGTCCGTCCAGGCCGACAGGCCGAAATACAGCACAAACAGCCACACCAGAATCGGCACAATCCGCACCGTTTCCAAATACAGCGCGCAGGCAAAGCGCACCAGCGGATGCCGCACCCGCATCAGCAGCCCGAACAGCGTGCCCAACACGCAAGACAGCGCCACCGACACCAGAGAAATCTTCGCCGTGAGCCACAAGCCTTGCGCCAAACGCGCCGCATTCTGGCCGGCAAACAGCCACTCAAGCACCATATTTCGCCTCCCGCAGCCGCCTTTCGCCGTAGCGCACCAGCAGCGACACCGGCAGCAGAATAATCAGATAGCTGATAAACAGTAGCAGCAGCGCCTCGTTGGTTTTATAGTCCATGCCGATGATGTCTTTGGTTACAAACATCAATTCCGCCACCGCCACCGCGCTCACCACCGAAGTTTCCTTCATCAAAAACAACACATTCGCCCCCACCGCCGGCACCGCCACCGCCCAAGCCTGCGGCAGCACCACAAAACGGAACACCTGCCACGGCTTTTCAGTGAAAAGGAGCAAATCATGCCTGATATTACTTTACCTCGTGATTGGGTATGCAACGGTAGGGAGTTGAAACCAAGAAGTGGCGGTACATCTAGAGAAACTTGGATTTTCGATGGCAAGGAAATCAAACCCAAAATCGGTGGAACATCAAGGGATACCTGGCTTTTTGATGGTCGGGAGCTAAAACCCAAAATCGGCGGTACTTCCCGTGATGTATGGGTAATTGATCGAGATAAATTAAAACCCAAAATTGGCGGCAGCAGCAAAGATACCTATGATCTAAATGGCGAGCCAATTCTGGTGGCATTTGCCCAATTGATTTTGAAGCTGTGGTGACCCTTTGAAACGATAGTGGCTTGACACTCTTTCGATATAAGGAGAGCAAGCTGCCTGCAGTACAAGTAATGCGGCAAAATACAGCAACAGAGAAAGTTACGTTACGATAAAAGCCGAATCCCATTGGAACAGGATTCGGCTTTATTTATGCAACATCATTATGCGGCCAGAGGCTACCTGAAACATGGCAGCCGCTTAAACTATGCCTTGTATTAGCAGCCGCCTATTGCTGCGCCGTGCCGGTAATCTCCACGGTAACGCGGCGGTCGGGCTGCAGGCAGGCTTTGAGCGCGGCGGTGGCGCGGGTGCCGTGGCAATCGGTGGTCACGGGCTGGCTTTCGCCGGCGCTGGCCACGCTGATGGGGTCTTGCACGCCTTTGCTTTGCAGATAGGCTTTCACGGTTTCGGCGCGACGCAGGCCGAGGTTGTGATTGTATTGCTCGCTGCCCAGGCGGTCGGTGTGGCCGACGAGGGCGATGCTGTCGATCTGGGCTTGGCGGCTGACGAGGTTGGCGGCCAGCTGGTCGAGCGTGGCGCGGCCTTCGGGCAGCAGGTCGCCGACGGCGGATTTGTTGAAGCGGAACAGGGCGTCGGCAGAGAGGTTGATGCGCTCTACCTGCGGCTGCGGTGCGGGCTGGGCAACGGGCGCTTCTTCGGTACACCAGCGGTGGTGCACGTCGCGGGCGAGGGCGGAGCTGGCGAGGCCGGCGATGAGGCTGCCCAGCAGGAGGGTTTTTGCAATTGGGTTCATCTGTTTTCCTTTTGAAGCTACCTGAAAACTGCCATGCGGTTTTTCAGGTAGCCTTTTGATGGGTTGAACGGTTATTTCCAGGTGTACTTGAAGCCGACGCTGCCGCGGTAGCCTTGGCGGCTGGCGCTGCCGAAGTTGTGCTGGTAGCGGGCGTCGCCGTACAGGTAGGCGTTGTTGGACACGGGCAGCTGGCCGCCGATGCCGACTTCGCCCCAGGTGGCGTTGCGTTTTTCGCGCACGTTGTCTTCACCGATGTCCACGCCGTGCGGGTTGATGAAGTCGTGCCACACGTTGGCCACGGCGTAGAAGGTGTTGGTGCGCAGGTTTCTGCTGGGGCCGTTGTAGGCAAGGCGTGCGCCGAGGCGGCCGCGTAGGCTGTGCTGTTTATCCTGGCTCACTTGGCGGATGCCGTCGTTGAAGTCTTTCAGGCCAACGTATTGGTACACCAGCTGCGCCTGCGGTTCGATTAGCCAGCCGCCTTGGTTTTCGGCACGGCTACCGAGGGCGAAGGGGCGGCCGACTTCGGCAGAAAGGGCGGCTGCCCAGCCGTTTTGTTTCACGCTGGCGCTGTCGCGGCCTTGGTATTTGTTGCGCAACCAGCTCAGCTGGCCCACCAAGTCAAGATAGCTGCCGTTGGCGGCATAGTTGGTGTTGCTCAGGCCGAGGCTGACGGCGTCGGTGGTGCCTTTGCCGCTGTAGTGGTCGGCGCTCAGCACACCGTTGACGGCGCGGTAGCGGTCGTAGAAGTCGGTGTCGGCACGGCTGTAGGCCAGGTAGCCGCCAGTGAGGCGGTGGCCGCCTTTGTCGTTGCGGCTAACGGCGAAGTCGTGGCCGATTTGGAAACCGCCCATTTTGGTTTCGAAGTTGAGGCGCTCTTTGCCGTCGCTCTCCAGGCGGCTGCCCAGGATGCGGGTCCAGGTTTGGCCTTTGGCCTGCTCGCCGCAGCGGCCGCAGTCGTCCCAAGCGAGGGTTTGGTTCTCGCCGCGACGCTCATGCAGGGTGCCGAGGGTGTGGTGGCCGATTTCCTGGTTTACCTGCGGCATCAGCACATAGCCGGCCACGGCGGGGGCATAGATGTATGCCGAGGGGTTGGGGGCGTTAGGGTCGGCAAACAGCGTCCAGGCATACACGTTTTTGCCGCCGGCAGTGCTCTTCAACACCAACTGGGCTTGGCCGGCATTAGTAGTATTAGCGGTGCCGGTGAAGATGGCATTGTCGTCGGGCTGGCCTTCTTGCTGGGCGGGTGCGTTGGGCTGCGGCTGTTCAACCGTAACCACATCAGACGAGAACTGCTGGGCCCGGCTGCGGGCAATGTTGCCGATGATGCCGTTGGGTGTGCTGACGGTGGTGGTGCCGGTGGCCGTGCCTTTGATGATCAGGTGGTCGGAATCCTGGTCGCTGGCACTGTTCCACAGGGTGTTCACCACCAATTGGCCATTATTGCCGGCGTAGTTGCCGTTTACCGTGATGGTTTTGTAGTTGCCTGCTGCGGCAGTGGCGGGGGCAACGAAGGCAACCGTGCCGGCGTTATCCAAGTTGGTTACGGTGGAGTTGCCGGTGTTGTTCCAGGTGGTGCCGTTGTCGAGCTCCACGGCAGACGTGCCTGCCGCCAGCGACATCGCGCCGTTCAGGGTTGCGCCGTTGGTTACCGTCAGCGAGTTGGTGCCGGATACGGAGTTGAACACGTTGGTGCTGCCGGTTACGGTGCCGCCGTTGATATTGATGGAGTTGCTGCCGCCATTGGCTTGCAGGGCGTTGCCATTCACTTTCACGGTGGCGTTGTTCAGCACGGCTTTGCCGCCGTTGAGCGTTTGCACGCCGGTGCTGCCGGCACCGTTCAGGTTGAGGCTACCTGAAAATTCTACGGTGGCACCGTTCTGCGCGGTGTAGCCGGTTGTGCCGGCCGCGCCGGTGGTGGTGTTCAGGGCGGAAAGCAATTTGGTGGTGTTCACGGGGCTGCTGCCGGCCACCAATTGGTTGTTCAAACCGTAGCTTCTGCCGTCGGCTTTACCGATGGTGACGCCGGTGGCGCTGTCGGCTACGGTGGCCGTGCCTGACAGGCTGCTTTCCGCACCGCCGGACACCAAGGCGACGGTTGAGCCGTTACCGGTCAGATTGAAGGTGCCGTTGTTTACCGTGATATTGGAGGTTTTGCTGGCAGCGGTATCCCGGCCGTTGCTGGCCAAAATAACGGCGTCTTTGCCGGAAGCGGTAACGTTCAGGCTGGCAGCATTAATCGAGCCGCCTTCATCCGCACGGAACAGGGTGGAGTTTTCGGTGGTGATGTCGGTGCTATTGGTTAAGGCTGCCACAGTGGCCGAAGCAGAGCCGCCGTTCACATGGTAGGCAATCTGGTTTTTTGCGCCGGCAGAGTTGTCGAACACGGTTTGCGTACCCGCATTCACGGCCATGACCGAATTGCCGCGTGCGTGCGCACCAATTACGTTGTCGCCTTTCAGCGTCAGCGTGCCGTCGGTCACCACTTCGGCTTTACCTGTGCCGCGACCATCGGCATAAATGCCGTAGTTGCGGGTAACTTGGTTGGCAGAAGCTTCTTCCACCGTGATTTTGCTGCTGGCGGTGTTGGTGATTTTGGCTGTGCGCCCCGCTTCGGCCACCACATTTTCGCCCACGGCATTGGTGCCGGTTACGTTAATTGCGCCGGCATTGGTGATTTTGGCCGCATCGGAGTTTTGCGCCTGGATGCCAACGTTCTGTTTCGGCTGACCACTGGCTACTGTAGCGTTACCTGACACGTTGATCACGCTGTCCGCACCCAAATTTACCGTGGTCGAGGCGTTGCCGTTGCTCACCCTAACAGCAGTTGCACCTTGGGTTTCCTTGCCGATGGTAATGATGCCGTTGTGGTTGACTTGGGCAGCATTTCCAATCACATTGATGCCTGTTTCTGCCGAGGTGTTGGCAATCAACGTAGTAGTAGCAGTTTTACTGTACTGTGCGGTTCGCCCGATATAAATTTCACTACCCTTTTCTCCGATGAATGTGCCATTAGTGCCAACATATACCCCATCTACACTACTACTTGGCGCATTATTGACACCAACATTAATAACCCCTCCAGTTTTATTAGCAATAACAGCATGATCCTTAACGATAATGCCATAATTAGGATGGGTATAATTAGGAAAAGTGTATCCTGCCACATTAATAATGCCAGAGTTCTCAAATTTTCCTGAGTCCTTGGCAATAACGGTATCTGCTTCAGAATAATATGCATTTCCACCAGGCGTGCTGCCACGGGTATCATATTCCTCACCTGCATAATAACCTCCTGATATAACACCATAATTTTCTGCAACACTGCCTGCCCCACGTACCATAACACTATTAAAGTGCCCTGATAATGAAGCACCTTCCTCCACCACCGCTTTACCACCATTCTCAGCCAGCATCCCTCCTCCATTTGATTCGAAATTTCCTGAACCAAAACTTACACGATGCTCTAAGATGGCACCATTTTTTAAGGTAGCAGTCGAGCCTGTTCCCGTAGCAGCCATAATCCACCGTTCAGGTGTTGGTTTTAAAGAATCCGGGTGGTTGGTTCCCGTATTATTTTTAGTGAGAATAACCTTTTCCGTAGTAGTTGCCTCGTTATACCGACGGTTGTAGGCTGCTTGTTGTGTTTCCCCATCATTGGCAAATCCCGGTTGGCCGACAGCCGCTTTTAAAGCCTCATTAAAAGCCTGCAAATCAGCAATGCTATTGATGTTATAGCTGGTTCCCAGCAAATTTACCGTTTTAGGAGCCAGCACCCAGAACGTACGGGAGGTACTTGTTTCCCCAATGAGCATTCCTTCAAAATTAATACGATTTTTAGAAACCCATGCTACGGCACCACCATTTTCTGCCTGAACCATACGGGTTTGTTTTGCAGGAAGCTGACTTGGCGGAGTATTGACATTTTTTGAGGGCGCTTGCGTGCTGTCACCCAAGTTGGCAATCAGCATGCTGCCATTACCATTGGCTGTACCCAAACGCATATTGACATAAGCATCATTTCCGGTCGGAACAGAAATGGTTGTATCGCCAACCGTTTGCCCTTGGATATTGTTATAAACATTGACCGTCTGATGACTGCCGCTAGCTGGGTCTATTACCGTAACTGTTGTACCTTGTTGGTTGGAAATAATCCGTTCGCGTGCCAAATCATTTGCTATCCCTGGATCGCTAAAAATATCCTTCGCTGCTTTTGAAATAGTGGATGGACTGTTAGTAGTCAATTGATTGTTCAGGGAGGCAGCGGTTAATGTAACCGTATCGCCGCCGGTAACCAGCACCTGTCCCCTGTTATCATCGTTGGTGGAAACTGTATATATCCCCATATCGCAGCTGCCGCCGCTGGCCACGGTACTGCCGTTGCCGCAAGTAGAAGCCGTCGCCGGCAGGGCGGATACGCCGATGCCCACCACGGCAACAAAAGCCAGCAGTTTGGCAGCCGAGGGGCCGGAAGATTTCTTCCGGCTGGCGCGTTCCAGTTCCGAGCAAACCACCCAAGTGCTTTGTTCTTCAGAATAAACGATGTTATAAATTTTGTTCATTAGATTAATCCCTTGAAGTGAGAAACAAATCTCCGGCGCATTTAAAACCAGGCTTCAAATGCCGTTCCGCAAAATCGAAAAACAATGCAGCTTAACATAACCATACGGCACGCTTGCGGACTTCTGTAAAGAAAAACTGGAAATGATGGGGAAAAGATACAACGCAGCAACACGTCATCTCTTTGTATACATTACTCTAATTTCAATCATATTGACGCCCGCACCTCCTTGAGGCTACCTGAAAAGGCATAGCAGATTGACTCAACTTGCAGCAGCATTACTGCCCCTTGCCACATCGTTCCCATCAAGCTTTATATTTTCAGGTAGCCTGCCCCACCCCGTAAGGCTACCTGAAAAGCCCGAATTCCTGCGCAGCCAAAACCACCCCTTCCCTGTGTTACCATACCGCCCGTTTCCCTCGCTCAAGCAAGAACTCCACACCATGTCCAAACCGCCCAAACACATCCTGCTCGGCATCAGCGGCGGCATTGCCGCCTACAAATCCTGCGAACTGGTGCGCCTGCTGCGCAAGCAGGGGCACAGCGTGAGCGTGGCCATGAGCCGCGCCGCCGCCGAATTCGTCGCCCCGCAAACCTTCCAAGCCCTAAGCGGGCAGAGCATGTGGACCGACCATTCCGCCGCTGCCGGCAACGGCATGGCGCACATCAACCTCAGCCGCGAGGCCGACGTTTTCCTCATTGCCCCCGCCAGCGCCAACACCCTGGCCAAAATCGCCCACGGCCTGGCCGACAACCTGCTCACCACCCTCGCCGCCGCCCGCGCCTGCCCGCTGGCCGTGGCGCCTGCCATGAACGCGGAAATGTGGCGCAACCCCGCCAACCTGCGCAACATCGCCCAGCTCCAGGCCGACGGCATTACCGTGTTCGGCCCCGCCAGCGGCAGCCAGGCCTGCGGCGAAACCGGCCAAGGCCGCATGCTCGAAGCCACCGAGCTGGCCGAGCTGCTGCCCGATTTGTGGACGCCCAAGCTGCTTGCCGGCAAACGCGTGCTGCTCACCGCCGGCGCCACCTTCGAAGCCATCGATCCCGTGCGCGGCATCACCAACCTTTCCAGCGGCCGCATGGGCGTGGCGCTGGCGCAGGCCTGCCGCGCCGCCGGGGCGGAAGTGGTGCTGGTGGCAGGGCAGCTTCAGGTAGCCCCGCCCGCCGGGGTGGCCGTGCATCATGCTCACAGCGCGCAAGCCATGCACGACGCCGTGATGCGAGAAGCGTGCGCCTGCGACATCTTCATCGGCGTAGCCGCCGTGGCCGACTACCGCGTGGCCAACCGCAGCGCCGAGAAGCTGAAAAAAGACGGCAGCGGCACACCGCCGACAATCGAGCTGGCCGAAAACCCCGACATCCTCGCCGCCGTGGCGCACCTACCCGATGCGCCTTTCTGCGTAGGTTTTGCCGCCGAAAGCCACCATGTGCTGGAGCACGCCCGCGCCAAACGCCTGCGCAAAGGCGTGCCGCTGATTGTGGCCAACTCGGTGGCCGACGCCATGGGCAGCGCCAGCAATCAGGTCACGCTCATCAGCGGCTCGGGCGAAACCGCGCTGCCGGAAATGAGCAAGCGCGACACCGCCGACGCCATCGTAGCCGAAATCGCCCGCCTGCTCGGCCAGGCCGGCTGAACGCTTGCCCCGCGCCGAACCGTCAAATTTTTCAGGTAGCCTCCCGCCGCACGGGAAGGCTACCTGAAAACCATTCTTGCTACGTCAAACTCATTTTTACCGCATTGCAGCCCATGCTTTCAGACAGCCTGCTTGCAAAATTAAGGAAGCAAAGATTAAGGCTACCTGAAAAGTGATTTCCGCTTTTCAGGTAGCCTTTATTCAACAGTTTGCCGCTATAGCAGCGGGCTGGCCAGCCGCACGCAGCGTTCGGCGAAGCGGCGTATCCTCGGGCGCTGCTGCCATTTCTTCAGCTCCACCTCTTCGCAGTTTTTCAGGTAGCCTTCCAGCAGCGCGGCCACAGCGGCCACGCTTTCGGGCGAATACAGCGCCAGGCTCACTTCCAAATTGAGATAAAAGCTGCGCATATCCATGTTTACCGTGCCAAACAGCGCAAAGCGCCCGTCCACCACCACCGCCTTGGTGTGCAGCAGGCCGCCGCCATACATTTTCAGCTTCACCCCCGCATCCAAGAGCGGCTGGTAATACGCGCTGCTGGCATAGCGCACCAGGCGCGAATCGTTGCGCCGCGGCAAAATCAGCACCACTTCCACGCCGCGCTGCGCGGTCATGGTGAGTGTGTTGAGCAGGGCTTCGTCGGGCACAAAATAGGGCGTGCTGATCACCACCCGCTCCTGCGCCACGTTCAGCGCATTGAGCAGCACGTCGTACACCAGCGCCGTGTCGCCGCCGGGGTGCGAGGGCACCACTTGCAGCGTTTCGCGCCCGCTGTCGGCGCCGCGTTCGGGCACGCCGTCGAGATAGCCGCTCAGGTATTCCAGCGTGGCGTTGAGGTTGTGCGCGTTTTCCACCGCCCAATCGCCGTAGAATACCGCCGCCAATTCCTGCGCCGCCACGCCTTCGCAGCGCAGCACCGCGTCCACCCATTCGCCCACGCCCGCGCCCTGCTTAAACAATTTGGGGTCCACCAGGTTGTAGCTGCCGGTGTAGGCGATGCGGTAGTCCACCACCAGGATTTTGCGGTGGTTGCGCAAATCGGCGCGCACCCACAGCGAGCTGATTAAGCCGAACGGCAGCGCGGGAGTGACTTCCACGCCTGCCTCGCGCAACCTGTCCGGCCAATCCGACAGCCAAAAACCCTGGCTGCCCAGCGAATCAGCCAGCAGCTGGCAGCGCACGCCGCGATCGGCCGCGCGCATCAGCGCCTCCAGCACGGCCTCCACCCGCCCGCTGCCTTCCACAATGTAAAACTCCAGCAGGCAGCAATGCTGCGCCGCTTCAATATCCGCAGTGAAGGCCTGCAAAATCGAATCGGTGTCGGCCAACAGGCGTGCGCTGTTGCCGCCGGTGGGCGCGAAGCCCGACTTGCCGCGCACGAAACGCGCGAGCTGGCGGAAGCGCATATCGGGCACCGGCGCGGCTTCGGGCGGCAGGAAGCGGTCGGCAAACTCGTCATGGAAGGCTTGCAGCTCGACCTGCCGCGCCACCCGCGCCCGCCCCAGCTTGGATTCGCCGATGAGCAGGTAGGCGCCCACGCCCACGAAGGGGAAGGCAAACAGGAGCGTGAGCCAGGCCAACGCCGCGCCGCTCGAACGGCGCGAATAAATCACGCGCAGGGCAATGGCCAGCGTGAGCAAAAAGTGGGCGGTGAGGAAAATGTTCGACCAACTCATAAGCGTGTTATCCGGTTAGGCAGGCGGCCGCTTGAGGCTACCTGAAATTTAGCAAGCTGCTAGAAATCTCAAAACTATAAGCTGCTTAAGTTACGAAAAATTTTTACGATACGATCGCATCAAAAAAGGCTACCTGAAAAACCAAACCGCAGTTTTCAGGTAGCCTCTTTATCGTTTGCCGCAGGGCATCAGTTGCCCCGCGCGGTAACATAGGCCGCGAGCTGCCGCAGCCGTTCGGCCCGCTCGCCGAAGCCGGCTAAGGCCTGCTGCGCTTCGGCCACCAGCCGTTCGGCATAGGCGCGGGCGGCGGCCAGGCCCATCAGCCGCACATAGGTGGGTTTGTCGGCTTCTTGGTCTTTGCCGGCGGTTTTGCCCAGCGTGGCGGTGTCGGCTTCGCAGTCGAGCACGTCGTCGATCACTTGGAAGGCGAGGCCGAGCTTGGCGGCGTAGCTGTCCAGTTTGGCCAGCGCGTCTTCATCCAAATCGGGGCAGCTCAAGCCGCCCAGTGCCACGGCGGCGCGGATGAGGGCGCCGGTTTTCAGGCGGTGCATGGTTTCCAATTCGGCCTGCCCGATCTGCCGCCCCACGGATTGCAAATCAATCGCCTGCCCGCCGGCCATGCCGAGGCTGCCGGAGGCGCGCGCCAAGGTGTGCACCATTTCGAGCTGGCGCGCGGCGGGCAATGCGCCGGGGCGGCTGAGCACATCAAAGGCCAGGGTTTGCAGCGCGTCGCCCACCAGCAGGGCGGCGGCTTCGCCGTATTGCACGTGGCAGGTGGGCTTGCCGCGGCGCAGGCTGTCGTTGTCCATGGCGGGCATGTCGTCGTGCACCAGCGAATAGGCATGCACCAGCTCCACGGCGGCCAGCGCGGCTTCGGCGGCGGCTTGGTCTGATTCGCCCAATTCGGCGGCGGCCAGCACCAAAAGCGGGCGCAGGCGTTTGCCGCCGCCGAGTACGGCGTAGCGCATGGCTTCATGCAGGCCTTCGGGCAGGCTGCTTGCGGCGGGCAGCACGCGCTCCAGCACCAGCTCAGTTTGGGCGCGGGCGCGCTGCTGCCATTGTTTCAGCTCACTCATCTTGTTCCAGCACCAGTTCGCGCTCCTGCCCGGCGTCGAGCACTTGCAGTTTTTGTTCCACTTCGGCCAAACGCGCCTGGCAGAAGCGCACCAGCTCGCTGCCTTCCTGATAGGCGGCCAGCGCGTCTTCCAGCGGCATGTCGCTGGCCTGCATGGCTTGGTTGATGGCTTCCAGCCGGCTCACGGCTTCTTCGAAGGTTTTCGGTTTTTTCTTGGTCATGGCGGGTGGTTTTGCGGTTTGATTCAAGGGCGGGATTGTAGCACAGCGGCCGGGCGGGTTCAGGCGGCTCCGACCAGGCAGAGGCTACCTGAAAATCTGCGGCCCCTGCCCGAGCGATGTTTTCAGGTAGCCCCAACGCCGATTTCATACTGACACACCGCCCACTTTCATTTACAATCCCCTCACCCGGCCGGATTGCTACAAGAAATCCGGCTTGCTATTTGCCGGCCCTTGCCGCCTCCAACTGCCATCAAAAGGAAACCCGATGCGTATCCGTCACGCCCTCTTCCCGCTGCTGCTCGCCCTGCCGCTGCCCGCGCTGGCCGCCGAGCTCAACGGCGCCGAGCTGAGCCTGCCCTGGGGCATCCCCTTCGTGCTGATTCTGCTCTCCATCGCCACCGGCCCCCTGTTTTTCGCCCACATCTGGCACCACCACTTCGGCAAAATCACCGCCGGCTGGACGCTCGCCTTCCTCATCCCCTTCACCCTGGTATATGGCTTCTCCACCAGCCTGCACGTGCTCGTGCACGCCCTGGTGGCCGAATACATTCCGTTTATCCTGCTGCTGTGGGCGCTCTACACCATTTCCGGCGGCATCCTGGTGTGGGGCAACCTGCACGGCAGCCCGTGCCTGAACACCGCCCTGCTCGCCATCGGCACGCTGCTGGCCTCCGTGATGGGCACCACCGGCGCCGCCATGCTGATGATCCGCCCCATCCTGAAAGCCAACGACAACCGCAAGCACCGCGTGCATGTGGTGGTGTTTTTCATCTTCCTGGTGGCCAATATCGGCGGCGGCCTCACCCCGCTGGGTGACCCGCCCCTCTTCCTCGGCTTTTTGAAAGGCGTGGATTTCATGTGGACGGTGGAGCACATGCTGCCGCCGGTGCTGATTAGCGCCGCCGTGCTGCTCACCGTGTTCTACTTCCTCGACCGCCACTACTTCGCCCAGACCGACGAAATCCTTGCCAAAGACCCGAGCCCCGACAGCCCGCCGGAAAAAATCAAGCTCATGGGCAAATGGAACTTCCTGCTCTTGGGCGGCGTGGTGGCAGCCGTGATGATGTCCGGCATTTGGAAGCCCGAACACCCCGGCTTGGAAATCCTCGGCACGCACTACGCCCTGCAAAACCTCGCCCGCGACGTGATTTTGGTGGCGCTGGGCATCACCTCGCTGCTGATCACGCCCAAGCAGGTGCGCGCCGGCAACGAATTCAACTGGGGGCCGATTGCCGAAGTGGGTAAGCTCTTCCTCGGCATTTTCATCACCATCGCCCCCGTGCTCGCCATGCTGCAAGCCGGCGAGAGCGGCCCCTTCGCCCCGCTGATTGCGCTGGTGCACGACGCTGCGGGCAACCCGATCAACACCATGTATTTCTGGATGACCGGCATGCTCTCCGCCTTTTTGGACAACGCGCCCACCTACCTCGTGTTCTTCAACATGGCCGGCGGCGACGCGCAGGCGCTGATGACCGGCCACCTGTTCCACTCGCTTTTGGCCATCTCCATGGGCTCGGTGTTTATGGGCGCACTCAGCTACATCGGCAACGCGCCAAACTTCATGGTGAAGGCTATCGCCGAACAGCGCAAAGTGCCCATGCCCGGCTTCTTCGGCTACATGATGTGGTCGTTCGGTATCCTCGTGCCGCTGTTTATCCTGCACACGCTGATTTTCTTCGTGTGGCAGATTTTCTAAGGGCGCAGTAAGATGAAGGCTACCTGAAAACTATTTTTCAGGTAGCCTTTGATTTTCGGGGAGCGAAAAATGAAGCAATCCGGTTCTTATTCTGACCTTCAGTCTTTTGGTTATGGCTTGGCAATCGTTGCCGTAACCATCGTCTCTATTGCTGCTGTCGTCGCTAATTTCATCTTTACTTGGCACATCCTTGCCGCATTATCCGTAGAAGCATCAAACCACAACGATGCTATGGTATGGATATTCCTAATTGCTCCGACCGCTGCTCTTATCACCACACTGCTTCTCTTGTTCAAACTTTTCATTCCAGCAATGTTGTTTCCGGAAGAAGATAATAAAACCAAATATATGCCCTACGGCATCCAAGACATCTTTTCCTTAATCGCCTCACTTTTTGGCATAACAGCCATCTACCAAATTCAGAAAACTCCACTTGCCGGCTTGCCTAAAGACTTCTGGGCACCCCCGCTTTTCGTTATCTGGGGCTGGGTAGTCATCCGCTCCGTCCGCTATGTGGTATGGAAACTGCGCCTTGAAGCCAAGCAAGCAGCAACCCCAATCCCCATTTTTCAGGTAGCCCCAAAGGCTACCTGAAACCCTGTGCTATCATCCCGAATCCCACACTCATCCCCCGCCCAACCATGCAGCTCACCAAATACCTCCAAGCCCAAGGCATCGGCAGCCGCAAACAATGCCGCCAGCTTATCGAACAAGGCCGCATCGCCATCAACGGCGCTCCCGCCGAACACCCCGCCGCCGAAATCGAGCCCACCCAAGTGCACAGCCTCGCCATCGACGGCGAAGCGCTCGCCGTCATCCCCCTGCCGTATTATTACATCCTGCTGCACAAGCCCGCCGGCTACGAAACCTCCCACAAACCGCGCGACTACCCCAGCATCTTCTCCCTGCTGCCCGATCACCTCCGCGCCACCGGGCCCCAAGCCGTCGGCCGCCTCGACGCCGACACCACCGGCGTACTGCTCCTCACCAACGACGGCGCCTTCAACCACCGCCAAACCTCGCCCAAACAACACGTGGCCAAGCTCTACCGCGCCACCCTCAAACATCCCGCCGGCGAAGAACTGTGCGCCACCCTGCGCCAAGGCGTGCTGCTGCACGACGATAACGAAACCGTGGCCGCCGCCGCAGCCGAGCTCGAAAGCCCGCACAGCCTGCTGCTCACCCTCACCGAAGGCAAATACCACCAAGTCAAACGCATGGTGGCCGCCGCCGGCAACCGAGTGGAAGCCCTGCACCGCCTGCGCTTCGGCGATTGGGATTGCCAAGGCCTGCAACCCGGCGAATGGCGCTTTATCCAGCCCTAGCGCCGCCGTCAGGCAAACCAGCAGGTTGCCCTTCAACCTTCCCATCCGTTCCCAACACAAGCCCGCGGCTTACTGCTTCCCTCCGGCCTGCCGATACTTTTTAGCTTCGCAGAAACTCCGCTGCACGGCGTTTTGACTGCGTTGAAGCTTACGCTTTCAGGCAGCCTTGCCCGCCCCAGCCAAACAAAAGGCTACCTGAACTTTTCAGGTAGCCTCTCTTTTCCAGCAAATTTCCAGCAAATCTACTCGTTCCAAGCCATCGCTTCGATTTTGTGCCCGTCTAAATCGCGCACAAAGCAGCCGTAGTAGGCTTCTCCGTAGTGCGGGCGTTTGCCGGGCGCGCCGTCGGGCTGGGCGCCGTGGGCGAGGGCGGCGGCGTAGAAGGCGTCCACCTGCGCATTGTTTTCCGCCAAAAAGGCGATGTGCACGCCGTTGGCGGTTTGCGCGGGCTGCCCGTCGTGCGGCGCCTGAATCCAGAATTCGGGGAAGGCGCGGCCATAGGCGATGGCGCGGTGTTCGCTCAAATCCAGCACGCGGCGGATGCCCAGCGGGGCGAGCGCGGCATCATAAAAGGCGGCGGCCCGCTCGAATTGATTGGTGCCGAGGGAAACGTGCGACAGGGCGCTTTGCGGTTGGGTCATGGCAGAACTCCTTTTGCGGGTGGGGAATGGCTTATAGCGAACCAACTTAACTTTCGCTACGGCGTTAGCTCGCCTTGCCGTACTCCTCTGTACTGTCTGCGGCTCGCTGCCTGGTATCGAAAGCCAATTTGATTCGCTATAGTGATTTTAAACCATTGGGCATGGCGGATTCCAGAATCCGGCCTGCGGCCAAGCAAAGGGCTACCTGAAAAATGCGCAACGCTTTTGGCTGCGCCCAAACATTTTTCAGGTAGCCGCCAACAGCCGCCAACAGCCGCCGATAGCGCGCCGCATCCTGCGCCGAAAAGCAGCAAAACACCACGCGCGCCACCTGCGGGCATTGCGCCAGCGTGTCGCGCACGGCCTGCACGGCGATTTCCGCCGCCTCGTCTGCGGGATAGCCGTACACGCCGGTGCTGATGCAGGGGAAGGCGATGCTCTTGGCGCCGTGCGCGGCGGCCAGCCGGAGCGAGCGGGCATAGGCCGCGGCCAGCAGCGCCGCTTCTCCGTGCCGCCCGCCGCGCCACACCGAGCCGACGGTGTGCACCACCCATCGCGCGGGCAGGCGGTAGCCCCGGGTGATTTTGGCTTCGCCCGGCAGGCAGCCGCCCAGCGTGCGGCACTCGGCCAAAAGCTGCGGCCCGGCGGCACGGTGTATCGCCCCGTCCACCCCGCCGCCGCCGAGCAGCGAGGAGTTGGCGGCGTTTACGATGGCGTCCACCGCCAGCGTGGTGATGTCGGCTTGGATGGTTTCGAGTGTGGCGGGCATGGCGCTTTCCTTGCTGCTGTGGGGTTGAAGGCTACCTGAAAAATGTTTGGGCGCAGCCAAAAGCGTTGCACATTTTTCAGGTAGCCTAGGCTTCGCCTGCATGATACGCCCGCTCGGCTGCCGACCCAAGAGGCTGGCTGAAATCTGCCGCCGCCGTTTCAGGTACAATACCCGCCGTCTCCCTCCCCGCCTCCCATTGCCGTGCCCTACTGCCAAGTTGCCCTCAACGTGCCGCTCGACAAGCTGCTCACCTACCGCGCCGACCGCATTCCCGCGCCCGGTACGCGCGTGGCCGTGCCCTTTCGCGGCAAAACCGTGGCCGGCATCGCGTGGGGCGCGTGCGCAGCGCCGGAAATCGATCCCGCCAAAATCTTGCCGCTGGCGCAGGTGTTTGCAAACGAGCCGCCGCTGCCCGCCGCCTGGCGCGAGCTCATCGAATTCACCGCCCGCTATTATCACCACTCCATCGGCCAAACCGCCTTCACCGCGCTGCCGGCCGGCCTGCGCGAAGCCAAGCCCTGCCCGCTGCCGCCGCCCGAGCCGTGGTTTGCGCTCACTGAATTGGGGCGGCAGCAGCCCACGCCGCCGCCGCGCCACCGCCGCCAGGCCGCGCTGTGGCAGGCCTTGCTGGCCGCGCCCTTGAGCCGGAGCGCCGCCCGCGCCATTGCGCCGCAAGCCGCCGTGCAACTGGCCGCCTGGCAGGCGCAGGGCTGGCTCGCCGCCGAAACGCCCGTTGCCCCCGCCCGCCTGCCGATTCCGCCTTCGCCCGTGCCGCTCAACCCCGGGCAGCAGGCCGCCGCCGATGCGGTGGCGCAGGCGCAGGGCTTCGCCCCCTTCCTGCTGCATGGCATCACCGGCAGCGGCAAAACCGAAACCTATTTCGAAGCCATGGCCGCCGCGCTCTCTGCTGGCAGGCAAGTGCTGTTCCTGCTGCCGGAAATCAGCCTCACGCCGCAGCTCATCGCCCGATTGCAACAGCGTTTTGCCGAGGTGCCCACCGCCGTGCTGCACAGCCAAACCGCCGCCGGCGAGCGCACCCAAGGCTACCTGAAAGCCATGTGCGGGCAAGTCCGCCTGGTGGTGGGCACGCGGCTGGCGGTGTTCACGCCGCTGCCGGATTTGGGGCTGATTGTGGTGGACGAAGAGCACGACGCTTCGTTTAAGCAAGACAGCGAGCTGCGCTACCACGCCCGCGATTTGGCCGTGTGGCGCGCGCGGCAGGCCGGCTGCCCGATTATGCTGGGCAGCGCCACGCCCTCTCTGGAAAGCTGGCACAAAGCGAAAAGCGGTGCCTACCGCCTGCTCAGCCTGCCGCAGCGCGCCCGTGCCGCCGCCCGCCTGCCCGAAATCTGCCTCATCGACATCCGCCGCGAGCCGCTGGATCAAGGCTTCTGCCCCGCCGCCTTCAAGCTCTTGCGGCAAAACCACGCCGCAGGCGGCATGAGCATGGTGTACCTCAACCGGCGCGGCTTCGCCCCCACCCTGTTTTGCGGCGACTGCGGCCACACCTTCGGCTGCCCGCACTGCTCGGCCAAGCTGGTGCTGCACCAGCGCGCCCGCCAGCTGCGCTGCCACCACTGCGGCCTGGCCGTGCCCATTCCGAAAAAATGCCCCAGCTGCGGCAACCAAGACCTCACCGCCGTGGGCATCGGCACGCAACGGGTGGAAGAAGCCCTGCGCGCGCAGCTGCCCGAAGCCAAAATCGAGCGTGTGGACAGAGACAGCGTGGCGCGCAAAGGCGACTGGCAGCGGCTCTACCAGCGCATTGCCGAAAACGGCGTGGACATTTTGGTGGGCACGCAGATGCTGGCCAAAGGCCACGATTTCGCCCGCCTGAACCTGGTGCTGGTGCTCAACGCCGACGGCAGCCTTTATAGCGCCGACTTCCGCGCCCCCGAGCGCCTGTTTGCCGAGCTGATGCAGGTGGCCGGGCGTGCCGGACGCGCCGAGCTGCCCGGCCGCGTGTTTATCCAAACCCGCCTGCCCGAGCACCGCGTGTACCAATCCCTCCTGCGGCAAGACTACCCCGCCTTCGCTGAAGCCGAACTGGCCGAGAGAGAAAGTTTCGATATGCCGCCCTTCGCCCACACCGCCGCCGTCCGCGCCGACGCCGCCAATATGGCCGATGCGTTGGAACTCTTGCGCCTGGCCGCCGAGTGGGTGGCTCAGCAAGGGCTACCTGAAAACGAACGCAGTGAGTTTCGCCAAAACGGGGAAAGCGAAGCGGCCGAAGTGCTCTGCCTCGGCCCCGTGCCCATGCTGCTGGCCCGGCTCGCCGGCCGCGAACGCGCGCAGGTGTTCCTCGAAAGCCCCAGCCGCAAAGCCCTGCACCGCCAAGTGTCCCTCTGGCAGCAGGCACTCGCCGCGCTGGCACGGCAGTTTGCCGCCGCCAGATGGTCGGTGGACATCGACCCGCTGGAAATGTGAGCCGCCATAGATGGATGGGCAATACCTGCCGCGCAAAAGGCTACCTGAAAAATAAGCCGCCAAAAGGGCAGGATATTTTTCAGGTAGCCTTTTCATGCCGCTGCAGCTTGGGCATTCATGCCCGATATTTGTACTAAAAACCGATAGACATTCCCCCTAAGTATCGGCAAAATGTGGTCTCTTTCGTTTCATCCCGCAACCCAAAAAGGAAACCCCATGAAGAAAACTCTGTTTGCCGCCGCCCTGCTGGCCGCCGTGCTTGCCCCTGCCGCTTCCGCCAAAACCGTGCAGCAGATGCGCAGCGAATTCGTGTCCTCCTGCGTGCAGTCTGCCACTTCCGGCGGCAGCACCCTAAACCGCTCGATGGCCACCACCCTGTGCGGCTGCACCTTCGACGAAACCGCCAAGCAATACCCCGCCGCCCAATGGAAACGCACGCTCGAGCAATACGACCGCACCGGCAACGACCCCGTGTTTGAACGCCGCATGCGCGCCTCCACCGAAACCTGCGTGCGCCGCCACGTGCGCCGCTAATCCCCGCGCATCAAACCAAAGGCTACCTGAATTTATTTTCAGGTAGCCTCAATCTTTCCCGCCACAGCGGATGCTTTCCGCCGTCCTTCCCGCTACAATACGCCCTTTTCGTTTCCCCGCCACATCCCATGAACATCCGCTTCGGCAACACCGCGTTTCTGCCGCACCCGCGCGGCAGCGCCGTAACCATCGGCAACTTCGACGGCGTCCACCTCGGCCACCGCCACATCCTCGAACGCCTGCGCCAAGAAGCCGATGCGCGCGGCCTGGCCGCCGTGGCCATCGTGTTCGAGCCGCAGCCGCAGGAATTTTTCAGCCGGCGGCGCGGCGTGGAACAGCCCTTCCGCCTCAGCCCCCTTCGCGAAAAACTGCGCCTGCTGCGCGATACCGGCTGCCTCGACGCCGTGTGGGTGCTGCGTTTCAACGCCGAGCTCTCCGCCATGCCCGCGCCCGATTTTATCCAAAACCTGCTGTTCGGCCAGCTGAACACCCGCTACCTGCTCATCGGCGACGACTTCCGCTTCGGCGCCGGCCGCCAAGGCGATATCGAGCTCCTGCGCCGCCGCCCCGAAATGCAAACAGAAAGCACCCCCTCCGTGATGGTGCAAGACGTGCGCGCCAGCAGCACCCTGGTGCGCCAAGCCCTGAGCGAAGGCCGCCTCGCCTACGCCGAAAGCCTGCTCGGTCACCGCTATTCGCTCATCGGCCGCGTGAAGCACGGCGCCAAGCTCGGCCGCACTATCGGCAGCCCCACCGCCAATATCCACCTGCCCCCGCACCGCTACCCGCTCGGCGGCGTGTTTGCCGTGGCCGCACACGGCGCATTCGGCAGCCGCCCCGGCGTGGCCAGCTTCGGGCTCAACCCCACCGTGTCCGACCTGCCCACGCAGAAGCTGGAAGTGCACCTCTTTGATTTTGCGGAAAACCTATACGGCCAGCGCCTGTGCATCGACTTCCTGCACAAACTGCGCGACGAGCAAAAATTCCCCGGCCTGCCCGAGCTGCAAGCGCAAATCGCCGCCGATATGGCCGAAGCCCGCGAGTGGCTGGCACGGCATTCGCGTTAAGCCTTCACACCGTTGCAACATCCCAAAAAGGCTACCTGAAAATGTTTCAAACCATTTTTCAGGTAGCCTTTTTGTGTTTTCATCTTTCCCCTTAACATTATCTAGCAAATATTAAGGATGCTTTAACTTTTATATCAGCCATGCTATGCTTTTGGCTCATCTTAATTAACTATAGTGGAGATAATCATGAGAAGCCAAGAAGAAATCCAACAGATGCTGACAGACTGTGGTGCTATAGACTTTTTTGGAACAAAAAAAGAAGTAAAAGAACTTCCTAACATCATACATGATGATGAAATAATTACTTATGCAACATCAGGTTTATTGGATGGAAATACATGGTTGATTGTTTCTACTAATAAGCGAGTCATTTTCTTAGATAAAGGCATGATATTTGGGTTAAAACAAGTAGAAATACCATTAGAAAAAATTAATTCAATAAGCTATAAAAAAGGACTTCTGCTAGGCGAAATTGATATCTGGGACGGTGCTTCTCGTATGGGAATAACTGGCGTCACGAAACAGACACTGGTTCCGTTTGTAAATGCAGTAAATAAGGCTAAGGAAGAATTAGCTAACTTACACTCCCAACCTGTTTCTTCTCATTTATCTACCGCTGATGAGATCTTAAAATTCAAGAATCTGCTGGATCAGGGGATACTGACCCAAGAGGAATTTGATAAAAAGAAAAAAGAATTGCTTGGCTAACGTGTTGCCTGAAACCTTCAAAATTAAAAGGCTACCTGAACTTTTTCAGGTAGCCTTTCCTATGCCCACCAAGCGCCGGCTAATCCACCGCCACGTCCACCGCCTGCGCGCCCAAGCTCTCCAGCGCGGCGGGCGGCACGGCCACCAGGAAGCCGCGTTTGCCGCCGTTGATGTAGAGCGCGGGCAAATCCCAGATGCTGCGTTCGGCATACACCGGCAGCGCGGTTTTGCAGCCGAATGGGCTGGTGCCGCCCACCAGGTAGCCCGTCCATTTATTGGCCTGCTCGGGCGTGGCGGGCTCGATGTGCTTCATGCCGAGGTGGCGGGCGAGCTGGCGGGTGGAGATGTGGCGGTCGCCGTGCATCAGCACGATGAGGCCTTGTTTGTGCTCGTTTTCCAGCACGATGGTTTTGATCACGGCGTGTTCGTCCACGCCGAGGCATTCGGCGGGCTGGGCGGTGCCGCCGTGCTCGATATAGGGATAGAGGTGCGGCTCGTAGGCGATGTGGTGCTCGCGCAGAAAGCGGATGGCGGGGGTAACGGGATAGTGGGGTTTGCTCATGTTGGGCTACCTGAAAATGGAAATTCGCTGGGGAAACAAGGTTTCACGCGCGGCCGCCCCACATGATCACCGCCGCGCCACACAAACACAGGGTGGCGCCCAGCCAGTCGCTCGCCTTGGGCAACACGCCGTCGGCAAAACGCAGCCAAAACAGCGCGGTAACGATATACACCCCGCCGTATGCGGCATAAATCCGCCCGCTGGCGGCCGGATGCAGGGTGAGCAGGTAGGCAAACAGCGACAGGCTCGCGGCGGCAGGCAGCAGCAGCCAGGCGCTTTTGCCCTGCCGCAGCCACAAATAGGGCAGCCAGCAGCCGACGATTTCCGCCAGCGCGGTGAGCAGGAACAGCAGCAGGGTTTTGGCGGTGTGGGGCAGCATGGCGGGGTGTCTGTGGGTGGAGGGTCGGCTTGGCCGAAATGGGTTTCACTGTGTGGAAGCCAACGTTTTCAGGTAGCCTACATCTTGCCCGCAGGCTACCTGAAAGCGCCAGCTTCAACGCAGTTAAAAACCGCCGGCCTATTTGGCAAACGGCAGCCAGCGCCGCGCCAGCACATACATCGCCGCGCCGCCCACGGCCAGCACGGCAAACACGATGCCCTTCTTGCGCGCGTTCGGGCAGAGCCAATACACGCCGAGGCTGAAGCTGAAAAACAGCAGCGACACCGCCCACACCAGCTGCTTATCTTTAAAGCGGTTGAGCGTGTAGCTTTCGGTGAGCATCACATAAAGCTGCCACAGCCCGGCAAAACACATAAAAAACACGCCGGCAGGCAGAAAAATCAGGCCGAGTTCTTGTTGGCTCATGGCGAGGCCTTATCAAACAGAATCAGGCCGGCATTATAACCAAAGCACCGCCTGCTTCCTATGATGATGCCGTTTGCGGGGCATCCGTAGATTTTAGGTAGCCTTTCATCGCGGCAAATCCTCAACAACAAGACAATTTGTCTAAAATAATCTATTCAGAGCAAACTTTTTTGCCGATTTCTAAAAATTTTGTCCAAAAAGCTGCCAATCTGTCAAAAATCGGGTAGTATGCCCCACCTATGCGACAGCGCCTCACCTACCCGCTCCCGTGCCGCCCGCCCAAACGGCCACAAGCCCGATTATTCCGCAGCACGGCCGGCCTGCCGACTTCCCGTATCCCGTTTATTTGATTTCCGAATACAGAAAAGGATTCCCCATGAAAGTGTATTACGACAAAGACGCCGACCTCTCCCTCATCAAAGGCAAAACCGTGGCCATCATCGGCTACGGTTCGCAAGGCCACGCCCACGCCGCCAACCTGAAAGATTCCGGCGTGAACGTGGTGGTGGGCCTGCGCCAGGGCGGCTCTTGGAAAAAGGCCGAAGCCGCCGGCTTTGAAGTGCTGCCTGTGGCCGAAGCCACCAAAAAAGCCGACGTGGTGATGATTCTGCTGCCCGATGAAAACCAGCCCGCCGTGTATCGCGCCGAAATCGAGCCGAACCTCAAGCAGGGCGCCGTGCTCGCCTTCGCCCACGGCTTCAACGTACACTACAACCAAATCGTGCCGCGCGAAGATTTAGACGTGGTGATGATTGCCCCCAAAGGCCCCGGCCACACCGTGCGCAGCGAGTTTCTCAAAGGCGGCGGCGTGCCCTCGCTGATTGCCGTGTATCAGGATAAAAGCGGCAAAGCCCGCGACATCGCCCTCTCTTATGCCGCAGCCAACGGCGGCACCAAAGGTGGCGTGATCGAAACCAACTTCCGCGAAGAAACCGAAACCGACCTCTTCGGAGAGCAGGCCGTATTGTGCGGCGGCGTGGTGGAGCTGATCAAAACCGGCTTCGAAACCCTGGTGGAAGCCGGCTACGCGCCCGAAATGGCCTACTTCGAATGCCTGCACGAAATGAAGCTCATCGTGGATTTGATCTACGAAGGCGGCATCGCCAACATGAACTACTCCATTTCCAACAACGCCGAATACGGCGAATACGTTACTGGCGTGGAAGTGATTAACGACCAATCTCGCGAAGCCATGCGCAATGCTTTGAAACGCATCCAAACCGGCGAATACGCCAAAATGTTCATCCTTGAAGGCGCCACCCACTATCCGAGCATGACCGCCCGCCGCCGCCTCACCGCCGACCATCAAATTGAAAAAGTCGGTGCCCAGCTGCGCGGCATGATGCCCTGGATCGCCAAAAACAAACTGGTGGATCAAGATAAAAACTAAGCTTTCTTAAGCAGCAAGCCAACAGGCTACCTGAAAAATATTTTTCAGGTAGCCTGTTTCCTCTTTCTCTTGCTCCACACGCATATCAAGCAAAAAACTCTTTTCTAGAAAACCAGTTATCCGTTTCCGCACCCCAGCCCGCATCCAACCTGCATGAATCCCATTCATCGCCCGATGCCGATTTTTCAGCCCGCCGCCCTTGCCTAAACCCCCGTCGCCCGCTACCGTATCGCCCTTTACCGCCCTTATCCCACCGCCATGCAAAACAACACCCTCAGCTTCGAATTCTTCCCCACCCGTACCCCCGAAGGCCGCGAAAAGCAGAAAATCACCCGCAAGCAGCTCGCCCAATACCAGCCCGAATTCTTCTCCTGCACCTCCGGTGCTGGCGGCACCACCCGCGAAGGCACCATGCAAACCATCCGCGACATCCTCGCCGAAGGCATGGCCGCCGCCCCCCACATCCCCTGCGTGGGCCTCGATGCCGGCGAGCTCACCGAGCTGCTGCAAGAATACAAAAACATGGGCATCCGCCACATGGTCGCCCTGCGCGGCGACATCCCCTCCGGCATGGGCCTGGGCACCACCGGCCTGCACCACGCCAACGAGCTGGTCGAGCTCGTGCGCCGCCAATTCGGCGACTGGTTCCACATCGAAGTGGCCGCCTATCCCGAATACCACCCGCAATCGCGCAGCGCCGAAGACGACATCCAAAGCTTCGTGCGCAAAGTAAAAGCCGGTGCCGATTCCGCCATCACCCAATTCTTCTTCAGCGCCGACGCCTACTTCCGCTTCCTCGACGATGTGCGCGGCCGCGGCGTGGACATCCCCATCGTGCCCGGCATCATGCCGATTGCCAACTTCTCCAAGCTCGCCCGCTTCGCCGATATGTGCGGCGCCGAAATCCCGCGCTGGCTGCGGCTCAAGCTGCAATCCTACGCCGACGACACCGCCTCCATCAAAGCCCTTGGGCTCGATGTGGTAACCGAAATGTGCGCCCGTCTACTGCGCCACGGCGCCCCCGGCCTGCATTTCTACACCCTAAACCAAGCCGGCCTCTCCTCCACCATCTGCCAGCGCTTGGGCTATTGATCGGCCGCTTGCTGGTGCAAACAATAAAGGCTACCTGAAAACTGGATTGCGTTTTTCAGGTAGCCTTTCATCTTGGCCAGATTTGGCCTCACCATGCAGTCCTAAAATTTTGCCTTACCGCAAACCAAGCGCCATCGGGCGCTCTTATCTACTTTAAGCTGCCTCCTCGCCCGCCAATCATCGGTGTATAATCCCGCCCCTTCTCAAACTATTTCCCCTAGGCAAGTAACCATGTTACGCGCGCTCATCATCGTTTTCGCCTGCCTGGCCGCAGGCGAAGTGTTTTTGCACTTCACCCACCTCAAGCTCCCCGCCAGCATTGCCGGCCTGCTGATTTTGTTCGGCCTGCTCCAAGCCGGCTGGGTGAAAGACACCTGGCTCAAGCCGCTCACCGAATTCCTCATGCAGCACATGATGCTGCTGATGATTCCCGCCTGCGTGGCGCTGATGGACTACTTCTCCATCGTGGTGCTGGATTTTTGGTCGATTGTGTTGGCCACGCTGGCCAGCACCATCCTGGTGCTGCTCTCCAGCGCCAAAACACACGAAATCCTGAGGAAACGGCAATGAAAGAGCTCGCCGCCAACCCCATCGTACTGATTCTGCTCATGCTCGGCGTGTACCGACTCAGCCTGCTCATCCGCCTGCGCAGTGGCAGCCCGCTGGCCAACCCGCTGATGGTGAGCACGGTTTTGGTGATCGGCTACCTGAAACTCTGCGGCATCAGCTACGACACCTTCATGCAAACCGGCCGCATGGTGGGCTTCTGGCTGCAACCGGCCATCGTGTGCCTGGCCGTGCCGATGTATCAGCAATGGCCGCGCATCCGCACGCAATGGCTGCCGATTGCCGCCTCGCAGGTGGTGGGCAGCGTGGTGGGCATCATCACCGGCGTGCTGTTTGCCCACTGGCTGGGCGCGGGGCACGAAGTTACGCAGGCGCTGGCCGCCAAATCCGTTACCATGCCGATTGCGCTGGAAATCACGCATGTGCTGGGCGGCGTGCCCGCCGTTACCGTGGCCGCCGTGCTGCTGGCCGGCCTCACCGGCCAATTTATCGGCTTCTGGCTCCTGCGCCACAGCCACATCCGCAACCGCATTTCCCATTCCATCGCGCAAGGTACCGCCTCGCACGCCATCGGCATCGCCGCCAGCTTGGAAATCAGCGGCCACTTCGCCGCCTACGCCACCCTCGGCCTCATCTTCAACGGTATCCTCACTTCCTTCCTCGCCCCGATTATCGTGCCGCTCTTGGGCGTGTGAGAGGCTACCTGAAAACGGGAGCCGGTATTCATACCCGGCAAGCCATCTCTGCCCGCTGCCACACAAAAGGCTACCTGAAAAACGAAAAACAGTTTTCAGGTAGCCTTTTTGCCGCCCATCAATCCCGCCGCACAAACCCCGCCTGCGCCATACCCAAGCCCCTGCCGATTTGCTATGCTAAGGGCAATCCCATCCCATTCCCCATACAAAGGAGCTCCCCATGTCCTACCGCGCCCCCGTAAACGAACTGCTGTTTTCCCTGCATACCCACGGCAACCTCGCCGACATCATCCAATGGTATGCCGAAAGCGGCATCGACGAAGACACCGCCGCCGCCATCATCGAAGAAGCCGCCAAATTCAGCGAAGAAGTGTTCCTGCCCACCAGCCGCACCGGCGATCTGCACGGCGCGCGCCTGGAAAACGGCAAGGTCGTCACCCATCCAGACCTCGCCGCCGCCTACCAAGCCTTCTGCGAAGCTGGCTGGGCCGGCCTGCGCGCCCCCGCCGAATACGGCGGCCAAGGCCTGCCCGCCATCCTCTCCGCCGTGTGCGAAGAAATGTACTACTGCGGCAACCTCGCCCTCTCCCTCATGCCCATGCTCACCGTGGGCGCGGTGGAAACCATCGCCTGCCACGGCTCCGAAGAGCAGAAGCAAACCTTCCTGCCCAAAATGAGCCAAGGCCTCTGGAGCGGCACCATGAACCTCACCGAGCCCCAGGCCGGCACCGACCTCGCCCAAGTGGCCACCAAAGCCGTGCCGCAGGAAGACGGCAGCTACCGTATCAGCGGCCAGAAAACCTTCATCACCTGGGGCGAACACGAGCTCGCCGAAAACATCATCCACCTCGTGCTCGCCCGCCTGCCCGGCACTACCTCCGGCATCAAAAGCCTCTCCCTGTTTATCGTGCCCAAATACAAGGTCAACCCCGACGGCAGCCTCGGCGCGCGCAACAGCGTGCACGCCACCGCGCTGGAACACAAAATGGGCATCCACGCCAGCCCCACCTGCGTGATGCAGTTCGACGAAGCCGAAGGCTATCTCATCGGCAAAGCCGGGCGCGGCCTCTTATACATGTTTACCATGATGAGCCACGCCCGCCTCGGCGTGGGCATAGAAGGGCACGCCGTGGCCGAAGCCGCCTACCAGCTCGCCCTCGCCTACGCCCACGAGCGCATCCAAGGCAGCGCCCCCGACGGCAGCCCGCTCGCCATCATCCACCACCCCGACGTGGCACGCATGCTCATCCAGCAGAAAGCCACCCTCGCCGCCCAGCGCGCCCTGTATATCCAAGCCGCCGCCGCGCTCGACGCCTCCCACCAACACCCCGACCCCGCCGGCAAAAAAGCCGCCCGCAGCCGGCTCGACTACCTCATCCCCATCGTCAAAGCCTGGTGCAGCGACAACGGCACGGTATTGTCCAACCTCGCCATGCAAGTGTTCGGCGGCGCCGGCTACATCGAAGAAACCGGCGTGGCACAGCTCGTGCGCGACGTGCGCATCACCGCCATTTATGAAGGCACCAACGGCGTGCAAGCCGCCGACCTCGCTCGCAAAACCGTGGCCGACAAAGGCGCCCTCGTGCGCAGCCTGCTTGCCGAAGCCCAGCAAACCGCCAACGAGCTCGCCGCCATCGAGCCCTCTGCCGCCGAGCCGCTAAACCGCGCCCTGGCGCTGGCCGAACGCAGCGTGGCCAGCCTGCTGCAACAGCACGAAGCCAACCACGCCGCCACTGCCGTTCACGCCGACGCCTTCCTCAACCAAACCGCCCTCACCCTCGGCGCCGCCGCCCTAGCCAAAAACTTCCTCGCCGCCCGCAGCCCGGAAAGCGAAGCACGCTTCGGCAGCGAATTCTGCCAAGCCCAGCAGCACATCGCCCGCGCCTACCTCGCCTACGTGCTGCCCCAGGCCTACGCCTGCGCCGAACGCATCGGCGGCAGCGCCGAAACCCTGCTCGCCGTGCCGCTGACCGCGCTGGCTTCGTCTTAAAGCGCACGGCATGGTAAAGGCTACCTGAAAAATTTCAGGTAGCCTTCAACAGCGCACAGCTTGGGTAACGCCTGCAGCTAACTCAAGCTGCGTTTCCTGAAAACAGGCCAAACAAATAATTTATGGAAATCGTTTTAGACGAATGGATGGGCATTAGATGCCAAGAAAGAATTTTCAATATTTCTTCGGAGGCCGAATTATTGTCCATTTTGGAAAAATTAGACACCAACAAGCATACGCTGGCCAATTTAAGCACCGGCAACAGTTATCTGATGGTGGTCGGCGGCAATGGGAAATACGTGGTAACTGGCGAAGAAAACGATGTGCTGTTTAACCTCACGCTTGAAACGGCACCCTCGCCATTGGTGAAATTAAATGCCGGTGGGCAATACGGACTATTCGAGGCAAAATATATCATTCATCGGGAGCTGGCATTCCGTTGTGCCGCTGAATATTTCAAATTAGGGCATATTCCTGCTACCGACCCGGATTTTAACTGGGAAAGAATAGATTAAAACCCATTCTGCACGGCCAGCGGATTGGACAGCAAATGCAGCAAGTTGCTTGAGTGCGAAATCCAACATTGCTATCCTCCTTTGCTGGGTGAGGCCTGCGGCTAACTTAAGCTGCACTTTCAGGTAGCCTCCAAACCAACTATCATCTTTCCGCCCAACCATGAGCCACCCTCCAAACTACCGCAGCAGCAAATCTCGCGCCCAGCGCCTGCCGCGCCACCGTTCCCCCAAGCGCAGTTGCCCAAATGCCATGACACCGCCGTTCCGCCCAACTATATTTCCGGCTATATTTAGGCCTATACCCGGCGGCGCGGTGGGGTGTGCAAACAGCGCGGCGGCACGGTATATACCGTCTCTTGGATCGGCATGATAGCGATGGCTGCCGCCACGCTGGCGGGCGGCGTACTGCTGGCCTTCCTGCTGATGGCTCTGCTGATAATAGTCGACCTTATCCCCGAACTTATCCTGCTGCCGCCCTTCGCTCTGTTTTGGCTGTGGCTCACCGAAAGCTGGTGGTTCGGCCTCACCACGCGCCGCTTCGCCAAAATCACGCCCGGCGAGCTGATTTTGTATGGCGCATTCGGGCGGGTGCGGCAAACCTACAATCGCCAAGCGTGCAGTTTCCGCGGCGGGGTTTACGAGCTCAAAAGCTCCGGGCATCCGCGTTACGTGTTTTTCAAATTGCATGCCCGCCGCCCCGGCCAACGCTTTGCCCGCAGTATTAACCTCAGCCTGTGCGCCAATCCCGGCGCCTTAATCAAAGAGTTGGTGGGCAGCGAATCGTTTATCCTGTGGCCTTACAAAACATAAAGGCTACCTGAAAACGATGTCTTGCGAAGCAAGGCTGAGTTTCTGCGAAGCTAAAGCACCGCTTCAACGAAGTTAAACCGAGCAAAACAAGTTTCTGCGAAGCTAAACCCGCAAACCATTTTTCAGGTAGCCTCAACCCAAGCACCCCATCCCACCCCAACCATCCCGCCATGAAACGCCTCCTCCTCATCTTCGCCCTCCTGCTTTCCCCCGTCCTGCACGCCGCACCGCCCAATCTCATCCTCGCCAAAGAATACAGCGGCCAAAACATTGCCGGCTGGGCCATGAGCGAAAAGCTCGACGGCGTGCGCGCCTATTGGGACGGGCAAAAACTCATCAGCCGCCAAGGCCACCCCTTTTCCCCGCCCGCCGGATTCACTCGCGATTTCCCGCCCTTTCCGCTCGACGGCGAACTCTACAGCCGGCACGGCGCCTTCGAGCAGATTTCCGCCACCGTGCGCCGCAGCGGCAGCGATTGAGCGGCATCAAACTGCACGTTTTCGACGCCCCGCAAGCCCCGGCAACCTCTATCAACGCCTCGAACTCGTGCGGCGCCACCTCGCCGCCCACCCCCGCGCCAACATCGCCCTCATCCCGCAAACCCCCGCCCGCAATATCGAGCACGCCCGCCAATTCCTGCGCCAAATCGAAAACCAAGGCGGCGAAGGCGTGATGCTGCGCAACCCCGATACCCCCTACCAAGGCGGCCGCAGCAGCAACCTGCTCAAGCTCAAAAGCGCCCACGACGCCGAATGCACCGTTACCGCCCACCACGAAGGCAAAGGCCGCAACACCGGTCTGCTCGGCGCCGTGTCCTGCCGCAACGAGCTGGGCGAATTCCGCATCGGCTCCGGCTTCAAAGACGCCGACCGCCGCAACCCGCCCCCCATCGGCAGCCGCATCACCTACAAATACCGCGGCTTCACCGCCAAAGGCACCCCCCGCTTCGCCACCTACCTGCGCCGTGCCAACTGAACCCTAAGCCGCCTGCCCGCGCAAAAGGCTACCTGAAAACGATGTCTTGCGAAGCAAGGCTGAGTTTCTGCGAAGCTAAAACGCAAATCTGTTTTCAGGTAGCCTTTCGCCAGCCCGCCGCCGCGTTGCCTAAGCTCCCGCACCAGCCGTTTGCCATGCCATACTGCGCCGTTTCCCTCCGGCTTCGTCTATAATCCCTCCTTCCGTTTACCCCGCAAAGGCTACCTGAAAATGCCCGCCACACGCCTCCTCCCCCTCCTCGCCGCGCTGCTGCTTGCCGCCTGCGGCGCCACCTTCGCCCCGCAGGATTTGCCGCATCTGGCGGCGGGCGAGAGCCGCCGTTTCAAGCTGGAGCGGCTGGACGAAACCGGCGCGGCGGAGCAGGTGTCGCTGCTGGTGGTGCAGGGCGAGGCGGGCGGGCAGTCGCGCTGGATTCAAACCGACGCGTTCGGCGCGCCGCTGGCGCGTTTGCTGGCCACGCCAAGCGGCTGGCGGCGCGACGGTTTCGTGCCGCCGAACCATGCTTCGCAGGCGGTGTTCACGGCGATGTTCCCGCTGTTGGAAAACGGTTTTTCTGACGGCCGGCCGCGCGAACTGGAAAGCGGCGGGGCGAAATGGCGGCTCACGCCTTTGGGAGAGAACGATGAATAAGGCGCGGGCATACCTCGGTCGGCCGGGTTTGGTGTCGGCGTTGGGCAGCGGCGTGGCGGAACATGTGCGCGGCCTGTTGAGGCCGTCTGAAACCAGCCCGCTCACCTTTTCCACCGAATGGGTGAAGGGCAAAAACCGTGCTTTCGGCGCGGTAAACCGGCCGTTGCGCCCGTTTCCAAGCAATCTGCCCGCCGAACACCGCAGCCGCAACAACCAATTGCTGTGGGACGCTTTGGCGCAAATCGAACCGCAAATTCAGGTAGCCCTCAGCCGTTACGGCGCGGGCAGAATCGGCGTGGTCATCGGCACATCGGTGGGCGGTGCGGACGAAAACATCCCGCTGTTCCAACACGTTGCCAACGGTGGCGGCTGGGCGGACATGCCGTTCAAACAGCAGGCGCAACTGCTTTCCTCGCCCGCCGATTTTGCCGCAGCGGCGTACGGCCTGCGGGGCGCGTGCTACGGCGTGTCCACCGCCTGCACTTCCGGCGCGCGCGCCCTCATCAGCGCGGCACGGCTCTTGCGGCTGGGCGTGTGCGACGCGGTGCTGTGCGGCGGCGTGGACACGCTCTCGCCGCTCACCATCAACGGCTTCGCCGCGCTGGAAGTGCTTTCAGACGGCCTCACCAACCCGTTTTCCAAAAACCGCAACGGCATCAACATCGGCGAAGCCGCCGCCGTGTTCGTGATGACGCGCGAAGGCGGCGGCGATACCCTGCCGCTCTTGGGCTACGGCGCGAGCAGCGATGCGCACCACATGTCTTCCCCACGCCCCGACGGCCTCGGCGCGGCGCAGACTTTTCAGGTAGCCTTAAACCACGCAGGTTTGCCGCCCGAAAGCATCGGCTGGATTAACCTGCACGGCACCGGCACGCCGCTCAACGACGGCATGGAAAGCCGCGCCGTGGCCGACGTGTTCGGCAGCCATACCGCTGCCACCTCCACCAAACCGCTCACCGGCCACACCCTCGGCGCAGCCGGCGCGCTGGAAGCCGCGTTTTTATGGATCATGGCCAGCCGCCGCGACAACCCCGAAGGCGCATTGCCGCCGCAATTGTGGGACGGCCAGGCCGACCCCGCGCTGCCCCCAATCGCGCTCACAGTTTCAGGTAGCCATTGGCCGCAGGGGCGGCGCATCGGCGCGAGTTCGTCCTTCGCCTTCGGCGGCAACAATAGCGTCCTCATCATCGGAGAAGAACATGCCGCAATGCCCGATTAAACAGCCCGCCGCATTACTGCCGCACAGCGGCCGCATGGTGCTGCTGGATGAAGTTTTATCTTATGATAACAACAGCCTGAACGCCATCTGCACCGTCCGGCCCGACTGCATCCTGCTGCCAGACGGCGCAAACGCCCTGCCCGGCTGGCTCGGCATGGAAATCATGGCGCAGGCCGTGGGCGCATGGGCGGGCGCGCACGCGCTGGACGCAGGCCGCCCCGTGCAGCTCGGCTTCCTGCTCGGCACGCGCAAGCTCACCTTCGCCCAGCCCGACATTCCCGTCGGCATCGTACTCGACGTGCAAATCACCCTGTCCTGGCAAGACAACGCCACCAACATGGGCGTGTTCGACTGCACCCTAACCTGCCGCACCCCACCCCCTAGCCGCCCCGACCTCCCGCCCGGCACCCTGCTGCTCTCCGGCGCGCTCAACGTGTTCAGCCCCACCAGCCGCGAGGCCTTGGACGCGATTTTGGGGCGGTAGCGGAAATACTGCTGCCCTTTATTTTGGATCGGTTGCAGCTGGTGTTTTCAGGTAGCCTGAACGCGATCTGCAGTTAAGTATTTGTAATACATAGCCACCCGAAGGCGACTGGGTGGTATATTCAAACATGGCTTGTTTACCAACTGGAAATGTAAACCCCTTGTTTCTTGCCATAGGAATGAAATGCCGTACTTCCCTTATCAACCACACAAAAAGGTGTTGGTTTTTTATGAACACCAGAAATTTGATGATGTTTACGAGCAACCAGTGCTTTTTTGCCTGTTACAAGGCAGATTCTATCTTTGAAATCATATGCTTATTTATCATTACCAGCAGAAATGGATAAATAATCCTGTGCCATTTTAGGTTGGCACACTAAAGCTGCAGACTCTTCCACCAAACGAAACTTATATTGCTATCTTTAGCTTTAATAATCTTAGGAGCTGACGTAGATTAGCAGCTATGCTAGGCTACGAAAATGCAAATAACCAATTGTAAACTAAGTGGGAAAATACAAAAGAAACTGCTCGAGTTTTTGTACTCGAAGTTACCGCCCGTGCTGCTGCCGATATTTTAGGCATACAGCCCAACTCTGCCATCCTGTTCTACCGCATAATCAAGCATCAAGACGGCTGCCATAGATAAGCATATACTGCATAAGCATAATTCATCTTTTGGCAGCCGTTATATTTCCGCAATTTCTAGAGGTGTTCCGCAAACTCTATTTTAGCGGCTTGAGTATTTTACCGCGCCGGATGTAGGTTTTGGTCATCTGCTCAGAGGCGTGGCCAAGTTGGTCGGAAGCGCTGCGGGTGTCGGCAGCCAGGTAAATGTCCGTGGCGGCTTTGGCGCGCAAATCTCGAAACTGGAAATTGGACAGCTCTTCCGCTAGTTCCGGTCGTTGCTGCATGACGGTTTTGCGCAACTCTAGAAACTGCCTGCCTAAAGAGTCGCGGGTCAGTGGTTTCCCGTGGCTGTTGAGGAACAGGTGGCCGTTATCTTGGTGGATGCGGTCGATGATTTCTTTGAGCTTGCCGCTGATTTCAAAGCGCAGTTTGGCACCTGTTTTCTGTTGGCTGATATGCAGGATGCCTTCGTGGATGTGGCTGCTGTGAATGCCGACTATATCAACAGGGCGCTGGCCGGTGATGTAGGCAATGTCCATTAAATCACGCATCTGCTGGCTGGCAGCCTGATAGACGGCCTGATACAGGTAATCCTCAAATAAACCTCACGGCGCTTCTTGCTGTGCTTCTTGACGTTGCGGCAGGGGTTTTCTTTGCTTGTCCAACCCTGCTCTCTGGCATAGTTAAAGATGGCGCTGAGATAACCGATTTCGTTGTTGGCGCCGCCGGGGGTGTCTTTGCGCCAGTCGAGATAACGGCGGACGTGTGCCGGCTCGATTTCATCCAACGGCGCCGGGTTGTCCCCGCCGAAAAACTTAGACAGCTTGCGCACGGCATTGTTGGCGCCGGAAATGGTGTTGCGGCTGCGGTGGCTGATGATATTCTGCAGGTAGCGTTCGGCTGCAACAGGGAAGGTAACGCGGGCGGTCTTGGGCAGTTTGGCTGCTTCGAGTTTGCTCCACTCTTGGACGGCGGCAATGTAGTCCGTGCCAAGCGGGATTTCTTTGCGCCGCCCGTCTTCCCGCCCGTCGTAGTAGTAATAGACGGTGGTCTTGCCGTTTTTTCGGGTGCGTCTGCGCGCCAGCATTCTATCTGGCAGGTTGCTGTTGGCGCTTCGTTTCCTGCCCATGATTATTCCCTCCTAGACTGCCGGCTGCCACCTGGGCTTGTCCGGCTTATGTTTTTGCGGTTTTGCCCGCGCGTTGGATTTAACTGAGTTTGTTGAGCGCCGCATGATGGCGGCAGTGGCCCGTGGCTTGGTGCATACGATGCATTGCACAACAACATTGACACCTTCACCGGCGGCAAGCTGGTGCAGGACTACATGACGGAGGGCGAGAAAAACACCATCCGCGCCAAGTGGATTGCGGGGCAGATTCTGCCGGCCAGCGTGGGCATGCCCTTCTCCTACCACAGCAACAATGTGCTGGACGGGATAAAGAACCAGCTGGAAGGCACGAAAGCCGCCGAAGTGTTGGAAGATTTGGGCTGGACGGGCAAGACTTATCGCGGCGAAGATAAGCAGCTATACCGCGCGGCTTTGGGTGCGCTGGGCGTGAAGATTCGCGGCGAGAAGCCGGAGGATTTACGCGCGGCCACACAGCGCAGGCTACGCAGCCAAGAGCGGGAAATCCGCGCCGATATGGGACGCATCCGCCGCAACAACACGCTCAGCCCGCGTGCCAAGGAAGCCATGCTCGGACGGAGGCAGCAAGCATTGCAGCGGCTGTTTGAACAAATGCCCGGACGCGCGAAGGATTGAACGTAACCGATTAAAACCCCTGCCACAATACCCCTGTTGAAATAACGGGGGTATTTTTTATGGCGCAACCAAACCGCTACGAACCGCAAGTGGGCTTTGCCGAGCAAACCCGCAACAACGTGCCGGGGCGCAGCCCGATTAACGCGGGGGCATTGGACGCGGAGCTATCGGGCATTTCGCAATCCATCAACGGCATTGTGGGCAACTTGGAGCTAATCCAGCGCGACGATGGGAGCCTGAAGGATGCCACGGTGCATCTGCATGCCTTGGGCGAAACGGTGCTCAACCTGATGGGCGGCTTTAACCTGCGCGGCGAATGGCAGGCGGGGGAGAGCTATGCCGACAAGGATATTGTGGATTACCAAGGGCATTTGTTTGTGTGCATGAGGGCGAACCAAGATGCAGCCTTCACGCCCGCCAACTGGCACAGATTCGGCGAGAAAGGGGCGGAGCTGCACCAGGTGCTCCGGCAGGTGGCGCATATGCAGGCGCAAGTGCAGGAGGAAGGACGCAAGGCTTTGCAGGCGGCGGCGCAAACCCAGCAGGCGGCGGCACAAGTGAGCACGCAGGCCGGCGTGGTGGCGCAATTGGCTACGCAAGCGGAGGCTTCGGCACGCACGGCCAAGGCGAGCGCGGACGCGGCGGAGCAATCGAGGGTGGCTGCCGAAGCCGCTGCCGCCAGCGCGGAAGGCGCGGTGAACAATGTGAGCGGCAAGCTGGCGGCGAAGCTGGATACCAGCGTTTTTGAAGAGTTTAAGAGCAAGGCGGTATTCAAGCAACGGGACTTTTTCCATAAAACACTCCAGTTCAAAATCATAGCTAAATATAACCGCAGGTTATTGTAATGTCAATACCTGCGGTCGTTTGATTTTGATTACTGATGGTAATAACATGCTCCAAAAACAAGGAGGCAATATGGCTGTAAAGAAACGCGTACTAACGCAAGAAGAGCAGTTTGAATGTGCTGAATTAAAAAGTATTTTTCAGAAAAAAAAGGGAGAGCTGGGGTTATCGCAGGCAGCAGTAGCCGATGCGCTCGGCATTTCACAAAGCGCGGTCAATCACTATCTGAATGGCAAAAATGCACTCAATGCCTCCGCTGCCAGCAGGTTTGCCCAGTTATTGCAAGTCCCAGTTTCTGACTTCAGCCACCGCTTAGCTAAAGAAATCAATATGATGTCTATTGGTATTGATGTAGAGAAGCTGAAAGCGATGGGCGAGGATGTGTTGGCAGAAACCACCACCCTGCAATTGATGGATGTTGCCGGTTCTTGCGGGCAAGGGGTAGTCAATCCTGAATACCCATCTCTGCTCCGCTCTATTGAAATTCCCGATGCCGCCCTGTTGCAACTATTGGGAACAACCAACCTGAATAACGTGGAACTGGTTTCTCCGGATGGCGATAGCATGGAGCCAACCATCCCGCGCAAAAGTATCATTTTGGCAAAAACCAATACCAGCGTATTCGACGGTAGCGGTATTTACTTCTTTACCTTGGACGGGTACAGCTATATCAAAAGACTGGCACGCGGCAAACACGGCGTGATTAAAGCCACTTCCGACAACCCCGCCTACTCAGGAACAAACTTTGAGATTTCCCCGGAAGAATTCGACCAGCTCACCATCCATGCCAAGCTTTGGAAAGTGCTGCCGCTGGAGTTTTTGGATATTTAGAACAGAGAGTTAAACAATGAGCAACCCTGAATCGAACGGGCAAAAAAACCTTATATATGCTGCTTGTGCCATTATCGTAATATTGTTGTCGGTTATCCTTTTCTTGGTTGGCAATAACCGACAGCCGACCAACACCATCAAACCAACCGCCGAAACCCACCTACCTGCTACTTCCTCATCGGAAGCGGCTCAAAACGGCCAATCAAATTCCGAGCAGGTTAGGCAGTTTATGAATGATTTAAAGACACAGGATGCGCAAGCCGTTTTTGCCTACTTACAGCAACACAAAGAATTAGAGGCTACTTGGACGACAGCAAGCAAAGAAACTGTTACAGCATCTGCATTTAAATATCCTCAGATTCCAAACGGATTTGTTATTGAGACCAACTTTCACGCCATAACCGGAAACGGAGAGGATGCTGTTTATGATGTATTGATGGCAGATGAAAACGCAGATGGCGTGCTTGACCGAATCATCTACACAAATATGCAGAATCGTAGTGATGAGCATGTTTATCACAATCCGACTGATGAGGCCTCCGTTATGCTATGGGAAGTGTCATTGAGAGAATTAGCCAGGGCATCCCGTTTACCCCATTAATCTAAAAGAGATACCACCATGAAAACCATCTACCTAGCCCAAGCCTTTGCGTTCGAAGTCAAAAAAGGCAAGGCCACCAAGAAACTGCTCAACGAGCAGCCGATACAGTACGCATCAGCAGACCAGGCTATCAGCCGGGCAAGAAGGATGGCGGAGACTAAAGCTGGGGCGATTGCGATAGCCCAGCAGTTTGACGAGGCTACGGGCGAAGCAGGAGATTACGAGGCGCTGTGGCAGGGTGGGACGTTGCCGCAGGGGCTGGTTGAGGATTGAATAACCGTTAAAGGCTGTGTTTGTGAAACAAAATCTTGTTAGGGAGAGTAACCATGTCTGATTTAGGAATGAAGTTGCGGGCTTTTACTATTGATAATCCTGATTTCAATCAGCGTAATACGGATATTTTAGCTGCGTTGAGAAATAAACTGCTCACATCCGAGAATGCCAATGCGCGTAAGATGGTGTTGAACGAGCAAGATGAAAACAGGGAGGCGGATTTAATCTCCAACTACAATCACGACAGTGCAGACCAAGAACCGCTGTTTTGTACCATGCTTCGTATCGCGCCCGGGAATAATGTTCAGCATGTCAGCGAAGTTTTGATGGGCAAAAACTTATTTTCTTTAGATGAGCTTGATGAAGATGAGATAAACAGAGCGGCAGCAATTTATAAAAGCCACTACTATTTTGCTTTGACAGACCGGTTTCTTGTAACCAATCTGCCTGGTAACCGGAAGATTCGGCAATTGCAGACCTACCTCAACTGGCTGCTTGGTACGCTGTATGAACTAACACCTATGATTGATACTGTTCAGGTTGATTCGCTGCGAGACATCAAGAACATCACTTTCCAAGATTCGGCAATCTACCCTTGGACAAGCCAAGAAAAAGGCACAGGCAGCTCAATTGGCGAAAAAATGATAAATATTCATCATATTGCCGCCGATTGGTTGCGCTCTATTTTGGCAAGCCAAACCGATGTGAAGTATCTCGACGAAATCGAGCTGGAGCAGATGATTTCCGCGAAGCTCATCATCCAGTTTAAACGGCAACGGAAAAACAGCCCGGAGGAGATTCAAAAAGCCTATGGCGCTCTGCTCAAACCGATTGCCGACCTAGATGATATTGCCATCACAGACAAAAACGGCAAAGTATTAATGAACGGGAAAAGCATTCAAAAAACCAAGACCGTAAAGATAGACAGGACTACCACAGGTAAACCAAATGAGCAAACTATATCGCAGGAGATGCGCACTTTTCTGCTAGAATTAGCTCATGAAAAGGATACTCACACTTAGTCTGCTGCTTGTGTTTTTGTCAGTTTTGCTTGCTTCAACGACAAGTGCCAGGCCAGCTTCAGACTTTTTAGGCACCCTCTATACCGTGGCCGGTATCATGTTTTCCATCGGCATGGGGATCATTTGTGCCATCAACCTTGATAAAGTCAGGAACGTCAAATTCTACACGGCTATCAAAGCCAACATCCTACAGGTTCGAAATATCTACTTGTATTATTTTGCCATCATATCAGTCGGGTATCTAGCTTATCAGCTTGCTCCCGGATTTGAATGCACAGTTACTATCCAAGGTGCGGCAATTACATTCAGGCTATCCTTACTTGTCGCCCTTTTAACCGTATTAAGTATCATATACTTCACACTAAATTTCCTTGCCATTCAAAAGCTAAACTTCCAAATTACTGAAAAATCTAGCCAATAGCCCGCCCAGCGCGGGCTTTTCTTTTGCCCGTCAAATCCCATCCAATCCGATTCACAAACCAAATAGCGAATCAGATGTGATGCACAAACCCCAACTGTAAACCAGTAGCTGACTGTTGCTGCGCCGCCGTGTGCGGCTTTTTTGTTGCCGGAAATCTTGAGTTTTGCCGACTTTCGACGAGTTTGTCTTAATTTTTTTTATTTTATTAATCAGATAGATGTAAAAAATAACCGCTAATTATATTACTTGCGGTATTGACTAATAATATAACCGCTAGTAATATACACCCCAACGAAGCACGAAACAGACACCGGCGACCCCGCATAAGTCCTTCAAACGGCGGCGGGGAAACAGGGGGAGAGCCGGAAGGCAGCAGTATCCAGCCATCCGCCCCTTATAAGCCGATAGCGAAATAGAACGCTTCACGATCTTTTATCAAGGCGAATTTTTAACAGAGCCTCTTCACAGAGGAGGCTTGATTAAAAGTTTGTAGATTACCTAGTGCGCCGCCTTGAGTTCCCATGCCGAGGGGAACCTTGCAGCAATTCGCGTATTCATGCGCTCGAGTAAGCATGCACACCTTTGCGGGGCGCAGCCCATACCGCAGCGCGCAAAAAAGGCTGTCCTGATAAAACGCAGTACAGGGTGGCGCACTAGGTAATTTGATCGAAAGAGAGAGCAATCATGTACACCATCCAGCCAGACTATGACGGCATGTTAGCCGACTACTTGGACGAAATCAGCGCGGCAGATTACGAAGAGAGCAGGCAGGCAGCCGAAGCCCTGCGGCTGGAGAAAGAATACCGCAGCGAAATCATCCGCGAATGGGCAGAGGTATCCGGCAGCCTATCCAACAGCCCGCAGCGCAACCGACCAGACCGGGGCGGATGGCGAAAACGGGCAATGCGGTGACGGACACCAACAACGTTATTCAACAAGCCACGGCCAACGGGGGATTTAAAACGCGGCGCACACCGGCGGCACAGCAGGTGGTATCGGTGCAAGCGGGCAATCAGATGGTGCGCACTTATGTGATGCGCGATGGCAGCACTTATCAGCGCATCGGCGGCTCACGGGCTTGGCGCAATAATAACCCGGGCAATATTGTGTATGGCGATTCCGCCCGCCGCTACGGCGCAATCGGCCATGACCAGAACGCAGCGGGGCATACGATGGCGGTATTCCCGACCGAGGAAGCAGGCAGACGGGCGAAGGCGGCTTTGTTGTTTGAATCGCCCAAATACCGCAACCTTTCGCTGCATGATGCGATTTACCGCTATGCACCGCCGAAAGACCGCCAAGGGCGCGTAATTAACAACACCGCGGCCTACTATGCCCGCGTGCTGAATGCGGTGGGCGGGCAGAACAAACCGATGATACGCCATTTGAGATATTACAGGCTTCATTCTCAACCTATGGTGTAAACGTCGCGGTTGATTTCTATACTGCTACCATACCTCCCTTCAGCCGCCGCAACACATCCTTCACGGCATTTATCCTTGTCTCCACATCTCCCATTTCCGACGTAACCCTCAATTTGTCCGCCCCCGCCAGCCGATATTTTTTATCGCTCTGAATCAGCATAATAATCTCCGTCGGGTCGATTTGGTGGTGTTTGCCGAAGGTTACAGTTACGGCTTCGCCTGTGGCGTCGATGGCGTCTATACCCAATTCTTTTGCGGAGAGCCGCAGGTGGTGGCTTTCGATGAGGGTTTTGACGGGTTGTTCGGGCAGGCCGAAACGGTCCACCAACTCTTCGTGTATGGCGTTGATTTGCTGCACGGTTTCGCAGACGGCGAGGCGTTTGTAGAGGACGAGCCGTTCGTGGATGTCGGGGCAGTAGCTTTCAGGCAGCAGGGCGGGGCTGTGCAGTTTGATTTCGGTGGTGATGCCCAGCGGTGCGTCGAGGTCGGGCTGGCGGCCTTTTTTGAGGTCGCGCACGGCCTGTTTGAGCATTTCCGTATAAAGCGTGAAGCCGACCTGTATCATTTCGCCGGATTGTCCTTCGCCGAGGATTTCGCCTGCGCCGCGGATTTCCAAATCCTGCATGGCGAGGGTGAAGCCTGCGCCGAGTTCGTCTGCCGCCGCGATGGCGTCGAGGCGTTTTTCGGCGTCTTTGGTGATGTATTCGGGCGTGAGCAGGTAGGCGTAGGCTTGGTGGTGGCTGCGGCCGACGCGCCCGCGAAGCTGATGCAGTTGCGCCAGTCCGAATTTGTCGGCGCGGTTGATGATGATGGTGTTGGCGTTGGGGATGTCGATGCCGGTTTCGATGATGGTGGAACAGAGCAACACGTTGAATCTTTGCTGCAAAAAGTCGCGCATCACTTGTTCCAGCTCGCGCTCGCGCAGTTGTCCGTGCGCCACGCCGATGCGGGCTTCGGGCAGCAAGGTTTCCAGCCGCTCGCGCATGTTTTCAATCGTATCCACTTCATTGTGCAGGAAAAACACCTGCCCGCCGCGTTTGAGTTCGCGCAATACGGCTTCGCGCACGCTGCCTTCGCTGAACGGTTTGACAAAGGTTTTCACGGCAAGGCGGCGGCTGGGCGCGGTGGTAATCAGCGAGAAGTCGCGCAGGCCTTCGAGTGCCATGCTGAGCGTGCGCGGAATCGGCGTGGCGGTCATGGTAAGAATATCGACGTTGGCGCGCAGGCGTTTGAGCTGCTCTTTCTGGCGCACGCCGAAGCGGTGTTCTTCGTCAATGATGACCAGTCCTAAGTTTTTGAATTTGATGTCGTCCTGCACCAGTTTGTGCGTGCCGATAACGATATCGACTGTACCGTCTGCCATGCCTTCCAGCGCGGCTTTGGTGGCTTTGCTGTTGTTGAAACGCGAAAGGCTGGCGACTTTGACGGGGAAATCGGCGAAACGGTCGGCGAAGTTTTGCGCGTGCTGCTCGACCAGAAGCGTGGTCGGGGCGAGTACGGCGACCTGTTTGCCGCCCATCACCGCCACAAACGCGGCGCGCAGGGCGACTTCGGTTTTGCCGAAACCCACGTCGCCGCACACCAGCCGGTCCATCGGCTTCGCCTGCGTCAGGTCTTGAATCACGGCGGCAATGGCGGCGGCCTGGTCTTCAGTTTCCTCGTAGCCGAAGCCATCGGCAAACGCCTGATAGTCCAACTCGTTGATTTCAAACTTGTGTCCCGATTGGGCAGCACGTTGGGCGTAGAGGTTGAGCAACTCGGCGGCGGTGTCGCGCGCTTTTTCGGCGGCTTTGCGCTTCGCCTTGTTCCACGCACCGCTGCCGAGCTTGTGCAGGGCGACGTTTTCATGCGCCTGACCGGAGTAGCGGCTGATTAAATGCAGTTGCGAAACAGGCACATAAAGCTGCGCTTCGCCCGCGTATTCGAGCAACATCATTTCGTTGGTTTCGCCGCCCAAATTCATCGTTACCAAGCCCATATACCGCCCGATGCCGTGTTCTTCGTGCACGACGGGGTCGCCGATGTTGATTTCGGCAAGGTCGCGCAACAGGCCGTCCGATACGACGGCGTGTTTCTTGCGGCGGTTGTGGACGCGGGCGCGGGCGACGTATTGGTAGAGCTCGGATTCGGTGATGACGGCAAGGCGCAGGCTGCTTTCGGGGGTGGGGCTACCTAAAAATTTATCCGCAGCATTTTCAGGTAGCCTTTCAATGTGCAGGCTGCTTTTTGTGTTCAGGCCGACTGAAAGTTCGGGCGTAGGTCGGGCATTCAGGCTGCCTGAAAATTCCCCGCCCAGTTTGAACCCTTCCGCCAGCGGCGTTACCGCGATACACAGCGGCGCGGTATCGTCCAGAAACGCCTGCCAGCCCGCCACGGGCTTGGGTTTCAAGCCGTGCTGGGCGAAGAAGCCGAGCATGGTTTCGCGCCGCCCCGCGCTTTCGGCGCACAGCAGAATCCGCCCGTCAAAGGCCGTTTGGAAGCCTTGCAGCGCGGCCAGCGACTGTTCCGACTGGCGGTTCACGGCCACGTTCGGCAGCGCGTAGGGCGAAGCGGTGGTGATGTCCGGCCAAACTTGCGGATAGGCTTTCAGGCTGCCTGAAAAGCGGTCGGCGGGCAGATAGAGAAACTGCGGCGGCAGTGGCGGGTAAGCCACATCGCCCTGCGCCAGCTTGTAGCGCGATTTCACTTCGGCATCAAAACGTGCGGCCTCGGCGTGCACGTCGCCCACGCACACCGCCAGCGCGTCGCCGCCCACATAGTCGAACAGCGTGGCCAGCCCGTCTTCAAAAAATAGCGGCAGGTAATATTCCACGCCCGCGCCGAACTGCCCGCGCCCTACCGCCTGATACACGGCGGCCTCGTTCGGATTGCTTGGGATTTCTTCACGAAAGCGGTTGCGGAAGACTTTCTGCGCGTCCGCATCGGTGGGGAACTCGTGCGCGGGCAGCAGGCGGATTTCCGACACGGGCGCAAGCGTGCGCTGGGTGTCCGTGTCAAACGTTTTGATGCTGTCGATTTCATCGTCAAACAAATCAAGGCGGTAGGGGAAATCCGCCCCCATCGGGAACAAATCCACAATGCCGCCACGCACGGCAAACTCGCCCGCCGCCACCACGTTGGACACGGCCGCATAGCCCGCTTCCACCAGATTGGCGCGCAGTTTGTCCAAATCCAGCCGCTGCCCCGTTTTCAGCCAAAACGTGCGCCCCAGCAGGAACGACGGCGGCGCAAGACGCTGCATGGCCGTGGCCACGGGCGCGAACAGCACGTCCGCCGCGCCGTTTTTGAGCTGCCACAGCACCGACAGCCGCTCCGACACCAAATCCTGATGCGGCGAGAAACGTTCGTAAGGCAGCGTTTCCCAGTCGGGCAGGAACAGCGCGGTGTCCTGCGGGCGGAAAAACTGCCACGCGGTTTGCAGGCGAAGGGCGGTTTCCGCGTCGGGGGTGAGGATGAGTTTGGGCGTTTTTTCAGGCAGATGGTGCGCCAGCAGCATAGGCAGCACGCCGGTGGAAAGATGGAGCCAGCGGGTTTTCTGGCCGGCAGCAGGCAGAGGGAAATTCATGTTGTTCATACAATGGCTTGCGGCAGCCGGAATGGGTTTCGGGCTGCCTAAAAATGGGAAATTGGTTGTGAGGGCGAGATTTTAGCAGATTGGGGCGGGTTGCTGCGGCTGCTGGTGTTTCTGCCAAATGCCTGGCTCCGCTTTCCCCAGCCTGCCTGCAAACCCTTGGCTGAAGCAATTATTTGCCTAGGCAGCAAACCGCGCAGGCAGTACAAGCAGCACAGCAACGCCGTAGGAGGCAATGAAAAGCTTTAACTATAAAGGCTGCCCAGCAATTCGCCGGGCAGCCTGTTTCCTTTTTCAGGTAGCCTCTAGCCTTTCAGCCTGGCATGCAGCTCCTGCACGCTATACACGCCGATTGAGTTCAGGTTTTTCACGCCTTCGCTCATGGCTTCGCCGCCGGCCACGGTGGTGTATTGCGGCACGCGCTGGGTGAGGGCGCTGCGGCGGATGCTGTGGCTGTCGGCCACAGACTGCGGGTTGCTGTCCACGGTGTTCACCACCAGCGCGATTTCGCCGTTTTTAATCGCGTCCACAATATGCGGGCGGCCTTCGGGCACTTTGTTTACCGCCTGCACCACCACACCGTGCTCTTTCAGGTAGCCTGCCGTGCCGCGCGTGGCACACACGCCGTAGCCGAGCAGCTGGAAGTTTTTGGCGGTTTGCACGATGAGCGGCTTGTCTTCCTCGCGCACGGAGAGGAACACTTTGCCGGTGGCAGGCATGCGTTCGCCCGCGCCGAGCTGGGCTTTGAGATAGGCTTCGCCAAATGTTTCGCCTACGCCCATCACTTCGCCGGTGGAGCGCATTTCCGGGCCCAAAATCGTATCCACGCCGGGGAATTTGATGAAGGGGAACACGGCTTCTTTAACGGCATAGAAATCGGGGACGACTTCTTTTTCCACGCCCTGTTCTTTCAGCGAAATGCCTGCCATGCAGCGCGCGCCGACTTTGGCGAGCGGCACGCCGGTGGCTTTGGAGACGAAGGGAACGGTGCGGCTGGCGCGCGGGTTCACTTCCAACACGAACACCACGCCATCCTGCACGGCAAACTGTACGTTCATCAGGCCGACCACGCCCAGCGCGTATGCCATGGCTTTGGTTTGGCGGCGGATTTCGTCTTGGATTTCTTCGCTGAGCGAGTAAGGCGGCAGCGAGCAGCCGGAGTCGCCGGAGTGGATGCCTGCCTGTTCAACGTGCTGCATGATGCCGCCGATAACCACGTCTTTGCCGTCTGAAACGCAGTCCACATCGACTTCAATCGCGTTGTTCAGGAAGAAATCGAGCAACACGGGGCTGTCTTCGGATACCTGCACGGCCTCGCGCATATATTTTTGCAACTGTTCGGCGGAGTGGACGACCTGCATGGCGCGACCACCCAAAACGTAAGACGGGCGCACGACCAGCGGATAGCCGATTTCTTCGGCTTTGACGAGTGCTTCTTCTTCGTTGTGGGCGATGCGGTTGGGCGGTTGGCGCAGACCTAAGTCGTTCAACACTTTTTGGAAGCGTTCGCGGTCTTCGGCAGCATCGATGCTGTCGGCGGACGTGCCGATGATGTTCACGCCGTTTTCAACCAATGCGTTGGCGAGTTTGAGCGGGGTTTGACCGCCGTAATGCACAATCACGCCCCACGGGTTTTCGGTGCGGACGATTTCCAACACGTCTTCCAGCGTCAGCGGCTCGAAATACAGGCGGTCGCTGGTGTCGAAGTCGGTCGATACGGTTTCGGGGTTGCAGTTTACCATAATCGTTTCAAAGCCCGATTCGCGCAGGGCAAGCGCGGCGTGGACGCAGCAGTAGTCAAACTCGATGCCTTGACCGATACGGTTCGGGCCGCCGCCGAGAATCATCACTTTCTTACGGTCGGAAGGACGCGCTTCGCATTCTTCTTCGTAAGTGGAATAGAGGTAGGCGGTTTCGGTAGCGAACTCGGCGGCGCAGGTATCGACGCGTTTATAGACGGGATGCAGGTTCAGCGCGTAGCGGTGTTCGCGCACTTCTTTTTCAGGTAGCCCCAAAAGCTGTGCGATGCGTTTGTCGGAGAAGCCTTTGCGTTTCAGACGACGTAAGGCGGCGAAATCCAAATCTTGCAGGCAGCCTGCACTTACCTGCTGCTCTTCTTTCACCAAGTCTTCGATTTGCGCCAAGAACCAAGGGTCGATGGCGCAGATTTCGTGGATTTCTTCCAGCGTGAAGCCCGCGCGGAACGCGTCGGCAACATAAAGCATACGCTCAGGGCCGGGGTTGGCCAGTTCGCGGCGGATTTCCGCTTTGTCTTCGCTTCTCGGATTGAAGCCGCACAAGCCTGTTTCCAAGCCGCGCAGGGCTTTTTGGAAGCTTTCCTGAATGGTGCGGCCCATCGCCATCACTTCGCCCACCGATTTCATCTGCGTGGTCAGGCGGTCGTCTGCGGCGGGGAATTTTTTAAACGCAAAACGCGGGATTTTGGTTACGACATAATCGATGGAAGGCTCGAACGACGCGGGCGTTCTGCCGCCGGTGATGTCGTTGCGGAGTTCGTCCAGCGTAAAGCCGACCGCCAGTTTCGCCGCCACTTTCGCAATCGGGAAACCCGTCGCTTTGGAAGCCAGCGCGGACGAACGGCTCACGCGCGGGTTCATCTCAATCACAATCATCTCGCCGTTTTCAGGGTTCACCGCAAACTGCACGTTCGAGCCGCCCGTGTCCACGCCGATTTCGCGCAATACCGCTAAGCTTGCGTTGCGCATGATTTGGTATTCTTTGTCCGTCAGCGTTTGCGCCGGCGCAACCGTAATCGAGTCGCCCGTATGCACGCCCATCGGGTCGAAGTTTTCAATCAAGCAGATGATGATGCAGTTGTCGTTCTTATCGCGCACCACTTCCATCTCGTACTCTTTCCAGCCGAGGACGGACTGCTCAATCAGCAGCTCATGCGTGGGCGACGCATCGAAACCGCGTTCGCAAATCGCCAAGAACTCGTCTTTATTGTAGGCAATGCCGCCGCCCGAACCGCCCATCGTGAAAGACGGACGAATCAGCGTCGGAAAGCCGACCTGTTCCTGCGCCGCCAAGGCTTCGTTCATCGTGTGGCAGACAAAAGATTTCGGGCAATGCAAACCGATTTTCTCCATCGCTTCCTTAAAGCGGCCGCGGTCTTCCGCCTTGTCGATCGCGTCTTCCGTCGCGCCGATCAGCTCAACATTGTATTTCGCCAGCACGCCGTTGCGCGCCAAATCCAGCGCACAGTTCAGCGCGGTCTGGCCGCCCATCGTCGGCAGAATCGCATCAGGCCGCTCCTTGGCGATAATCTTCTCCACCGTCTGCCACATAATCGGCTCGATGTAGGTAACATCCGCCATTTCAGGGTCGGTCATGATGGTGGCGGGGTTGGAATTCACCAGAATGACTTTGTAGCCTTCTTCACGCAAAGCCTTGCAGGCCTGTGCGCCCGAATAGTCAAATTCGCAGGCCTGACCGATAACGATAGGGCCGGCGCCGATGATAAGGATGGATTTTAGGTCGGTACGTTTGGGCATATAGCTTACCTTTTAATAAACAATCTATTGATATGACAAATTATATAACTTCGTTAATAACATTCTGAATTAAGGCACGATATTTTTTATCAATAAAATAGCTGTTTTTATATGCACCAGGTGTATCACTATCTCGACCAAAGCTAATTAATTGACGCAGAAAATCATTGGATTTCCTAGTAATTGCTTGGCTAATATTACTTAATAACCTACCTGCATGCTGGACGTCATCACCTATATTATAGCGGTTAAATAACAAATCCTTAATTTCCTCCCTGTCAAAATCTCTATTTTCTGACAATAATATTTCTAAAAATGCTATAAACCTATCAGTTAAATTATTTTGCTTTGAAAGGAAAGCAGCAAGCTTACTTGATAATTCGTTGTTCGTATATTCAAGTATATCAAAAGAGATTAAATCCCAATTACTCTGTTGAATAATATTTTCTTGCTTTTGTATGGCTTTCCGCTTTACATATTCCTCTGCCTCTGGCAAGGGGATAATTTTATTAGGATAAATAAATAGTTTACCATCATCCATAGTAAATAGATTAATTTTAATGCACGTAATATCTAATCCTTTTTCATTCAGCCACAGTACTGCTGAAGCAACATCTGGATGAAATTCTCTTGATACTAAAACAATGCGTTGTTCTTGGTTTAGATGTTCAATTCCTTTTCCAATTTTACCAATGAAGTTTTCAATTTCTGTTTTAGCATTTTTTTGAATAGATTTATTATTTAGATATTCTTGATATATGGTAAAAATATATTCATCACTAAATGCGGAGCAATGAGATGCATATTTGATGGCTTGCCAATCAATATTATTGCCAGAGTTGTCCCTTTTTAGCTCAATAATAACCAAATTAGCATTTATATCTATTGCTAACAAATCTAATCTAATGCCATTCCCAACAACAACTTCTTTCCCAATGATAAGTAATTCTTCACCAAGAATATCAGGATTATTGTCAATCCACTCCTGAATATCATACCTTTCACGCAAATTTAATTCAGCAAATGTTGGGGTGTTAAGTTTCTGCATTGTTTTTTTCGAAATATCAACTTGATACATTATAGTCTCCTTGAGTTTTTAGCAAACCGTAATCAGCATGTAGGCTTCAAAAGCCACTAAATCTTAAATACTACCTGAAAATCAACAAACCTTTTTTAGCTTCGCAAGACATCATTCTAAACTTCGTTGAAGCTAGCGCTTTCAGGTAGCCTCTTTTAATTCTATCCCCGCTTCACCGCTTTCATAATTTCCATAAAATGCGGTTTCAATTCGGCAAACAGCGGGTGTTCTTTGTGTTCCATCATCACTTCGCCCATCAGTTTCAGCCCCACGGCGAAGCGTTGTGCCATTTCGGGGGTGAAGCCTTCGCGCTGCTCCATGCGTTTTACGATGTCGAAAATATTGTCGTGGTTGGGCGCATCGAACACCAGCGGTTCGGCGGAAACGGGGTGGCCGTCTTTGTCAGCAAGGTGTTCGAGGGTAAGGCGGAATTGGTGTTGTTTCATGGGTGCTCCGTCTGCGGGCGGGGAGGGGCTACCTGAAAGCGCTAGCTTCAACGAAGTTTAAAATGTGTCGGCTGGTTTAGCTTTATGCAAACGCCTTGGCGGCGCGAAGGCATATTTTTCAGGTAGCCTTTCCTTTATTTTATTTGGCGTTAGCGGGAAATCCGGCGCACGGTGTAGTCGGTTTCGCCGCGCGCGTCTTCAAACAGGCCGATGTGGTAGCGGTGGGTTTTGCCACAGGCCTGCACAGCCCATTCTTCGCGCACCTGCCAGCGGCCGCGCACTTTGCGGGCTTGCAGGACTTTGCTGCGGATGGATTGGATTTGGCTGCAATTGTGGGCGGCGCGCTCGGCGGTGAGCACGGTGCGGGTAACGTCGTTGCGCAGGATATGGTCGCCGCCGAAAGTGGCGCTTTCGCCGCTGTAGTTTTGGCTGCCGAGGGCGGTGCAGGCGGAAAGAGCGAGGGCGGCGAGGAGGATGCGGAGTTTGGGCATGGGGATTCCTGATGCGGACGGTGTGGGCAAATGCCGCTAATTATACGGCAAACCGCCCGAGTTTTCAGGTAGCCCCAGCAGAGATTGAGGCTACCTGAAAACTCGGGCTGCAACAAAGCAAACACTAAACCGCCGCCAGCCACAGGCTCACAGCAAAGCCGATAAACAGCAGGCCGGTGGCGCCCATGGCCGCCGCGCCCAAACGCCGCCGCCGGCCAAACAGCCGCGCCGCCTTCGCCCCGGCCAGCACCAAAAAATTCAAATAGCTGAAACTGATGGCCTGCAACACCAGCGCCAGCAGCAGGAAGGAAAGCGCGGGGTGCGGATAGGCGGGATCGACAAACTGGATGAAAAACGACAGGAAAAACAAAATCGCCTTTGGATTGGTGAGGCTCAAAAGCAGGGCGCGTTTGAAGATATGGCGCACGGGCTGCGGCGCAGCGGCGGCAGGCAGATCCGGCAAGCTCGGCGGCGGGGCAAACCATTTGCGCGCCGCCCCGCGCAGCATGCCGCAACCGATGTAGGCCAAATAGAGCCCGCCCGCCAGCTTGAGCGCATGAAACAGCGCCGGATACAGCCGCAGCACCGCGCCCGCGCCGAGCACCGTGGCCAGCATCAGCAGCGAATCGCCCAGCAAAATGCCGAACACCGCCCGATACGCCCGCCGCGCCCCGTGCTGCGCCGCCATCGAAAGGCAAAACATGCTGTTGGGGCCCGGAATCAGAATCAGGATAACCGTGCCGATAAAATAAGAAACGGGATTGACGATGCCGAACATAGGTTTTCAGGTAGCCTGTAATGCAAAACGCTGGCAGACATTGTACACGACGGGCTCGGGCAAACGCGGCTTGAGGCTACCTAAAAATATCCACCCGCCCGCCGATATTTTTAACTTCGTTGAAGCTAGCGCTTTCAGGTAGCCTTTCCCCCTAATCGCGCCCATTTGCTTTCCCTATCCCCCGCCGCCGCATTTGCCCCCAGCGCCGCCAAAAGCTAAACTCCGCCCATCGCAAATTTTTCCCGCCCCGCCGCCATGTTTTCATCCTCTCCCCGCCAAAACCTCAACGAAACCCAGCCCGCCCCCACCGCCGAACACAGCCAGCCCGCGCTGCTCGAACAATCCACCATCCTCATGGGCAAACTGCGTGAGCTGCCGCCGCAAGACATCGCCGCGCTGATGAGCGTGTCCGACAAAATCGCCCGCCTCAACGCCGAGCGCAACGCCGCCTGGCAGCCCCCCTTCACCCCGCAAAACGCCAAGCAGGCCGTGTATCTGTTTAACGGCGACGTGTATGAAGGCCTCGACGCCGCCAGCCTCAGCCCACCGCAAATTCAATGGCTGCAACGCCATGCCGGCCTGCTCTCCGGCCTCTACGGCCTCCTGCGCCCGCTGGATTTAATCCAGCCCTACCGCCTCGAAATGGGCACCAAGCTCGCCAACCCGCGCGGCAAAGACTTATACGCCTTCTGGGGCAGCCGCATCACCGAGCTTCTGGCCGAACGCATGGCCGAAGCGCACACCCAAGTGCTCATCAACCTCGCCTCGCAGGAATACTTCAAAGCCGTGCAGCCCGCCAAGCTCGGCGGCCGCCTCATCACCCCCGTCTTCCAAGACGAAAAAAACGGCCGCTACAAAATCATCAGCTTCTACGCCAAACGCGCCCGCGGCCTCATGCTGCGCTACGCCGCCGAGCACGCCCTCACCGATCCCGAACAGCTGCTGGATTTCGACAGCGAAGGCTATGCCTTCTGCCCCGCCGCCTCGTCTGACAGCGAATGGGTGTTCCGCCGCGCCGAGCGTTGAAATTGAAACCGGCGCGCATTGAAACCGGCGCGCCCGGCCAGGCCATGATTTTCCGCGTTGCAGAACCCCGCCCTGCTCCGCAAGACATCACTTTCAGGTAGCCCCATGAGCCCGCAACCCACCAAAATCCTCTTCGTCTGCCTCGGCAACATCTGCCGCTCGCCATTGGCCGAATACCTGTGCCGCAGCATGGCCCAAGCGCGCGACCTGCCCGTGGAAACCGCCAGCGCCGACACCTCCGGCTGGCACGACGGCGAAGGCATGCACTGCGGCAGCCTTGAAATCCTCGACGCCGAAGGCATCGAGAGCCAAGGCTTCGTGAGCCGCCGCCTGCGCAACCAAGACTTCGCCGCCCACGACTACCTCCTCGCCATGGACGACGACAACCTAGCCGAAATGGAGCGCCGCTTCGGCCGCCACCCCGGCAAAATGTTCAACATCACCCGGCTGCTGAGCCCGCGCCGCCACAGCCACGTGCCCGACCCGTGGTACACCGGCAACTTCCGCGAAACCCGCGACATCCTCACTGCCTGCTGCACCGCCCTGCTCGACCGCCTCGCCGCCGGCAAGCCGCTGCTGCCGCCCGAAAAAGGCTAACGCGGCCGCCATCGGCAAAAGGCTACCTGAAAACCATGCCCGCCCAATTTTAACTTCGTTGAAGCTCACACTTTCAGGTAGCCTTTGCCCTTTCCCGCCTTCAAATCGGCATTAAAGCGCCGCCATTGTTTGCTAAAATAACGCCTTTCCATCCACATATCAGGAACCAACATGAGCGCCCCAGACTGGTCGGAAGGCTATGTAAACGACATCAACTACACCTACGGCTACTACACCGAGCTCAACCCCGAGCGCCTCGCCATCCCCTTTTTGAGTGCTGGGCTGGCTGTGCCGCCGGTTGTGCACGCCTGCGAGCTGGGCTTCGGGCAGGGCGTGTCGGCCAACATCCACGCCGCCGCCGGCCGCGCAGCCTGGCACGCCACCGATTTCAACCCCGCCCAAGCCGCCTTCGCGCGCAGCCTGGCCGCCCAATCCGGCGTGGAAAAAGACAAGCTGCTACTGGCTGAGCAAGGCTTTGCCGAATTCTGCGCCCGCGACGACCTGCCCGATTTCGACTTCATCGCCCTGCACGGCATCTGGACGTGGATTTCCGATGAAAACCGCCGCATCATCGTGGATTTCATCCGCCGCAAGCTCACCGCCGGCGGCGTGCTCTACATCAGCTACAACGTGCTGCCCTCCTGGGCGCCGCACCTGCCGGTTCGCCATATCCTGCAACAGCATAGCGACCATTTAGGCACGGGCAGCCGCAGCGAGCGCATCAGCCAGGCCCTCGATTTCGGCAGCGAGCTGCTCAAACACAGCCCCCACCTGGTGAAAAACGCGCCCGACCTGCCCCAGCGCCTGCAAAAGCTGAAAACCCACTCCCCCGGCTACATCGCCCACGAATACCTCAACCGCGACTGGCAGCCCATGTATTTCTCGCAAATGGAAGAATGGCTCGGCAGCGCCAAGCTCTCCTACGCCTGCTCCGCCCGCCATGTTGAAGACCTCACGTTCTGCCTGTTTGACGACGAACAGCAGGCTTTTGTGAACAGCATCAAAAATCCTTCCTTCGCCCAAACCGTGAAAGACTACCTCACCAACCGCCAGTTCCGCTGCGATTATTGGGTGAAAGGCGGCCGCCGCGCCGGCCTCTCGGAGCAGACGCGCACATGGGACGCGCTCAACGTGATCCTGCTCACCGAGCGCGCCGAATTCAATCCCGCCGTGGCCTTCCTGCGCACGGTAAACGTGATTCCCGACATCTACGACCCCCTGCTCAATCTGCTCGCCGACAACGCCGTGCACAACGTGGGCGAACTGCGGCAGGCGCTGGCCGGCAAAATCGATTCTTTGCAGCTTTATTCCGCGCTGGCCGTCTTGTTTGCCAAAAACGACCTGGCCGTGTGCACCGATGTTGAGCATATCGAGCGGCAGCGCCCCTACTGCCTCCGCCTCAACCGCCACGCCCTCTCCAACGACGAGGCCGACAGCCCGCTGGGCTGGCTGGCCAGCCCCGTGATTGGCGGCGGCATCGAACTGCCTTATCTCGACCGCCTGTTCCTGCGCTTCCGTGCCGAAGGCCTGCCGCCGGAAGAATGGGACGCACTGGCCTGGCAAGCCTTGCAGCGGCAGGGGCAAACCCTGGTTATCGAAGGCAAAGGGCTGCAAGGCGAACAGGAAAACCTGGCCGAAATCGCCCGCCAGAAAGCCGGCTTCCTGCGCCACCGCCTGCGGCTGCTGCATAACCTCCAGTGCCTGCCCGATAGTATGGATTAACGCGCTTTTGATAGCAGGCTGCCGCTGGTGCCGGCAAATCACAAACAAAAAAGGCTACCTGAAAATTTAGCTGCGCAGAAACTCGCGAAGCTCGTTTTCAGGTAGCCTTTTTGCTTGCCAACCAATCGGCAAGCGCCCGGCCTAGCGCCTTCTGCCGTGGGCTCGGCGGAGCGGGGCGGCGGGTTTGCCGGCGGCAGGCATACCCACCACCACGGTGTGCAGGCCGTGCACACGGCGCTGCCAGGCGGCTTTCACTTCTTCCGCGCTCAGGCGCGAAATGGCGGCAGGGTAGCGGCTCAGGTAGTCGCTGGGCAGGTCGTTGAGGCCGATGGTTTTCAGGTAGCCTGTGAGCTCGGCGTTGGTGTCGAAGCGCAGCGGGAAGCTGCCCACCAGGTTGGCTTTGGCCTGCGCCATTTCGGCTTCGGTGGGGCCGTTGGCGGCGAAGTCGCGCAACACTTGCTGCGTGGCGGCTAGGGCGGCGCGGGCGTTGGCTTTCTCGGTGGCGAAGGAGAGGGTGAAGGGGCCGTTGGCGCGCAGCGGGGTGAGGCGGGAGGCGGCGCCGTAGGTGTAGCCGTGTTGGTCGCGCAACACTTTCATCAGCCGGCTGTCGAAACCGCCGCCGCCGAGGATGTAGTTGCCCACGGTGAGGGCGTAGAAATCGGGGTCGTGGCGGCTGATCAGCGGCATGCCGAGCACGATGTGCGCCTGGCTGCCGGAATGCGGCCGGCTGTGGGTGCGCGGGGTGCCGTTGGCGGCGGCGGGCAGCGGGGCGGGGCGTTCGCCCGGCGGCAGGCTGCCGGTGAGTTTGCCCACGATTTCTTCGGCCTGGCTGCGGCTCACGTCGCCCACAATGGCCACCACAGCGTTGCCTCGGGTGAAGTATTGGCGGTGGAAGCGGTGCAGGTCGGCGGGGTGATGCGGCGGATGGTTTGCTCGCTGGTGCGGGCGGGGTAGCCGTAGGGGGGGGCGGGATACACTTGCCGGGTGTTGGCGATGGAGGCAACGAAGGCGGGCTGGGTGCGGTTTTGCTTGAGGTTTTCCACGGCGCGGTCTTGCTCGCGTTTGAGCACGGTGGGCTCGAAGCGCGGCGCGGCCAATACGTCGCGCATCAGGTCGAGCGCGGGGTTGAGGATGTCGCCCTTGGCGAGGCTGCGCAGGCGCACGCCGGCGCTGTCGGTGCCGCCGTAGCTGGAAAGTTGCACGGCAAGGTCGTCCACGCGGCCGAGCAGGGCTTCTTCGTTGAGGTTTTGGGTGCCGGTGTCCATCAGGGCGGCGGCGAAGTTAGCCACGCCGATTTTATCGGCGCTGTCGCGGCTGCTGCCGGCGTCGAAGGCCACGTTGATATCGACAATCGGATTTTCGTGCCGCTCCACCAGCAGCACCCGGGTGCCGTCGGCGGTTTGCCAGCGCTGGATGGGGATATCCTCGGCCAGGGCGGCGGCGGGCAGCAGGCAGGCCAGCAGCAGGATGCGGAAAAAAGGTTTCATGGGTTTGCTCCTAAAAGGGGGAAACAGGTTTTCAGGTAGCCTCTGCTTGAGGCGGGAAGGCTACCTGAAAATATCGGGCAGGCTTATCGGAACGGCCGCTACTTGGCTTCGGGATACAGCACCACGGTAGCATGCTTCTGCGCCAAGAGCCAGCGCGCGGCCTCGCGCACTTCTTCGGCACTCACCTCCAAGCGGCGGCGGCGGATTTCCTCTTCGTCTTGGTAAGAGAAGCCGGCCGACTCCAGCGAGCCCAGGTTGGAAGCCTGGGTTTCCATCGAATCTTTGGCAAACTCGCGCGCGGCCAGGCTGCGGTTGCGCACACGGGCGAGCTCCTCTTCGCCCACTCCCTGCTCGGCCACCTTGCGCACTTCGCCCCAAAACGCCGCCGTGAGCTGCTCGGGCTTCACATTGGGCGCGGGCGTGCCGCTAAACAGCAGCACATCCGGCGCGCGGCTGAGCAAATCGTAGGCTAGCGAGGCTTCGGTGGCGACTTTGCTGCCACGCACCAGATTGCGCTCGATGCGCGCCGACATGCTGCCGTCGAGCACGTTGGCCAGCATATTCAGCGCATAAGGCAGCTTGTCGTCCACCCGGCGCAGGGCGGGCACTTTCACGGCCAGCCCCACCACCGGCGAGCTCACCGGCGCGGTGGCGCGGGCAGAGCTATTGGCGGCGGCCGGCGGCTCGTTCAAATCATTGCGCGCGGGCAACGGGTGGTCCGGCAGGCTGCCGAACAGTTTTTCCACATTGTCCAACACTTCGCCCGCCTTCACGTCGCCCACAATCACCAGCGTGGCATTGTGCGGCGCATACCAGGCGCGGTACCAAGCCCGCAAATCTTCCGGCTTGAGCGCGTCCAAATCCGGCGCATAGCCGATCACCGGCGCGCGGTTTTCCGGCTTGGAGAAGGCGGCAAGGTTGATCTGCTCCCACATTTTGCCGCCGGGGTCGTTATCTGTGGTGAGTCGGCGCTCTTCGCGTATCACCTTCATTTCGTTTTCAAAATCGGCATCGCTGAAATTGAGGTTCACCATGCGGTCGGCCTCCAATTCCAGCACTTGCGGCAGATTGGCGGCGGCAAATTCTTGGTGATACACGGTTTCGTTGCGCGAAGTGAAGGCGTTGTCGTTGCCGCCCAGCGCGGAAATGCGGCGGCTGAACTCGCCGGCCGGCACGGTAGGCGTGCCTTTAAACATCATGTGCTCCAGCGCGTGGCTCAGGCCGGTTTTGCCCGCGTGCTCATCCGCGCTGCCCACCTTAAACCAAAGCTGCGTAACCGCCACCGGCGCGCGGTGGTCTTCGCGCACAATCACCTTCATACCGTTGGCCAGCACGCGCGATTGCGTTTCGGCCGCCGCCGGCAACACACAGGCCGCCAGCGCGGCGGCCACAAGCAAGGAACGGAACATAAGTTTTCCTAAAAACGGGGGAAAAGCGCATGATACCGAAAATTGCGCCCAGCCGCACGGCGGGCTGGGCAGGCTGAGGCTACCTGAAAGCGTAGCTTCAACGCAGTTAAAAATGGCCCCTCCGTAAAACCAAACACAGAACATTTGGTGCAATCAGCTGAGCTATGCCCTTCTCTGCTGACGCAGCCGAACGGAGCGCGGTTTTTCGGGAAACAAGGGCTTGCATGCCCGAAGCGGCGCAGCCGCAAGTTCGGGCCCACCCGAAAAACCGCGCAGAGTGAGGGAAGTTTGGCGAAGCCAAACCTGTGCCCGCAGTCGTCTTTCTTTTGCCTACTTTTCTTTGATGAAGCAAAGAAAAGTAGGTGCCCGCGCCGGCATAAGGCGCAAGGGTGAACAGGATAGGAATGGCAAAAGGCTACCTGAAATTGGTAATTACGCCACTTCCCCGCAAAAGTTTTGCTGCCGACTTTATTAACTGCGTTGAAGCTACGTTTTCAGGTAGCCCTTCTCCCTTTGGCGCTATAATCCCACATCCCAACCCGATTCCCCCACACCATGAACCCAAGCTGGCAACAAGGCTGGTGGCAGGGCGCCGAACGCTGCCCCTCGCCCAACTTCTCCCCCCGCCCCCCAGGCGAAGCCGTTTCGCTGGTGGTGCTGCACAACATCTCCCTGCCGCCCTTCCAATACGGCAGCGGCGCCATCCGCGACCTGTTCGCCAACCGCATCAACCCGCAGGCACACCCCTTCTTCCCGCAGCTGGTGGATTTGCGCGTGTCCAGCCACTTCCTGATTGAGCGCAGCGGGCGCGTGGTGCAATTTGTGTCCGGCCACGACGCCGCCCACCACGCCGGCGTGTCAAGCTACCAAGGCCGCAGCGGCTGCAACGCCTTCTCCCTCGGCATCGAGCTGGAAGGCTGCGACTTTGAACCCTTCACCGAAGCCCAATACCAAGCCCTCATTCCCCTGCTGCACAGCATGACGGCAAACTACCCCATCGCCGCCATCACCGGCCACCAGCACATCGCCCCCGGCCGCAAAAGCGACCCCGGCCATTTCTTCGACTGGCCGCGCCTCGCCGCCGCCGGCCTGCCGCTGGCGGAAGAAGTGTTGGGCAACCCAGCAAACGGCGCGGCATAAGCCCGCAGCGTTTGCCCATTACGCACCAAAGGCTACCTGAAAATTAAGCGAAGCCAAAACGCCACGCAACGGCGTTTCTGCATAGCCAAATTTTTCAGGTAGCCTTTTGATGTGGTGGCTAGGAGCGTGGCAAGTGTTACTAAATAAAGAATCCCGCCTATTACAGCGGTTGCTTCACTGAATTATTGACTAGCTTCTCGCTCATACTGACGCAGCAGATATTGCAACTCATGCCGGTTCGGGTTGCCATAGGCTCTATTCGCGCCATCTGCCTTAAATTGGATTGCAGCCACTCTTTGCTTGTTAATCAATACCAAAATGAAATTATCGCCACAATTATGCGGCTCGCACAAAGAAGCCTGATAATACAAAGTGTGGTTTACCACCACTTGCTGAACCGGCGTTCCTGTCCCTCGTGCATCTTTCAGCCACCAGTTATCATCTGTATTTCTTACCGCATTACTGACAGCTTGTCGCCAAACCGTTTTATAAGGCTGTCGACTAACCAGATTCCATAAAAATACATCCCGCCCATGCGCAAGGGTAGGGAAGCCGAATATCAACAACAAGCTACACAAAAAAGATTTTTTCATCATTTACTCCTAATTACTTAAAAATATTGCCGCTCTGTTCCTTGGCAAACTACTCTATATGCTATTTCCCCAATGGTATCCGGGGTGATGGGATCGTATTTCAGGTATTGAGAAGACCCAGAAGCTATTGTTCTCCCTCTTAGATAAAAAACCCGTGATACCTCAGCCATCTGTCTAGTTGGGCAACTGATTGCAAACTGTGCTATAGATTCGTTAAATTTTTGTCCTGTCCTAATGTGTGGCAAATTCCGACTTGTATAGCGTATTTTAAACCAAACAGTGTTGTTGGTAATGGTCTGGCTATCGTAATAGATTACGCCACCACCTTCAGTGGTATTCCCAATTAACACCCACCTATCATCCATCCGCTCCGCATTCGCCGTCATCCCAGCCAACACCAGCAGCACCCCCAACAATACCTTTTTCATCTTTCTTCTCCTTAACACAATCCAACACTCCGCCATCATACCCCAAGCCAACAAAAAAGGCTGCCGGAGCTGCCAAGGTTTACTTCGTTGAACCCATCGCTTCAGCCCGACTCACACAGAAAAGGCTACCTGAAACCATATTTTGGTTTTTCAGGTAGCCTTTTGATTTATGCGCCGTGCAATGCGCCTATTTCACCACCGCCGTCAGCTTGATTTCCACCTTCCAGCCCGCATCGGCCAGCGCGGCCTGCACGCAGGCGCGGGCGGGGGCTTTGCCGGGCGCCACCCAAGCATCCCAGGCGCGGTTCATGTCCGCGTAGTCGGCCATATCGGGCAGGTAGATCACGGCTTCGCAGATGTGGGCTTTATCGGAGCCGCAGTCGGCCAGAATGCGGTCGATTTGTGCCAGCACATCGGCGGTTTGCGCTTCGATGCCGGCTTCGGGGTTGCCCGGCACTTGGCCGGAGAGGAAAACAAAGCCGTTGGCCACCACGGCTTCGGAATAGCGCGCGGCGGGGAGGTGATGGCGGATGGTCATGGCAAATCCTTTCTTTGGCAATGGGAAACGGGGGAAGGCTACCTGAAAATTTCAGGTAGCCTCTTCGGCAGGCTCTGCCAAGGCCGCGCACACGGCTTCGGTAATCCGCTCGCTGGCGCCTTGGTGGGCTTGGATAAAGCCGGCGGCCTGGGCAGAAAAACGTTCGCGTTCGGCGGGGTGCGCCAGCCAGCGCTGCACGGCGGCATACCATTCGGCGGGCGTGGCCACCTGAAGCGCGGCGCCGGCGGCCAATGCGCCCGCGCAGGCGGCGGCGAAATTGTAGGTGGAATAGCCAAACAGGGTGGGCTTGCCGCAGGCAATGGGCTCGATGATGTTTTGGCAGCCGGTGTCCACCAGGCTACCGCCCACGAAGGCCATATCGGCGGCCAGATAGTAGGCAAAGAGTTCGCCCATGCTGTCGCCCAGCCACACTTGGGTGCCAGGGTGCACCGGCTGCCCGTCGCTGCGGCGCTGCGTGCGCAGGCCGAGCGCGGCGGCGGCTTCGGCCACGGCGTCGAACCGCTCGGGATGGCGCGGCACGACCACCAAGAGCGCGTCGCCCCGATACTGCCGCCATTCTTGCAGCAGCAGCAGGGCTTCGTCTTGCTGGTTGTGGAAGCGGGTGCTGGCGCACACCACCACGGGGCGGCTGCCGATGCGCTGTTTGAACTCGGCGGCCAGGTGGCGCATAGCTTCGGGCGGGGCGATGTCGTATTTGGTGTTGCCGCACACCAGCACGTTTGCCGCGCCGATGCCGCGCAGGCGTTCTGCGTCGGCTTCGGTTTGGGCGAGCACGCGGCGGAAGCTTTGCAGGGCGGGGGCAAACAGGGAGGGCCAGCGGCGGTAGCCCTGCGCGGATTGCTCGGAGAGGCGGGCGTTGGCGAGGAACACGGGCAGGCGCGCGGCGCGGCAGGCGGCGAGCAGGTTTGGCCAGATTTCGGTTTCCATGATAATGCCGAAGCGCGGGCGGTGCTGGGCGAGGAAGGCGGCCGTCCAAGCCGGGTGGTCGTAGGGCAGGTAGCGGCATTGGGCATCGGGAAACAGGCTTTCGGCGGCGGCGCGGCCGGTGGGCGTCATTTGCGTGAGCAGCAGTGGGGCATCGGGAAAGCGGCGGCGCAAGGCCTGCACCAGCGGCACGGCGGCGCGGGTTTCGCCCACGGACACGGCGTGCACCCAGATGGCATCCTGCACGGGGTGCGGCGGCGGCTCGCCGAAGCGTTCGCCCTGGTGCAGCAGGTAGGCGGGGGCGCGGCGGCTGCGTTTGGCGAGCAGGTGGCGGGCAAGCGGGCGGCCGAGGAGGCGGGTGAGCAGGCGGTAGAGGGCTGGGAGCATGGGATGGGTGGGATTTTTCAGGTAGCCTTTGGATGGCGGAGAGGCTACCTGAAAAATGCCGTTTCGACAAAGCCAGGTTTGAGTTGTATCGTTATGGGATTGCCTGTTTTTCAGGTAGCCTTATTGCGGGGAGGAGGCTGCCTGAAAATCGGGCGCAGAGGTGTGGCGAGGCGGCGGTGTGAGGTCATTAGGTGTTTCCCGGTATCGGTAGCACTGCGGCTTGCTTTCATTTCCGTGCTGTTCGCAGAAACCGTATTTATTACACTCAACACCTAAGTTTTTTTCGCCATACAGCCAGCAATATAAATCGCATCCGGAAAGTGCGTGGATATTTATTCCTCGCCAAGAAAAATCATCTAGCGGTTTGCTCACTTCCGGGTGAGGTTCGCTGGAAATAAATTGTTTTTCGTCCACTCCTATAAATCTCGGCATATTCTCAAGCTGCGCATAAATATTTCCTTCCAAATTTGCCGGGCGACCATGCAAGGTTTTATCAAACTCTACCCGCTGCCAGCGGCCATTGATGGCCTGATATTGTCGATAGGCGAAAGTTTCGTTCCAGTCGTAACAAAGGCCTGGCCGAACAATTAAATTCCATACCCCTTGTTTATCCCGATCCAAAATTAACAGTTGCCATTTATCCGACTATTCCGGCGGAATATCCAGCCCTTTGGCATCAATCACGCGGATACTCTGCTTATTTAGACTTTCACGGTTTTCCCAATTGGCAGAACGTTCGGTAAGAATCACCGTACCGTCGCTCAGCCGCACTTCTTCCTGCCAAGTGCGTGGCGGATCCAGGCTGAAGAGGACGTATTTGGCGGCAAGGATAAACAGCCAGACGAAAAAGGGTGCGCCGATCAAGAAAAACAGTGCTTTCTTCATGATGTTCTCCATATTCGGGGAGAGAGGCTACCTGAAAAATGCAAACCTACGGGTTGCCACTACTTGTTTTCAGGTAGCCTTCCGCGCATTGGCAAAGGCTACCTGAAAAATCTTGAGACATACGCTAAACCCTTGCGGCGGCTTGGCCAAACGGCCGGCTAATCGAAGCGGATGCTGTAGCGCACTTCGCCGCTCACGGAATCGGTCCCCACGCGGCTGATGGCCTGCAGGGTGCTGTTGATCTGCCAAATCAGCTTCACGGCCTGGTTGGCGCTGGTGATGCTGTATTCGTAGCCCAGATAAAGCTCGTTGGTGATGCGTTTGCCGAAGGTAATGACTTGCTCGGCTGGGTTGAGCTCGCCGGTTTGGGTGTTGCGGGTGCGGCGGGTGGTCATGCCGAAGTCGTCAAGGAGGCCGATTTTGTCGTTGATGTTGCCGGCCAGGAAGGCGCCGGCGGCGGCGGCCACGGCGGCTTCGTCGCTTTCGTTGCCGCTGCTGGCACGGCCGAGGATGAGCCAGGAGAGCTTGTCTTTGTCGCTCATCGGCTCGCTGGCCACCAGGCTCACGCGCGGGTTATCCAAGCTGCCGAGCACTTCCACGCCGGCGCCCACGGGGGAATATTTGCGGGTGGCGCGCAGGTTGAGGTTGGGCGAGGCGAGGGGGCCCACGAAGGAAATCTGGCCTTTGTCGATCACGAGGTCTTGGCCGTAGGCTTTGTATTGGCCGCGCACGATGTTTACCGTGCCCACGGCGCGCACGTTTTCTTTGGGGCGGGCGCTAAGGTGGAGCTTGCCACCGAGCAATACGTCGAGCCCTTGGCCGCTGAAGCGGAAGCTGTCGTTCAAGTCGAGGGAGAGGTCCATTTCCACCGGGGTGGTGGCGCCGGCGGCGGCAGGTTTTTCTTCGCCAAGCACCACCACGTCGTCGTCGAGCCCGGGCATGCTGGATTTTTGGAAGCCGAAGTGGCCGCTGTCTACTTTGAGCTCGCCGGTGAGCGCCATGCCGCGCCCGGGGTTGTAGAGCAGGCGGCTGCCGCCGCTGAGGGTGAGCTTGCGGTTGGGGGTATCGAGGATGGGGTAGCGGGCGAATTGGGCGGAAACGTCTACATCGGGCGTGGTGCCAGTGAGGTTGACGCGGCCTTTGAGCTCGACGTTGCCGTCTTTGCGGGTGAATTTGAGTGAATCCACCAGCCAGTCGCGGCCTTGGAAGCGGGAGGTGAGGCTGCCGTTATCCAGAATCACGCCTGTGTTGCGGTCGCGGTAATAAAGGTTTTTGCCGGTGGCGGTGCCGTTGAGGCGGGGCTCGCCCACGCTGCCGGACACGGTGGTGTCCACGGCCAGCTCGCCTTTGGCGCTCATGCCGCCGGGCAGGAGGTTGCGGATGGCGTCGAGGTCGGGGATGTTGAGTTTCAGGTAGCCGCTGATCGGGGCTTGGCTGATGGCGTTGCCAAACTGCTGGCTAACGGCCACGGAGGCGTCGAGCGTGCCGTAGCGGGTTTTGCCGGTGAGGCGGTTGTCGATGCGGCCGCTGTGGAAGCGGGTGTCGAGCACGAGCTTGTCTAAGCCGAGCGATTGCTGGCGGTAGGGGATGACGATGTCGCCGGATTGCTGGGAAAGTTTCAGGTAGCCTTGGGCGTCGCGGCTGTAGCGCAAGTCCCAATCGCCGGCAATCACGAGGGGGAATTGCACGGTTTTGTCGTTTCGGGCGAGGCCGAGCAGGTTGTCGAGCTCTTGCAGGTGCAAGCGGTCGGCGCTGCCTTTGCTGCTGATGCCGGTTTGCTTTTCCCACACGAAGTTTTGCAGGTTGAGGCTGCCGCCCATGGCGGCCCAGCGGGCGTTGTCGAGGCGCACGCGCTTGGCGCCGGCTTCAAGCTGGATGGGATTGAGTAGCTTGAGGTTGAAGGCGCCGCCGATGTCGAGCTGGCCGATGCGACCGTTCCATTGCTGCTCGTCGTTGAGCCCGCCGTTGGCGGCGAGGTTGAGGCGGAAGGGCTTGCCGCTGAGGCTGAGGCTGCTGCTGCCGTTGATGCTGTGGCTTTTGCCGCTGCCGTTGGCGCTGAGGTTGAGGCTGTCGATTTGGGTGCTGCCGATGTGGATTTGCCGGCCGTCGAGCTTGATGTTGAGCGGCTGGCTGAGGTCGGGCGAGCCTTTGAGGTCGAAATCGAGGCGGGCGATGCGCACGGCGTTTTGCACGGCGAGGCTGTCGGCGTGGCCGTGCAGGTCGGCGGTGAGCTTGGCAGGCTCGCCGGCGAGGAAGCCTTGGGCTTTCAGGTAGCCGGTGAGGCCGAAGCCGAAGAGGTTGAGGTTGGGGGCGTCGATGTCGAGATTGAGGCGGTCGCCGGCTTTGCCGAAGCTGCCATCGGCGCGGATGCGGTTGCGGCCGAGCAGGAGGTTGACGTTGGCTTTGGGCAGGTGTTCTTGCTCGTAGCGCAGGTCGGCACGGCCGGAGAGGGGGGCGCCGGAGAGGTGGCTGTGCTGCCAATCGAGCAGGAGCTGGAGGCTGGGGCTGCTTGCCAGCGTGCCGTCGAGCTCGACGCTGCCGTTGATGCTGCCCTGCGGCAATTCGGCGAGCACGGCGGCGGGGTTGAAGCGCTCGGTGCGGATATGGGCGCTGAGTTTGCGCTCTTGAAACAGCTCGAGCGCGGCTTCGCCTTGGAGCTCGCCGCCGCTGGCTGGGCTGATTTTGACTTCGCGCAGGGAGAGGGTGCGCTGGCGGTTGGTTTTATCGGTGAGCAGCTGGAAGGTGCCGCTGGTGCCGGTTTGGCCGGCTTTGAGCTGCCAATCGGCCTGCGGGCTGCCGAGGCTACCTGAAAGTTTGATGTTGCCGTCTAGGCTGAGGGCGAGCTGCTGCTTGAGGATGTCTTGCAGTTTGAATTGCTGCACGGCGGCATCGACGGCCATGTTTTGTGTGGCGCTGTCGATGTTGCCGTTGAAGGTGAGGCGGCCGCCGGCGGCAAGCTCAGTGGCCATGTCTTCAAGGTGCAGCTTGCCGCCGGTATCTACGGTGAGCTTGCCTTTGAGCGCGGCCACGGGGATGCCGTCGGCGTTGATGGGGGCGGGGGCGTGGTTGCGCAGCTCGAGCTGGCCGTCGAGGGTGTCGGCCTGCTCGGCGGGGTTGAGCGCGAGGTTGAACACCAAGTCGGCAGCGGGCAGGGAGGCTTCAAACAGCGCGGGGTTGATCTGCCGGCCTTCGATGTTGAGGTGGGCGATTTTGCGGTTGAGCAGCGGCTCGAAGGGGCGCAGCCGGCCGGTGAGGCCGAAATGGATGTCTCCGCTGTCGAGCTGGGCTTGCAGATCGGGCTCTTGCAGGCTGCCGTTGACGGCGAAGGCGCTGTCGGCGGCTGTGCCGTCGAGCTCGCCGCTGCCGAGGATTTGGCCGCCGAGCTTAAACGGGGAGGCGGTGTCAAGGCTGAGGCTGCCTTGGAATTCGTGCCACGGCACGCGCAGGGAGGTGAGGTTCAGCTTGTGGCTTTGGTGGTCGAAGGTGTAGGCCAGCGCGGCGGATTCCACCACGGCATCGCCTTTCTGGCCAAGGCTGATGCGCCCCACTTCCAGGCGGTCGAGCTGCACGGCCAGCGGCAGATCCACGCTTTCAGGTAGCCTCATCGGAGGCCGGTCTTCTTTGGGTGGGGTGGGCTTGCTGATGATGCGGATGTCGCCGGCGGCCAGGCGGTTGACATGCAGGCGGCGCTGCCACAATTCTTTGGGCTGCCATTGCAGGCTGATGCTGCTGATGTCCACATCCGCGCCTTCGGAGGCTACCTGAATTTCTTCGCCCTGAAAGCCGCGCCACAGCGTGCCACGCAATGTTTTCACGCGGATGTCCACGCCAAACCAGGAGGGGATTTGCGTTACGCCGAAGCGCAGGCCGGATTCGGTGCCGGCCAGCCACAGCACGGAGAGCAGCAACAGCGTGAGCAGCAGCAGGAAGGCGGCCAGCAGCCGGCGCAGCCAACGGCGGCGGCGTTTGGGCGGCGGGGCGCTGCCGGCGGCGGGGTCTTCCGCCTGGGGCGGCAGCTCGTGCGAATCGATGGGGAGAGCGGTGTCGTTCATTTAGAATCGGGTTCCCAGGCTGATGTGCCAGCGCAGTTTGCGGTCGTGGTGGCCGTAGGCGAAATCGAAGGAGAAGGGGGCGATGGGGCTGAACCAGCGCACGCCCACGCCGCTGCCGTGCCGCCAGTTGATATCGGTGAAATTGTGGCTCACCGAGCCCATATCGTGAAACAGCGCCAGCGAGAAGTTTTTGCTCACCGGTTTTTGATATTCGAAGCTGGCCACGGCCAGGGTGCGGTTGGGCAGCACGGAGCCGTTGGGGCCGGGCAGGCCGATGCTGTCTTGCTCGTAGCCGCGTACGCTGTTGGCGCCGCCACTGCGGAACAGCAGCACGGAGGGCACGTCCATATCCTGCTCGGAACGGGTGTAGCCCAGCTCGCCGCGCAGGATGAAGGTGCCGATGTTTTTGTGTTCTTCGGGCGTGAAATAGTAGCCGGCTCGGCCGTGTATGCGCTGCACGGAGGTGGAAGAGCCGAGCGTGCCGAGGGTGGCGCCCACTTTGCCTTCCAAATAGTAGCCGTTGGCCGGGCGCAGCAGGGTTTCGATGTTTTGGCGGCGCCAAGCGGCGGTGAGCATCAGCGCGTTGCTGCGGCCGAAATCGGGGCCGTCCACGATGTGGCGCGATTCGGTGATGTATTCCAGCCCGAAACGCGCTTCAATGCCGTCGCGGTCGCGCACGCGCCAGATGCCAGATTGGATGGTGTCTTTCACCAGCTTCTGCGTGGTAGAGCTGTCGTAGGCCAGGCTGCCGGTCCAATACCAGCCGTTGCGGTTGCGCGGCTGGCTCAAGCCCACGCTGGCGCTTTTTTCGTATTGGTTCACGTCCACCGCGCCGGCAAACACATAGCCTTTGTTGGCCACGTTGTAGTGCTCGTAGCCCAGGCGGATGCCAGGGCCGTCTTCCGAATCGTAGCGCAGGCCGATGTCGAACTTCTGGCGCGGCACTTCGCTCACAGACACCAAAAGCGGCACGCGGTCGTTCACCATTTTGGCGAAATCGGCCTCCACCTGGGCGCGGCTGTAGTGGCTGTCTTGCTCCAGCGCTTGCTGGTAGTCGAGGATTTTGTCGAAATCGTAGGGGTCGCCGGGCTGGAACTGCGCCATGCCGGTCACCACCGAGGCGGGGTAGCGCTCGGTGCCGCTCACTTCGATGTCGCCGAAATACACCGGCTGTTTGCTGTCCACGCTCACGGAGAGCACGGCCTGGCTGGTTTGCGGGTTGATGGTGGCGCTGCTGTCAGTGAGGGTGGCGAGCGGGTATTTGTAGCGGCGCACGGCAGAGAGCACGGCGTCTTTGCTGCTGCTCCATTCGCTGTTGATAAAGGGGTTGCCGATGGGCAGCGCCCAGTTGGCCATGGCGCGTTTGTAGTAGCCGCCCAGCTCGCCGTCTTCCAGCACTTTGCCCACAATGGACACGCCCACGTCGCTCACCTGCGTGCGCGGCCCTGGCTTCACGGTGATGCGCCAGCCGCGGCCGGCGGGGGCTACCTGAATATCGGCGCGGAAATAGCCCTGCGAACGCACGATTTGTTTGATTTCGTCGGGCGCTTCTTCGGCCAGAAACTGCATTTGCTCTTGGTCCACATCGGCATCGGGCTCGGTTTGGCGGTTGATGATGGAGAGGTGCTCGCGCAGCAGGGCGGCCAGCTCAGCGGGTGCGTTGATTGTTACGGGGAAGGGGAGTTTTTCCGGCTCGGCGTTGCTGCCTTGTTTCTCCGGCTGCTTGGCGGCGCCGTCCGGCTTGGCGGCAGCGGCCTTCTCCGGCGCGCCGTCGGCAAAGGCGGGCAGGCTCAGCAGCAGGGCGGAGGCGAGAGCGAGGGAGGGCAAACTTTTCTTCATGGGCGGCAATCAAGGAAAACTATGCGCCGACGGCGGCAAACGGCGGTCATATTAGCATTTTTGCCCTAGCTTTTGAAATGCCGGCAGGCTACCTGAAAGTGCTGCCTTGGCAAAGTTAAGGCCGGGTGTTTACGCTGCCGCCGCATAAGCGGCAAGGCCATGAAAACGAGGCGGGCGCAGAAAACCGCGCTCCCACAGCAGCCAAACCCATCAGGCTGCCGCGCATGAGGCTACCTGAAAAATCATCGTGCGCGGCAATATCCTCCCCCGCAGGTTTTCAGGTAGCCTGCCGGGCGCAATAAACGGCTGTTTGGCAAAGGCTAAGTAAATATTTGTGCCGATACGTTCGTTTCTGTTAGACTGGCTGCCTTTCTTTTTTCAAGCAATCACACAACACTACGCTTAAGGATTTGTTATGCAAGAGAATAATGCAAAGAAAGGGCCGCTGGCCGCGCTCATGCGCCTGGGGCTGGTTACGCAGATTGTCATCGGCATACTGCTCGGCATCCTGCTGGCGGCGGCGGTGCGCCACTCGTCGGCGGCCGGCCCGGTGGTGGAGCTGGGCGCGATTTTGGGCAGCCTGTTTGTGGACGCGCTCAAGGCCGTGGCGCCGATTTTGGTGTTTGCGCTGGTGGTGGCCGCCATTTCGCAGCACCGCAGCGGCAACCCTACCAATATCCGCCCGATTTTGGTGCTGTATCTGGTTGGCACTTTTGCCGCCGCGCTGGTGGCGGTGAGCGCCAGCTTCCTGTTTCCCTCGCAGCTTCTGCTCAGCGGCGTGGAAGCGGCCAGCAATGAGGCGCCGGCCGGCATCGGCGAAGTGATGCGCCACCTGCTGATGAATTTGGTGTCGAACCCGATTCAGGCGCTGGCCAATGCCAACTACATCGGCATCCTGGCTTGGGCGCTGGTGTTGGGCACGGCCTTCCGCCACGCCAGCGAGCGCACGCGCGAAATGGTAAACGATGTGGCGCAGGCGCTGTCGCAGGTGGTGCGCTGGGTAATCCGCTTTGCGCCGGTGGGCATTTTCGGCCTGGTGCTGGTTACCATCATCAAAGAAGGTTTCGACAAGCTGGAGTTCTACCTGCACCTCTTGACCGTGCTGCTGGGCTCGATGCTGTTTGTGGCGCTGGTAGTAAACCCGATTCTGGTGTTCATGCACACCCGCCGCAACCCGTTCCCGCTGGTGTTCACCTGCCTGCGCGAAAGCGGCGTTACCGCCTTCTTTACCCGCTCTTCCGCCGCCAATATCCCGGTAAACATGGCTTTGGCGAAGAAACTCGGCCTGCATGAAGACACTTATTCCGTATCCATCCCGCTGGGCGCCAGCATCAATATGGCCGGCGCGGCCATCACCATCACGGTGCTCACCATGGCGGCGGTGCACACGCTGGGCATTCCGGTGGATTTCTGGACGGCGCTGCTCTTGAGCGTGATCGCCTCCGTGGGTGCCTGCGGGGCTTCCGGCGTGGCCGGCGGCTCGCTGCTGCTGATTCCGATGGCATGCAGCCTGTTTAATATTTCCAACGACATCGCCATGCAGGTGGTGGGCGTGGGCTTCATCATCGGCGTGATCCAGGATTCGGCCGAAACCGCGCTCAATTCTTCCACCGACGTGCTGTTTACCGCTGCGGTGGACCAATCGCACAAACGCCCGGCGGATTGAAGCGGATAGTTTGATTTTGGTATAGCAACGCAACAGGCTACCTGAAAATTTTCAGGTAGCCTGTTTGATGATGGCTGTTTGTTGCCGGGGATGGCAGCGTTGGCCGCTTTGCCGTACTGCTTGTACTGTCTGCGGCTCACCGCCCTATCCCGATTCAAATTGAATCCGCTAAAAACCAAACCGAAAGGCTGCCGCGCCGCTTCATTTTTCAGGTAGCCCCACGGCCGGCAAAGGCTACCTGAAAATCAGGCTACCTGAAAAATCGGCAACGGATTTTTCAGGTAGCCTTTTCCTGCTTCACGCCCGCTTAGAATTTATAGGTGTATTGCAAACCCAAAATGTGCGAGCGGCTTTTGAATTTGGCCGAGCCGGTGGTGCGGCTGGACACGCAGGCCTGCGAGCCGGCGCCGGCAGCCGTGCCGCCGCACCAGCCGTTTACGTTGGCCGAGGTGTTTTTCACGTGCACATAGCTGTAAGCCAGGCTCACGCTGTGCTGCGGCGTGAGGTCGTATTTGCCGCCGAGCGAGAGCCAGATGCGGTCGGCGTCGGGCAGCGTGCTCATGCGCGTGTCGGCGCCGCGCACCGGCGATTGGTCGTAGGCCACGCCGAAGCGCAGTTGCAACGGGTCGGTGATTTGGTAAGACGCGCCGAGCGACAGTTTATAGGTGTCGCGCCATTGCGGTGTGAGGATGGTTTGGTTGCTGCGGGCCGGCGCGGCGGGGTTTTGCGGGTTGGCTACCACTTTCTGGTTTTCAAAATTCAGCTCGGCGCGGTTGAAGCGCGAGTGGCGCGTCCAAGTGGCGTCGCCGTAGAGCGACCAGCGCGGCGAAAGCTTATACATGCCGTGCAGCGACAGCGATTCGGGGGTGATGATTTTCACGCTCGCCCCTTCGGAGGCAGCATAGCCGTTGGCGCGGATGGCGTTGGCCAGCGCGCCGCCCATCGGCGTTTGGAAGGCCGTGCCCACCAGTTTCCATTCGGCATCGCCGCTTAAAGTGTGATTCACTTTGGAGCGGTAGTTCACGCCCAGGCGCAGCGAATCGTTCACGTCCCACAGCCAGGCCAGGTTGTAGCCGAAGCCCCAATCGCTGCCTTCTACGCTGGCATAGCCGTCGGCAAAGCCGTTGCGGCGCAGCGGCGGGAACGCGCCGAAGTTGGCATATTGGCGCAGGTTGGCCGAGGTGTGCTGCGCCACCAAGCCCACGGCCACGGAATGCTGGTCGTTGATTTTATAGGCCACGGTGGGCTGCACGGCGAGGGTTTTCAGGCTCAGCTCGTTCAGGTTGTAGCGCAGCACGGAACCGTGCTGGTATTCGGTGCCCGAGCCGAAGGGCACATACACGCCCAAGCCCAGCGCCACGTCGTCGCTCAGGCGGTGCGACAGGTAGAAATGCGGCGCCAGCACCACATCCTGCGGGCGGATATTGCCGGAAGCGGCGCCCTGCACGCGCTCGGTGCCGCCGGGATAGTAGGCTTCGGCGTTTTCATATTTCACGCTCGGCGCCACGAGATTGACATTGATGCTGGCCTGCGTGCCTTCCAGCTTGGTGAGGCCGGCGGGGTTGTGGAACAGGGTGGAGGGGTCGATGGCTTCGGCGGAAGAGGAGTTGGCCGTGGCCTGGCTGCTCACCGACTGCGTGCCGAAATGGTAGCCGGAAGCCCAGGCGGGCAGGCTGAAGGAGGCGGCCACAAGCAGGGCGAGACGGGCGGGGCGGAGAGTGTTCATCATGATTCTGCAACCAAATAAAGCCGGTTTGGCAGCCGGCGCAATATTCAATCAAGGATTCGTAACGCTTGGCTTCGCGGAAGCTTGGTTTTTCAGGTAGCCTGCATTGAATATGCGGCAACAGGCTACCTGAAAAGTTACACCATAACGTTGAGCAGCTATTCTACCGGAAGATTTGTCTAAAAATGAACTTTGGCGGCGTTTGGGCAGTAGATTGCAATGTTAGGATTGGTAAATTTCCAACAGTTAGCCGGTTTGCGCGCGGCGATTGGCACAGTTTTGAAAGATTATGCCGATTTATTGCTGATTGAATATGTAAAGTTGCTTGGAAATAATTGCCGGTTTTCAGGTAGCCTGCGCCTGGGCAAAACTGCCGCCTGCCGCGCGAGCAGCCCGGCAAACCTGCGCGCCCTTGTGGCAAATGCAAACATCCCCTTGGCAAAACCAAGGGGATATTTAAATTTGGTTGCGGGGGCAGGATTTGAACCTACGACCTTCGGGTTATGAGCCCGACGAGCTACCATGCTGCTCCACCCCGCGTCAGGGAAGGCGGAATATACGCGCTTGGCGGAGGCTTGTCAAGTTTTCAGGTAGCCTGTTTGCATGGGGCTACCTGAAATTTTCTGCCAAAGCAAACGGTTGGCCGCAAAATTATTTGTCGTCTTTCTCGGGAATCGGCCGCCACAGCACCAGCTGCTTGCCGATGTGCTGCACCAATTCGGCGCCGGTGGCGGCGCACAGCGCTTCGGCGATGGCAATTCGCTCCTGCCTGTCGTCGCCGGCCACCTGCACTTTAATCAGCCCGCGCGCGGTGAGGCGGGTGTCGGTTTCTTTGATCACGGCTTCGGTCAGCCCTTGCTTGCCGATGAGGACGGTGGGGCGCAGTTGGTGTGCTTGTTGTTTGAAACGGCGGATATCTTCGGTGCTCAGTGATGAGGGCATGGTGTTTGTCTGTGTTGGGTTGTTGGATGGGGCGGAACAGGCTACCTGAAAACGATGTCTTGCGAAGCAAGGCTGAGTTTCTGCGAAGCTAAAGCGCAGCTTCAACGGAGTTAAACCGAGCGGAGCAAATTTTCAGGTAGCCTGTATGGAGAAACGCTTAACCGGCCACGCTGTCGAAACGGCGGGCGGCTTCGTCCCAGTTCACCACATGCCAGAAGGCTTTGATGTAGTCGGGGCGGCGGTTTTGGTATTTCAGGTAGTAGGCGTGTTCCCACACGTCCAGCCCGATAATCGGGAAGCCGGAGGCGCCGGCCACGGCCTGGCCCATCAACGGGGAATCTTGGTTGGCGGTGGACACGACTTTGAGTTTGCCGTTTTCATACACCAGCCAGGCCCAGCCTGAGCCGAAGCGGCTGGCGGCGGCTTTTTCAAACTCGGCCTGGAAGGCTTCCACGCTGCCGAAATCGCGTTCGATGGCGGCTTTAAGCGGGCCTTGCAGGGTGGTGCCGGTTTTCAGGATTTGCCAAAACAGGCTGTGGTTGGCGTGGCCGCCGGCGTTGTTGCGCAGGGGAGTGCGCACGTTTTCGGGCAGCTTGGCGAGGCGTGCAATCAGCTCTTCGGCGGGAAGATTGGCCCACTCGGGCAGGTTGGCGAGCACGGCGTTGGCGTTGTTTACATAGGCCTGGTGGTGTTTGCTGTGGTGGATTTCCATGGTTTGCGCGTCGAAATGCGGCTCGAGCGCGTCGTAGGCATAAGGCAGGGCGGGCAGTTGGTAAGACATGATGGTTTCCTTTTTCAGATGTGGTTTTCGAGCGGGCAATGATAAGTTTTATCCATTGGCAATTCAAGGGGTTTTTTGCTATCGCTCCGGTTGGGATAATTTTGGCTGCGCCGAAGCCTGTGCTTTTTTCAGGTAGCCTTTGGGGCGCGGCCGGGCGGCCATATCGTCTCCCGCCCACTTCCTTGTATGGAAAAGAAATACCGTCGGCGTTATAATGCGCGGTTTCCAAAATATTTTCCGCGCTCTGCGGCACAAACCGACATGAAACCTATCCGCAACATCGCCATCATCGCCCACGTGGACCACGGCAAAACCACACTCGTAGACCAACTCCTGCGCCAATCCGGCACCTTCCGCGCCAACCAGCATGTGGACGAGCGCGTGATGGACAGCAACGACCTCGAAAAAGAACGCGGCATCACCATCCTCGCCAAAAACACCGCCATCGAATATGAAGGCTTCCACATCAACATCGTGGACACCCCCGGCCATGCCGACTTCGGCGGCGAAGTGGAGCGCGTGCTCGGCATGGTGGACTGCGTGCTGCTTTTGGTGGACGCGCAGGAAGGCCCGATGCCGCAAACCCGCTTCGTCACCAAAAAAGCGCTGGCACTCGGCCTGAAGCCCATCGTGGTGATCAACAAAATCGACAAGCCCACCGCGCGCGCCAGCTGGGTGATCGACCAAACTTTTGATTTATTTGACAACCTCGGCGCCAACGAAGAGCAGCTCGATTTCCCCATCGTATATGCCTCCGGCCTCTCCGGATTCGCCAAGCTGCACGAAGAAGACGAAAGCAGCGATATGCGCCCGCTGTTTGAAACCATCCTCAAATACACCCCCGCGCCTTCAGGTAGCCCCGACGCGCCCCTGCAGCTGCAAATTTCCCAGCTCGACTACGACAACTACACCGGCCGGCTGGGCATCGGCCGCATCCTCAACGGCAAAATTCGCCCCGGCCAAACCGTGGCCGTGATGAACCACGACAAACAAATCGCCCAGGGCCGCATCAACCAGCTGCTCGGTTTCAGCGGGCTGGAGCGCGTGCCGCAGCAGGAAGCCGAAGCCGGCGACATCGTGCTGATTTCCGGCATCGACGAAATCGGCATCGGTGTCACCATCTGCGATAAAGACAACCCCGTCGGCCTGCCCATGCTCAGCGTGGACGAACCCACTCTGACGATGGACTTTATGGTGAACACCAGCCCGCTGGCCGGCACGGAAGGCAAATTCGTTACCAGCCGCCAAATCCGCGACCGCCTGCAACGCGAGCTGCTCACCAACGTTGCCCTCCGCGTGGAAGACACCGCCGATGCCGACGTGTTCCGCGTGTCCGGCCGCGGCGAGCTGCATCTCACCATTCTGTTGGAAAACATGCGCCGCGAAGGCTACGAGCTGGCCGTGGGCAAACCGCGCGTGGTGTACCGCGACATCAACGGCCAAAAATGCGAGCCGTATGAAAACCTCACCGTGGACGTGCCCGACGACAACCAAGGCGCGGTGATGGAAGAGCTTGGCCGCCGCCGCGGCGAGCTCACCAATATGGAAAGCGACGGCCACGGCCGCACCCGCCTCGAATACCACATCCCCGCCCGCGGCCTCATCGGCTTCCAAGGCGAATTCATGACCCTCACCCGCGGCGTCGGCCTGATGAGCCACGTGTTCGACGACTACGCCCCGGTGAAGCCCGATATGCCCGGCCGCCACAACGGCGTGCTCGTTTCCCAAGAGCAAGGCGAAGCCGTGGCTTATGCCCTGTGGAACTTGGAAGAACGCGGCCGCATGTTCGTGTCGCCCAACGACAAAATCTACGAAGGCATGATTATCGGCATCCACAGCCGCGACAACGATTTGGTGGTGAATCCGCTCAAAGGCAAAAAGCTCACCAACGTGCGCGCCAGCGGCACCGACGAAGCCGTGCGCCTCACCACGCCGATTAGGCTCACGCTGGAAAGCGCAGTGGAATTTATCGACGACGATGAGCTGGTGGAAATCACCCCCAAATCCATCCGCCTGCGCAAACGCTACCTGAGCGAACTGGAACGTCGCCGCCATTTTAAAAAGCTGGATTAAGGCCGATAAAAGCGGCTGCACACGCCAAGCCGGCAAAAGGCTACCTGAAAAAACCGCCGCATTATTTTTCAGGTAGCCTTTCCAATCGGCAGCCGGCAATCCCGCATATTTCCAACTAGCCCTTCTCCACGAAAGACGACAGCCCATGACCTTCGCCTACTGGACCATCCTCATCGCCGCCCTCATGCCCTTGTTCTGCGCCGCCTACGCCAAAAAAGCCGGCGGCTTCCACTTCGCCCGCGATAACGGCGACCCGCGCGCCTTCCTCGCCCACACCACCGGCCTGGCCGCCCGCGCCAATGCCGCCCAGCAAAACTGCTTCGAAGCCTTCGCCCCCTTTGCCGCCGCCGTAATCATTGCCCACGCCACCGGCAACGCCGCACAGGCCACCCTCAATTTCTGGGCCGCCGCCTTCATCCTCTGCCGCATCGCCTTCATTTATTGCTACCTCGCCAATAAAGCCCGCCAGCGCTCCCTGGCTTGGATGGGCGGCTTTGCCTGCATCCTCGCCCTGTTTATTGCTGCGGCGTGATTCCTGCTCCGCCATCCAATCCCACACAGGCTACCTGAAATCATCACACGATTTTCAGGTAGCCTTTCGCCATTCCTCCAAACCAAGCCTATGCCCGCCGCAGAATCGGCTATAATGCCGCCGTTTCCAACCCTACCCACAGGCGGGCATCATGAGCGATTTCCGGCAGGATTTCCTGCGTTTCGCGCTGGAGCAGGATGTGTTGCGCTTCGGCGAATTTGTTACCAAAGCGGGGCGGCTCTCGCCCTATTTCTTCAACGCCGGGCTGTTTAACGACGGCGCTTCCACCCTCGCGCTGGCGCGCTTCTATGCGCAGGCCATCATTGAGAGCGGCATCGAGTTTGACATGCTGTTCGGCCCAGCCTACAAAGGCATCGTGCTGGCTTCGGCCACCGCCATGATGCTGGCCGAACGCGGGCGCAACGTGCCCTTTGCCTATAACCGCAAAGAAGCCAAAGACCACGGCGAAGGCGGCACGCTGGTGGGCGCGCCGCTGGCCGGGCGGGTGTTGATTATCGACGACGTGGTGTCGGCCGGTACTTCGGTGCGCGAGTCGCTGCGCCTGATTGAAGCGGCGGGCGCGGTGCCGGCCGGCGTGGCGATTGCGCTCGACCGCATGGAAAAAGGCACGGGCGAACTCTCTGCCGTGCAGGAAGTGCGCCAGCAATACGGCCTGCCGGTGGTGCCGATTGCCAGCCTGCGCGATTTGCTCGCGCTTTTGGCAGACGATGCGCAGTTTAGGCAGCATCTGGCGCCGGTGCAGGCTTATCGCGACCGCTACGGGGTGTCGGATTAAGCAAGGGCTACCTGAAAACGCAATCTTCAGCGTTGCCAAAATGATGTTTGGTGAAACTGAACCTCGGGCGCTTCCACTTTTCAGGTAGCCTCATCCCCAGCCCACTCACGCACAACAAACGCGCGGCAAAAAAGCAGGCTTTCCAGCCTGCTTTTATTGTGTCTTCCAGATTTGTGCCCCTCGGCTTGCGGCCGGGGAGGCTACCTGAAAACTATTCTTCCACGCTCAGCTTGCCGCTCGGTTCGGCGCGGTGCTGGTGTTGCTGTTTTTTGCCTTTGTGTTTCAATACGGCGCGGTCGAGCTTGTCGGCCAAAAGGTCGATGGCGGCATACATGTCTTTGTCGGTTTGGTCGAGATGCAGGTCTTTGCCGGCCATGTGCCAATCCACTTCGGCTTTCTGCTCCAGTTTGTCTACCGAAAGGGTAACGGTGGCGGAAATCACATTGTCGCTGTGGCGCACGATGCGGTCGAGTTTGGTGCTGATGTAGTCTTTCAGGGCATCGGTAACTTCGATGTTGATTCCGTTGATTTTCAGGTTCATAACAAACTCCTTGCTAGGTGGGATTGGCCTGCTCAACGCGTTGCCGCTAACTGCCGGCTTTCTGCTTGCGTTGGTGGGCAGGCGGGAAATTGAGCTCTTCGCGGTATTTGGCCACGGTGCGCCTGGCCAGCACGATGCCTTGCAATGAGAGGCGGTCGGCCATGGCGCGGTCGGAGAGCGGTTTGGTCTTGTCTTCGGCCGCAATCAGGCTTTCGATCACCGCTTTTACCGCGCCGGGGCTGATGCCGTCGCTGTCTTCGCTGCCGCTATAAGCGGCGGCCTGGCTGAAAAAGTAGCGTAATGGAAATATGCCTTGCGGGCAAGCCAAATATTTTTGGTTCACGGCGCGCGACACGGTGCTTTCGGCTAGGCCGAGGTGGGCGGCGGTGTCTTTAATGGTGAGCGGCACGAGGCCGATGGCGCCGAAGGAGAAGAAATCGGCCTGTTTTTCCAAAATAATCTCGGCCAGCCGCAACACGGTGCTTTTGCGCTGCTCCAGCGAGCTGAGCAATACTTTAGCCTCACTGAGCTTTTGTTTCAACTCCGGCGCGTCGCCGCCGTATTCGGCCAGCAGGTCGCAATATTCCTGATTGAGCTGCACCTGCGGCCACGCCTGCCGGAACATGCCCACTTTCCATTCGCCGCTTTCTGGGTCGGGGCGGATCCACACGTCGGGGTCAACGTATTCGGTATGCCCCGAACCGGCATAGCCGTAGGCGGGGAAGGGGTTGAGCGAGGCCACCAGCGCCTGCGCGGCTTCAATGGTGGCCACGCTGTATTCGGGAAACTTTTTGCGCACCAGCGGCGAGAGGCTGTTTTTACCCACTTCGGGCAGGAAGTGCTTCACCAGCCGCACGGCGCAAAACACGGCTTCGTTCGGCTGCTGCCGCGCCAGCTGGAGCAAGAGCGATTCGCCCAAATCGCGCGCGCCCACCCCGGCGGGGTCGAACTGCTGCAAGTGGCGCAGGGCTTCGGCCAGCTCGTCTTCATCCAGCATCCATTCCAGCGGCGAGTTTTCCACGATGTCGGTGAGGCTGTCGTTCAGGTAGCCTTGGTCGTCGAGGTAATCGATGAGCAAGTGCACGCGGGCGGCTTGGTCTTTATCGAGCGGGTGTTCGCACACCTGCTCGTGCAGGCTGCCGCGGAAATCGGCTTCGTCGGCCACGGTTTCCCACACATCGCTCTCTTCCATGCTGTTGGTTTTGCGGGTAACGGGCAGGTCGGCGGAGTAATGCGGCTCGGGCGCGCTGTTGTCGAACGGGTCGGCCTCGGGGCGCTCCAGCATGGGGTTGTCGGCCAGCCAGCCCTCCACCTCTTCGGCCAATTCCAGCGAAGACATATGCAGAATGCGCAGCGATTGCTGCTGCTTCTGGTTGAGCTGCTGGGTTTGGCGCAGTTTGAGTTTGACGGATTGCTGGGTCATGGCAGGCTACCTGAAAAGCTCAGTAATCGAAGTTTTCGCCCAAATACACGGCGCGCACTTCTTCGTTGCCCACCAGTTCTGCGGGGCGGCCGCTGGCCAGCACGGCGCCGTTGTTGATGATGTAGGCGCGGTCGCAGATGCGCAGGGTTTCGCGCACGTTGTGGTCGGTAATCAGCACGCCGATACCGCGCTGCTTGAGGAAGCCGATGATGTTTTGGATGTCGATTACGGCAATCGGATCCACGCCGGCGAAGGGTTCGTCGAGCAGGATGAAGCGCGGGCTCATGGCCAGCACGCGGGCGATTTCCACGCGTCGGCGCTCGCCGCCGGAAAGGGCGGGGGCGGGGCTGTCTTTGAGGTGGGTGATGTTTAAGTCGTTGAGCAAATCGGCCAGGCGCGATTCGATTATCTGGCGGTCGGTTTCGTGCAGCTGCAGGATGGCGCGGACGTTTTCGGCCACGGTCATCTTGCGGAAAATCGAGGCTTCCTGCGGCAGGTAGCCCAGGCCGAGGCGGGCGCGCTGATACACGCTCATGTGGCGCAGCTGGTGGCCGTCGAGGCTGATTTCGCCGTGGTCGGCGGCCACCAGGCCGACAATCATATAGAAGCTGGTGGTTTTGCCGGCGCCGTTGGGGCCGAGCAGGCCGACCACTTCGCCGCTTTGGATGTCGAGCGAAAAATCCTGCACCACTTGGCGCTGTTTGAAGCTTTTGCGCAGCTGCCGCACGCTGAGTCGGCTGATGGCGGGCTCGGTCATAATTATTGTGTTCCTTCAATCTGGTTGGGTAGGGGCTACCTGAAATTCAAGCGGGCTATTTGTGCAGCTGTACGGTTTGGTCGCGCTGCACCCCCAGCACGCCGGGAATGCGCCGGAAGCGTTCCATGGCCTGCCGCATATCCTGCCGCGGCGGAATGCGCACGGCGAAACCGTGCAGGTTTTCATAGCGGTACACCACCTCGGCCTGCATTTCATGCACGGCTTGCAACACCTGCTGCGGGGCCTGGGCGGCGGAGGCGTCGTAGAAAATAATCAGCACGCGGTTGTCGGCAACGGTTTGGTTGGCAGGCAGTTCGCTTTGCTCGGCAGCCGGCGCGGGCTGTGGGCTGGTGCAGGCGGAGAGCATGGCCAGGCAGGCGAGGCTGAGGGTGCGGCGGATGGCGGTCATCTTGTGTGCTTTCGTTTGCGGTTTTCAGGTAGCCTTTTCGTTTGCCGTTTCTGGCTACCTGAAAGTGTTGGTTCAAATCAGCAAACTGCGTGGCTTGCTGGCGCCTGCAATATTGTGTCTGCAATTTAAACAACGGTTTGCCGTTTTCATCTTGGCTTTTGATTTTCAGGTAGCCTTTCCGGCTTCTATTGAGGCTACCTGAAAAATGCCAACCCGGTTTCAGCTAGCCTGCTTTTTGCCCGGCAGCCTGCCTTGGGTGAGGCAGAAGCTGTCGTCGAGCAGCTGGCGGATAAGCGCTTCGTCGGCCTGCGCCAATTCGATGCTCAGCCAGTGCTCCTTGTTCATGTGGTAGGCGGGCAGGATGCCGGCTTGGGCGCGCATGGCGCCGATGTGTTCGGGGCGGCATTTCACGTTGAACAGGGGCACGCTGCGGCCGGGGCTGCGCCCGAGCTTTTCCGCCGGCACGGGCAGGTACACGCCAAACCATTTGCGGCTGCCCGGATGGCGGAAGGCGGCAAATTCGGGGAAGCGGGAAAAGGGGTAGTCCGGCGCGGCGCCGTAGCGCTCGGCGATTTCGGCAAACAGGGTTTCCGGCTTCATGGCGCCTCCCCGCTATTTCTGCTGCGGCTGGATGGTAATGCTCACGCGGCCTTTGTTGGCATTGCTGCGGCTGCCGCCCAGCACGGTATAGACTTCGGTGCGGGTGTTGTAGGTGATGGTGTCGCCGCTGGCGCGGTCGCCGCCGCGTTCGAGCTTGGCGCCGCCACTGAGCTTCACGATGCCGGTGGCGGATTGGTATTCCACGCGGGCGGCCTGGCCTTTCACCGTACCTTGGCGGTCGAGCTGCTGGCCAAAATGCACGGGGCTGCCGGAGGCGGTCATGGTTTGCGCGCCGTTTTCGGCTTTCACCACGCGCACTTTGGCGGCGCGGATATACATGGTGCCCTGCTGAATGACGACGTTGCCGGAAAATTCGGTGCTGCGGTTGCCTTGGTCGAGCGAGCCTTGGTCGGCTTCGATTTGAATGGGCTGGTTGCGGTCGGAAGTGAGTGCGAGGGCGGCGGGGCTGAGCAGGGCGGCGGCCAGGAAGGCGAAGAGGGGTTTATTGCTTCGGATCATAAATCACTGCCTTTATGCGGGAGGAGAGGTTGAGCAGGCCTTGTTTGTGGTTGTAGGTCATGCCTTGGGCGGTGCCGTGGGAGGCGCCGTATTGGTAGGTGACCAAATCTTGGGTGTGGGCGGTTTGGGTTTGGGTGTTCACGGTGAGGCTGTCGGTTTCGAGGCGGCCGGCGGGCTGGGCGGCGGTGGCGGGTTTTTCAAACACCACGTTTTTCTCAAACACCACTTGGTTTTCGCCGCCGATGTAGTGCGCCTGCTCGGCGCTAATCTGATACAGCATCTGCCCGCCTTGGGAAAATTGAATCTGCGGCTCGGCCAGATAGCCGTCTTTGCGGTTGGGAAACTGCCAGGCGCGGCTGGCGGCAAGCTGCTGGGCCACGCTGCCGTCGGCGGCGAAGCGGCGGCCTTGAATGCCGAAAATCTGGTATTGCGGCTCGCCCGGGTCGAGCGGGGTTTCTTCGGTTTCGAGCTGGCTGATGCGGTCGAGCCAGAAGCTGACGCCGCCGAGCGCCAGGGCGAGGGTGAGCGGAAACCACCAGCCGCCGAATCGTTTGATCATTGCGTGTATTGCTCCAGAGCGGTTTTCAGGTAGCCTTTGGCCTGCATGATGAGGTCGCACAATTCGCGCACGGCGCCGGCGCCGGCGGGTCGGCGGGTGATGTAGGCGGCGTGTTGCAGCACAAAGGGATGCGCTTCGGGCACGGCGGCGGGCAGCCCGCAGCGCACCATCACGGGCAGATCCACCACGTCGTCGCCGATGTAGGCGCATTCGTGTTCGGCCACGCCGGCGGCAGCGCGCAATTCGGCGTAGGCGACGCGCTTGTCGCTGATGCCTTTGAAATAATAATGAATGCCGAGCTGCTTGGCGCGCAGGGCGACGGAGGGGGCGTCGCGGCCGGTGATGATGGCGGTGCGCACGCCGCATTGGTGCAGCATTTTGATGCCGTGGCCGTCGAGCGTGTGGAAGGCTTTGATTTCTTCGCCGTTGTCGCGGATGAAGATGCGGCCGTCGGTGAGCACGCCGTCCACATCCATAATCAGCAATTTGATTTGGGCGGCGGCGCGGGCAAGCTCGGCAGGCGGCTCGGGCGGGTAGGGGCGCATGCGGTGTCCAAAGTGTCTAAATGGGAATATGCCTAATGATAACATGCGGCGGCGCGGGCACAAACCGTATCGGCACGGTTTTTGCTTGCGGCGGCGCGCTTCGGCGGCAAAAGGCTACCTGAAACTTCTCTGCTTTTCTCTGCATTATGTTTTCAGGTAGCCTTTTTTGCTTCCCAGCCCGCCTATTACTTGGCAACTGCCTTTACATATATTGACTTCTTCTGTGGTTTTCCCGTATAACCAAACCAAGCTGTTTGCTTTTAGCTGATACGCATTCTTTTTTTCCCACCCGGCGGCGGGGAGAAAGGAACGAGTCGGCTAAATGGCCGAAGCCCTTGATTCCTCATACCGCGTTTTCCAGCCTTGTGATGAAAAAGTGCTTCGGCCTTTGCTTTCAGCCGCACATCAAACCGCCCAAGCAGCGGCGATATACGACAACTATAGCGAATTAACACACTTTCGATACCAAGCGGCGAGCCAACGCCGTAGCGAAAGTTAAGTTAATTCACAATAAAAAGGAGCAGCTCATGAACCCGATGTACATCACCTTCGGCATCTATCTGGTTGCCGTTCTCTTAATCGGCCTCGCGGCCTACTTTTCCACCCGCAATTTCGACGACTACATCCTCGGCGGCCGCAGCCTGGGCCCGTTTGTTACCGCCATGTCGGCCGGGGCGTCGGATATGTCCGGCTGGCTCTTGATGGGCCTACCCGGCGCGGTGTATTTGAGCGGGCTGAGCAAATCTTGGATTGCCATCGGCCTGGTGATCGGCGCCTACCTCAACTGGCGGCTGGTGGCCGGCCGCTTGCGCGTGCACACCGAATACAACAACAACGCGCTTACCCTGCCGGAATATTTCTACCACCGCTTCGGCGCGCAGGGCAAAACCATGAAAGTGGTGTCTGCCGCCATTATCCTGTTTTTCTTCACCATTTACTGCGCCAGCGGCATCGTGGCCGGCGCACGGCTGTTTCAGAGCCTGTTTGAAGGCATGAGCTACGGCACCGCCATCTGGCTGGGCGCAGGCGCCACCATCGCCTACACCTTCATCGGCGGCTTCCTCGCCGTGAGCTGGACGGACACCGTGCAGGCCACGCTGATGATTTTCGCGCTCATCCTCACGCCGGTGATGGTGTATCTGGGCGTGGGCGGGGCAGACGAAATGCGCGCCGCCATGCAGGCCGCAGCCGCTGCCAGCGGCAAGGAATACGGCAGCCTGCTGCACGGCACCACCTTCCTGGGCATCATTTCCACCGCCGCCTGGGGCCTGGGCTACTTCGGCCAGCCGCACATTTTGGCGCGCTTCATGGCTGCCGAAAGCGTGAAATCGCTGGTGTCTGCCCGCCGCATCGGCATGACTTGGATGATTCTGTGCCTGGGCGGCGCAGTGGCCGTGGGCTATTTCGGCATCGCCTATTTCGGCGCGCATCCGGAGCAAACCGCCGCCATGCAGGGCGACCACGAGCGCGTGTTCATCGCCCTTTCCACCCTGCTGTTCAACCCGTGGATTGCCGGCGTGATTTTGAGCGCGATTCTAGCGGCGGTGATGTCTACCCTTTCCTGCCAGCTTTTGGTGTGCTCCAGCGCGATTGCGGAGGATTTCTACAAAGGCTTCCTGCGCCCGAACGCGCCGCAGAAGGAATTGGTGTGGATCGGCCGCATTATGGTACTGGCCGTGGCCGTGATTGCCATCCTGATTGCCGCCGACCCCGAGAGCAAAGTGCTGCAACTGGTGGAATTCGCCTGGGCGGGCTTCGGTGCGGCCTTCGGCCCGGTGGTGATTTTGTCGGTATTGTGGAAACGCATCACCGCCAACGGTGCGCTGTGGGGCATGATTATCGGCGCGGCGGCCACGGTGCTGTGGGCGCAATATGCCAACCCGGCGCTGGCCGAGGCCGGCTTCGGCACGCTGTATGAAATCATCCCCGGCTTTATCGCCTGCACGCTGGCCGCTGTGGCCGTATCCCTCGCGGGCCAGGAGCCGGCCGAGGAAATCCGCCAGCGCTTCGAGCAGGCCGATGCGGATTACCGCGCGGCCAGATAAGCCGGCGTTGAGGCTGCCTGAAACAATGCCGCGCCATGATTTTCAGGTAGCCTTCCGCCACTGCAGGCTACCTGAAAATTTCACCGCACCTTCCTGCCAGCTTGGCACACTATTTCGGCCAAGTTGAAGCCAACGTTTTCAGGTAGCCTCCCGTTGCCATATAGCGGATTCAGTTTAAATCAGAACAAGGCAGCGAAGCCGCAGACAGTACGGCAAGATAAAGCAGCCCTGGTTTAAAACGAAATCCGCTATAAACATTTTTTTACATCCGCCGCCCCAAATGCGGCAGATTGGTTTATGATTCCATTTTTCAAACATGAGCCGAACGGATGACTCAAGATAAAGGCAGGCTACCTGAAAAATTCAGCTAGCCTCCCGCCACACCAAACCACGGAGACCGATATGTTCCAATTCGCCCACCCCCAACAAACCGAACTTCGCCAAGCCATTACCCAAGCCTACCGCCGCGACGAAATCGAAGCCGTGCAAGACATGCTCGAGCGCGCGCAGATGAGCCAGGAAGAGCGCACCGCCGCCGACCGCCTCGCCCGCCAATTGGTAAAACAAGTGCGCGAAAACCGGCGCCGCGCCAGCGGGGTGGACGCCCTGATGCACGAATTCTCCCTCTCCAGCGAAGAAGGCATCGCCCTGATGTGTTTGGCCGAAGCCCTCCTGCGCATCCCCGACAAAGCCACCCGCAACAAGCTCATCCACGACAAAATCGCCGGCGGCGACTGGAAAAGCCACCTCGGCAACAGCCCCTCATTATTCGTAAACGCCGCCGCTTGGGGCCTCTTGGTTACCGGCAAGCTCACTTCCGCCCCCAACGGGCAAAACCTCGGCAACGCCCTCACCCGTATCGTGAGCAAAGGCGGCGAGTCCCTTATCCGCAAAGGCGTAGACTACGCCATGCGCATGCTCGGCAAACAATTCGTTACCGGCCAAACCATCGAAGAAGCCCTGAAAAACGGCAAAGAGCGCGAACAGCTGGGCTACCTGTATTCCTTCGACATGCTCGGTGAAGCCGCCATGACCGAAGCCGACGCCGACCGCTACTACCAAGACTACGTCAACGCCATCCACGCCATCGGCAAAGACGCCGCCGGCAAAGGCATCTACGACGGCAACGGCATTTCCGTGAAACTCTCCGCCATCCACCCGCGCTATTCCCGCGCCCAGCACGAACGCGTGATGAGCGAGCTCCTGCCGCGCCTGAAAGAATTGTTCCTGCTCGGCAAACAATACGACATCGGCATCAACATCGACGCCGAAGAAGCCAACCGCCTCGAACTTTCGCTGGATTTGATGGAAGCCCTCGTCTCCGACCCCGACCTCGCCGGCTACCACGGCATCGGCTTCGTGGTGCAGGCCTACCAGAAACGCTGCCCCTTCGTTATCGACTATCTCATCGACCTCGCCCGCCGCAATAATCAAAAACTGATGATCCGCCTGGTGAAAGGCGCCTATTGGGACAGCGAAATCAAATGGGCGCAGGTGGACGGCATGAACGGCTACCCCACCTACACCCGCAAAGTCCACACCGACATCTCCTACCTGGCCTGCGCGCGCAAACTGCTCGACGCACAAGACGCCGTGTTCCCGCAATTCGCCACCCACAACGCCTACACCCTGGCCGCCATCTACCAGATGGGCAAAGGCAAACAGTTCGAACACCAATGCCTGCACGGCATGGGCGAAACCCTCTACGACCAAGTGGTGGGCCCGCAGAATTTGGGGCGGCACGTGCGCGTGTATGCGCCGGTGGGCACGCATGAAACCCTGCTCGCCTACTTGGTGCGCCGCCTGCTGGAAAACGGCGCCAACACTTCTTTCGTAAACCAGATTGTGGACGAAAACATCAGCATCGACACGCTGATCCGCAGCCCCTTCGACACCCTCGCCGAACAAGGCATCCATCCGCACAGCGGCCTGCCGCTGCCGCGCCATCTGTATGGCGAAGAGCGCCTCAATTCGCAGGGCATCGACTTGAGCAACGAAATCGCGCTCCAACAATTGCAGGCCGATATGAACGCCGCCGTGCGCCCGTTGCAGGCCGAGCCGCTGCTGGCCGTGGCCGCCGACACCCAGGCACCGCATGAAGTGCGCAACCCCGCCGACCACAACGACGTGGTGGGCAGCGCCGCCTTCCTTCAGGTAGCCGCCGTGCCCGGCATCATTGCCGCCGCCAAAGCCGCCGAAGCAGGCTGGGCGGCCGTGAGCGCCGCCGAACGCGCCGAAATGCTGCGCCGCTGCGCCGACCTGCTGGAAACGCACATGCCCGAGCTGATGGCACTGGCCGTGCGCGAAGCGGGCAAAACGCTCAACAACGCCATCGCCGAAGTGCGCGAAGCCGTGGATTTCTGCCGCTACTACGCCGACGAAGCCGAACACACGCTACCTGAAAACAGCCAAGGCGTGGGCACCATCGTGGCCATCAGCCCGTGGAACTTCCCGCTGGCCATCTTCACCGGCGAAGTGGTGGCCGCGCTGGCCGCCGGTAACACCGTGATTGCCAAGCCCGCCGAGCAAACCAGCCTCATCGCCTACCGCGCCGTGCAGCTGATGCACGAAGCTGGCATCCCGCGTAACGTCCTCCAGCTCGCGCTCGGCGCCGGCGACGTGGGCGCCGCCCTCACGCAAAGCGAGCAAATCAACGGCGTGGTATTCACCGGCTCCACCGAAGTGGCCCGCCTCATCAACCAAACCCTGGCCAAACGCAGCGACAACCCCGTGCTGATTGCCGAAACCGGCGGCCAAAACGCCATGATTGTCGATAGCACCGCGCTGGCCGAGCAAGTATGCGCCGACGTATTGGTATCTGCTTTCGACAGCGCCGGCCAGCGCTGCTCCGCCCTGCGCATTTTGTGCGTGCAGGAAGACGTGGCCGACCGCATGGTAAACATGATTCGCGGCGCCATGAACGAGCTGCGCGTGGACAACCCCGCCGAGCTGAAAACCGACATCGGCCCGGTGATCGACGCCGAAGCCCAGGCCAACCTGCAAAGCCACATCGACCGCATGAAAGGCATCGCCCGCAGCAGCCACCAAATCAGGCTACCTGAAAACGCCGGCAACGCCACCTTCATCGCACCCACCCTGTTTGAGCTGAACAATTTGAACGACTTGCAGCGCGAAGTGTTCGGCCCCATCCTGCACGTGATCCGCTACCGTGCCGAAGAGCTGGACGACTTGATCGACCAAATCAACAGCAAAGGCTACGCCCTCACCGGCGGCATCCACAGCCGCATCGATGGCACGGTGGAACACATCCGCCGCCGCATCGAAGCCGGCAACGTGTATGTGAACCGCAATATCGTGGGCGCCGTGGTGGGCGTGCAGCCCTTCGGCGGCCACGGCCTCTCCGGCACCGGCCCCAAAGCCGGCGGCCCCTTCTACCTGCAACGCCTCAGCCGCCTTGCCACCTGGCGCGCCCCGCAAACCACCCGCAGCGGCCAGGCCGACGAAGCCGCGCTCAACCGCCTGCAAACTATCCTGCAAAGCCTGCCGCTCAGCCAAGAGCAGAAGCTGGATTTGGCCGGCAGCCTCGGTCGCGCCCGCGTGCACACCCTGCGAAGCGCCGAGCAAGTGCTGCGCGGCCCCACCGGCGAGCACAACGTATTGAGCTGGCAAGCCCCGCACCGCGTGTGGCTCTACGGCGGCAGCCTGCTCCAAGCCTTCGCTGCTTGGGTGGAGCTCGCCGGCTCCGGCATCCGCGCCGTGGTGAGCGAGCAGCACCCGCTGGCCGCCTACGCCGAGCAGGCGCCCGAGCTGCTGGAAGTGTCTGCCAACCCCGCCTCCGCCGACATCAGCCATGTGGCCGCACTCGAGCCGCTGAGCCCCGAGCTCAAACAGGCGCTGGCCGGCCGCGACGGCGCGCTGGTGCGCATCATTGATGCCGAACAAGGCGTGGACGTATTGCAGCTGTTTGCCGAAAGCTCCTGCAGCATCAACACCACCGCCGCCGGCGGTAACGCCCACCTGATGGCCGCAGGCGACAACTAATCGGCTTATCAGGCAAAACAGGCTACCTGAAATTTTTCAGGTAGCCTGTTTAAGTTTGGATACTGTCTTTGCCAGCAAACGAAGCAATCATCGCTTGGCATAACGATGCCGGCTAGAACTCGCTCTTTCGCCGGGCAAACATTTCCCTTCAGCGCAAAGCCTTATCCCCGATATCGCGGCGGTATTGCATGCCGGGGAAAGAAACCTCGGCCACGGCGCGGTAGGCCTGCTGTTTGGCAGCGGCCAAATCGTCGCCCAAGCCGACCACACACAGCACGCGGCCGCCGTTGGTAACGGTATGGCCGGCTTCCGTGGCCGTGCCGGCATGGAACACTTTGCCGATGCGGTTGGCGGCTTCGATGCCTTCAATCACGTCACCCTTACCCGAACGCTCGGGGTAGCCGGCGCTGGCAAGCACCACGCCCACGGCGCTTTGCGCTTTCCATTCGGCGCTGGCCGTATCCAATTTTCGGTTCAGCGCGGCTTGGATCAAATCGGCCAAATCGCTGTCCAAACGGCTCATGATGGGCTGGGTTTCCGGGTCGCCGAAGCGGCAGTTGAATTCCACAGTATAGGGCGCGCCATCGGCATCAATCATCAAGCCGGCATAAAGAAACCCAGTAAACTCAATCCCTTCCTCGCGTATCCCGCGCACGGTGGGCAAAATAATTTCTTCCATGGCACGGCGGTGTACTTCAGGCGTAACAATCGGCGCAGGGCTGTATGCGCCCATGCCGCCGGTGTTCGGGCCGAGGTCGCCGTCGAGCAGGCGTTTGTGGTCTTGGCTGGTGGCCATCGGCAGCACGTGTTCGCCGTCCACCATCACGATGAAGCTGGCTTCTTCGCCTTGCAAAAAGTCTTCAATCACCACGCGCGCGCCGGCATCGCCCATTTTGTTGCCCACCAGCATTTGCTCGATGGCCTGATGCGCCTGCTCTTCGGTTTGCGCCACCACCACGCCTTTGCCGGCTGCCAAGCCGTCGGCCTTAATCACAATCGGCGCGCCTTTGGCAGCCACATAATCGTGCGCGGCGGCGGCATCGGCGAAGGTTTGGTATTGCGCGGTGGGGATGCCGTGCCGCGCCATGAAGGCTTTGGCGAAATCTTTGGAGCTTTCCAGCTGCGCGGCGGCACGGGTGGGGCCGAAGATGGACAGGCCGACGGCGCGGAAATCGTCCACAATGCCGGCTGCCAACGGGGCTTCGGGGCCAACCACGGTGAAGGCAATCTGCTCGCGGCGGCAGAAATCCATCAATTCCTGGTGGTTTTTCAGCGGCAGGTTTTGCAGCTTGGGCTCCTGCGCGGTGCCGGCATTGCCCGGTGCCACGAATACGGTTTCCACTTTGGGCGACTGCGCTAGCTTCCACGCCAGCGCGTGTTCGCGCCCGCCGCTGCCAATCAGCAAGAGTTTCATGTGTTGTTTCCTTCCTGTTTAATCAATCGTTTAAATGCCATAAAGGCTACCTGAAAACCTGTTTGCGATTTTCAGGTAGCCTCTTCGTTTCCTGGCGGCGGCTCATCCAAGATTTCCACCGCACGCGTGTCCAGCCAAGCTTCCATGCAGGTCGCAAAACCGGCCAGCGGCACGGCAAAATGCAGCCGGCAATCCAGTTGCAAATCCTGCTGCAACACTTCCGCGCCATGCTGCTTGCCCAACCGCAGCACTTCGCTCAAATGCGGATAATCGCAGCGCAACAAGACTTGTTTTTCAATGTTTTTCTCCACCTGCCCGGTTTGCTGCAACACCAGCTGGGTGGCAGTTTTGTAGGCATGAATCAGCCCGGGCACGCCCAGCAGCGTGCCGCCGAAATAACGCACCACCACCACCAGCACATCGGTCAGCTCCGCCGAATCGATCTGCCCCAAGATCGGCCGCCCGGCGCTGCCGGAGGGCTCGCCGTCGTCGTTGGCGCGAAACTGCAGGCCGTCTGTGCCCAAGCGGTAGGCGTAGCACCAATGGCGTGCTTTGTGGTGCTCCTGCCGTAGCGCATCCACATGGTTTTTCACTTCCGCCACCGTGCGCACAGGATAGGCAAAGGCGATAAAGCGGCTGCCTTTGTCTTTAAACTCGGCTTGGCCGGGCTCGGCCAGGGTGCGATAGGTGTAAACGGCGGGAGAAGTCATTTCGGATGAATGGCAAGCAAATGAATACGCGGATTATATAGGAAACAGGCTACCTGAAAAATTTGATTTTCAGGTAGCCTGCTGTGTTTCACGTGAAACAATCAATCGCCCAATGCGGCAGTCAGCTCCGGCACGGCTTCAAACAAATCAGCCACCAAACCGTAGTCGGCAATATTGAAGATGGCGGCTTCCGGATCTTTATTGATGGCCACAATCACTTTGCTGTCCTGTATACCGGCGGTGTGCTGGATGGCACCGGAAATGCCGATGGCGATATACAGCTCGGGCGCCACCACTTTGCCGGTCTGCCCCACTTGGTAGTCGTTCGGCGCATAGTCGGCATCCACTGCCGCACGGGAAGCACCGATGGCGGCGCCGAGCTTGTCGGCCAAAGGCAGCAACAAATCGTTGAACTGCTCCACGCTGCCCAAGGCGCGCCCGCCGGCCACCACCACTCGGGCTTGCGTCAGCTCCGGCCGGTCGGACTGCACCATCTCTCGGCTGATGAAGCGGCTCAAACCCTGTGCCGGCGTGCTTTCCACCTGCACCACTTCGGCCTGCCCGCCTTCGGCGGCGGCTTCGGCAAACGCAGTGGTGCGGAAGGTGAGCACCAGTTTGTCGGCATCGCTGCCCACAGTGGCAAAGGCATTGCCGGCGTAAATCGGGCGCACAAAGGTGTGGCCGTCCACGATTTCGGTTAAATCAGACACCTGCGGGCAATCCAGCAGGGCGGCCACACGCGGCAACAGGTTTTTGCCGAAGGTGCTGGCGGCGGCGGCGATGTAGCGGTAGTCTGCCGCCAGCTTCACCACCAACGGCGCCAATTCTTCGGCTAGGCCGTCGGCATAATGGGCGGCATCGGCCAGCCATACTTTGCTTACGCCGGCCACCTGTTTGGCCTGCTCGGCCACCGCGGCCGCGCCGCTGCCGGCCACCAATACATGCACTTTGCCCAGCTTGCTGCCGGCGCTCACGGCGTGCCGCGTGGCGGCAGCCAGGGTTTTGTTGTCGTGTTCGGCAATAATCAATACGGTCATGGCGCTCTCCTCAAATCACCTTGGCTTCGTTTTTCAATTTGGCCACCAGTTCGGCCACGCTTTCCACTTTCACGCCGCCGCTGCGCGGTTTGGGCTCGTCCACCCGGCGCTGCTGCAATTTGGGCGCAATATCCACACCCAACTCTTCCACCGTGAGCTTTTCCAGCGGCTTTTTCTTGGCCTGCATGATGTTGGGCAGCTTCACATAGCGCGGCTCATTCAGGCGCAAATCGGCGCTAACCACCGCCGGCAGCTTCAAAGCCACGGTTTCCAGGCCGCCGTCCACCTCGCGCACCACCACCACTTCGTTTTCGCCCAGCTCCACCTTGCTGGCAAAAGTGCCCTGCGGCGCATTGAGCAGGGCGGCCAGCATTTGCGCGGTTTGGTTGGCATCATCGTCGATGGCCTGTTTGCCCAGCAGGATCAGCTGCGGCTGTTCGCGCTCGGCAATCTGGCGCAGTAGTTTGGCCACGGCCAGCGGCTCCAGGTGCGCATCGGTTTGCACATGGATGGCGCGGTCGCCGCCCATTGCCAGCGCGGTGCGCAGCGTTTCCTCGCACTGCTTCACGCCCAGCGACACCACCACGATTTCGCTGATTTTGCCCGCCTCTTTCAGGCGCACGGCTTCTTCCACCGCGATTTCGTCAAACGGGTTCATCGACATTTTCACATTGCCGATGTCCACATCCGAGCCGTCGGCCTTCACCCGCACCTTCACGTTGTAATCCACCACCCGCTTCACAGCAACCAGTGCTTTCATGAAATTTCCTTTTCCTTCTACCTAGTTATTCAATACGGCAAATCAGGCGGATTGTGCCGATTTGCCGGCAATAATGCAAGCCGCCCCCCAAGAGGCTACCTGAAAAATATCTTGCGGCGCAAAGCCCGGGTTTCGGCGAAGCTAAAGCTAAGCTTCGGCGGCAGCCTGCTCCACCGAGCACACCCGATCCAATACCTCTTCCACCGCAGGCAAAGCGCCCACGCCGCCCACATTGCGCGCCCAAGCCGACGTTTGCACGCCGGTTTTCACCGGGTCGCTGTCGGTATAGATGCCCACCAGCGGCTTATCCAGCGCATTGGCCAGATGCAGCAGGCCCGTGTCCACGCCGATCACGCTGTGCGCCCCGCGCAAAACATAGGCCGCCTGCAACAGGCCGAGCCGCTCCGCCGGCACTTGCGCCCCGGCCACCTGCCACGCCAAAGCCAGCGCACGCTGCCGCTCCGCCTCGTTGCCCCACGGCAGCCACACCGCCGCGCCGTCGGCCGCGTGCAAACGGTTCAGCAGCTCAACCCAATGCTGCTGCGGCCACAATTTGCTGTCGCGGCTGGTGGCATGCAGCGCCACGCGGTAGTTTTCAGGTAGCCCCTGCACCGCCGCCGCTTCCGGCACGCGCACGCCGAAATTCGGCGCCCCATCAAAACAATAGCCGAACACCTGCGCAAACAGTTCGCGGTTGCGCCACACCGCATCGCGCCCCTTGGCTACCTGAAAACGCTCGGCATAAAACGCCGCCGCCCAGCCCTCACGCGCGCTGTGTTTGTCCAAACCCTTCACCGGCGCGCCAGCCCAGCGCGCAAACCACGCGCTTTTTATCAGCCCCTGGCTGTCGAGCACGAAATCGTAGCCGCCGCCGGCCAATTCCTGCTTCAACGCGCGCATCTGCCGCCGCGTTTCCGCTGCAAACAGCCGCTTGCGCCACTGCCGCCAGCGCATCGGAATCACCTTGCGCACAAAAGGATGCAGCCGCGCAATATCGGCAAACCCGGCTTCGGCCAGCCAATGCAGCTCCACCTGCGGGCAATGCCGCGCCAAATCCTGCACCGCAGGCAGCGTGTGGATTAAATCGCCCATGCTGGAAAGGCGCACCAGTAAAATCTTCATTTGCAAATCCGAAGGCCGAGCCGTGTCAAAGCTGCGTATTATATAGCGAACCCGCAGGCTTTCGATACCAAGCCGCCACGCCCGAAGGCTACCTGAAAAATAGGCCAAGCATGCTCCCGCAAAACAGCAGCACGCCATAAACAAATTCAATCGCAAAAGCAGACGCCATCGCCAGATTCCCGTATCATACGGGCAAATCCGCCTGGAGTTTGCCATGAAACAACGCACCTTAGCCCAATCCGTGAGCGCCACCGGCGTCGGCCTGCATTCCGGCGAGCGGGTATTGCTCACCCTGCATCCGGCCGCAGAAAACAGCGGCATCGTGTTCCGCCGCACCGATTTGGCCGGCGAACAAAGCCGCCCCATCCCGCTCGTGCCCGGCCTCATCAACGACACCCGCCTCTCCTCCACCATCGTTACCGAAGACGGCGTGCGCGTGGGCACCATCGAGCATTTGATGTCTGCCCTTGCCGCCTACGGCATCGACAACGTGTTGATTGAATTAAATGCGCCCGAAATCCCGATTATGGACGGTTCCAGCCTGCCCTTCCTCTATCTGCTGCAAGACGCCGGCATTGTCGACCAACAGGCCGAGAAACGCTTTTTGCGCATTTTGAAGCCCATCGAAGTGCAAGAGCCCGGCAAATGGGTGCGCTTCACCCCCTACGAAGGCTTCAAAATCAGCCTCACCATCAACTTCGACCACCCCGTGTTCAACCGCAGCAACCCCACCTTCGAAATCGACTTCGCCGGCACCTCCTACGTAGAAGAAATCGCCCGCGCCCGCACCTTCGGCTTCATGCAGGAAGTGGAAATGATGCGCGCCCACGGCTTAGGCTTGGGCGGCAACTTAAGCAACGCCGTGGTGATCGACGACAACGACGTGCTCAACCCCGAAGGCCTGCGCTACCCCGACGAATTCGTGCGCCACAAAATCCTCGATGCCGTGGGCGATTTATACGTGATCGGCGCGCCCATCATCGGCGCCTTCGAAGGCTACAAATCCGGCCACGCCATCAACAACGCCCTCTTGCGCGCCATCCTCGCCGACCCCGCCAGCTACGAATGGGCCACCTTCCCCCACGATCAAAACCTGCCCGGCGCCTTCCACGCCCTGCCCGAAGCGGCATAGCGAAAAGCAAAAGAAAGGCTACCTGAAAATTTCAGGTAGCCTTTATTCCTGCCCGAAAGACTAGTTCGGAATATATTGCAGCGGATCAACCGGCTGGCCGTTTTTGCGCAGCTCGAAATGCAGCTGCACGCGGGAGCTGTCGCTGTTGCCCATGGTGGCGATGCTCTGGCCGCGGCGCACGGTTTGGCCTTCGCGCACCAAGAGGCGCTGGTTGTGGCCGTAGGCGGTGAGGTAGGTTTGGTTGTGCTGCACGATGATGAGGTTGCCATAGCCGCGCAGGCCGGAACCGCTGTACACCACTTTGCCGTCGGCGGCGGCCACCACGGGCTGGCCGGCATTGCCGCCGATGTTGATGCCTTTTTCACTGCCGCCGAAGCGGGTGAGGATGCTGCCGGCGGTGGGGCGCTGCCAGGTGATGCCAGCGGCGCTGCGGGTGGCGCCGGATACGGAAGGCGTGGCGGCAGGCGTGCTCGCGGTGTTGGCAGGCGGCGGGGTGGGAGTGGTGCGCGGCGGGGTGGTGGGCTGCTGGGTGGGCGCGGCAGCAGCGGGCGCGGTGTAGCCGGCGGGCTTCACACGCAGCACCTGGCCGACGCTGATGTTGTTGTCGACCAGATTATTCCAGGCGCGCAGGTTGTCCTGGCTGATGCGGTAGCGCAGGGCGATGTTATACACGGTGTCGCCGCGCACCACAGTATGCTGGGCGGCATTCACGTCCACCGGCGCGTAAGACGGGGTATAGCTGCCGGCGGGGGCGGCGCTTGGTGCGGGCGGAGTATAGGGAGCGGGGCGGCTGCCGGCGGGGTGTAGGGCGTGGTCGCGGCGCTTTGGTTGGCGGCAGGCGGGCTATAGGGCTGGGCGCCGTAGGGGTTGTTGTCGGCAGCGGCAGTGTTGCCGCCGTAGTTGTTGCCGTAGCCGGCGCCGTTGCCGGACACCACGGGGGCGGGCGGCTGGGTGAGGGTGCAGGCGCCGAGCAAAACGGTGAGCGCGAGGGGGAGGGAGCGGAAGGTAAATAATTGATTCATGGAAATGCGGCTTTCTGTGCACGAAAACAGCGCAATCATAAGCAATCCGTGCGGTTTCACGCAAGGTTGGGCGGCGTATATCGCGGTTAAGTTCCGTTAATTAACGGTACAAAGCGGGCTTCGTGCACGCAGGTTTCCTGAAAGCCGTGGGCGGTTTTCTCGATCAGCCACAGATATTGTTGCCCGCCTTCGTCGAGTGGGATCACCAATCGCCCGCCCACGGCGAGCTGCTGCAACAGCGGCAGCGGCACTTCGGCCGGCGCGGCGGTAACCAAAATGCCGTTGAACGGGGCAACTTCAGGTAGCCCCAAATAGCCGTCGCCGCACACCAGCCGGGCGCCGCCGGGCAGGCGGGCGGCGCGCAGGTTGTGCTTGGCCTGCTCGTGCAGGGCGCGCAGGCGTTCCACCGAATAAATCTGCTTCAGCCCCACGGCTTGCAGCACGGCGGTTTGGTAGCCGCAGCCGGTGCCGATTTCCAGCACCGGGCCGAAGTTTTCCACCGCCCCGTTGCCGAGCATGAGCTGGGTCATCACCGCCACGGTGTAGGGCTGGGAGATGGTTTGCCCCAGCCCGAGCGGCAGCGACATATCGTCATAGGCGCGCGAACGCAGGGCTTCTTCCACAAACACGTGGCGCGGCACGCTGTCCATGGCGGCGAGCACCTCCCGGCGGGTGATGCCCATCCTGCCCAGGCGCTGCACCATATTGTGCCGCCGCCAGTTGAAACTGCCGCTTCCGTGTGCCGCGTTCATAGCGCGATGCCCTGCCAGAAACGGGACACGCTGCCCAAGCCGGCATGGTCGGTGAGGTCCACGGAGAGCGGGGTGATGGTGATGAGGCCGGCTTCGCTTTGGGCGAAATCAATATCTTGCTCGCGGCTGGACACTTCACCGGCGGCGCCGATCCAATACACGGTTTCGCCGCGCGGGCTGCGGGCGGCTTCCACGCTTTGGTGGTGGTGGCGGCGGCCGAGGCGGGCGACGGCCATGCCTTGGATTTTATCCGGTGGCACGGCGGGGATGTTCACGTTCCACAACACGGGCGCGGCAGGCTTGGGCGCGGCAAAAAGATGGGTGAGCAGCCGCCACACGGCCTGTTCGGCGGTATCCCAATAGCGTCCGCTTTTGTCGTTGAGTGAGAAGGCGATGGCGGGGATGCCGAGCAGATAGGCTTCGGTGGCGGCGGCCACGGTGCCGGAATAGAGGGTGTCGTCGCCCATATTGGCGCCGTGGTTGATGCCGGAAAACACCCAGTCGGGCTGGAAATCGGGCAGGCTGTGCAGGGCGAGGTGGATGCAGTCGGTGGGCGTGCCGTCTACGAAATAGAAGCCGTTGGCGGCTTCCTGGATGCGCAGGGGGCGGTCGAGGGTGAGCGAATTGCTGGCGCCGCTGCGGTTGCGCTCGGGAGCGACCACGCGCACGTTGGCAAATTCGGCAGCCACGCGGGCGAGGATGGCAAGGCCTTCGGCTTGATAACCGTCGTCGTTGCTGATGAGGATGTTCATGGTGGCTAGTTAGGGGTTGGGGCTACCTGAAAAATGGTGGGATTAGATTTTCAGGTAGCCTGAAACAGGCAGGAAGGCTACCTGAAAATTATTGATGGCTTGGGCAAGATGTTTTCAGGTAGCCTCTGGCGTTTACAACACGGTGTTGGCGGGCTCGTAGTCGATCACTTCGCGGATTGTGTTTTGCCCGTCCACCAGCACCACTTTGGGCCGGTGTGCGGCAATTTCCGGCTCGGAGAGCAACACGTAAGACATGATGATCACCACGTCGCCCGGCTGCACCAGCCGCGCCGCCGCGCCGTTGAGGCACACTTCGCCGCTGCCGCGCTCGCCGGCGATGGCATAGGTTTCCAGCCGCTCGCCGTTGTTGTTGTTCACAATTTGCACTTTTTCGTTTACGCAGATGCCTGCCGCATCGAGCAGGTTTAAATCCACGGTGATGCTGCCCACGTAGTTTAAATCGGCGCGGGTAACGGTGGCGCGGTGGATTTTGCCGCCCAGCAAAGTTCGGAACATGGAATCGTCCTAGCAAAAAACCGGTATTCTACCGCAAACCGGCATGCTGTTCGCAAAGCTTGGATGGCGCTGCGGCACATTCGGGATTGCGGTTTTGTTTTGGCTTCGCGGAAACTCAGCTTCCTTCGGAAACTCCGTTTAGCTTCGCGGAAACTTGTTTTTCAGGTAGCCTCAAGCGCTGGACGTAGGCAATTACTTGGCAAACGTGCCGCTTATTGCGCCGCACCATCCGTGCAGCCGCAAGAATTGCCGCCCGCTGCCTGCAGGCTGAGCTGTTTGCGCCGGAGGGCTTTTTCGTGGCGGCAGCGTTGGCGCTCGGTGCTGATTTGCAGCGGCGGCACGGGCACGGGCCGGCCGTTTTCCATGGCCACCATGGTGAAATAGCAGCTGTTGGTGTGGCGCACTTGGCCGGTGCGGATGTTTTGCGCTTCCACGCGGATGCCCACTTCCATCGAGGTGCGGCCGGTGTAGTTGATGCAGGCGTAAAACGTCACCAGCTCGCCCACGTGGATGGGCTCTTTAAATAAAACCTTGTCCACCGAAAGGGTAACGCAATAATGCCCGCTGTAGCGGCTGGCGCAGGAGTAGGCCACTTGGTCGAGCAGGCGGAGGAGCTCGCCGCCGTGCACGTTGCCGCTGAAATTGGCGCTGTTGGGCATCATCAGCTCCGACATAATGAGCTCGTGGGCGGGAAGCTGGCGGGTGTGTTCCATGATGGGTTCCTCGTGATTTGTGATGGGAGTTGCGGATTATTCTAAGCAATAAGGGATGGCAGTTTTATTAAATTTCTCTATTTGGCAGGCAGGTTTGCCGGCACGGGCGTTTTCAGGCGCAGCCAGCCGTTGACTAACAGCAGCAGCAAGCCTGCCCAAATCAGGCCGTAGGTGAGGTAGGCCGATTCTGCCACCGGCGTTTTCAACACCAGCACTGCGGCCACAAACAGCAGCGCCGGTTCCACATAGCTGAGCATGCCGAACAGGTTCACCGGCAGCATCTGCCCCGATTTCAGATTCAGCGACATCGACACCGCGCTGGCCAAGCCCAACAGCGGCAACAGCAGCCAATAGCGCGGCTCGCCCAACACCCATGCCAGCATATCCGAATGCCACAGCAAATAAGCCAGCGCAAAGGGCAGGATCAGCGTGAGATCCAGCGTGAGCCCTTGCAGCGCGGGGATTTTCATCTCGCGGCGGTAGAGGTAATACAGCGGATACACCAGGCACACCCATAATGTTGTCCACGAAAAAGTCTGCCGCGCCCACAATTCGTGCGCCACGCCCAGCCCGGCCAGGAGCAGCGCTGCCGTTTGCAGGCCGTTGAGCCGCTCCTTCAGCCAAAACCGTCCGGCCAGCACCATCACCACCGGAAACAGAAAATAGCCCATTGCCACGTTCACGCCCTCGTTGTTCACCGGCGCCCACATAAACAGCCAAAACTGGCTGGCCACATCCAGCGTGCCCAGCAGAAACAGCAGCCAGCGGCGGCGGCTGTTCAGATGGGTGCGCACAAAGCGCAGCATCGCCGGCAGGCCGATGAGGCGTAGCGTAATCAGCCACAGCCCCGCCGCCATCACCACCATGCGCAGCGCAAACACATCCGTGCCGCTGATGGGCTGCATCCAATGGCTGAACAAATACAGCACGCTAAACAGCAATTGCGACAGCAGGCACAGCAGCACGCCTTTGCCGAGGGAAGAAGAGGGCATGGAAACTCCGGGAAGCAGAAAGGGAAACGGCAGATTATAGCGTGTTCGGTTTCCGTTTGGCTTGGCGGAAAGCACGGCAGGGCAGATTTTTCGTTTTCAGGTAGCCTCCACCCACTTTGGCCACGCCCGCAAAGGCTACCTGAAAAATAAACCTTATTAAAACCAGCAATTCAGCCGAAAGATACGGCTACCTGAAAACCGCAAGCCAACGCATTCCAGCCGTATTGAAATCTATGTTTTCAGGTAGCCTCCAACGGCGCCACACAAAAAACGGAAGCCGCCCGCAGACAGCTTCCGTTGGTTTGGCACGGCTTGCCTTTAATCAATCCGGCCGAACTTGCCCTCGTTGAAATCGCGCACGGCCTGGCGGATTTCCTCGGCGGTGTTCATCACGAAGGGGCCATAGCCAACCACCGGCTCGTTAATCGGCACGCCGGAGAGCAGCAGGATTTTGGCTTCTTCGCTGCCCGCGTTCACGGTGAATTGCCCGCCGCCCTGCTCAAAGCCCACCAGTTCGCCCGGCTCGGCCGCGTCTTGGCCGTTGATGAGCACGTTGCCGCGCAAAATCACCAGCGACAAGTTGTGGCTCTCGGGCACTTCCAGCACGGCTGCTTTGCCCGCATTGAGCACGATGTCCCACACGTTCATTTCGGTGAAGGTGTCGGCCGAGCCTCGGGTGCCGTCGCGTTCGCCGGCAATCAGGCGCAGGTGGCCGGCCTCGTCGGGCAGCGGCAGCACGGGGATATCGGCCTTGGCCAGGTGTTGGTAGCGCGGCAGGGCGTTTTTGTGGACGGCAGGTAGGTTCACCCAAAGCTGCACCATTTCAAACAAGCCGCCTTGTTTGCTGAAGGCTTCGGAGTGGAATTCTTCGTGGATGATGCCGGAGCCGGCGGTCATCCATTGCACGTCGCCTTCGTAAATAATGCCGCCTCCGCCGCTGGAATCGCGGTGCGCCACTTCGCCGTGGTAGGCAAGGGTAACGGTTTCAAAGCCTTTGTGCGGATGCTGCCCCACGCCGCGCGGGCTGCGGGCTTCGTTGGGGGCAAATTCGTAGGGCGCGGCGTAATCCAGCATCAGGAAGGGGTTAGTGCCGCGGTCGTCGGCCATGTGGGAAAACAAGGGCCGCACCAGGAAGACGTCGCCCACCCAGTGTTGGCTGTTGGCACGGTAGATTTGTTTCACTTTTCGCATGATGGTTTCCTCTTGATGGGGCTACCTGAAAATTTTAGCTGTACTTTAGCTTCGCAGAAACTCAGCCTTGCTTCGCAAGACATCGTTTTAACTTCGTTGAAGCTCACGCTTTCAGGTAGCCTTTATGTGTTTGTTTTATCTATACCTGCATACCGGCAGCTTGGGCGGCGCGCAGCTTGGCGGGGGTCACGTCGTTGCCTTCGCTGTCCACCACGCTCACCGTGGAAAGGATGTTGGTCATCTGCCCCAACACCTGTTTCACATAAGCCTGCCGCAGCTCATCGCGTTCGGCCAGCTCGGCTTCGGTGAGGCCCGCGGTTTTGGCTTTGCGGGCCAGCTCGTTGATGCGGTCTAATTCAGCAATTCGCATGATTTCCTCCTTAAGTTTTTAGTGTCATTTTGATGCGTTGGGTGTATTATATCCAGTATGTATTTTTATACAAGTACACACATTTTTTATACTGTAAATCCCGCCGCCGCCAAAGGAAACATCATGCCCGCCAACACCCCCGCCTACACCGACTGCTGCCCCGTTACCGCCACGCTCGACATCATCGGCGGCAAATGGAAGGTATTGATTCTCTATCATTTAAACAGCCAAACCCTCCGCTTCAACGAGCTCGCCCGCCACCTGCCCGCCATTACCCAGCGCATGCTCACCCTGCAACTGCGCGAGCTGGAAACCGACGGCATCGTACACCGCGAAGTGTATCCGCAAGTGCCGCCCAAAGTGGAATACTCCCTCACCGAGTTTGGTCAAACCCTGATGCCCGTAATCCAAGCCATGCACCGCTGGGGCGAGCAATACGCCGCCGAATGCAAAAAACACCGCAAACCGGCCGGGCAGGAAAAAAACTGAACGCAGCCCGCGCCATATACGGCAAAACGAAAACATCGAGCGCAAAAAAGCAGCCTTTTCAGGGCGCGGAGAAGACAAGAACTAGGTATTTAATATATTGTTTATCAACATACTTATTTTCTATCTGTGTGAATATACCCCCAAATATACCCCCATTTTGCACAAGTCAAAACTTTTTCCCTGCCACGCGCGCGCGTGATGCCCACATTCCGAAGGTGCAAATTCTGCATGTGCAGATTCTGCAGGTTGGGGATTGCATGGGGTTGATGTTTCAAACCGGGCTTTCGTGGAGTCGTGTTGCAAGCGCGGCTCGGCATGGCGGGTTTAATCGGTTGCATGATGCGGTGCGTTGCTTTGGGAAGCAGGCTACTGTCTGAAAATCCCTGTCTTGGGTTTCCCGTAAATTTGCGGGAAAACAGCCTTGCCCTGTTCCCGATGGCCTGAAAGCTGCTATTGCTGCCTACGGAATATCCGTAAACGTTCAGCAGGCGGCCTAAAATGCGCTAGGATTGCGTTTCTATGGTCAGGTAATATAGGTAGCCTGCAAAGTATAAATCACATTAAACGCAAAATAGGGCATTTTGCGCTTACTGGTTTTTAGTGTGTGTCGCCGCTGTTTTTCCGCTTCCGGTCGGCATGGGCGGGGTGGGTTATTCGACAATCTCCCGATGCGGTTTTCAGGTGGCCTGCAATTTTGCCGCCGTGTGCCGCCATGTGTTTCTGCCTATATTTTGTGCAAGAGGGAGAAAGAAAAATGGGGCTATATATGGTTTATATATAAAGGGGGTTAAAAATTAACTCTATTGCATATTTTTTAAGCAGGTGGTGGGTTAAAAATTAACGCTGTCATAAATCAATAGCGTTATTTTTTAACTCTCACAAATTAATTTTGTTTGAATGAATTTGCTACCGTATAACACACAAACGCCTCTGCTTTTCGGGGGTAACAATCGGGGGATTTTGCCGCTGCACAGATGGCTGAAAACTTGTCAAAACTTATCATTGCAGCACAGACAAAACCTAATAAAACCTAACATCGAAGCTCGGGAATAAATCCGAACTACCTAGGAATGCAAAAACACCAGCACGGCGGCTGGTGTCGGGTTTTCAGGTAGCCTCTCTGTCGGTTTATCTCCTGATATTCAGTTTGGCGGCTACTCTCTTATTCTCTCTCAATTCGGTTTCAGCGGCGGGATGGGGCTTAGCTCGTAGTGCCTACGCTTCCAGTCGTCGGGGGCGCGGCTGGTGGGCGGCAGGTCGTGGCCGCAGTCGCCGAAGTGTGCGCAGTTGTTCGGTGGTCAGGCTGTTGCGGTCTAGCCCGCCCCATTTGCCGGTTAATGCCCGGTTGATGCGCCGTGCTTCGTTCATGTAGCTGAAACGGCTGGCTGCCCTGCCGTTGGCTATGTAGGTTTCATGGATAACCTCGCTCATCAGGCGGTAGCCATTTGCCGCTTCCTTGCGTGCGGGCTGCCAGTCTTTGCCGTCTATCAGCAGGGCTTTGATGGTTTGGTCTACCCATATTTCAAAATCCAAGCTGATAAAGCGGGCAAAACATATCATCAGGTCGGGATGCAGCCATGTTCCGCTGTTATATCGCCCCCTTCGGGTTTGGATTAGGGCGGGATAGTCGGCGGGGTTGAAGGGTGTTTTTAATTCCCTTGAATCGCAGGGAATTAAACCTTTCTGCCTAGCCAAGGCCTGAATGTATTGCTGCGTGCGTTTCAGGCTGAAGAAGTTATCCAGCCGTTTGCCGTGCTGTTCGGCTAAAGCCCTGCTCGTTCAGGATGCTGCTTGCTAAGGCACGGAAACCGTGCGGGGTGGCTATGCCTTTGTAGCCCATGCCGTTGATGATTTTGCCTAGCGTGTTTTCGCTGATATGTCCGTCTTGTTTGGTGCGGCTGGGGAACAGATAGGGAGTATTGCCGGTCAGGCCGTGCAGCTCGCGCAACAGCTCCAGCGCCCAATCGGAAAGCGGCACGGTGTGTGGTGGCTTGGGGGCGGTCTTCTCGTGCTTCATTCGTTCGGCAGGGATTACCCATTGCGCCGCTGAAAAATCCACTTCCGCCCATTGCCCGCCGCGCAGTTCGGTATTGCGCACAAACACCAGCATTATCAGCAGCAGGGCGGTTTTGTTCGCCGGTTCGATGTCGGCCAGTATCAGGCGGCGGTAAAACTCCGTCAGCTCTTCGCGCGGCAGGGCTGCCCGGTTTTTGGCCGGTTGCTTGGCAATGTATTTGCGCAATGCGCGGGCGGGGTTGTGGTCGGTTATCTCCAGCATGGCCGCATAATCGAAAACCGCGCCTGTCCATTCCCTCACTTTTTCGGCGGTATTGCTCACGCCCCGCGCTGTAATGCGGTCTAAAACCTGTTTGATTTGCCCTACCGTGATGCTGTCAATCGGCATTTCCCCAATCAGCGGGAAAACGTCGGTTTCAAAATAGCGCATGATGCGCCCCGCATGGTTCGGCTTCCAGCGGTGCAGGTTGTCGGCGTGCCAGCGGCGGGTAAGAGCGGCAAAGGTATTCAGTAAGGCCGCCCGCCTTTCCTGTTTGGCCTGTTGCTTGGCGGCGGCGGGGTCTTGCCCCTGTGCCAACAGAGAGCGGGCATTCTCGGCAGCCTGCCGCGCTTCGGAGAGGGAGACAGCGGGATACTTGCCGATAGTCAGCGTTTTTTCCTTGCCGTCGATACGGTATTTCAAGCGGAAGATTTTGCCGCCTGCCGGGGTAATTTCCAGATACAGGCCGCCGCCGTCAAACAGCTTGGCTTTCTTTCCTGTGCTGGTAGGTTTTGCGTTCTTGATTTGGCGGTCGTTTAGGGGCATTCTGGGGGTATATTTTTGAGGGTATTTTTACGGTACCCCCAATCATACCCCCGCAAAAGGGGCAATTCAATTAGACGGCATTAGACGGGATTAGCTGAATAGGGAAGGGAAAAGGATAGATTGAATCAGCCTGAAATCCTTTACTGGCTTAGATTTAGCTGGTTGCATTGGATAGCGTTAGACGTAAAAAAACAGCCCGAAAAATTGAGCTGTTTCATAAATGTGGTGCGGACGGAGAGACTCGAACTCTCACACCTCTCGGCGCCAGAACCTAAATCTGGTGCGTCTACCAATTTCGCCACGTCCGCGGGAAAGGCGGCATTATACTGTAATCCGCTGATTTGGCAACGCTCGGGGGAAAAATTTCGGCAAGCAGGCCGAAAAGCCGTGCTTGCCGTTTATCGCGGATCAAATTGGCTTTCGATACCAGGCAGCGAACCACAGACAGTACAGGATACGGCAAGGCGGGTTCACGCCGTAGCAAAAGTTAAGCTGATTCGCTATAGCAGGCAAACGGTTTTCAGGTAGCCTATCTGCCTTAGGGGCTACCTGAAAAATATTGCCATTTTGAATCAATATGATGAGCAGCACCTCATGCTGATTGTGCACCTCAATTCCTGCGCCCGCTCACTCAAACAGCCGCCCCTGCGCCAAAATTTCCCGTACGGGCGCAAAATCTTTGCGGTGTTCCGGCAGGGCACCGTAGCGTTGCAGGGCAGCAAGGTGCTCGGCGGTGCCGTAGCCTTTGTGGCGCTCGAAGCCGTATTGCGGATATCGCTCGGCCAGGGCATACATTTCCGCGTCGCGCGCGGTTTTGGCCAGCACGGAGGCGGCGGAGATCTGGATGATTTTGCTGTCGCCTTTCACCACGGCTTCGGCCTCGCAGCCCAAATCGGGCGGCACGCGGTTGCCATCTATCCACGCTTTTTCAGGTAGCCGACCCAGCCCGTGCACGGCACGGCACATGGCCAGCATGGTGGCATGCAGGATGTTGAGATCGGCAATTTCGGCCACCGAGGCGGAAGCCACGCACCAGGCCAGCGCCTGCTGCTTGATGAGCACGGCCAGCTCGTCGCGACGGCGTTCGCTGAGCTTTTTCGAATCGGTGAGGCCGGGCAAATCGTATTGCGACGGCAGCACCACGGCGGCGGCAAACACGCTGCCGGCCAGCGGCCCGCGCCCGGCTTCGTCCACGCCGGCCTGCCAAATCATGGGTTTACCCCCGCAGCGGCCAATACTGCGGCGGCGGCTTCGGCGGCGGTGTCTTTGCGCAACAGGTGGTGCAGCTCGGTGAAATCGCGTTGCAGCGCGGCCACTTTTTCCGGCGAGCGATACCAATCCAGCAGCGCGGCGGCCAGCTTGGCGGGATCGGCGTCGTGTTGCAGCAGCTCGGGCACGGCGGCGCGGCCGAGCAGCACATTGGGCAGCCCCACATAGGGCACTTTGATTTTGCGTTTCACCAGCGCATAGGTGAGCGGCGAAATTTTGTAGCTGATCACCATCGGCCGCTTGCACAGCGCCACTTCCAGCGTGGCCGTGCCGCTGGTTACCAACACCGCATCCGCCGCGGTGCAGGCCTGCGCCGTGCCGCCCGCCAGCAGGCGCAGCGGCAATGCGCGGTAGGGCTCGGCGGCGAGCAGGGCTTGTAGGCGGGCTTGGGTGGCTTCGGTGGCGTAGGGCAGCAGAAACTGCGCATCGGGCAGCTGCCGCAACACCAGCTGCGCGGTTTGCAGAAACAGCGGCGCCATATAGTCGATTTCGCTCACGCGGCTGCCGGGCAGCAGGGCGAACACGGGCTGGTTTTCAGGTAGCCCCAGCCCGCGGCGGGCGGCGGCACGGTCGGATTCCAGCGGCAGGGTTTGCGCCAAAGGGTGCCCCACGAAGCGCGCCCGCCCGCCGGCCTGCCGATATAGCTCCGGCTCCATCGGAAACAGGCACAGCACTTCATCCGCCTGCCGCACGATTGTGTGCACCCGTTCGCGCCGCCACGCCCACACCGACGGGCTCACATAATGCAGCGTGGGAATGCCCGCAGCCTTGAGCGCGGCGGCCACGCCCAGGTTGAAATCCGGCGCGTCGATGCCCACAAACACCGCCGGCCGCCGCCGTTTCATTTCGGCAATCAGGCCTTTGCGGATGCGCCAAATCGCCGGCAGGTTTTTCAACACTTCGGCATAGCCACGCACCGCCAGCGTTTCCTGGTCAAACAGGCTTTCCAGCCCGGCCGCCTGCATGCGCGGGCCGCCGATGCCAATAAACCGCGCCTGCGGGCAGCGCGCTCGCAGGGCGTCGATGAGGTGCGCGCCGAGCAGGTCGCCGGAAGCTTCGCCGGCGCAGAGGGCGATGAGGGGGGACGGGGTGGTCATGATGGGAAGCGGGCGGAAAACAAAGATGCGGTATTGTACCGAAAATCAAGCATCAAGACGGCTGCCATAGATAAGCATATACTGCATAAGCATAATTCATCTTTTGGCAGCCGTTATATTTCCGCAATTTCTAGAGGTGTTCCGCAAACTCTATTTTAGCGGCTTGAGTATTTTACCGCGCCGGATGTAGGTTTTGGTCATCTGCTCAGAGGCGTGGCCAAGTTGGTCGGAAGCGCTGCGGGTGTCGGCAGCCAGGTAAATGTCCGTGGCGGCTTTGGCGCGCAAATCTCGAAACTGGAAATTGGACAGCTCTTCCGCTAGTTCCGGTCGTTGCTGCATGACGGTTTTGCGCAACTCTAGAAACTGCCTGCCTAAAGAGTCGCGGGTCAGTGGTTTCCCGTGGCTGTTGAGGAACAGGTGGCCGTTATCTTGGTGGATGCGGTCGATGATTTCTTTGAGCTTGCCGCTGATTTCAAAGCGCAGTTTGGCACCTGTTTTCTGTTGGCTGATATGCAGGATGCCTTCGTGGATGTGGCTGCTGTGAATGCCGACTATATCAACAGGGCGCTGGCCGGTGATGTAGGCAATGTCCATTAAATCACGCATCTGCTGGCTGGCAGCCTGATAGACGGCCTGATACAGGTAATCCTCAAATAAACCTCACGGCGCTTCTTGCTGTGCTTCTTGACGTTGCGGCAGGGGTTTTCTTTGCTTGTCCAACCCTGCTCTCTGGCATAGTTAAAGATGGCGCAGGGCAACCCGAACCAGCAGGATGTGTTCGGCGAGCAGGCCGCACCCGACAAACAGCAACCTTTGGAAAGAACGATACATGACTACGAACAAGAACACGGACGAAACGCAGACAGCGGGCAACTCTTCGAGCGGACAGACGAGCGACCCGCTGGCGAGCCTGTTTCAGAAACTGAACCGCAACCCGCAGGCCGCCGAGGCGATGAAGCAGGCGCTGGCGAAAACCAAGGTGGAACTGGGCGAGACGGAGGACAAGGCGGAAGAGTAGCGGAGGAAGATGCGCCGAAGCTGAGCCGCAGCGTATCCACGCAGGAGCAATACGAGCAGCGGATTGATGAGCTGTTTGCAGGGAAGCCAGCCAATCTGCATGGTGTGAATGTATTAAATCGTTCTGACTTGCTGGATATGCTGGGCTACGGCGATATGCCTGTGCAGCTTGACGAATCGAAGGTTGTCCGCAATCAATCCAACCATCCAGAGATGACGGCGGAACGATGGAAGGCTGTGCCTGAATGGCTGGATAATCCGGTTGCTGTGTTGAAGTCAAGAACACATGATAAACGCTTAGTCTTTATCCCCAACGAGCTGATTAATGGCGCACCAATTTAGTGGTAGAGCCAGACCATAAATCGCTGCGCATTCATGTGCTGGTGAACGGATATGCGAAAGATGGCAACCCATCCCAAGCAATGCGGGATATTGAACGAGATTTGCGCAACGGCAACATTGACTATGTAAACAAAGAAATGGCTCGTGAATTCTTAGGACGTTCGGGGCTCCAATTGCCCCGCCTGCCTAATTTAAACACAAGCCGTACTAAGATTCTAACCGAAAAGAACCTGCAAGGCTACCTGAAAAACAACCCCAGCCTTTCGGTGAACCCATCCCGCAACACCACAAGCACGGCCACGCCGGAGCGGGTGGCGGAAATCCGGCAGCAGGTGGAACGCGCGGTGGGGCGGCACAATATGCGGCTGATTGACGTGCGGACTGCCGAGGAAGCCAGCCGCCCGAACGGCGCAGAGGATTTGCGCGGGGTGGAGGGCTGGTATGACCCGCAGAGCAAACGCATCACGCTGATTGCGGACAACCTGCCCAATGCGCGGACGGCACAGTTTGCCGCCTGGCACGAGCTGGGACACCGCAAAATTGACGTGGCTGGCTGGCAGCAATGGCGCGGTGTGCTGGAACAGGCGCGGCTGAACCCAACCATCAAGCAGTTGGCACAAACCATCCTGCGCCAACGCAAGGCGGCGGGCGAAACCATCAATCTGGACAGCGCCACGGAAGAGGCAGCGGTGGAGCTTTATTCCGCCATGAAGAACCGCGACTATGCGGCGCTGGAGAGCAAATACAAAGTGAACGTGCCGCTGGCGATGCGCGGCGGGCTGGCGGGCTATTTCTCGCGCTTTGCCAAACGCTTGCAGGCGGTGCTGGCGCGGGCGTTCGGTATTCAGCAGGCGGAGTTTGGCGATGGCGAGGTGTTCGAGCTGTTGCGGCGGATTGATAGGGCGGGCATGGAAGGAAGCCAGCCATCCGATAAAGCGCCGGATGATGACCACGCAGACGAAATACCGACAGCGGAGACAGCTAAGCCGGCAGAGAAATTCAGCCGCAGCGCAGCGGAGCTGACCGACAATACGACTTTACGGGCATAGTCTTTGCCCCGTCCGATTTGAGCTGGTGCGCGGCGCAGTATTTTCCGGTGGATTGGGGGGTGTTTGCGTTCAACAGCGGAAACGAGCAGGCTTTGTCTTTGTTTAATTTGATTGATAAAGGCTGGTTTGCCAGCATCGAGCAGTTGCAGCAGGCGCTGAAAAACGAAGATTCTTTTTTGTACGAAGAGTTTGGTGCGGAAGGGATTGAGCTGATGTTGCGCCATTACGCCAAATAATCCCGCCCATCGCCCGCACGGCAAAAGGCTACCTGAAAAACAGTTGTCCGTTTTCAAGTAGCCTTTATTTTGCCGCCATGCTGTTTACAGCGTTTCCACCGTATGCTGGTCGTTGGTGTAGATGCAGATGCCACCGGCGATTTCCAGCGCCTTCTTCACCACGGTGGCGGGCGGCAGCTCGGTGTTTTCCACCAGCGCTTTGGCCGCGGCCTGGGCGAAGGCGCCGCCGCTGCCGATGGCCGCGATGCCGCCTTCCGGCTCGAGCACGTCGCCGTTGCCGGTGATGATGAGGGTGTTGTCTTTGTCGGCCACAATCAGCATGGCTTCCAGGCGGCGCAAGGCGCGGTCGGTGCGCCATTCTTTGGCCAGCTCGATGGCCGACACGGTGAGCCGCCCCTGGTGTTTCTGCAATTTGGCTTCGAAAAGCTCGATTAAGGTGAAGGCATCGGCCGTGCCGCCGGCAAACCCGGCCAGCACAGTGTTGTTATACAGTTTGCGCACTTTTCGCGCAGTGGCTTTGATGATGGTGTTGCCTAGGCTAACCTGGCCGTCGCTGCCGATGGCGATTTCGCGGCCGCGCCGCACGGAAACGATAGTGGTGCCGTCGAATTGCTGCATGGTGCTTCCTTTATGAAACGGTGAACATGAGCCGGCAGATTAGGGCGGCGGCGCGGATTTCAATTTGCCAAACCCCATCAGGCGGCATGCGAAGAGGCTACCTGAAAATGCGGTGGATATTTTTAGCTTCGCTTTCAACGCAGTTAAAACCCCACCGCCTGTTTGCGCCTCCTAAGCGTTTATAAGATAATGCCCACGCTTCCCGCGGCCGCCCAAGCCGCCGGATTTTTCCCACCAAACAACTGAAAGAAAAGAAAGAAACCATGCGCTTCCTCAAGCTCACCGAACAAAACGTGCGCGGCAAAACCGTGCTCATCCGCGCCGACCTCAACGTGCCGATTAAAGACGGCAAAATCGGCGACGACACCCGCATCCGCGCCTCGCTCGCCTCCGTGCGCTACTGCCTGGAAAACGGTGCCGCCGTCATCCTGATGAGCCACCTCGGCCGCCCCACCGAAGGCGAATTCAAGCCCGAAGACGACCTGGCTCCCGTGGCCGCGCACCTGGGCAGCCTGCTCGGCCTCTCCGTGCCCGTGAGCAGCGACTGGCGGGAACACCCCCCGCGCCCGCAGCCCGGCGAATTGGTGATGCTGCAAAACGTGCGCGTGAACAAAGGCGAGAAGAAAAACAACGCCGAGCTCGGCCAAGCCTATGCCGCGCTGTGCGACATTTATGTGAACGACGCCTTCGGCACCGCTCACCGCGCCGAAGCCTCGCTGGTGGCCGTGGCCGAAGCCGCGCCGCTGGCCTGTGCCGGCATCCTGCTCTCCGCCGAGCTCGACGCGCTGGGCAAGGCGTTGAAAGAGCCCGCCCGCCCGCTGGTGGCGATTGTGGCCGGCAGCAAAGTTTCCACCAAGCTCACCATCCTCAACAGCCTGGCCGATAAGGTAGACCAGCTCATCGTGGGCGGCGGCATCGCTAACACCTTCCTGCTTGCCGCCGGAGAGCCCATCGGCAACTCACTGGCCGAAGCCGACTTGACCGCCGAAGCGCGTACCGTGGCCGAAAAAATGGCGGCCAAAGGCGGCGCCGTGCCGCTGCCGGAAGATGTGGTGTGCGCCAAAGCCTTTGCTGCCGATGTCGCAGCCGAAACCAAGGCCGTGGCCGATGTGGCCGCAGACGACATGATCCTTGACATCGGCCCCAAATCGGCCGCCAAGCTGGCCGCGCTGCTGCGCGAAGCCGGCACGATTGTGTGGAACGGCCCGGTGGGCGTGTTTGAATTTGAACGTTTCGCTGAGGGCACGCGCGTGATGGCCGAAGCCATTGCCGAGAGCCGCGCCTTCTCCATTGCCGGCGGCGGCGACACACTGGCGGCCATTGCCCAATTCGGCATCGCCGATAAAATCAGCTACATCTCCACCGGCGGCGGCGCTTTCCTGGAATTTCTGGAAGGCAAACAGCTGCCCGGTGTGGCTGTGTTGGAAAAACGGGCGGCAGGCTGACAGCAGATTAAATTGAAATAGAAAGAGGCTACCTGAAACCGATTGCAACTTTTCAGGTAGCCTCTTTCATGCCGATTCGTTATACCTCATAACGCCCGGCGGATACGTCGCCGCCGCGCCCGGTCCAATCGGTGTGGAAAAATTCGCCGACCGAGCGGTCGGTGCGCTCGTAGGTGTGGGCGCCGAAGTAGTCGCGCTGCGCCTGAAGCAGGTTGGCGGGCAGGCGGCCACAGGTGTAGCTGTCGAGGAATGACAATGCGGATACGGTGCAGGGCATGGGCAGGCCGTGCTGCATGGCGGCGGCGGCCACTTTGCGCCAACCGGGCAAGGCTTGTTGCAGCAATTGTTTAAAATAGCTATCGCTGCCCAAGAATACCAAATCGGGATTGGCGGCATAGGCATCGCGGATGTTGCCCAAAAACGCGCTGCGGATGATGCAGCCTTCGCGCCACAGCAGGGTGGTTTTGCCATAGTTCAAATCCCAGCCGAAATGCTCGCTGGCCTGGCGCATCAGCATAAAGCCTTGGGCATAGGAAATAATTTTGGAAGCCAGCAGCGCCTGGCGCAAGGCTTCGAGCCATTCTGCGCGTTCGCCCGCGATGGGCTCGATCTTATGCCCAAACGCGGCTTCGGCCTGCACGCGCTGTTCTTTCAGGGCGGAAATGCAACGGGCAAACACGGCTTCGGTAATCAGCGTGAGCGGCGTGCCCAAATCCAGCGCGTTGATGCCGGTCCACTTGCCGGTGCCTTTTTGGCCGGCACGGTCGAGGATTTTTTCCACCAAGGGCGTTCCGTCGGCATCGTTCACGCCCAAGATGTCGGCGGTGATTTGAATCAGATAGCTGTCGAGCTCGGTTTGGTTCCAAGCGGCAAACGCGGCCTGCATTTCGGCGTGGCTCATACCGAGGCCGTCTTTCATAAACTGATAAGCCTCACAAATCAGCTGCATATCGCCGTATTCGATGCCGTTGTGCACCGTTTTCACAAAATGGCCAGCGCCGTTTTTGCCCACCCAGTCGCAACACACTTCGCCCTCTGCCGTTTTGGCGGCCACTGCCTGCAAAATCGGTTTCACCGCTGGCCAGGCTTCGGGATTGCCGCCAGGCATCACTGAAGGGCCGTGGCGCGCGCCTTCCTCGCCGCCGGAAATGCCGGTGCCCACAAACAAAATGCCTTGTGCCGCCAATTCGGCCGTGCGCCGTTCGCTGTCGGGATAGTTGGCATTACCGCCGTCGATAATGATGTCGCCCGGCTCCAACAGCGGCAGCAGTTGGCCGATCAGCTCGTCCACCGCCCGCCCAGCCTGCACCATCAGCATGATTTTGCGCGGCCGTTTCAGCTGGGCAAGTAATTCCGGCAGGCTATAAGCACCGATAATATTGGTGCCCTTGGCTACGCTGTTGAGGAACTGCTCGGTTTTGGCTGCCGTGCGGTTGTAGGCGCTCACGGTAAAACCGTGAGCGTTCATATTGAGAATCAGGTTTTGACCCATAACGGCCAATCCGATAACCGCGATGTCGCTTCGGGGTAGGTTTGCAGGATTTTGCATGATGGTTTCGCTTTTACTGTTAATTGAATGAATATTTTTATTTGGTTATGAAGATGTAGTGCCTGTTTTGCCGTGGATAAGGGATGAAATATCAATTAAACAATTAATTAGATCCAATCCAAGGTGTTGGCCGGTAGGCGCTTTGCTTGTGGGGAGGTGTGGAAAACTTTTGCAGCCTGCCGCTACTTTGTGGGTAAGTTTGCAGATTGCCCGGGTTTTCTACTCTGCGATGTGGGCAATGGCTGCTGGTTGGCTGGTTTTATTTTTCAGGTAGCCTCCGGCGGCAACACGTTTAAGTATTTCAGTTCCACCAGCTGCTGCTCGGAATCGAGCTGGCTCACGGCCAGTTTGACGCGGATTTTCGGCGGAATATCGATCGGCACGCCGTGCACCCGAGCAACCAGCGGCAGCCCTTCGATGCGCACCAAATCTTCCTTCAGCAGCATCGCGTTCAGCTCGCGCAGGTTTTCCTGCTGCATATACACCAGGCTCCAATAGGCTTCCATTTGGCGCTGGAAATCGGCGTAGGCGGTGTAGGCGGCATCGAAATCGCGCAGGGCGGCAAACAGCTCGCTGTCGTTTTTTTGGAAACGCGGCGGCAGTTCGGGTTCGATCAGGCTGAGCAGCTGGCGCTGGTTGATGCAGTCGGCGGCGCGGCGCAGCGGCGAGGTGAACCAGCCGTAGTGCGCCACGTTCATGCCGATGTGCGGCTCGGATTGGGTGCTCATGCGCACTTTGCCGCTGGTTTGCACGCGGAACAGGCCGGGCAGGCCGTTTTGATCGAGCTGTGCGGCCCAGGTGCTGTTGGCCAGAATCATCATTTCCGATACCAGGGTATCGATGGGCGAGCCGCGTTCGCGCCGGCTGATGTGCACTTTGCCATCGGCTTCAAACTCAATGCCGTAGTCGTATTGCGGGGCGCGGTCTGCTTCGTAGCGGTCGCGCTGTTTTTGCCGTTCGATGGCGAAGCGGTAGAGCCAGCGCAACTGCGGCTGGCAGGGGAACTGCACCGGATCGCTGTCGGAAAGGCCGGTATCGGCGTTGAAATGTGGCTCGATGTGTTGGATGCGCAGGTTGTGGCTAATGTTGAGGTGTTCGAGGCAGGTGTGCGGCGTGGAGGCTACCTGAAAATCTGCGCCCACTTCCACATACAGGCTCAACACCGGCCGCCTGCCTTCATCAAGGCTGAAGGCCTGAATCCAGTTTTCCGGCAGCATGGTGATTTTGCCGCCGGGGTAGTAGGCGGTGCTTTGCCGTTGTTTGATCAGGTTTTCCACCGGGCTGTTTTCGGCGATGGCCAGGGTGGGCACGGCGATATGGATGCCGACCCGTTTATTGCCGTTCGGCAGGTCTTGCACGGAAAGCGCGTCGTCGATTTCGCTGGTGTCTTCGTCGTCGATGGAGAAGGCGACAATATCGGCAGCGGTGGCGGGCAGCTCGCCCACGGCGGGTACGGCGGTGCTGGGCGCGGCGGTGCCGTTTGGGAAATGTTTGCAGCAGAAGCCGTCGAGCAGGTATTGCGGCAGGGAGGCGACGCCGCCGGTTTGTTTGGCTAATTGATAAGCGGAAATTTTCAGCTCGGCGGCGGCTTTATTGAAAGCTTTGTAGATGAGCGACTGTTTGTCGGGGTTGTGCAGGATGGTGGTCAAATCGGCGGCGATTTCGGCAGGCAGGCGCTGTTGCCGCAGCTCGGCCACCCAGGCTTCAATCTGCGCTTCTTGCTGTTTTTTGCGCTCGATGGCGGCCAGCGCCTGCTTGAGGGTGTCTTCCGGCGCGGCTTTGAACACGCCTTTGCCTTTTTTGTAGAAATACATCGGTGCGGCGTAGAGCGCAATCAGGGTGGCGGCGAGCTCGTGTTGGCCGGGGGCGTGGCCGAAGTAGTCAGCGGCGATGCTTTGGGCGGTGAATTCTTCTTCGCCGCAGAATTCCCACAGCAAATCGGTGTCGATTTGCGCGGCTTCGTTTTGTGCGCGCTCGAGGAAGCTCTCCAGCGGCTCGGTGAATTCGACGAAGACGTTGTTGGCTTTGATTTTGGCGCGTTTGCCGTGCTGGGTGGTGGCTTGGTAGGTGCTGTCGTTTTTCTGCACGACGGCGGCTACTTTAAATTGGCCGCTTTCTTCGTAGAATATGTTCATTTAACGGGGGAAATTTTTCCGGCGCGCGGCCGGAGGCGTGGATTGGGAAAGAGGGCGGATTTTAGCATAAGGAAAGAAAGGGCTACCTGAAAACTTAGCGAAAAAATTTTTCAGGTAGCCTCCAATCTTGTCGAACAGCTTCAGCCGAACAATGCGCTGATGGCGGCATACACGCTGAGCACGGCCAGCAGCGAATCTACGCGGTCGAACACGCCGCCGTGGCCGGGCAGGAGATTGCTGCTGTCTTTCACGCCGGCGGCGCGTTTAAACCAGCTCTCCAAGAGGTCGCCGCCAATGCCCACGAAGGTGAGCACGGTGGCGGTGAGCATCATGCTTGGCCAGGAAAGATGGAAGCCGAACCAGCCGGCGGCGCGGGCGATGCTGGCATACAGCAGCACACTTAGCAGCCCGCCGGCCACGCCTTCCCAGCTTTTGCCGGGGCTGATGGCGGGGGCGAGCTTGTGTTTTCCCCACAGCCGGCCGAACACATAGGCAAACACGTCGGCGAGCCACACCAGCATCATCACGGCCAACAGGTGCAGCGCGGATTGGCTGTTTGGCCGCAGCTCGAGCAGGGCAAACCAGAAGGGCAGCATCAGCAGCCAGCCGGTGGCCATGCCTTTCCAATCGGCCTGCAAACGCCATTTGAAATGCAGCCAGACGGGCATGCCGGCCAGCCAGAACACGAGCACGGCCGCCCAGGCCGCGGGCGGCAGCTGCCAGCCGCCGCTCCAGGCAATCAGCATAAACAGCGCGGTGCCGGCTAGATAAGGGCGCTGCATGCTTTCCGGCATGGCGCACAAGCGGCTGTATTCCCACAGCGCCAGCAGCGCCATCAGGCCGGTGAACAATGCCCACAGGCCGGGGCCGGCGGCAAACAGCATGCCGAGCATCAGCGGCAGCAAAACCAGGGCGGTGAGGATTCGTTGTTTGAGCATGGTGTTCCTTTTTCAGGTAGCCTTTTGTGTGAGGCGGGCAATCGGCGGCATTATATAGGCAATTGGCCAAATACGTTGCGGATAAAGACAGAGGCTACCTGAAAACCGGAATTGGGTTTTCAGGTAGCCTTTGGGCGTTGGCTGTAGGCCTACATGCGCGCCATGGTGGCGACATGGGTTTTGGCCAGCTCGTGCAAGAGCTCGTGCAGCTGGGCGAGTTTTTCTTTGGAGAGCTGTTTTTCGATATTGTCGTAGCAGGAATCGATTTGGCTGACAAAATCGTTGTAGGTGTTTTCGCCCTGCTCGGTGAGCTTAAGGAACACACGGCGGTGGTCGTTGGCCGGGCGCAGGCGTACTACGAGTTTCATTTTTTCCAGCCGGGTGAGGATGCCGGTGAGGCTGGGGCGCAGGATGCAGGCGCTGCGGGCGAGGTCTTGGAAATCCATGGTGCCGTTTTCGGCCAAAAGGCGCAGGATGCGCCATTGCTGGTCGGTGAGGCCGATTTCGTTGAGCAGCGGCCGAAAATGCGTCATCAGGGCTTCGCGCGCCTGAATGAGCGCGATGTTTAAAGATGAGTGTTTGGAATGGTGGATCATAGCGGGCTCCTCCCTCATACTGATTAAAATGACTGCAACAATTGTTATTGTGGTTTGGGTCAATCCCTTATTAACAACAGGATATTGTTTCAGTTTATTATATATTGTAAATCCATAATATACGGGCGATAGTGTGTTTTGATGAAAATCAATTTTTTGATACGCTTAGGCAAATCTGCTGTTGGATAAGGCGCAACGGTTTGGCGGAATGGAAACAGACGATACCCGGCAGCGGTCTGTTTTTAACGGGCTATCGTTATTAAGATAATGTTTGACATGGGCAGCGTCAAGTCGGTTTGCCGGCAGCCGCTGGCTTTTGCCATTTATGCAAACAAAAACGGCTAAATCCAGCAGGATTCAGCCGTTTGTTTGAACTTCGTTGACGCTCACATTTCAGGTAGCCTTTAAACGCGGCTGAAAATCAGCGTGGCGTTGGTGCCGCCGAAGCCGAAGCTGTTCGACATCACGGCATTAAGCTTTTTGCTGATGTTTTTGCGCACAATCGGCAGGCCGGCAGCTTGTTCGTCCAAATGGAAGATATTGGCGCTGGCGCACACGAAATCGTTGAGCAGCATCAGGATGGAATAAATCGCTTCATTGGAGCCAGCTGCGCCTAAGGCGTGGCCGGAAAGCGATTTGGTGGAGCTGATGAGCGGCACTTCTTTGCCGGCAAAGGTTTCGCGGATGGCGCCGAGCTCTTTGGTGTCGCCCACCGGGGTGGAGGTGCCGTGGGCGTTGATGTAGTCCACGCTGCCGCCGTGTTGGGCAAGCGCCATCTGCATGCAGCGCACGGCGCCTTCGCCGGAGGGCTGCACCATGTCGTAGCCGTCGGAGGTGGCGCCGTAGCCGGTGAGCTCGCACAGGATGTTGGCGCCGCGGGCTTTGGCGTGCTCGTATTCTTCCATCACCAGGATGCTGCCGCCGCCGGAAATCACGAAGCCGTCGCGGTCGGCATCGTAGGCGCGGCTCGCCTGCTGCGGGGTGTCGTTGTATTTGCTGGAGAGCGCGCCCATGGCGTCGAACAGGGAGCTCATGTGCCAAGATACTTCTTCGCCGCCGCCGGCAAACACGATGTCTTGTTTACCGAGCTGGATGAGCTCGGCGGCGTGGCCGATGCAGTGGGCGGAAGTGGAGCAGGCGGAGCTGATGGAATAGTTCACGCCTTTGATTTTAAACGGGGTAGCCAGGCAGGCGGCCACGGTGGAGGCCATGGTTTTGGTTACGCCGTAGGGGCCGATGCGTTTCACGCCGCTGGCGCGCAGGGTGTCGGCGGCTTCCACTTGCGAAGAAGGGGAGGCGCCGCCGCTGCCGGTTACGATGCCGGTGCGGATGTTCGACACCTGCTCTTCGGAAAGGCCGGCGTGGGCAATCGCTTCTTTCATGGCGATATAGGCATAGGCCGCGGCGTTGCCCATAAAGCGCAGGATTTTGCGGTCGATGTGCTCTTTGGTGTCGATATTGATGTTGCCGGCCACGTGCGAGCGCAGGCCCATTTCGCGGTAGCTTTCGTCGAATGCGATGCCCGACTTGAGCTGGCGCAGCGATTCGAGCACTTCGCGGCAGTTGTTGCCCAGGCTGGACACGATGCCGATACCGGTTACGACTACTCGTTTCATAATGATGAACTCCGTTGGGGGAAATCAGGCTACCTGAAAAATATTGCTTGAACTTTTCAGTAGCCTATTGGGGCTAGAAATCGTCTGTGCTGGTAAACAAACCCACGCGCAGGCCGTTTCCTTCGTAAATCTTGTGGCCGTCCACACTCATTTCCGCATCGGCGATGCCCAGCACCAGTTTGCTGTTCATCACGCGCTTCATGTGGATGTGGTAGGTGATTTTTTTGTGTTTGGGCAGCACTTGGCCGGTGAACTTCACTTCGGCGCAGCCCAAGGCGCGGCCGCGGCCGGGGGCGCCGGTCCAGCCCAGGAAGAAGCCCACCAGCTGCCACATGGCGTCTAGGCCCAAGCAGCCGGGCATCACCGGATCGCCGATGAAGTGGCAGCCGAAAAACCACAAATCGGGGTGGATATCCAATTCGGCGATGATTTCGCCTTTGCCGTATTTGCCGCCGGTGCTGTTGATGTTCACAATGCGGTCGATCATCAGCATATTGGGCAGCGGCAGCTGGGCGTTGCCTTCGCCGAATAATTCGCCGCGCCCGCAGGCTAAGAGTTCTTCTTTGGTGTAGCTGTTTTGTGGAACGAAAGTGCTCATGGTGATCCTTAATGCTGCGCGGGGCAGCTTGAAATAATGGGAGAAAAGCCGGGCAATGTGCCGTGCTTGCACAGCGGTGGAATTTCCAATGCCTTGTTGGCAAAAGTTTATTTTGGAAATCCGGATTGAGGCTTTAGCTCTAGACCAAGCATTCTATTTGATTCCGGCGGGCGGCGCAATCTGCCGCCTGCGGAGTCCTAGCCGCTGCCCGGTTTGGAGCCGGCTTGCGGGTATTCTAAACCTATCAGCATGGTTTGTGTGGTTTGTTGCTTGGGCTGACGGCAAAAGGCTACCTGAAAACCATTTTTCAGGTAGCCTTTGCTAAGCGGGGGCCTATTCGGTCAGAATCCGCACTTTTTGAAACATTTCGTGCAGCCTGTGTTCGTCGAACGGCAGGTATTCGGCGACGGTAAAGCCGACGCTGTCGCCGTATTCCGAAATCAATTGCAGGATGTCGGACAATTCCGCCAGCGTCATCCTGCCCGAGCCGCTGCCGTCGCCGACCAGTTCGGGATTGGCGAAATAGGTGGAATGGAAGCGTTTCGCATCCAGCACGTCGATGTCCAAATGCACCAAAACGTGGTCGAACCGCGCCATAAAGGCTTGGATTTCGGCGTTGTCCACGAATGTTTCGGTTTGGATTTTGTAGTCCACACCGATGCTGTCGAGATAGCGGGCTTGGTAGTCGTGCAGTGCCTGCAAGCCGATATAGAGCACCTGATTGGCGGCAAACGGCGGGTTGCGGCGCAGGTCGGCGAGCGGGTTTTCAGGCTGCCCCAGCAGTGCGCCCAAAATCATGGCGTGGGCGTTGGGATAGCTGTCTTTGGGAATGGAAACGTCGGGGTGGGTGTCTATCCACAGGATGCCGAGGCTTTCGCCGCGCGCGGCATACACGCCGTGCAGGTAATCGAACGGGGCGAGCGAAACGATGCAGTTGCCGCCGATGGTGATGATTTTGTCGGGACGTTGCGCGTCGAGAATGTCCGCCGCCGCGCGCACGCCTGCGAACACGTCGTCTTTGGCGGCAATGCCGTCGGCAAGCGGGCGGGGTTGGCCGTCGGGCGCGGGGATGTCCACTTTGAACAGGGGCTGCTTGGGGTTGTCGGGCAGGATGTGGGTCATCAAATTCGCGCCGAAATAATAGGTGTCCAAGCCGCCGGCACGGTGGTCGGGGTAGAGTAGTCTGATGGTTTTCACGGGTTCTCCAGTTGGGATTTGGCTTTGTTGAGGCTGCGTTGAAGTTCATGCTTCAGGTAGCCTTTTCCAAGCAGGGGTTATTGGGAAAGGAAAATGAGGGCGATGATGCCGGCAATCAGCAGCAGCTGGATGCCGAGCTTGATCCGCGCGGTGCGGCTGACGAAGTAGATAAACCAAGTGCCGGTGAGGGCAAACATAACGATAATCTGCCAGGGTTGCCATTTGTTGAGGTGGCGGGCTTCGGTGAAGAAGGTGTAGAGGTGCAGCAGGGGCACGGCTGCCATTAAAAGTAAATCAATAAAGTCGGACATGATTTTGTTTGCAGACAGAGAGGTTACCTGAAAACTGTTTTTCAGGTAGCCTCATTCAAGCGCGGGAGCCTATTCTTTCAGCTTTTCCAATTGGGATTGCAGCTTGGCCATCTTCCCTTCCAACTCCGCCAAATCGGTTTTGTCTTTTTCCACCAAGTGCGCGGGGGCTTTTTCGGTGTAGCCGGGTTTGGAGAGTTTGGCGTTGAGTTTGTCGAGGGCTTTTTGCAGCTTCTCGGCTTCTTTGCCCAAGCGGGCGGTTTCGGCGGCTTTGTCGATTTCGACTTTCAGCATCAGGCGTGCGCCGTTTACGACGGCGACGGGTGCGTCTTCGTTTTCAGGCAGCCTGTCCACTTGGTTGGCTTTGGTCAGTCGGGTCATCATCGGCAGGTATTTGAGGTAGTCCGCCAAATCGTCCGCGCTTTCGACAAACAGCGGGGCTTTGACGTTGGGCTGGATACCCATTTCGCCGCGCAGGTTGCGGACTGCGCCAATCAATTCCTGCAACACGTTCATCTGCTCGAAGGTCGTCTGAACGACGGCTTCACTGTCGGCTTCGGGGAAGCGGGCGAGCATGATGCTGTCGGCGGTTTTGGCGTCGCACATGGGGGCGACGGTTTGCCACAATTCTTCGGTGATGAACGGGATAATCGGATGCAGCAGGCGCAGGGCGGCTTCGAGTACGCGCAATAAGGTATGGCGCGTGGCGCGCTGGCGGCTGGCACAGCCGGTTTGGAGCTGCACTTTGGCAAGTTCCAAATACCAGTCGCAATAGTCGTTCCACACGAAGCTGTACAGGGTTTCCGCTGCTAAATCAAAGCGGTAGGTTTCGTATGCTTGCGTTACTTGCCCGATGGTCTGATTCAGACGACCTATTATCCACATATCGGGGAAGGAATAGCCGCGCGGCTCGGTGGCGGTTGCGCCGTAGCCGCAGTCTTGGTTTTCGGTGTTCATCAAGACGAAGTTGGTGGCGTTCCAGATTTTGTTGCAGAAGTTGCGGTAGCCTTCGGCGCGTTTGAAGTCGAAGTTTACGCTGCGGCCCAAGCTGGCATAGCTCGCCATGGTGAAGCGCAAGGCATCCGCACCCATGCCGGGGATGCCTTCGGGGAAGAGTTTTTTGGTGGCTTCTTCCACTTTCGGCGCGGTTTCGGGTTTGCGTAATCCGGTTGTCCGTTTAATCAACAAGTTATCCAAATCGATGCCGTCAATCAAATCCACGGGGTCGATGACGTTGCCTTCGGATTTGGACATTTTTTTGCCTTCGTGGTCGCGCACGATGCCGTGGATATAGACGTCTTTAAACGGCACTTTGCCGGTGAAGTGGGTGGTCATCATAATCATGCGCGCCACCCAGAAGAAGATGATTTCGTAGCCGGTTACCAAGACGTTGGACGGCAGGAAGGCTTTGAGTTCGTCGGTTTCGGGTTCGCCGTCTTTCCAGCCGAGCGTGGAGAACGGCACGAGCGCGGAGGAGAACCATGTGTCCAATACGTCTTCTTCGCGGGTCAAACCGGTTTTGCCTGCCTGTTTTTCGGCTTCCGCCTGATTGCGGGCGACGTAGCAGTTGCCCTCTTCGTCGTACCATGCGGGGATTTGATGCCCCCACCACAGTTGGCGCGAAATACACCAGTCTTGGATGTTGTTCATCCATTGGTTGTAGGTATTGACCCAGTTTTCGGGGATAAAGCGCACCGCGCCGCTATCGACGGCTTTTTTGGCTTTGTCGGCAAGGCTCAATCCTTTGAATACGCTGTCGGGTTTGCCGCCGTTGGGCGTGGCGGACATGGCGACAAACCATTGACTGGTCAGCATCGGCTCAATTACCGAACCTGTGCGGTCGCCTTTCGGCGTCATCAGCGTGTGCGGTTTGATTTCTTTCAGGTAGCCTTGTTCCTGCAAATCGGCAACCATTTGTTTGCGCGCAGCAAAACGGTCCAAGCCTGCGTATTGTTCAGGCAGGGCAAAGCCTTGTTGCGCTTCGCCTTTGAAATTGAACACTTCGGCGTTTGCCAGCACTTTGGCTTCCAAATCGAACACGTTAATTAGGTGCGTGTCGTGGCGTTTGCCGACTTCGTAGTCGTTGAAGTCGTGCGCGGGCGTGATTTTTACGCAGCCTGTGCCGAAGTCTTTTTCGACGTATTCGTCGGCGATAACGGGGATGGTGCGGCCGGTCAGCGGCAGGATTAGTTCTTTGCCGATTAAGTGAGTATAACGTTCGTCTTCGGGATTGACGGCAACGGCAACGTCGCCCAGCAGCGTTTCGGGGCGGGTGGTGGCAACGATGACGGCTTCGGCGGGATTGTCCGCCAGCGGATAGCGGATGTGCCACATAGAGCCTTGTTCTTCCACGCTTTCCACTTCCAAATCAGACACTGCCGTACCCAATACCGGGTCCCAGTTCACCAGGCGTTTGCCGCGATAAATCAAGCCCTGCTCAAACAGTTTCACAAACACTTCGGTAACGGTTTCGGCGCGCACGTCGTCCATCGTGAAATACTCGCGCGTCCAGTCGGCGGAGCAGCCCACACGGCGCATCTGCTGCGTAATCGTGCCGCCGGACACTTCTTTCCATTCCCACACTTTTTCCAAGAATTTTTCGCGCCCCAAATCATGACGGGACACGTTTTGCGCGGCAAGCTGACGCTCGACTACGATTTGCGTGGCGATGCCCGCGTGGTCGGTACCGGGAATCCAGGCGGTATTGCAGCCTTTCATGCGGTAGTAGCGGGTCAGACCGTCCATGATGGTTTGGTTGAAGGCATGGCCCATGTGCAGCGTGCCGGTTACGTTGGGCGGCGGCAGTTGGATGGAGAAAGACGGTTTGGTCAAATCCATATCGGGCTGGAAATAGCCTTTCGCTTCCCAGTTTTGATAGTGTTTGGATTCGAGTTCGGCGGGATTGTATTTGTCGAGCATTCTGGGGCTACCTGAAAAATATTAGCGGAAATGGCGAATTATAGTGGAAGCGGGCAGTTTTCAGGTAGCCCGGGGCGGGCAGGGAAGGCTACCTGAAAATCTTGGCAGGCATCTTTAGCGGTGTTGGAGCTCGTTTTTCGGCTGGCTTTTGCGCTGAGTTGGCAAATTTCAGCGGCTTCTTTTATAGTACCGCTTATTTGCCCGAGGAGACCCATCATGCACATCCTGCCTTTTCCCATGCCGGTTAAGCCCTTCAAAATGCGATCGGGCCGAACCGGCCGATGACGATGGCTTTGGTGGCGCTGCTGCTGATGCTGCCGGTGGGCGTGGTGTTTGCCGTGTGGCAGGGCTATACCGCCGCCGAAATCTATCAAGACTACCAAATCGGCCAACACGCCGTGCCGGTAAACGCGCGGATCGACGGCGAATGCACCATCCGCAAAGCCATCTTCACCAGCTGCAACACCACCATCACGCACCGCGGCCGCACGGTGGAAAAATCCTTTAGCTTTTTCGGCACCGGCGGCGATATTTACGCCCGCGCGCTGGCCGATGCCAATGATCCTTCGCGCCTCACGCTGGATGTGGCGGTGGAAAAGGTGGGCAACCGCAGCGTGGGCGTGCTGCTGTTTGGCGGGCTGGGGCTGTTTATGATTGGCGCCGCGTTTTATGTTGTGTTGGTGCGCGTGCCGCGTTACCGCCGGATTTTGGACGCCATCAACCGCCCCGAAGCACAGCCCTGGCAGCTGGCCGCCGTGCCCTGCCTACACATTGGCAATGCGGGCAAAGACGCGGTATATCAAGCCGAAATCGAAGGGCAAACCCGCAAAATCGGCCTCGGCTTCGGCAAAAAAGACAACGGCGCCTGGACATTTGAAGGCCGCAGCGGGCAGGTGTACCTGCTAGCCTTCCTGCCCCATGGCGGCGGCGTGCCGGTGGCGCTGGATAGGAAGCTGGTGTCGGTGACAGGCTTGGATAAATCGGAAAAAGCCCAACTGGCTGCCGCCTTGCAGCAGGCGGAGGAAGCGGCGGAATGCTAGCGTGCTATATTTAGCGGCAGGGCAAGCAAGCCCACTGCCGCAGAGGCTACCTGAAAACCAGAAACAGATTTTTCAGGTAGCCTTTCCCGCTATAATACCGCCCGCTTATTTCCCATTTTGCAAACCATGAAAACCGCCAAACGCTACCCCTTTCCCGCCCTGCTGCGCCAGCGCCTCCAATTGCATTTTGAAGACCAAGCCCGCCTGACGGGCAGCCCGGGCGAAGCCCAATTCCGCCGCTGGGCATGGCAGGCCGTGAAATCGCACTACCGCCGCGCCGAAATCAGCCTCTTGCTCTTAGACGAAGTCGCCGCCCGCGCCTACAACCGCGACTACCGCCAAAAAGACTACGCCACCAACGTGCTCAGTTTCGCGCTCGACGAAGGTGAACAGGCAGCCTTGGCCGGGTTTTCAGGTAGCCTGCCTCCCGCCCTGCACGGCGACCTCATCATCTGCCCGCAAGTGGTGGCGCGCGAAGCCGCCGAGCAAGGCAAAACCCTGGAAGCCCATTTCGCCCACCTCACCCTGCACGGCGTGCTGCACCTGATGGGCTACGACCACATCAGCCCCGCCGAAGCCGAAGAGATGGAAAGCCTTGAAATCCGCCTGATGAATCAGTTAGGATACCCCAACCCCTATGCACAGGATGCAGACTGAAATGGAAGAGAGCCCGGCCAAGCCCGGATTTTTCGAGCGGTTGTTCGGCCGCCTCGCCGGCGACAGCCCAGATTCCCCCGAAGACGTATTGGCGCTGCTGCGCCAAGCGCGCGAACAGAAAATTTTCGATGAAGACACCCAGCAGTGGCTGGAAAAAATCATCGATTTCCGCGGCCTGGAAGTGCGCGACGCCATGATCAGCCGCGCCCAAATGGATGTGGTGAAGGCCGGCGACAGCGTGAGCCGCATCATCGCCTATGTGGTGGGCACCACCCATTCCCGCTTCCCCGTGATTGCCGACGACAAAGACAACGTGCTCGGCATCCTCCACGCCAAAGACCTGCTCAAATACACCCTCAATCCCGAACAGTTCAAGCTCGAAAACGTATTGCGCCCCGCCGTGTTCGTGCCCGAAGGCAAGCCTTTGAACATATTGCTCAAAGAATTCCGCGATATGCACAATCACCTCGCCGTGGTGGTGGACGAATACGGCAGCATCAGCGGCCTGGTAACGCTGGAAGACGTAATCGAGCAGATTCTGGGCGACATCGAAGACGAATTCGACGAAGACGACAGCGCCGACAACATCTTCGCCGTTTCCCCCGACCGCTGGCGCATCAACGCCGTTACCGAAATCGAAGACGTAAACGAATTTTTCGGCACCGATTACAGCGACGAAGAAGTGAACACCATCGGCGGGCTGGTGATCAAAGAGCTCGGCCACCTGCCCGTGCGCGGCGAAAAGGCCGTTATCGGCCCCTTGCAATTCACCGTGGCGCGCGCCGACAGCCGCCGGCTGCACACGCTGATGGCGGTGAAGGCGAAAACTTAGTGCTGCCGCTTGGGTGATATAGTGGATGAACAAAAATCAGGGCAAGGCGAGGCAGCGCCGTACTGGTTTTTGTTCATCCACTATAAAAGGCTACCTGAAAACGCAAAGCGCAATTCCGCCGCAGAGTTTTCAGGTAGCCTCTGATTTTGGCTTTATTTTTCAGGTAGCCTTTGCCTTGCCCGCGCCCGTATAATGCCGCCGTATTCCAGTTTCCACACACCTAAAAACAAGACAATAATTTTCAGGTAGCCTTCCGCCATACGCCGCAAAGGCTACCTGAAAAACTTATCTCAAGGATTCCACATGGCTTTTTCCTCCCTCCTCACCCTGCTCGACGACATCGTGTCCGTGCTCGACGACGTGGCGCTGATGTCTAAAGTGGCCGCCAAAAAAACCGCCGGCGTGGTGGGCGACGATTTGGCGCTCAATGCCAACCAGGTTACCGGCGTGCGCGCCGACCGCGAACTGCCCATCGTGTGGGCGGTGGCTAAGGGCTCGCTGGTGAACAAGCTGATCCTGATTCCCGCCGCGCTGCTGCTCTCCGTGTTTGCCCCTGCGCTGATAACCCCGCTCTTGATGTTCGGCGGCGGCTACCTGTGTTTCGAAGGCGTGGAAAAACTGCTGCACAAATTCTTGCACCGCCACGAAGGCACCGGGCACACCGTGCCCGACGAAATCGTGGACGAAAACGCCAAAATCAAAGGCGCCATCCGCACCGATTTCATCCTCTCCGCCGAAATCGTCATCATCGCGCTGGGCGTGGTGGCCGAGTCTTCGCTCACCACGCAGATTGTTACCCTGCTCTTAATCGGCATCGGGCTCACCGTGCTGGTGTACGGCATCGTGGCGCTGATTGTGAAGGCCGACGATTTCGGTCTGGCGCTGATGCGCCGCCCGGCCACCGCGGCGGCGGGCAAGGCCATCATCCTGTTTATGCCGTGGTTTATGCGCGGCATCAGCATCGTGGGCACGCTGGCCATGTTCCTCGTGGGCGGCGGCATTTTCGCCCACAACTGGGGCGCGCTGCACCACTGGCTGCACGCACGCCACTGGGACGGCGGCCTCCCCGGCACGCTCGCCTCGCTGCTCATCGGCCTGGCCGTGGGCGCCGTTGCCTGCGCGGTGGTGCTGCCGCTGATGAAGCTGTGGGCGAAACGGCGGGGTTGAGCGGCGGCTGTTTGCGCAATAAAAAGGCTACCTGAAATTTTCAGGTAGCCTTTATCATTTTCATGCATCGGGTATCGGCGTTGTAGCCTTTATTCGGTTTCAGCCTCGCCCGTTTCCCCATGCTGCGGGTCGAGCTCGCGAGTGGCGGCGCGCAGCCAAAACCACGATAAATCATAATGTTCCTGCAAGGCGTTCCACAGGGCGTCTTCGCTCATGATGCTGTATTCGCCTTCGGTGTGCAGCGACACTTCCAAGCCTTCTTCGATGGCCTGATGGATTTCGCCGTATTCGTTTTCGTAGAAATCGGCCAGCTCGTGCAGAATCTGCATGGCCTGTCGCCATTGCGCCTGGGCGGCTTCCAGCTCGGGCAGGAGGCGCTGCCATTCGCGGTAGCGGGCTTGGATGTGGTTGATGCGTTGTTGGGCGGTTTGGGGCATGGTGTTCTCCGGAGGGGGAAGAGGCTACCTGAAAGCGTAGCCTCAATGAAGTTAAAACGATGCTCGGCATAGCCAGGCTGGGGTTATGCTAAGCAAAAATATTGCGGCCAAGGCCGGGCTACATACCGAATTCGCGCAAAAAGCGCACGTCGTCTGCCCAGCCGGATTTCACTTTCACCCACACTTTGAGAAACACTTTGGTGCCGAACAATTTTTCCATATCCAGCCGTGCTTCGGTGGAGATTTTTTTCAGCTTTTCGCCGCCTTTGCCGATGATGATGGCTTTCTGGCCGTCTTTGTCCACCAGCACGGCGATATAGATGCGGTAGAGCCCGTCTTCCTCTTCAAACTGCTCCACGGCCACGTTTACGGCGTAGGGCAGCTCTTCGCCGAGGTGGCGGAACAGCTTTTCGCGCACGATTTCGGCGGCCAGGAAGCGACCGGAGCGGTCGGTTACCGCGTCTTCGGGGTAGAGCGGCGGGCCGGGCGGCAGGAAGGGGCGCAGCTGGGCAAGCAGTTCGCCGATGCGCAGGCCGTGTTTGGCGCTCACGGCTTCCACGCCGGCAAAATCAAATTCTTGGCGCACGGTTTCGATAAATCCGTCCAGTTCGGCCTTGCTTTTGGCACGGTCGATTTTGTTCACCACCAACACCACGGGCCGGCTTTTCGGCAGTAGGCGCAGCACCTGGCGGTCGGCCTCGCCAAAGCGCATGGCTTCCACCACGAAGGCCACGGCATCCACGCCGCCGATGGCTTCGGTTACGTTTTGGTTGAGGCGGTCATTGAGCGCGTTACGGTGGCTGGTTTGGAAGCCGGGGGTATCCACAAAGATGAATTGGGCGCCGTCGTCGGTGTAAACGCCGGTGATTTTGTGGCGCGTGGTTTGGGCTTTTTTGCTGGTGATGCTGATTTTTTGGCCGATGAGGTGGTTCATCAGCGTGGATTTGCCCACGTTCGGCCGCCCCACGATGGCCACGAAGCCGCAGCGGAAATCGGGGCGGGGGCTGGAAGGGAAGTTTTCTAAATTCATGTGTTCTTTCAGTTGGATAGATTTTCAGGTAGCCTTTACTCGCAACAAGGGGCTACCTGAAAACGCAGCGCAGCGAAGTTTCTGCGAAGCCAAAATTTCATGCCAGCGGCGAGGCTTTATTGATTTGGTTGAAACGGACGCTATATATAACATGCCGTTTTGTATCGGTAAATCCCGCCGATGAGGTTTATTTGCATGGGCGCAAACGGCGCGGGATCAGGCCTGCGGTTTGCGCGGTTTTTTCGGCTTGGCGGGCAGCGGGTGCTGCTGTTGCAGCCAATTCAAGGCTTCTTTGGCGGCGGCCTGTTCGGCGGCGCGGCGGCTGGGGGCGCGGGCGTAGGTGATGTGCGCTAGCTCGCCTAGGTCGCAGGCGATGTCGAAGCGGGCGTCGCTGCCTTCGCCTTCTTGGTGCTCGATGCGGTATTTGGGCAGGGGCAGGTGGCGGGCTTGCAGGGCTTCTTGCAGCAGGGTTTTCGGATCTTTGCCTTGGTTGCTTAAGTCGATGGTGGCGATGCGGCGGGCAAACAGGCGGCGCACGGCGGCTTCGGCGGCGGCGAAGTCGGCATCGAAGCTGATGGCGGCGAGCAGGGCTTCCACGGCGTCGGCGAGGATGGAGGGGCGGTCGAAGCCGCCGCTTTTGAGTTCGCCTATGCCCAGATAGAGGGCGTCGCCCACGCCCATGCCGCGGGCGATTTCGGCGAGCACGTCTTGGTTCACCAGGTTGGCGCGCAGGCGGGAGAGCTCACCTTCGCTGTAGTCGGGGAAGGCATCGAACAGCATTTTGGCCACGCTGTAATCGAGGATAGCGTCGCCAACGAATTCGAAGCGTTCGTTGTTGCGGGCGCTGTGGCTGCGGTGGGTGAGGGCCTGCTCGAGCAGGCGGGGGTTGCCGAAGAGGTGGCCGAGCTGCTGCTGGAGGGCGGCGAGCGCCTGCTGGCGGCGCGGGTCGGGCTTGGGGCTGGAATTTTTGCGGGGGCGGGCGGGTTTGGTCATCGATGGTGGGATTATATAGCGTTTGGCGGCGGGGCTGGGGCGGATAGGGCGAGTTAAATTGAAACTGCTGCGGCGTTGGCACGCCTTGCTGCCTTGCTTCGGTTGAAATTTTATCCACGATACTTTTCAGGTAGCCTCGGCGCTGGGCGGGGGGCTACCTGAAAAATGGGGATGGGTATCCGGCATTTCCGGCGATGCGCTCTGTTTTTCAGGTAGCCTTTTGCGGATGAAGGCTACCTGAAAAACAAGTTTCCGCGAAGCGAAAACGCAGCTTCCACAAAGCGGCTATGCGCGCGGCAGAAAAAACAGGGCGGCCGCGCTTATTCCCCCAAGGCCTGTCGGGCGGCGGGGCTGAGCGGCTGGTTGGTTTGCAGTTGGCTGAATTGCATCACAGTGCGGTCGCCCTGTTTTTCGTCGAGCTCCACTTTGTGCACGAGCTGGCCGCCGCTGATGACGATTTGGTTGAACACTTGCCGCATCACGGCGGTTTTCGGCGTGAGGGTGAGGCGCCCTTGCTGCGGGGGGCCGGAGAGGGCGAGGTTGAAGTGGCGTTGCAGTTCGGCGGTGTCGCCGCCGAGCACGGCCATGAAGAGTTTCACTTGCGCGGCCTGCGCGGTTTGGCTGCCGTTGCTGCGCCACTGCCCTTGCGCGTCTTGGCGGGTGATGCCGTCGCGGCGCACGCGCAGTTTCATGTCAAACGGCTTTTGCAGGTGCCAAAACAGGCCGCGCCCGGGGCGCAGGGCGAAGCGGCCGCCGGTTTGCACGGGTTTGTCGAGCGAGCGCAGGAAACGCTGCTGGGTGAAGCTGCCCTGCACGCTTTGCGGGGCTTGCAGTTGGGTGGTGAGCTCGGCGGTGTTGAAGGCGAGCGCGGGCAGGGCGGCGAGGGAGAAGAGGAGGAGGAGGAATTTTTTCATCGGTTTGCTTGGGGTGGGTTTTGATTGTGTGGCAATTTACGTTTTCAGACGGATTGTCGGGCATAAATGCCCGGCCTACGGGCGAAGCAGTTCAGACGAAGATTTCTGATTGTGCGAACAAAACTGCCGAGCCGCTGAGGACGACGCGCCCGCCGCCCACCTGGCCGTGCAGCACGCCGCCGCGTTTGGATGCCTGATGGCCGACAAGTTCGGATTTACCCAGCCTTTCTGCCCAGTAGGGGAAGATATGGCAGTGCCCCGAGCCGCAGACGGGGTCTTCGTTTACGCCGTGCTTCGGGGCGAAGGAGCGGGAAACGCAGTCGTAGTCTTTGCCCGGTGCGGTGATGTGCAGCAGCACGCCGTCTAAGCCGAGCATGGCGGCAAAGTCGGGCTGAGCGGCGCGGATTTGCGCTTCGTCTTCAAACACGCACAGCAAGTCCCGCCCCAAATATGCCTCTTGGGGAACGATGCCCAAAACGTTGCCGATATGGGCGGGAATGTCGATTTTTTCCAGTGCGAAGGCGGGGAAATCCATGGCGAAGCGGCCGCCCTGTTTGCACGCGCAGGATGCCGCTGCGGGTGTGAAAATCGAGCGTGGCACGGCTCGGGGCGACGAAACGGTCGATCACGAAGGCGGTGGCGAGCGTGGCGTGTCCGCACAGGTCGATTTCACATTCGGGCGTGAACCAGCGCAGGGCGAAGGCGTCGCCTTGCGGTACGACGAAGGCAGTTTCGGAAAGGTTGTTTTCCTTGGCGATATTGCGCATCAAATCTTCGGAAGGGAATGCGTCCGCCACGCAGACGGCGGCGGGATTGCCGCCGAACACGCGGTCGGTAAAGGCATCTACGGTGTATTGTTTGATGGTTTGCATAGCAGTTTTTCGGTGTTTCAGATGGCCTTGCAGGCAGCCTGTTTCAGGATGGGCGGCGTGCAGTATAGCGGGTTTGTGGCAGGGCTTGGCGGTATTCTACACCCAAAATCTTGCGCGGCGGCTTATCGGCCGAAAGGCTACCTAAAAATACCAAAGCCGTCTGAAATTCAATTCAGACGGCCTTTTTTCAGGTATCGCGAATCAACTAAACTTTCGCTACAGCGTTAGCTCGCCTTGCCGTACTCCTGTACTGTCTGCGGCTCGCTGCCTCGTATCGAAAGCCAATTTGATTCGCTATAGCCTTTAAGCCAGTTTTTCGATTTTGGCGATGAGCTTGGCGGCGTGGTCACGGGCTTTCTGCTGCACGCGCGCCAAATCTTCTTCGCTGTTCACGCCGGGGATGTAGAGCTGGCCGTAGAGCGGCTCCACGCCCTGCCAGTCGAAGCCGGAATACAGGGCCGAGGCTTCCACGGGTTTCACCAAATCGGCAACCAGCGGCGCGATATTGCCGTCATAATTTTCCTTGCCTGAGCCGATGGTGGTGGAAACGAACAGCTTTTTGCCGTGCAGTTTGTCGCCGCCGGTGCCGTAGGCGAAGCCGTAGGTCCACACGTCATCCAGCCATTTTTTCAGGATGGCGGGGGTGTTGAACCAGTAGGTGGGGTATTGCAGCAGCACGATGTCGGCATCCACCAGCGCGGCCTGCTCCGCGGCCACGTCGATGTTGAAATCGGGGTAGAGCTCGGAGAGGCGGCGCACGCTGGCTTGGCCGCCGAAGTGTTTGTCCAGTTCTTCCAGAATCAGGCGGTTGCTGACGGAATGTTCGAGGTTTTTGTAAGGCGGCGGCAGCTTTTGCCCGAATTGGCAGTAGCTTTTGCACCGCCGCCGCGTAGGAAATTGTAGCAGCTTTTGCACTGATTTATCCCCGTTTAATGGTCTGTTAAACGGGGATTATCTTATGCTTTTAGAAGCGGCGCAGTGCTTGCTGTCAGAACTTATAAATCAGGTGGTCGTCGTAGTGGGAATTGTGGTTGATGGTGCTGCATAAGGTCAGGGTCTGGCAGCCTGCAAACCGCTCCCAGCCGGGCAGGTGCAGCTCCGCCACGAGGTTGAGATAGGCGGGCAGCTCGCTGCGGGTGCTGCTGAAAAAGATGAAGGGCGGGCGCACCATTGCCATCAGGCGCAGAAACTCGACCATGCCGAAGTAGGCGGCCTTGCGGTAGTTGCCCTGCTGGGTGCAGACGTAGGGCGGGTCGAGTACCAACAGCGTGCGCGGGTTGGCGATGTGTTGTGGCAGCAGCTCGCGGTAGGACTGGCTGACTATCTCCACGCCGTTCAGGTAGCCTTGCGCCTCGGGGTAGTCGTTGAGGCTGATGCAGTTGTACATGGTTTTGCGGCATAACTCGTCCAAATCGGCGGCGGTGTTGCCGCTGAACAGCAGCCATGCCACTAAGCAATCCAAATCAACATAACCGCCAAAGCTGCGGATGGCGGACACGATGGCGGCTTTAACCGCAGGCGGCACCAGCTTGTTGCGCGGCACGGATACTAAAAGCTCGGCAAGCTGGCGACGCAGGCGGTTGGGGTCGGGGGTGTGGCGCAGGCGCTCGCTGTAGCCGTCGTAGTCATTATAAAGCACGCGGGCAGCGGACTTGGCCTGTTTGGCGGTGTGCGATAAGAGGCCGGAGCCGCCGAAGGCGTCGAGTATCGTCCAGCCGCTCCCGTTGCCGGGGAGGTGCTGGTTTAACACCTGTTTAAACAGCTTTAAAAAACGGCGTTTTTGGCCGGTGAACGGCAGGGGTGCTTTGGTGTACATGAGTGCCTTTCTGCGTGGATTTCGCGGTTTCGGCACTCGGGGCGCTCTGGGTTGTGAAAGAACTGAATTGGTTTACTGTTTTACAGCGCTGGCACTTGATTTGCACGGTGCCGCTGCCGACGGCCAGTAGTTTGCCGCAGTTTTTACATCGGTATTGCATGGTTTGTCCTACATTGCGTGATACAATCCGCGCGCCCTCGAGGGTGGCGGCCTTGGGTCAATGCAGGCTGGTTCTGCTTGGCTGTCGCGGCGGGTGTTCCCGCACCCGCCGTGTCGCCGTCTTGGTTTCTTACTCCCCGCCCGTGTGGCGGGTTTTTATTGCGTCTCCTGTTTATACAAGGCGGGCACGATGGCGGCGAGGTCGTTGGGTGACCAACGCCAGCTCTCGGGCAGCCCGAGCGCGGCGGCGCACCACTCGGAGCAAAACCATTTATCGCCCCTCTGGCGGGTTTTGAACACCACGCCGAGGGCGCCGAACCAGTCGTAGGGCTGGCTCACGGTATGGCGGTAGAGGCGGTCGAGCCGGCCGTGCTCGTTGATGCTGTCGGGCAGCGGGAATAAATCCCATTTGTCGGCAGGCAGAGCCATGGTTTTGGCACGCACCCCGCCGTCGCGCACAGAGGCGGAAAGGCAGTCGTGCACGCCGCCGCTGCCGGGGCCGTAGGCAATCTCGGCGTGGCTGTATTGGCCGCGGGTAAGGATGCGGGTGAGCCAGTCGGTGCCGTGCCCGGCCAGCACGCGCCAGCCGCGGCCGCTGCGGCGGCCTTTGTACAGAGCTAGGTAGTATCGGGATTTCATGATTTAGATTCCCCCAGCTCGGCGGCAGCGTGCTCAAAGTTGGCCGTCCAACCGCCTGAATAATCGTACTCAAGCGGTTTGTCGGCTTGGAGCATGGCGGCGCGGTGTTTTTCGGCGTTGGCGAAATCGGCCTGCTCGTCCACCATCATTTGGTCTAGCAGCTCGCCCAACAGCTCTTTGGTCATAGGCAAAAAGCTGTTGTCCATCGTTTTCCAAAGCAGGTTTTCAGGTAATTTTGTTCGCACCGCTAGTGCCAAATACTGCGTACGGCTGTTATCGTCGGTGTGAAACCACGTGCCCACGGATTGGATATAAACGCCGTGCCGCAGGTTGTCGGCACGCTTGGCTTTGATGCGCTCCCACATTTCGGCCTGCTGCTCGGCTTTAAGCCGGGCGGCGCACTCGGGGTCAATCTGCCATTGCTCCCCATCCCAAGTGCTGCTCGGGCAGGGCGGCTGCGGTGCCAGCACGGGTTTGCCGTCTTTGCCGGGCATAATCACTTGCCCGACAGACTGACCGGCCAGCAAGGCGGTGTGCTGCTCTGGGCTAATCTCCACAATATTTTCAGGCAGCCTGTTATGGATTTGGTCGTCGTAAAATCCGCCGGTGAATCGTGAGTAAAAAATAGTCATATCTACTCCTTTAATAGCTTAATAGCCGATGGCAAAAACATATGCGGTAGCAGGATTACCGTGCCCATTGAGTGACCATATATCCACGTACAAATCAAACGTGGATTTAGATTGAGCGATGGCACGCACTATCTGCCCGCAGCCGCCTTCTGGGCGCTCCAAATATGAATTGACCATAATCGCTGCACACGAGCTTGGAAACGCTACGGGGAAATTATAAGTACCTTGAAAAGCATTCATATTTTTCTTAATTCTTATCCACTGCAATATGATATCGCTGTCCATTTTCAGGTAGCCATTTTCGGTTTTGCTTGCCTCCGCAGTCTGTAAATCGTCTATATTCAGCAGCCGCTTGCCGTCGTAGTGCAGCTCGCCGTTGTTGAGGAGATTTAACGATTTGCCGCTACTTTGGTTTTTTAGGTAGGCGCTTGTCCCATCCGCGCCCAGTTTCAGCGAGCGGCTGGCAGCAAAGTGGGCGGCGCTGTCGCTCGCCAGCAGGCCGGATTTGGCGTGCAGAGTGTTGGTAAAACTCTTGATACCGGCGATGTCTTGGTTGCCAGTGGTTTTAACTGCGCCGCCGGCCTGCTCGTCGATGATTTTGTGCAAAGCCTCCAGCACTTGGTTAGGCTTGGCCTTGTCCGGCTGGATGCCGCCCGCCGTCAGCACAGCCAGCAGCTCGGCTTGGATTTGGTTGAGCCACCACGCCGGCAGGATGGTGCCAAGCTCGCTCACGCCGTCGCCGTCGTGAAAGGTCTTATCGGGGGTTTCGATGGGGTGCATAAATCGTCCTTTATCGGTAGGTAAATCGGATGGCGGTGTGGGCGGGTTTGAGGCGGTTAAACAGGCTCTCGATCACGGCGTCGCTGTATTGGCTCAGTCGGCTGCCGGCGGTGCCGCTGCCGGCGCGGAAGCGCCACACGGTTTGCGATTGCGCAGCCACGTCCACCCACCACACCCACATGATGTCTTCGCGGGCGAGGCGGTCGCCGGCGCGGTTGATGCCCGCGCGGAAGGGCTGCGGCTCGCTGATAGTGATGGTGTAGCCAGCGGCGGCAGCCAAGCCGACGAAATACGGGATGCTTAAGCCGCCGGTCTCGTTGAGTTTGGCCAGCACGTCGGCCACGCGGCGGGCGTAGTTGTCGGGCTGCGGCGGGTTGAGGCCGAGCAGGCGCTCCCAGCGCGTGATGTCGCCGCCGGCGGTGGGGGCATAGGCCAATAGTGAGAGCACGTTGGTCAGCGCCTCGATGGTTTCGTCTACCCCGCTGCCGTCCTCGTGCCATTTAGCCAACAGCGCGATGGCTTCTGCCGTTTGGCTCTGCACCTGCGCTATATCCGCCGCCTTGCCCTTGCGTCCGCGCGGGATTTCAATCACCACCCGGTCTCCATGCAATACACTCAAATACTCGCTGATGTAGCGGCTGCCAGATAACGCTTCAAACTGTGCTATCCGGTTGAGCGGCAAAGTGTTATCCAATAGCCAGCGGTAATAGGTTTTCAGCTCTGCACCCATCAGGTCGGCCATCACCTTGGAAGGTCGGCCATGCTCTTTGGCATGGCGCTTGGCCAGCTCAATCGCGTGGTCTAGTGAGGTGGCTTTCGCCTGTCTCTTGAGGGTTCTCATAGTAAAAATTCATCAATCGAGAATTTAAATTAGTGATTTTTTAGCCTTTTATCCGTACAATACATTTATGCATTCACTGCACGACGTAGTACCGGTTGGAAATTGCGTGCCGCATAGCGTTGCGGCCAGATTTGCTCGGGCTTCATGCCCAACGCATCAGCAATAACCCGTTCACTTTTCGGATAAGGTTTGACTAGTGCGCTGTAAAGAGTTGTCGGATGCACGTTGGCTTGTGCCGCCAGTGCGCGGATAGACCAACCCTGTTTTTTCAAGGCAGCGATGATGTCTGCACGGTGCCAATCCAAAAGCTCCGGTGTTGCTTTTTGAGCTGTATTTTTTTTCATTTTGAGATACCTATTTTTTGTCAGTTGGGGAATTGACTAGATGTAGGTATTATAGCGTTAAACTTAAAATTAGCAAGTAGAATTTATAGCGTTAAACTTAAAATTTTAGAAAATTCTTTAGTTTTGGTTATAAATATATGATTTCAAGGATATAATATTTTAAGATTAACGTTATAGTTATTTATAGGTTGAGGTTAGTCTTCGTATGGAAAACTTTAACGTTGAGTTTGCGAAGAGAATGGAGATAGTCGCCAAGAGGCTCGGTAGCATCTCGGAGCTAGCTAGAAGAGTGGATGTGGCATACCCTACGGCCACTAAATGGGTAAAAGAGGGAGCGGAGCCCAGTACCACCAACTTAATTAAGATTGCCGATGCTGCCCAAGTGAATCTGCTATGGCTGGCTACGGGGCAAGGTTCTCCCAGTTTAGAAGGTGAGCAGAAAATTTCCGGTGGGCTGGAACAGGAAGAAGGCCAACGGATATTGCAAGAACAGTTGGATAAAACCAATCAAATAGTAAAAGGCTTGAAAGAAGCTCGGCGTATTAGCCGGATGGGCGGCACGCATCCGCTTGATGTGAATGGGGACGTTGTAGATATTGATGAGTTTGTCTTTATCCCCTTTTATGATGTATCTGTGTCTGCCGGGCAGGGGGCCTGGGTGGACAATGACCGCCCAAAATCATGCCTCGCCTTCCGTCGTGATTGGCTGGAAAGTTACATTACATCTGATTTTTCCACACTGACGGTGGTTATGGTTAAAGGGGATAGTATGGTTGGCGTGCTAAATGATAAAGACGCCATCTTGGTGGATCATAGTCAAACCGAAGCCTCTGATGGTCTGTATGCCTTGCGCATCGGCAACGAGACTTTTGTCAAACGCGTTCAACGCCTGCCTGATTCTTTATTGATCACCAGTGCCAATCAGGAGTATCAGCCGTTCACGGTGCCGCTGGAAAACGGAGATGCCACCAGCAGTAGTGTGTCTATTATCGGCAAAGTGGTTTGGCTTGGCCGTGCTCTTTAATGCTCCGCCTCACGATAAACCATAGCTGTTTAAATTCCGTTTTAAAAGCGTTTAATCCCTGCTCATTCTGGTGCAAAAGATAACGCATTTTTTATCAATCCAAAGCAAAAGCTGGTGCAAGTTTTTTCTTGCACCAGCTTCGCTCAAATCCGCACCCAGTAAAGTTTCCCGCCGTTTTTTGCCTCCGGTCATCCCAGTGCAAAAATAACCACCTCCCCACATTTTGGTGGGCGGAGATAACGAGGATTTTGGCCATGACGGTTTCCTTGGTTGGCAAGTGGGAGAGAGCGGCCATTATACACGGCGGGCAGGCGGCGGATAATCCGCTGCGGGCTTAAGCAGTTATTAAGCAGGCGTGAATAATGTGGCGGGCGTGGAAGGGCTACCTGAAAAGGCAAAAGCCGCCTGAAAACCAATTCAGACGGCCTGTTTTTCAGGTAGCCTCAATCCTTCGCCAACGGCGCAAACCCTTCAAACCGCCGCACGGCTTCCTGCCAGCTTTCCGGGGTTTGGAACAGCATTTCGCCGTTGTCGAGGCGTTGGGCGACTTGCGTGGTGCCCGCTTGGGTGAGCTTGTCGCCGCTTTCGGCGTCGCGCAGGGTGTAGCTGAGGCGCAGGCAGCTTTCGTATTCGGTCATGGCCATGTTCACGCGGATTTTCTGGCCGAAGCGGGCGGGGCGGATGTATTTGAGGTCGAGCTTGACCACGGGCCAGGCGCAGCCGTGCGCCAGCATCACGGTGTAGTTGTAGCCCAGTGCGTCGAGGAAGGCGCAGCGGGCGATTTCGAGGTATTTCACGTAGTGGCCGTGCCAGACGATCTGCATCACGTCCACGTCGAAAAAGGGCACTTCCAGCTCGGTGCTGTGGCGGCAGTAGATGTGTTTAGCCATGTTCGGGGTTGTTCCAAAAATCGTAGAAGTTGAACCATTGCAGTGGGGCGCGGGCGGCGTGGGCGGCGAGGGTGTTTGCGTATTGTTGCGCCATATCGGCAATCACTTGTTTGCGTGTGGCGGCCGTCCAGCTTGGGGCTACCTGGAAACGCTTGAGGCATAGATGATAGCGGCCGCGTTCTTTCAATACGAACACGGTGTTGGTGGGCGCGCGCAAGAGGCCGGCCAGGAGCCAGGGGCCTTGCGGCAGATGGGCGGTGTGGCCGAGGAATTGCACGGGCACGGTTTTGTTGCCGCGCACGGGGGTGCGGTCGGCGGCGATGGCCAGCCATTCGCCCGCGTCGAGCTTGTGCGAGAGTTGCAGCATTTTGGCGGCGTCGAGTTCGGCCACTTGGATGAGCTGCAAATCGCTGGCGCCGGCGGCTTTGAGGGCGCGGTTGAAATCTTCGGCGTGGGCGTTGTGCACCAGCACGTTGAGCTTGAAGCCTTGGTGGTGCGACACGAGGGCGCGGCACACTTCGATGTTGCCCAAGTGCGAGCAGATGAGGATTTGGCCGCGCGCGCTGTGGTTGTCCACGTCGGCGTAGAGGTTGTCGGGGTCTTCCACCACCAAATCCGGCACGGTGATTTTGTGCCGCCACACGGCGAAGCGGTCGGCCACGGCCTGGCCGAAGGCGGCAAACTGGCGGTATTCGGCAAAACGCGCGGGCAGCGGCGCGGCGGGGAAACTGGTTTTCAGGTAGCCCTGATATTGGCGCACGCTGCGGCGTTGGGCGGCGGAGGTGAGGTAGAAATAGGCGGGCACGATGGCGGCGATGATGTGCACCAGCGGCAGCGGCAGGTAGCGCACCAGCCATGCGGTGAGCTGGAGGAAGGGGCGGCTGCCGCGTTCGCGCTGTGCCGACCAGTGGGCGGATTGCGCCGCTTGAGGCCGTCTGAAAAGCTTGCCGAAACGGCGGGCGAGCATGCCGCAAAACAGGCGGGCGTGCATTTTGCTGATGAGCAGGTTATCGCGGCGCAGATTGAAGTGCGAGATGCCGTCTGCCGCATAGCGTATCGGCGTGTCGAGCCACACGAAGGGCGTGCCCGCCCAATGCAGGCGCACCAGGATTTCGTTGTCGAAATCCATGCGTTCGCCGATGATGCCGCCGCCGTATTGGAGGGGCAGCACGGCGGCCAGCGGATACACGCGGAAGCCGCACATGCCGTCTTGGATGTCGCGCGACCAAGTGTGCAGCACGTTCCAAAAATCGGTGATTTTGCGGCCGTAGAGGCGCGATTTGGGCACGTCGCCGCCGTACACCGGCCGCCCGCACACCACCGCCTGCGGCTGCGCCTGCGCGGCTTCGACAAAACGCGGGATGTCGGCAAAACTGTGCTGCGCGTCGGCATCCATCTGCAACACATGGCTGAAACCCTGCTGCGCCGCCAGCTTGAAGCCCCACTTCATCGCGCTGCCCTTGCCGCCGTTTGCCGGCCGGAACGCCACCTGCACGCCTTCGCCCTGCAAGGCTTCCAAGCCCGCGCGGCAGTCTTCGCCCGAGCCGTCGTCCACCACCAGCACGGGCAGGCCGCAACCGCGCAGCGCAGCCACCACCTGCGGCAGCGTGCCGAGGTGGCGGTAGTGCGGGATAACGGCGAGGAGTTTCATGGAAAAGGCGGGGCGGGGGAAAAGCGGGATTTTAGCAAAAAGGGGGAAGGGCTACCTGAAAATCCGCACGGCGGAATGAAGCGGATGCGCCATCCAAATGCGTGGGCGGATTTTCAGGTAGCCTTTTCCCCTTCTGCCAATGGCAGCGTGATTGGATTGGCGCTGGGCGGTTTGGCGGCACAACAATCCCGCCCGGGCTATGCCTGCACGCCGTTTTCAGGTAGGATTTATCATTAATTTTAGGTAAATCAAATATTCATGTTTACTGAACAGGATTTCCTCTTTGTTTATAACCTGCTTCATTGGGGCGGGATAATATTGCTGATCGTGGCCGTGAGTTTTGCCTGTTATCAGATAAACCCCAAATTATTTAATAAAAATCCGCAGTTAATATTTCTGCCTGGGCTAGTTGTGGCCGGGCTGCTTTATGCGGTAGGGCAGGTAGAAAAAATGCAGGAGAGGCAGGAAGCCGCAGCGGAAGAAGCCGAATGGCGCCAACGCTACGAGCCCGCCAAAGCCCGCTTCGACCAACTCTGCCGAAACGCCGGCGAGAAGATCTACCGCACCGCCGAGGATGTGGACGGCATCCTGCTGCTGAAAGTGCGCGGGGATGACGAGAAATATCAAGACAGCTTCTACAACCCGCGGAAAGACCAGATGTGGGAGGATGCGGCGATAGAAAGCGAATCAAAGCGGGAAGAATATGTTGCCAGTTTTTTGCCATATTATTCTTCTGTCCACTATGACAATGTTGATGTTTTACAAAAAGACGGCTCGATTATTCGTTACAGCGGTAACTGGTCTAGATATGCTAAACCGTTTGATCAAGAAACTAATCCGCGACATCCAGCCCGCTATGCCGTTACCTATGAGAACGATGTTTCCTGGGAAAACCGCAAACATTGGATAGCCGGAACAACCATCAAGGTAATTGACACTAAAACTGATGAGTTAATGGCTGAGAAAACGATGTATGTATTTGTGCCGGCACTAGGGTATTCTAAACTTGAGCAAAATCCGAACCCTTGGGGCAGGGGAGATAGATGCCCGGAGGAAAATTCATATGAACTACGAGCCAGTACATTTGTTAAAAAAGTTTTGATCTCACCAGCATTCAAACCGGAAGCTCGGCAATAACGCGGCAACCGTTCAAAAGGCTACCTGAAAACTTTTTCAGGTAGCCTTTTACTTGCCTCGCGCCAATCAGCGGGCAATATCGCCGCGCATCACCACGCGGGCGTGGAAGGTGCCCACTTCGCAGTCATACTGCCCGCCGCGCAGGATTTGGCGGTTGTAGTAGCTGTGGAAGTTGCTCACGCGGTTGGCGCCGCGGCCTTGGGCGGTTTCTTGGAATTTGTGGGCGGCGTTGATGAAGGCGCGTTCGCAGGCGGCTTCGTCGGATTTGTTGGAGGCATTGGCGGCCTGGCGGGTGGTGAGGTTGGCCCGCACGGTGCGGCCGCCGGCGCCGAAGCTCACGGGCACGCTCGGGTTGAGCAGGCTTTTGGCTTCGCTGGAGGCGAGCACGGCGCGGCCGTTGCAGCGGTACACCACTTTGCGGCCGCCGCGGTTGGGGTCGTCGTTGCGCAAGAGGCGGCACACGCGGCCGGTGGTTTGCGCGTTGCCGTGGGCGGCGGCGCGGCTGTCGCTCTGGCGCGGGCTTTGGCTTCTGCCGTCGTCGGGCGCGCGGTTGTTGGTGCAGCCGGCCAGGCCGAAAACGGCGGCCATGGCGGCCGCGAGCAGGATGTGGCGGTGTTTCATATTGGCTTCCTTTTACATGGTGGAGAAAGGTGCAAACCGAATCCGCTATAATTCAGCAGGTTCACTTGATTTAACAGTATATTGGAAAACCGCAAAAATGCCTACCCGCCCGAGCGCCGCCCGGCGCATCTGCCTTTATCTGGCCGCGCCCGATTGTGCCGAACATTATCGCGCCGCATTGCTGGATGAGGCCGACCGCGTGCATTTACTGCGCCACCCCGCGCGTGCGGCGCAAAAGGGCTGGCAAACCAGCCGTTTCCTCAAGCAGCAGGCGGCGGCAGCGGGGTGTTTGGGCAGCTTGAATTTTTCAGGTAGCCTCAGCCACAGCGGCGGCCATGCGCTGCTGGCGGTGCCTTCTGCCGATTTTGCCGTGGGCGCGGATTTGGAGCGGCTGCGGGCGCGCGATTTCGGCGGCTGGCCGGATTGGGTGCTGCATGCGGATGAGGCGGCGTGGCTGCAAGGGCATGCCGGTTTGGCGAGCCGTTATGCGCTGTGGGCGCTGAAAGAGGCGCTGCTCAAAGCCACGGGGCAGGCGCTGGCGGATTTGCCGCAGGTGGGGCTGCGGCGGCAAGGCGGGGAGGGAAACTGGCGGCTCTGCGCCATCGGGCGGCGCTGGCGCGGCGCGGCGTTTCTGCTGGGCGGGGAATGGGCGTGCGCGGCGGTGTGGCCGTGGGAGGTGGAGGCGGAGCTGGAATGGTGGGGCTTCGGCGCGGTTCGGGCGGCGGAGCGGCGTTTGCTGTATGCATTTGCCTGAGCGGCAACAGGCTGCCTGAAGGCGCTAGTTTCGGCGAAGTTAAAACTGCAAACCGTGTTTTCCCCACAAGAAAAACAAGCTTAACCCCTGTATGCTGTTTGCGCCCGACCGACCCGCCTATAATCTGCGGCCTTCCTATTCCCATCAATGGAGAAACCATGCAGATTGATTATCTCTTTGACCCGCTCTGCGGCTGGTGCTACGGCGCTGCGCCCGCCATCAGGCAAATTGCCGCCAAGCACGAAGTGCGCCTCTGCCCCACCGGCCTGTTTGCACACGGCAATCGGCACATGGATACCGAATTTTCCACCTATGCCTGGGAAAATGACCAACGCATCGCCAAGCTGACTGGCGCGATATTCAGCCCTGCTTACCAGCAAAACCTGCTGTATTCCAACCTGCCCTTCGATTCCCAGCCCATGCTGCTGGCATTAACCGCCGTAGGGCAAACTGCGCCGGATCAAGAATTGGCCGCGCTCTCCGCGTTGCAGCAGGTGCGTTATCAAAACGGCCAAAACACTGCCGACCCGGCCGTGGTCCGCACCGTATTGAATGCGCTGGGGCTGTCCGCCGCTGCCCGGCTTTTGGATGAGTCAGACACCGCCGCGCTCACCGCCGAACGCTGCGCTGCTGCGCAAAAACTGATGCAGCAATACGGCCTGCAAGGCGTGCCGCAGCTGCTGGTACACACTGCGCACGGGGTCAGGGCGCTGCCTAGCAGAGTATCCTCTACCGCAATGCAGACCATGCTGCTGTGCATCTGGGCGCTTGGGCGGCAGAATCAGGCCAAGCATGAGGCCGCGCTTTTCGGGTAGAATACCGCCGTTTTTATTGCCCATTATAGGAATCCGCCATGTCTGCCCTGCTCGCCCTCTCCCCGCTCGACGGCCGCTATGCCGCTGCCGTTGAAGCCCTGCGCCCGATTTTTTCCGAATACGGCCTCATCCGCGCTCGCGTGCGCGTGGAGCTCGAATGGCTCAAAGCCCTGGCCGCCGCGCCCGAGATTGGCGAAGTGCCGCCCTTTTCCGCCGCCACGCTGGCCGAAATCGATGCCGTGATCGCCGGCTTCTCGCCCGAGCACGCTGCCGAAGTGAAAGCCATCGAAGCCACCACCAACCACGACGTAAAAGCCGTGGAATACTGGCTCAAACAGCGCTTCGAAGGGCTACCTGAAATTCAAAAAGCAAACGAATTCATCCATTTCGCCTGCACCAGCGAAGACATCAACAACCTCTCCCACGCCCTGATGCTGCGCGAAGCCCGCGATGCCGTGCTGCTGCCCAAGCTGGCCGAAATCGCCGCCAAACTGCGCCAGATGGCGCACAGCCTGGCCGCCGTGCCCATGATGAGCCGCACCCACGGCCAGCCCGCCACCCCCAGCACCCTGGGCAAAGAAATCGCCAACGTGCTCGCCCGCCTGCAACGCCAAACCACCCAGCTGGAAAAACAAGAATTCTTGGGCAAAATCAACGGCGCCGTGGGCAACTACAACGCCCACCTCGCCGCCTATCCCGATATGGATTGGGAAGCCCACTGCCGCCGCTTTGTGGAGCAATCCCTCGGCCTTAGCTTCAACCCCTACACCATTCAAATCGAGCCGCACGACTACATGGCCGAATTCTTCCAAACCCTCGGCCGCATCAACACCATCCTCATCGACTTCAACCGCGACGTATGGGGCTACATCTCCCTAGGCTACTTCAAACAAAAAGTGAAAGCCGGCGAAGTGGGCTCCTCCACCATGCCGCACAAAGTAAACCCCATCGACTTTGAAAACTCCGAAGGCAACCTCGGCACCGCCAACGCCCTGCTCGGCTTCATGGCCGAAAAACTGCCCGTGTCCCGCTGGCAGCGCGACCTCACCGACAGCACCGTATTGCGCAATATGGGCGTGGGTGCCGGCTACACCCTGCTCGGCTGGGCCGCCCACCTGCGCGGCCTGAACAAGCTCGAAGCCAACCCCGAAGCCATGCAGGCCGATCTCAACGCCACCTGGGAGCTTTTGGCCGAGCCCATCCAAACCGTGATGCGCCGCTACGCCGTGCCCCATGCCTACGAGCAGCTCAAAGATCTCACCCGCGGCAAACACGGCATCACCCCCGAATCCCTGCAAAGCTTCATCCAAGGCCTCGCCATCCCCGCAGAAGCCAAAGCCCAACTGCTCGCCCTCACCCCCGCGCGCTACACCGGCAAAGCAGAAGAGCTGGCCAAACGGATTTAACGGCCGGCCGATAGCGCGGCAAGAAAATAGGCTACCTGAAAAAGGGTCGAACCATTTTTCAGGTAGCCTTTTGGTATTCGGCAAAACGGGCAGGCATGCTCAAGTCTGCCGCTTCAAGCTGCGTTACAATGCCGCTCCCCCCATCCGGATTTGCCCACGCCATGCCTTTCACCCTTGCCCATCCTGTTGCCGTGCTGCCCCTTGCTCGCTGCCGCTGCTGCCATTTTCCCGCGCTGGTGATCGGCAGCCTGTCGCCGGATTTCGTGTATTTCCTGCACGGGCGGGCGGTGGCGGGCGGGCACGGTTTGGCCGATATGCTGTGGCCAAACCTGGCGCTGTGCGCCTTGCCGTGTATTGGCTGTATCTCGCTCTGTGGCGCGATGCCCTGCGCGATTTTCTGCCAAACTGCCTGAATGCCGAAATGAGGCTACCTGAAAACGAACGCAGTGAGTTTCTGCGCAGCAAAAATGAGCGTAGCGAGTTTCGCCCAAACGGGCAGGGCGGCTGGCGTTTCAGTTTCCAGCCCGAAGGCGCGCGCCCCGTGGCGTTTGTGCTCAGCGCGCTGTTCGGCATGGCCACCCATCTGCTGCTCGATGCGTTCACGCACCCGACCGGTTGGTTTGTGCAGCACTTCACGCTGCTGCGCCAGCCGGTGCTGGCCCTGCCGCTGTTTAAATGGCTGCAATACGGCGGGCCTGCTCGGTGTGGCGGCCTGCCTGCTGTTTGTGTTGTGTGCCGCGCGGCGCCGGCCATACCGTTCGCCCCGCAATGCAGCGCAGAAGTGCGGTTTTTGGGCGGCTTGCGCGGGGCTGTCGCTGCTCGGTTTTGCGGCGTGGCAGGTTGCTGCGCCGGTGCCGCTGGCGCATGCGGCCACGCAGGTGATCCGCCTGATTGATTGCGCGGTGCTGGGGTTTACGGCGTGGTGTGTGCTGCGGTTGGCGTTGGGGAAGGCCGGTTGAACGGTGAACGGCATGAGAAAAGGCTACCTGAAAACGAACGCAGTGAGTTTCTGCGCAGCAAAAACAAGCACAGCGAGTTTCGCCAAAACGAGCACAGCGAAGTTTCTGCGAAGCTAAAATTTTCAGGTAGCCTTGATTTATCGGGCGCGCGGGGCTGAGGCGCCGGGGGATTTGTGTTCGTCGGGTTTGGCTTCGGCTTGGGTTTTCTCGCAGCCCATTTGTTGCACCATCTCGCCAAACTGGCGGTTTACCACTTCGCAGCCTTCGGCGTCGAGCTGGGCGAGGTCGCCGCGGGTGGCTTCGAGCGATTGCAGCAGGGCTTCGGCCTGGTCTTCGGGGGCGCGGCGGAAGCAGGCGCGGGCGCGTTGGAAATAGCTTTCGCAGGCGGGGTTCATGCTTTGCGCGGTGGCGGGGGGCAGGGCGTGTTCGGGCTCGGGGTTGGCTTCGGCGGCGGTGAGCGGGTCGTCGATGGCGTGGTCGTCGGCCACTTCGGGGTAACAAATCAATGGGGGCGGATACGGTGGCGATGCCGCCCTCTGCCGTCGTTTCGGCGGGTGCGGAGGCTGCGGGGCGGGTCGGGGCGCGGGGGCCTGCTGTTTGCCGCCGTTGCCGGCCAAAAGGCCGATGGCGAGCAGAAGGCTACCTGAAAAAATGGCGGCGGCGGCCAGCAGCTGCGGTTTCTGCTTGAGCCGGCGCAGCTTTTCTGCGGCCTGTTGGCGGTATTTTTTCCAGTCGGGTTTGCCTTGCATGGGGTGGGTGTCCGTTTTCTGCCGTTGTGTGAAACCGGCACACATCTTACACGCAAGCGGGGTTGGCTGAAAGCTTGGGCGGGGTTTCAGGTAGCCTGAAACGGCGCGACTGTTTGCCAAATAGCAGAGTTATGGTTAACACGCCGTCTTGTTCACAATCTATCAAAGGAGGTTGCTATGTTTCGCCGATTATTGCCCGCCCTGCTGCTGGCGGGCCTGCCGTTTGCCGCGCACGGCCACGAGGTGTGGGTGAATGCGGCGCACACGCACGGCGGCGAGGTGCTGAAGGCCGAGCTGGGCTACGGGCACTATCCGGAAGTGGAGCCGATTGCCGCCGACCGCTTGTCGCTGTTTCCTTCGCCGCTGCAATTGCTTACGCCGCAGGGCAAAATCAATTTGATACAGCGCGGGCAGCACAATTACCAGTTTGAAACGCCGCGCGCGGTGGCCGACGGCAGCTACCTGCTCTTGGCGCAATACCGCCCGACCTTTTGGTCGCGCAACGCCGAGGGCTGGCAGCGGCAGAATCTCGCGCAGATGAAGGATGCGGCCTATTGCGAGCAAACCAGCATGTTTGGCAAGGCGGTGGTGAACGTGGGGCACGAGAGCGCGGGCAAGGGGCTGATCAGCCGGCCGGTGGGCGATTTGCTGGAGATTGTGCCGCTGGAGAATCCGGCCAACGTGCGCGTGGGCGAGGTGCTGCCGGTGCGGGTGTTGTTCCGCGGCGAGCCGCTGCCGGATGCCACGGTGGTGGCGACCTTCGACGGCTTCAGCCACCGCGACCCGGCCGATAAATCGCATCGCCTCGAGCCGCAGGCCTTCTCCGACACCACCCGCGCCGACGGCACGGTGGGCATCATCCCGCTGCGGCAGGGCAGCTGGAAGGTGCGCGTGGTGCACAAAACCGATTTCCCGGATCAGGCCGTGTGCCAGAAGCTGGCGGCCTATGCCACGCTGACTTTTGAAATCGGCAGCAGCCATCATTGAGTTTCAGCCGGCCTTTCGGGCGAATGAAACCCAGCCCGCCGCTAGCCCGCCTTGCCGTCCACCCTGGGTGCGGCGAGCCACGGCAGATAACGCCAGGCGTAGAGCAGCAGCGAGGCGGCAAACAGCAGGCCGGAAAGCCACAGCCCCGGGCGGTAGGCCGCCGGATGCAGATACATCAGCACCGCCGCCGCAGCCCGAGCCAGCGCCGCGCCCGCCATCAGCCAAAACGCCAGCGGCATGGCGGCCGGCGCGGGGTAGAGCGGGCGGCCGGTGTGGCCCAGCGCGGTGCGCACCATCATGCCCACCGTCATCAGCCCGATGCCGCCTACCGCCACCAAGTGCACGCCCAGGCTTTGCCAACGCGGCAGCCAGTAGCCCGCGCCCAGCACCGCCAAGCCTGCGCCGGTGAGCAGGAAGCCGGCAAACAGAATCCACAGCATCGGCTCTTTCGCCACTTCCGGCCGCCACCAGCGCACGGTTTGCGCCATATAAAGCCCGCCCGAAGCGAGCGCAATCAGCGCCGCCAGCGGCAGGGCTACCTGAAAACCGTAGAGCAGCGCCATCGCCAGCGGCGCCAGCAGCGAAGCCGACATCACATAAGGGTGGCTGCTCACTTGCTCGCAGCCCAGCCGACGCGCGGTAAAGAACGGAATCACGCGCATGCCCACCAGCCCGATAAAGCCCGCCACCACCGCAAGCCCGGCCAGCAGGCCGTGGTTGAGCGCAGCAAAATTGTGCCGCGCCAGCTGCCAGTGAAACAGCGCCTGCAACAGGCCGAACACAAACAGCGCCGCCACCGCCGGATAGTTGCGCCGGTTGCGGCTGCGCACCACGGCCGCGCCCATATGCCACGCCGCGAGCCAGTAAAACGCCACGCCCGCAATGCCGCCCGCGAGCGTGAGCGGCGCGGCAAACATGCACAGCCGCGACACCAGCCACAGCAGGGCGAGCAGCATCAGCGGCGTGCCCCAGGTGCGCGGCTGGCCGGTCCAGGTGGCTACGGCGGTGAGCAGGAAGGCCACCACGATGGCGCCGGTGTAGCCCCAAATCATTTCGTGCGCGTGCCAAAAATAGCCGGGTAGCGCGGCCGTGCCCTGATAGCCGAAGCTCCACAGCAGCACGGATACGGCGCCATACACGGCGGCTAGCGGATAGAGGGGGCGGAAGGCCATGCCCCAAATGGGATGGTTTCGGGAGAGCAGGTTCATGATGTGTTGGTTGAAATATAGTTAAAAATAAATGAGTTAAGTTGGATACAAGGCTACCTGAAAAAGCAAAGCGGGGGCAGTTTTGGCATGCCGGCAAACGATACTTGCTGCGCCCGAGCCGTTTCCTTTTTCAGGTAGCCCGGTTTTCAGGTAGCCTGCCCAAACGGCGGCACTTCCGCGCCCAACTGCCGCAGCAGCTGCACCGTTTCAAACACCGGCAGCCCCATCACGCCGCTGAAGCTGCCCGCCAAGTGCGCCACAAATATGCCGCCCACGCCCTGAATGCCGTATGCGCCCGCCTTGTCCAGCGGCTCGCCGCTGTCGATATAGGCCTGGATTTCCTGTGCACTCAAGCTTTTGAAACGCACATCGCTGCGCTGCGCCGCCACCAGCGTTTGCTCGCCGTGCAACACGCATACCGCCGTCCACACCTGATGTTCGCGCCCCGAGAGGCTTTCCAGCATCGCGCGGGCGTGCGCCGCATCGCGTGGTTTGCCCAGAATCTGCCCTTCTAGCGCCACCACCGTGTCGGCGCTGAGCACTGGCCAGATGGGCTCTTCGCCGCGTTGGCGTAAAATCTGCCGCGCCGCTGCGTTTTTCTGCCGCGCCATCCGCGCCACATAATCTGCCACTGCCTCGCCGGGCAGGGCGGTTTCGTCGATTTCAGCGGGCAGCGGCAGGGTGCGGAAGCCCAGCGCGTGCAAAATCTCGCGCCGGCGCGGGCTGGCCGAAGCCAAATACAGGGTTTGCGGCATCAATATGGTCTTTCTTCAAATAGTGAATTTACTGGGCGGCGGCTAAGAAAACGGACAACAGGCTACCTGAAAACCGCATTCTGCGCGATAGCCCGAACGGGCGAATTTTCCGCTTTCCGCCGCCGAAATCAATATAGCGGATTCGCCAAATTTCCGCCACGGCGTTGGCTCGCCTTGCCCCTTATGCTGCCTGCGCTTGGCTGCCCGGCAGCGGAAATTTATTCAATCCGCTAAGGCGCCGCTTGTTTTTCCCGCAAGCGCCCTTATTTTGCGTGGCAAATTGTTTGTTTTCACCCGAATACCACCATGAGCGACCAAGATTACTACCAAACCCTAGGCGTATCCCGCGACGCCTCCGACGACGAAATCAAAAAGGCCTACCGCAAGCTGGCGATGAAATACCATCCCGACCGCAACCCCGACAACAAAGAAGCGGAAGAGAAATTCAAAACCATCCAAAAAGCCTACGAAATCCTTTCCGACCGAGAAAAACGCAGCCGCTACGACCAATTCGGCCAGGCTGGCGTGGACGGCAACGCCGGCGGCTTCGGCGGGTTTGGCGGCGCGGGCGGCTTCGATTTCGGTGACATCTTCAGCCAGATGTTTGGCGGTGCCGGCGGTGCCCGGCAGCAGAGCTTCCAAGGCAAAGACCTGCGCTACGATATTGAAATTTCGCTGGAAGAAGCCGCATCAGGCAGCAAAAAACGCATCACCGTCCCCTCGCACGAAGAATGCGACCTCTGCCACGGCTCCGGCGCCAAACCCGGCACCTCCGCCACCACCTGCTCCACCTGCCACGGCTCCGGCGTGGTGCATGTGCGCCAAGCCATTTTCCAGCTCCAGCAAACCTGCCCCACCTGCGGCGGCTCCGGCCGCGAAATCAAAGAGCCCTGCATCAAATGCCACGGCGCCGGCCACGTGAAGAGCCGCAAAACGCTGGAAGTGAACATCCCCGCCGGCATCGAAAACGAGCAGCCCATCCGCCTTTCCGGCGAAGGCGAGCCCGGCTCCCACGGCGCACCCGCCGGCGATTTGTATGTGGTGGTGCACATCCGCCGCCACGAAATCTTCGAGCGCAACGGCCTCGATTTGCATTGCGAACTGCCCATCAGCTTCACCACCGCCGCGCTGGGCGGCGAAGTGGAAGTGCCCACCTTAAGCGGCAAAGTGAAGCTGAATATCCCCAAAGAAACCCAAACCGGCCGCCGCATGCGCGTGCGCGGCAAAGGCATGAAATCGCTGCGTTCCTCTGCCATGGGCGACCTCTATTGCCACATCGTGGTGGAAACCCCGGTAAACCTCACCGAACGCCAGCGCGAGCTGCTGGAAGAGTTTGAAAAAATCTCCACCGGCCTCGACCGCGCCCAAACCCCGCGCCGCAAATCGTTTATGGACAAACTGCGCGATTTGATCGACTAAACTTCCGTTCTGCCAAACAGCCGGCCATTGAGCCGGCTGTTTTGTTGGAATGGCGGCAGGGCGGTTGGCAAGAGGCTACCTGAAAAATGGCAAACGGTTTTTCAGGTAGCCTTCTTCCGTTTCAAAAGCCGCTACGGGAACGCTAAGCAACAAAAAGGCTACCTGAAATTTTCAGGTAGCCTTTGATTAAGCCAGAAGGATTAGTGCTGGCCTTCTTCCGGACGCATGTGCGGGAACAGGATCACGTCGCGGATGCTCGGGGCGTTGGTGAGCAACATCACCAAGCGGTCGATGCCGATACCGCAACCGCCGGTGGGCGGCAGGCCGTATTCCATGGCGCGGATGTAGTCGGCGTCGTAGTTCATGGCTTCGTCGTCGCCGGCTTCTTTCTGAGCCACTTGTGATCTGAAGCGATCGGCCTGGTCTTCCGGGTCGTTCAACTCTGAGTAGCCGTTGGCCAGTTCGCGGCCTACTGCAAACAGTTCGAAACGCTCGGTGAGCTTCGGATTGGTGTCGGAAGCGCGAGCCAGGGGAGACACTTCAACCGGGTAGTCGATGATGAAGGTGGGGTTCCACAGCTTGCCTTCGGCACAGCCTTCAAACAGAGCCAGCTGCAGGCTGCCCACGCCAGGAGCGGCGGGCAGGTCTTCACCGTGTTTCACCACTTCTTTTTTCAGCCATTCTTCGTCGTTCAGCTGCTCATCGGTGTATTGCGGATTGTATTTCTTAATCGCATCCACGATGGTGAGGCGGTCGAAGCGTTTTTCCAAATCCACTTCTTTGCCGTTGTAGGGCACGTGCAGGCTGCCGCAAACGGCGTTGGCGCAGGCGCGAATCACGCCTTCGGTCATGTCCATCATGCGGTGGTAGTCGGAGAATGCCTCGTAGAACTCCATCATGGTGAACTCGGGGTTGTGGCGGGCAGACACGCCTTCGTTGCGGAAGTTGCGGTTGATTTCAAACACGCGCTCGAAGCCGCCAACCACCAGGCGTTTCAGATAAAGCTCGGGGGCGATTCGCATAAACAGCGGGATGTCCAGCGCGTTGTGGTGGGTAACGAACGGACGGGCTGCGGCGCCGCCGGCAATCGGGTGCATCATCGGGGTTTCCACTTCCAGATACTGTTCGCCAGTCATGAAGTTGCGGATGGTTTGGATGATGCGGCCGCGTTTTTTGAAGATTTCGCGTGATTCTTCGTTCACGATCAAATCGGCATAACGCTGGCGGTAGCGGGTTTCCTGGTCTTTCAGGCCGTGTACTTTATCAGGCAGCGGGCGCAGGGCTTTGGCCAACAGGCGGATTTGGCTCACGCGTACGGTCAGCTCGCCGTGGTTGGTTTTGAACAATACGCCTTCCGCGCCGAGAATGTCGCCCAAGTCCCAACGCTTGAATTCTTCATGAACCTTCTCACCTACGCCCTGATCGTTGACGTAGAGCTGGATCTGGCCGGAAACATCCTGCAGGGTGGCGAAGCTTGCCTTACCCATGTCGCGCTGAAGCATCATGCGACCGGCTACCTTAACGGTGATGTTCTTTTCGTCCAACTCTTCTTTAGACAGTTCGCCGTACTTGCTGTGCAGGTCGCCGGCAAAGGCATCGCGACGGAAATCGTTCGGGAAAGCCACACCGTGCTTGCGGATCTCGGCCAATTTTTCGCGACGAACTGCCATTACTTGGCTTTCGTCTAACTGCGGGGTATCGTGGTGTTGAGATTCATTCATGGTATCCATCCATTAGTAAATTAAAGACAGCTGCCTCTTCAAGCAGACTGCCTCAGGGGTTGAAAAACTTCAGTTAAACTGCCTGCGCCTGCCGCCCCGTGCGCCTGCCCACGCCTAACGCGTTTGCAAGCCTGCGATTTTGGGGCGCTTGCCACAAGCAGGGTTGTAAATTAATGGAAGATTGCGGCGTATGTCAAGGGGGCGGATTAAATATTTTCAAATATTTTTCAAAAGCCACAGTCTGTTGCGTTCTATGGCACACGGGCCGCCGATGGAAACAATCGGCGGCCCGTGTGCGGCAAAACGGCAGTAGGGCGGCGCTTAGGCGGCCACGCCGGCGGCGCGGGCGATGGCCAGACCTTCCTGCTGGCTGAGGTAGCGCAGGTTGTCGGGGCAGTCGCGCAAGATGATGTCGCCGTCGCGGAAGGCCACCAGCTCGTTTACCGCGAGCTGCGTCCAGCTTTCGTTGTTGGTGAGGGGCTGGGTGGCGATCACGGCCACGCGGTCGTCGGGCGTGGTAACGGCGGCGAAATCCACGGCCACGTCGTTGTCGATCAGGTGCGCTTCGCCGAAGGGGGCTTGGCGGATGATGTAGTGCAGGAGGGTGCTGGCGTGGGCAAACAGGATGTCGCCGTTGGAGAGCATGAAGTTGAATAATCCGTGGCAGCGCACCTGCGCGATGAGGGCGGTGACTTCGGCAAACAGTTTGCCCACGGGCGGCTTGTGCTCGAAGCGTTGGCGCAGCTGCTCGAGGATGAAGCAGAAGGCGCGCTCGGAATCGGTGGTGCCCACGGCGCGGTAGTATTGGCCTTCGGCGGGCTGGAAGTCGGCGAGGTGGCCGTTGTGGGCGAAGAGCCAGTATTCGCCCCACATTTCGCGGATGAAGGGGTGGGTGTTGGCCAGCCCTACGCTGCCTTGGGTGGCTTTGCGGATGTGGGCGATCACGTTGGTGGATTTGATTTGGTAGGTTTTCACCAAATCGGCCACGGGGGAATGGGCGCTGGGCTTGTCGTCGTGAAACATGCGCACGCCTTTTTGCTCGAAGAAGCCGATGCCGAAGCCGTCGGCATGGCGGTCGGTGAGGCCGCCGCGCAGGCGGAAGCCTTCGAAGGAGAAGACGATGTCGGTGGGGGTGTTGCAGTTCATGCCCAAAAGCTGGCACATGGCGGTTTCCTCGCGGTGTGGATACTTTATGCTTATTTTAACGGCCTTGAGGCTACCTGAAAACTGCTTTGCGGCCATACCGATATAACGGCGGGCTATAACGCGGATGGGCAGATTGGTTTTCAGGTAGCCTGCGCCGGCGGCATCGGCAACGGCAAATATAGCGGCAAGAGAAAGGCTACCTGAAAACCAGGCGGCGGTTTTTCAGGTAGCCTGTTTTATTCCACGGATGGCTTGAGCTTCGCAGAAACCCGTGCGGCTTATTTTGGCTTACGTTGAAGCAGCGCTTTAGCTTCGCAGAAACTCAGCTTTGCTTCGCAAAACATCGTTTTCAGGTAGCCTTTTGCCTTCGGCGGTGGCATCGGAATGATAGGCCAGCGGCACCAGGTCGAGCTTGGCCATCAGGGCGCGGTCGCCGTCTTTGCCGGGGTTTTCGGTGGTGAGCAGTTTGTCGCCGTAGAAGATGGAGTTCGCGCCCGCCATGAAGCACATGGCCTGCATGGCTTCGGGCATATTGCTGCGGCCGGCGGAAAGGCGCACGAAGCTTTCGGGCATGGTGATGCGCGCCACGGCGATGGTGCGCACGAATTCGGTCCAATCCAAATCTTCGGCGTCGGCCAGCGGCGTGCCTTCCACTTTCACCAATTGGTTGATGGGCACGCTTTCGGGCTGCGGGTCGAGGTTGGCAAGGCTGGCTATCAGCCCGGCGCGTTCGGCGCGGGTTTCGTTCATGCCGACGATGCCGCCGCAGCATACCTTGAGGCCGGCGTTGCGCACTTTGCCCAAGGTGTCCATGCGGTCTTCGTGGCGGCGGGTGTGGATGATGTCGTTGTAGCGCTCGGGGTCGGTGTCGAGGTTGTGGTTGTAGTAGTCCAAACCGGCTTTTTTGAAGTCTTCCGCCATGCCGTCTTCGAGCATGCCGAAGGTGCCGCAGGTTTCCATGCCTAAGTTTTTCACGGCTTTGATGATGGCGGAAACGGTTTCCACGTCTTTGGGCTTGGGGCCGCGCCATGCCGCGCCCATGCAGAAACGGCTGGCACCGCGCGATTTGGCGATTTTGGCTTTGGCCACAATTTCGGCCACGTCCATCATCTGCGCTTTGCCCAGATTGGTGTTGTGGTGCGCGGATTGCGGGCAGTAGGCGCAGTCTTCGGGGCAGCCGCCGGTTTTGATGGAGAGCAGGGTGGAAAGCTGGATTTCGCGCGGGTTGAAATGTTGGCGGTGGATTTCGGCGGCCTGGTAAACGAGGTCGAGGAAGGGGAGCCCAAACAGGGCTTCGACGTCGCATTTTTTCCAATAGCGCGCAGTGGGATGCGGCTTGCGTTCGGTTTGCCGGCGCAAGGCAACGGGGGAGATAGTCATTTTGTATGTCCTTAAAAATTTGCGGCGGCGCAATGTCGCCGACGGGCAAGGCCGGGTCGCAATGTCCGCGGGCTGCCCTGGGGGGGAACGGAAACTTTGTTCCGAAGGTAATAAGTGTAGCTAAAAAGCAAACAGCAAGCTACCTGAAAAGCCTTCCGAGATTTTCAGGTAGCCTTTGCAGGGCTTCACGCCGTTAATCCGCGCTGATTTCCTCCAACGTGCGTCCTTTCGTTTCCTCACCCAGCAGCACGATCACCAGCACCACCGCCGCCAGCACCGCCGCAAACATCACGAAAATCCGCGCGAAATCGCCACTGCCGCTCATGCTGGCCACCACCATCGGCGCCACAATCCCTCCAATGCGGCCCACCGCGCCCGCCCAGCCCGAGCCGAATGCGCGGAAACGCACCGGATACAGCTCCGGCGTGTAAGTGTAGAGCACGCCCCACGCGCCCAGGTTGAAAAACGACATCAGACTGCCCCACAGCATAATTTCCAGCGTAGAGCCGCTTTGGCCGAAGCAATAGGCACACACCGCACACGCGCCCAGAAAGCCTGCCAGCGTGGCCTTGCGCCCGATTTTTTCCACCAGCACCGCCGCCGCAAAATAGCCTGGCAGCTGCGCCAAAATCATTACCAGCACATATTCAAACGTTTTCACTACCGAATAGCCCTGCCCCGCCAGCAGTTTGGGTAGCCAAGTGAAAATCCCGTAATAAGAAAACACGATACCGAACCAAATCAGCCACAACATCAGCGTGCGGCGGGCAAACGGTGGCCGCCACAGCTGTGCGAGGAGGATTTTCTCCTTCTTTTGCGCTAGCGGCACCACCATTTCCGCTACCTGTGCTATGCGCGCTTCCGCCTCCAAACGGCACACCAGTGCGTGCGCCTCCTCCGATCTGCCCGCCGCAATCAGATAAGGTACCGATTCCGGTAGCTGCTTCCACACCAAAAACGCATACAAGAGCGGCACCGAACCCGCCGTAAACGCGCTATGCCAGCCGAATTTCGGAATCAGGAAATACGAAGCCAGCGCCGCCGCCAGCCAGCCCAAGCCCCAAAAACTCTCCAGCAAAACAATAAACCGCCCGCGCACATTCGGCGGTGCATACTCGCTCACCAACGACACCGCCACCGGAAGCTGCCCACCTAGGCCGAAACCCACCCAGAAGCGGAAAAACAGCAGCGCGTCCAGGTTCGGCGAGAGTGCGCACAAGCCCGTGGTCGTGCCGTAGAGCACCATCGTGCCAGCAAACACGTTGCGCCGTCCGAAGCGGTCGGCCGCCCAGCCGCTCAATACCGCACCCAGCGCCATGCCCACAAAGCCGATGCTCACTACCCAACCCGACTGCTGCGCGCTCAAGCCCCACTCCTTGGCTAAAGTAACCAACACAAATGACACCATGCCCGTGTCCATCGCATCAAACAGCCAGCCCAGCCCGATTAGGGCCAGCAGGCGATAGTGGAAGCGGCTCAAAGGCAGCGCCTGCAGGCGTGACAGAATATCCATTGAAATCTCCTCGTGAAATGTGGAAAGGCTACCTGAAAATATGAAAATCTATTTCTTCCAACTACTTGCCGATGCAGAAGCGGCTGAAGATCACGCCTAAGAGGTCGTCGGCGTTGAATTCGCCGGTGATGGTGTTGCAGGCGTTTTGCGCGAGGCGCAGGTGTTCGGCGAAGAGCTCGAGCTGATGGCGGCCGCACAGGGCGGCGAGCCCGAGCTCGGCTTGGGCGGCTTCCAGGGCTTGCAGGTGGCGGCTGCGGGCGAGAAACAGGCTTTCGCTTTCGCCCTGCCAGCCGATTTGCCGCAGCAGGGCTTGTTTGAGCAGGTCGAGGCCGGCGCCGCTTTTGGCGGAGAGTTTGATCAGGGTGTCGGCGCCGCTGGGTTGGCCGCTTTGTTCGCAGCTTTCCGCCGCTTCGCCGCTGAGGTCGATTTTGTTGCGGATTTCGATGCGTTTGAGCGCAGGGGGTAGTTGGGCGAGGATGTTGCAGGTAGCCTCGTTCAGGCCTTCGGCGGGGTCGATGAGGATTAGCGCCACGTCGGCCTGCTGCACGGCTTGGCGGCTGCGTTCGATGCCGATTTGCTCCACCGGGTCGGTGGTGTCGCGCAGGCCGGCGGTGTCGATGATGTGCACGGGCACGCCTTCGAGCGTGATTTGTTCGCGCACGGTGTCGCGGGTGGTGCCGGCGATGTCGGTTACGATGGCGATGTCGTCGCCGGCCAGGGCGTTGAGCAGGCTGGATTTGCCCACGTTGGGCGCGCCCACCAGCACCACGTTCATGCCTTCGCGCAAAATGGCGCCCTGTTCGGCTTGGGCGAGCACTTGGGCGAGGCGGGATTGCAGTGCGACAAGGCGTTCGTCGGCCTTGGCTTCGGCGAGGAAGTCGATGTCTTCTTCGGGAAAATCGAGCGTGGCTTCCACCAGCATGCGCAGGGTGATGAGTTCGTCCACCAGCGCGTGAATCTGCTGGGAAAATGCGCCTTTGAGCGAGCGCACGGCCAGGCGGGCGGCGGATTGGCTGGCGGCGTCGATGAGGTCGGCCACGCTTTCGGCCTGCGCCAAATCGAGCTTGCCGTTGAGGAAGGCGCGTTTGGTGAATTCGCCCGGCTCGGCGGGCTGCGCGCCCAGCTCGAAGCAGCGCTGGAGCAGCATTTGCAGCACCACGCGCCCGCCGTGGCCGTGCAGCTCGATCACGTCTTCGCCGGTGAAGCTGGCGGGGGCAGGAAAATAGAGCAGGAGGCCGTTGTCGATCGGCTCGCCTTCGGCGCCCACAAAATCGGTGAGCAGGGCGCGGCGCGGCTGCGGGGTGCGGCCGCCGCTGATTTGCTGCGCCAGGGGCAGCAGTTGCTTGCCGGAAAGGCGGATCACGCCCACGCCGCCTTGTCCGGTGGCGGTGGCGATGGCGGCGATGGTGGGGGAGGGCTGCGGCATGGGGCTATCTGAAAAATGTGTGGACGCGGGATTATACAAGGCAGCACGGAAAAGCGGAAAAGGCTACCTGAAAACGATGTCTTGCGAAGCAAGGCTGAGTTTCTGCGAAGCTAAAACCTCAATACGTTTTTCAGGTAGCCTTTATCTGCTCAAACGGGGCAAACGGGCGGTTTATTCGTCTTCCTCATCCTCGTCTTCTTCGTCGCCCAAATCCACTTCTTCCAGCGGAATCAGGTGGGTGCGGTAGCGCAGCTTGTGGTAGAGGTAGAAGCCGAAGAAGATGGGCAGGCCCATGTAGGTAACCACAATCCGCTCCCAGTCCACGTCGCCCTTCATCACCAGCTGCGTATCCTGCCCCAAAATCACCAGCATGCACATCACCAGCGCAATCAGCGGCCCGAAGGGAAACCATTTGGCGCGGTAATCCAAATCTTTCAAATCCAGACCCTGCGCGATGTAGGCGCGGCGGAAGCGGTAGTGGCTGATGGCGATGCCCAGCCAGGCGATGAAGCCGGTGAGGCCGGAAGCGGCCAGGATGTATTGGTAGGCGTTGTCGTTGAAAATCTCGATGAGAAACAGCAGCAGCACCACTGCCGCCGTGGCCAGCACCGAGCGCACCGGAACGCCGAAGCGGTTTACCTTGCGGAAGCTCTTATACGCCATGCCGCTTTTGCCCATGGCATACAGCATGCGCACCGAGGCATACATCCCCGAATTGCCCGCCGATAGGATAGACGTGAGGATGACCGCGTTCATCACCGCTGCCGCCATCGCCAAGCCCGCCCGCTCAAACACCAGCGTAAACGGCGATTTGGCAATTTCCGACACATTCTCCGCGCCCAGCAATTCCGGGTTGGTGTAGGGGATGAGCAGGCCGATCACGAAAATCGACAAAATATAGAAAATCAGAATCCGCCAAAACACCTGCTTAATCGCCTTCGGAATGCTCTCTTTCGGGTTTTCCGACTCGCCGGCGGTGATGCCGATCAGCTCCGTGCCCTGAAACGAAAAGCCCGCAATCAGAAACACGCCCAGCATGGTGAGCAGGCTACCTGAAAAACTGCCGCCCAAAAACGGCGCCTCGCCCACGGTGAAGTTGGCCAGGCCCACATAGCTGCCGCCCAAAATCCCGAAAATCGTCAGCACGCCCACGCCGAGGAACACAACCACCGTAATCACCTTAATCAGCGAAAACCAGTATTCCGACTCGCCAAACGCCTCCACCGAAAGCAGGTTCAGCAGCACAATCAGCCCGAAAAACAGCAGGCTCCAGCCCCAAGGCGGCATAAAGCGCATCGGCTCCCAATAGGTGATTACCAGCGCGGCAATGGAAATATCCACCGCCACCGTAATCACCCAGCTAAACCAATAATTCCAGCCCAAGGCAAAGCCCAGCGAAGGATCGACAAAGCGAGCGGCATAAGTGGAAAACGAGCCGGACACCGGCAGGTGGGTGGCCATTTCGCCCAGCGAAGTCATCAGGAAATACACCATCAGCCCGATGGCCGCATAGGCCGTGAGCGCGCCGCCGGGGCCGGCCATGTGGATGGCGCTGCCGCTGGCCATGAAGAGTCCGGTGCCGATGCTGCCGCCGATGGCAATCATCGAGAGATGGCGGGTTTTCAGATTGCGGCGGATTTTGTTTTTGTTGGCCTGCGTGGCAGGGTTGGCCGCGTTGGAGGGGGTGGGGTTCGGTGTGCTCATACTCTATCTCTCCTAAAGAGGCTGCCCGGGGCAGCGGAACCGAAACATGATTTTCAACGCATTATAAGCGCAGTTGCCGGGCAGCAAAACCGCCCAAACCCGCAGTTAAATCAAATAAGCAAAAGATACCGCTTTTTTAATAGAAACATTACTCGGAACAATGGCTTCCGATTTTCCCGAAAGCAGCTTGCACACAGGCTTTGCGCACCAGCCGCCCCGCCGCAAACCCGGCCGCCGCCGCGTGTTGCAAACGCCACATCCGCAGGCGGAAGGCTACCTGAAAAGGCAAACGGCAGGCCGTGCGGATGGCGCTTGTTTGGGCCAAGCCGTTTTCAGGTAGCCTTTCTGCCCGTTTGTTTGCGCCAAGTCTATAGAGAAGGCGGGGCGGTTTTGTTACAATAGCCGGCGGATTTTTCAGCCGTTCTTGCGGCATCCAGCAAACAATCATCCGGCGGGCAGCCGCCGTTTTCGTGCACTTTAAACATAAAGGGACATCATGTCTGATAAATTGATTCTGGTATTAAACTGCGGCAGCTCTTCAGTGAAGGGCGCCGTATTGGACAGCACCAACGGCGAAGTATTGCTCAGCTGCCTGGCCGAAAAGCTCAACCTGGCCGACGCGCGCATCATCTTTAAAGCAAACGGCGACAAACACACCGTGAACCTGGCCGACAAGCCCAACCACACCGGCGCCGTGGAAGCCCTGATGGCCGAGCTGGAAGCGCGCAAGCTCGACAAACGCATCGGTGCAGTCGGCCACCGCGTGGTGCACGGCGGCGAACGCTTCAAGGAATCCTGCCTGGTGGACGACGAAGTGATCCAAGGCATCGAAGACTGCATCATGCTCGCCCCGCTGCACAACCCCGCCCACCTGCTCGGCATCCGCGCCGCCCGCAGCATCTTCAACCACGTGCCGCACGCCGTGGTGTTCGACACCGCCTTCCACCAATCCATGCCCGAGCACGCCTACACCTACGCCGTGCCGCGCGAGCTCTACCGCAAATACGGCCTGCGCCGCTACGGCGCCCACGGCACCAGCTACCGCTTCGTGGCCGCCGAAGCCGCCCGCCTGCTCGGCCGCAGCGAAGAAGGCCTGCGCCTCGTGATCGCCCACTTGGGCAACGGCGCCTCCATCGCCGCCTCCAACAGCGGCAAATGCTGCGACACCAGCATGGGCCTCACTCCGCTCGAAGGCCTGGTGATGGGCACCCGCAGCGGCGACATCGACGCCAACGTGTTCCCCTTCCTGCACAACAACGCCGGCCTCAACATCGAGCAAATCACCGACCTGCTGCACAAGCAGAGCGGCCTGCTCGGCATTTCCGAGCTTTCCAACGACTGCCGCGAAATCGAAGAAGCCGCCGGTAAAGGCCACGAAGGCGCCAAGCTCGCGCTGGAAGTGTTTGCCTACCGCCTGGCCAAATACGTTGCCTCCATGAGCGTGGCCGCCGGCGGCCTGGACGCGCTGGTGTTCACCGGCGGCATCGGTGAAAACTCCGCCACTGTCCGCAGTAAAACCATCGGCTACCTCGGCTTCCTCGGCCTCACTGTGGATGAAGAAGCCAACCTCGCCGCCCGCTTCGGCGAAAGCGGCATCATCAGCAAGCAGGGCAGCACCCCGCTGGCCATGGTGATCCCCACCAACGAAGAGCTGATGATCGCGCAAGACACCGCGCATCTGGCCGGGATTGGGTAATACCTTGGTTTAATCAGCAGCCAACTTAAAGAGGCTACCTGAAAACGAGCGAAGTGAGTTTCGCCAAAACGCAGCGCAGTTTCTGCGAAGCGAAAATTTTCAGGTAGCCTCTTTTTTGTTCGGCTTCTTGTTCGGCGATGTCATTGCCTATTCCAAAGGCTACCTGAAAACGTGCGCTTCAACGCAGTTGAAACATTGCGTGCTGCGTTTTGGCGAAACTCACTTCGCTCGTTTTCAGGTAGCCTTTCTGTTTACCGGATCACATTGCGCCAATCCTGCTCGAAATAGTGCACCAAAATCTGCGTGTTCAAATAGTTCGGCTGCACATCGCGGCGCGCCATGTCGGGCGGGAAGCGGAACATTTCGGCGGCGGTGTCGGCATTGAGGAAACGGGTGGGCACACTAAATTGCGCGGGCACGGGGAAATCCGGCTCGGCAGCGGCCAGCACGAAGCCCCATTCGCCGAAAGACGGCACATACACATGATACGGCGCAGTGGCGAGCCCGGCGGCCTCCAGCGTGGCTACCACCGACCAATAAGCATGCGGCGCAAAATAAGGCGAGGTGGATTGCACCACGATTTTGCCGCCCGGCGCCAAATGCCGCGCCACCAGCCGATACATCGGCACGGAATAAAGCTTGCCCAGCGAGAAATTGGAAGGGTCGGGCAGGTCGATGATGATTACGTTAAACTTTTCCTGCGCCTGCTCCAGCCATTTGGCCGCGTCGTCGTTCACCACGCGCACTTTGGGGTTGGTGAGAGAGCCGGCATTCAGGCGGCTCAGCTCGGTGGAAGATTGGAAGGTGCCGGTCATCTGCGGGTCGAGGTCCACCAGCGTGATGCCTTGCACCTGCGGGTATTTCAGCACTTCGCGCGCCGCCAGCCCGTCGCCGCCGCCCAGAATCAGCACGTTTTTGGCCTCTTCGCCGGCCATCTGCATGGCGGGCAGCACCAGGGCTTCGTGGTAGCGGGCTTCGTCGCGCGAGGAGAATTGCAGGTTGCCGTTGATATAGAGGCGGATGTCGTCGTGCCATTTGGTCACCACCAGGCGCTGGTAGGGCGAATGGCTTTCAAACACCACCGGGTCGCCGAAGTAGCTTTGCTCGGCCAGGAAGGTGATACGGTTGGCGGCGGCAAAGGCGGTCAGCAGGCCGAATAAAACGATGGCGCCGCGCGTTTGGATGGCGCGGTAGCGCGGCAGTTGGCTTTTGAAGGCGCGGGCGGTGAGCACGGCCACGGCGGCGTTGAGCAGGCCGAAAAGCAGAGCCGAGCGCGCCATGCCCAGCCGTGGCGCCAGCACCAGCGGAAACAGCAGCGACACGGCCAGCGCGCCCAAGTAATCGAAGGTGAGCACCTTGGCCACCAAGTCTTTAAACTCCGCCTGCCGCTGGTTGAGCACGCGCATCACCAGCGGAATCTCCATGCCCACCACAATCCCCACCGTCAGCACCAGCGCATACAAGAGCGTGCGGAAGGGCGCGGCGGAAAAGCCGAACACCACAAACAGCACCAGGGCCGACACGCCGCCAATGATGCCCACCAGCAATTCGATTTCGATAAAGCGCGAAAGCGCGTCTTCGTCGCGGATGTATTTGGTGAGGTGCGCGCCGATGCCCATGGCGAAGAGGTAGAGGCCGATGATGGAGGAGAACTGCAAAATACTGTCGCCCAAGAGGTAGCTGGCCAGCGCGGCGATGATGAGCTCGTAGGCCAAGCCGCAGCTAGCCACGATGAATACGGAGATAATAAGAATACGGTCGGGTTTCATTTTTCAGGTAGCCTTTTCAGGTAGCCTGCGGATTATAGCAGCCGGCCGATGCAGTGGATTTCTTACAAAACTTGGCATACATCAAGTTTTGGTGTGTGCGGCACGGATGGTGTGGGTTTTGTGCTGGATTGGGCAGGAAGTTGAGTAGGAATGGCGTATGTTGTGTGGCATAATCAGCCTCATATAGCGTGCCGCCCTGCCCCGGGGCAAATCCCTTGGCGCGGCAAGCATTTTCCCCTCCATCCACACCGCAAAGGCAAGCCATGAGCATTTCCATAGGACAATATCTGCTGTATCTGCAATACCTGCTGATCGGGCTGGTGATGACGGCGCTGTTTGCCGCCGTGTATCTGCGCATCACCCCGGCCGACGAACTCAAGCTGATCAAGCGCGGCAACCTAGCCTGCGCCCTCTCTTTCGGCGGCGCGCTCATCGGCTTCTGCCTGCCGCTGGCTTCCAGCATCGCGCACAGCGTGAGCATGATGGATTTCGTGTTGTGGGGCTTGGCCGCGGCGGTGATTCAGATTGCCGTGTATTTCGCCGCCACCCGCCTCGTGCCCGATTCCGCCGCCGAGCTGGCAGGCAATAATGTGGCCGTGGGCACGCTCTGCGCCGTGATTTCCATTGCCGTGGGCCTGCTGAACGCGGCCTGCCTGTCTTAACGCATACAGGCTACCTGAAAAAGTTGTTAGATCGTTTTCAGGTAGCCCTTTCCATTCCAAGTATTCAAACAAACGAAAGGAATCCCCATGCTGGGCAATTTCATCAAGAAGCAGTTTATCGACGTTATCGAATGGCCGAATCCCGCAGAAGGGCTGCTGATGTGGCGCTTCCCCGTGGCCGATCAGGAAATCCAAAACGGCGCCAGCCTCACCGTGCGCGAGGCGCAGGCTGCCCTGTTTGTGGACGAAGGCAAAGCCGCCGACGTGTTCCAGCCCGGCCGCTACACGCTCACCACGCAAACCCTGCCCATCCTCACCAACCTGAAAAACTGGGATAAACTCTTCCAATCCCCATTCAAATCCGACGTTTATTTCTTCAACCCCCGCCAGCAGCTCGCCCGCCGCTGGGGCACTTCCCAGCCCGTTACCGTGCGCGATGCCGATTTCGGCGTGATCCAGCTGCGCTCCTTTGGCATGTATGCCTACCGCATCAGCGACCCCGCCGCCTTCTTCCGCGAAGTGAGCGGCGTGGGCGCCTCTTATAGCGGCGAGCAGCTCGAACAGCAGCTGCGCAACCTGGCCATGACCCAGCTGGCCGCCGCCTTCGGCACATCCGGCATCCCCTTCCTCGATATGGCCGCCAACCAAGTGCTGCTGTCGCAGAAAATGAACGAGCTGCTGCTGCCCGAATTTGCCAAGCTCGGCCTCGCGCTGGAGAACTTCACTGTGGAAAGCGTGGGCCTGCCCGAAAACGTGCAAAAAGCGCTCGACAGCAAAATGTCGATGGGCATCATCGGCGACATGGGCAAATTCACCCAATACCAAACCGCCACCGCCATCCCGCTGGCCGCGCAAAACGAAGGCGGCATCGCCGGCATCGGCGCAGGCCTCGGCGTGGGCGCCGGCATCGGGCAGGCCATGGCCGGCGCCATGAGCGGCATGATGCAGCAGCCGCAGCCCGTGCAAACCGCGCCCGCCCAGCCGGCACAGCCCGCCGCCGCCCCGGCCGCGCCCGCCGCCGAAGACCCGCAGGCCAAGCTCGCCAAACTCAAAACCTTGCTCGACGGCGGCCTGATTTCCGCCGAAGACTACGAAAAAGCCAAAGCCGAAGTGTTGAAGCAGCTAATCGGCTAAAGCGCGGGGCTACCTGAAAGCGTAAGCTTCACCGAAGTTAAAACGATGTTGCGCAGTTTTCAGGTAGCCTCAAACGCGGCAAATAGAGGCTACCTGAAAACTTCTCAGGCTGAGTTTCTGCAAAGCCAAAACCGATTAACCAACCAACAACCGAAAGATAGCCCATGCCCATCCGCCCCGCCCAAACCGCCGACGCCGAGCGCATTGGCGAACTGCTCTACCAAGTGCACGCCGTGCACGCCCAAGCCCGCCCCGACCTCTACCGTGCCGGCGCACGCAAATATTTCGATGAAGAAGTGCGCGCCCTGATTGCCGATGAAAACCAGCCCGTGTTCGTGTATCAGGATGAAAGCGGCAAAGTGCAGGGTTATGCCGTGTGCCAATTTCAGGTAGCCTGCGGCGATGTTTCGCTGGTAGACCGCAAAGTGTTGTACTTAGACGATTTGTGCGTAGACGCTTCGCAGCGCGGCAAAAAAATCGGCGAGCAGCTGTATCACTATCTGCTCGAATTCGCCCGCGCCCAAGGCTGCCACAGCCTCACATTAAACGTGATGCACGGCAACGACGGCGCCGAACGCTTCTATCGCCGCCTGGGCATGACCCCGCTGAAAACCCTGTTGGAACAGCAGCTTTAAAGGCTACCTGAAAAAAGAACACCCAACCCGCCCGCCCCATAGGAAACCAACCATGAGCGAACCCTTCTTCCAAACCGACTGCCCCAGCTGCGGCGCGCCCGTACACGCGCATTCGGCCACAGCGGTCACGCTGGTATGCGGCTTCTGCCACAGCCTTCTGGTGCGGCAAGGCGCGGGCATTATCGACAGCGGCCGCGATTCCGCCCTGCTGGAAGACTTCAGCCCGCTGCAAATCGGCACCGCCGGCACCTTTGCCGCGCAGCCGTTTTCCATCATCGGCCGCCTGCAGGCCAAATACGAAGCCGGCTTGTGGAACGAATGGTATGTGCAGTTTGCCGACGGCAGCAACGGCTGGCTCTCCGAAGCCGGCGACCAATACGTGTTCACCCTACCCGCCGCCGAGCCGCTGCCGGACACGCCCGAATTCGACAACTTAGTGCCCGGCCACAGCAACTTTGTGTACCAAGGCAAACGCTTCTGGGCCGCCGACGTGCGCGACATCGTGCTGGAGCAGGCCGCCGCCGAGGGCGAACTGCCCTTTGAGCTGCCGCCGCAGATGAAAAACCGGGTGGCCGACTGGCGCTGCGAGCAAGCCTTCCTCACGCTAGATTACGCCGAGTCGCCGCCCGAAGCCTTTATCGGGCGGGGCGTAAACCTGGCCGACTTGCAGCTCTCCAACACGCGCAGCAGCGCCGAGGTGGCCGGCAGCGCGGGCAAACTCAAAGGCACGCGCCAAGCCGAAAGCTGCCCCAACTGCGGCTCGCCCGTGCAATGGATTACCGGGCTCACCCCCTCCATCCTCTGCCCCAGCTGCGGCAGCAGCCTGGATGCTGCAGAAGGCAAGCTGGAGCTGCTGGAAGCCAACAACCGTCGTGCCGCGCAGGCCGATGCCTTCACGCTGAAGCTGGGTGCGGAAGCCACCATCAACAACCGCACCTACACCCTCATCGGCGCGGTGCGCAAAGACGAATTGGAGCCCGGCGACGCGTTTAACCTGCTGTTTGGCAAAAATCCTTCCGGCATCACACCCGAGGGCAGCTGGACGGAATACCTGCTCTTCGAGCCGCAGGCCGGGTTTATGTGGCTGGTGGAAAGCGATGGCGAATGGAGCGTGTCGGAAACGCTCAATGTGTGGCCGCGCTTGCAGGGAGAGCTTTTCCAGCCGCAGGGCCTGCCCAAGCTCTACGACTACGGCGGGCGCGTGGTGCTTGCCGCCGGCGCGTTTTACTGGCACATCCGCCAAGGCGACGTGGATTTTTATTCCGACTACCGCCAAAACGGCAACGGCAAGCTCTGCGCCGAGCGCAACCGCCACGAGGCCGCTTGGAGCCAGAGCACGCCGGTGAGCTACCGGCAGGTGCGCGAATGGTTTGGTCTCAGCGGCAGCGATGTGCCGCAATACAGCGCCGATATGCGCGCCGACGGCCCGTCGAAAGGGCTGATGCTGCTGTTGGTTGCGGTGTTTGTCATCATCAACCTGCCGGCCTGGTTCAGCATGCTGTCTTCCGATGAAGACATCTCCTTGGCCGGCACGGTGTCGGTTATGGTGCTGTATTTCTTAGCGAAACGCGGCGACGTGTTCAGCGGCGGCGGCGGCGATGATGACGATGACGATGACGATGACGAGTGAAACAAAATGTCGAGAAATACTTATCTGATTTGCAGCATCCTAGCCATTCTGGTTAGCACTTCTGTCAACTACGGCTCTGTGGGCAGCAGCAACAGCGGCAGCCGTTCCTACCACGGCTCGCGCGTGGGCGGCGGCAGCTCGTCTTCGGGATGGCACAAATGAGCCACAGCCCCGGCTGCCACGGCCTGCTGGATTTATACGGCTGCCCGTCCGCGCTGTTGCGCGATGAAGGCTACCTGAAAAACGCCCTGCGTCAAGCCGCCGAACGCATCGGCGCCACCGTGCTCGACAGCCGTTTCCACACCTTCGGCGGCGAAGGCGGCGTGACCGGCGTGCTGCTCTTGGCCGAATCGCATATGAGCATTCACACCTGGCCGGAGCACGGCTTTGCCGCGCTGGATATCTTCCTCTGCGGCAGCCTGATGCCGGAATCCGCCAAAAACACGCTGGAGCAGGCCTTGCAGGCCGAACGCGGCGTGTGGCAGGTGCACCAGCGTGGCGGCGAAGCAGGCTTGCCGTTGCGTTGATTTGAAGGATTTTTAAGGATAGCGGGCAATAAAAGGCTACCTGAAAACCGATATGAGGTTTTCAGGTAGCCTTTTGCGTGCCGGAATGTTTCCTAACAGGCTGGCCGGATGGCGGCGATAGCGAATCAAATTGGCTTTCGATACCAGGCAGCGAGCCGCAGACAGTACAGGAGTACGGCAAGGCGAGCTAACGCGGTAGCGAAAGTTAAGTTGATTCGCTCTACAGCTTCAACACCCATTTGCGGTAGGCGAATTCGCCGCCCATCAGGATGCCCATCAGGATGTAGGCGATGATGCCGGTGTAGAGCGCCCACCAGCGGTGTTGGCCGAGCAGGGCGAGGAGGGCGGCGGTGCCGCCGTTGAGGGCGAAGAAGGCGCACCAGATTTGGGTAACGCGGCGGGTGTAGGCCACGCCTTCGGGCGGCAGGTCGGGGTGTTGCAGGCGGGCGAGGCGTTCGACGGCGCTTTGCTTTTGCGTGAGGCTGAGGCCGAAGAGGAAGAGCAGCAGGCCGTTTACCCACACGGGATACCAATACATGCTGTCAGACCGTCTGAAAAGCAGGGTGGCGGCAAAGAAGGCGGCAATCAGCAGGGAGAGGCGTTTTTGCGCGGGGTCGCGCTGCATGGCGGCGCGGGCGAGCCAAAGCAGCAGCATCAGCCCGGCCAGAGGGTAAAACCAGCCCTGCCCGCGCCCGTAGTACCACAGCAGGGGGTAGAGCAGGCTGAGGAGGCCGAGCAGGATTTTGGCAGCGGTTTTCACGCTTCGGGTTTGGCGTCTTGGTAGAGCTTGGATACGGCGGCCACCACGTCGTCGATGGTGCGGACGTTGCGGAAATCGTCGGCTTGGAGCTTGTAGCCGGTTTGGCGTTTGATTTGGTCGAGCAGGTCGATGGCGTCGATGCTGTCGATTTCAAGGTCTTCGTAGAGGTTGGTGCTGCCGGTTACGTTGCTGGTGTCGATTTCAAACATGTTTTCCAGAATATCGAACAGGAAGGCGCGGATTTCGGTTTCGGTCATGGGGTTTCCTTAACAGGGGATGATTTGTCGGGCATGAATGCCCGAGCTGCGGTTTTAGCTTCGCAGAAACTCAGCCTTGCTTCGCAAGACATCATTTTCAGGTAGCCTTTAACGGATTGCCAACGCGGTAGGAAGCCGGAAGTGCTTTGCCTAGCCGCGTTGCTTTTGCACGAAGGCGGCCAGTGTGGACACATTGGCGAAGCTGTCGCGCAGTTCTTGGCTTTCGCCGTCGAGCTGGAAGCCGAAGTGTTTTTGCACAGCCAGGCCGAGCTCCAGCGCGTCCACGGAATCAAGTCCGAGGCCGCTGTCGCCGAACAGGGCTTCTTCGTCGCCGATGTCGACGGGCGTGAGGTCTTCCAGGCCGAGGCTGTCGATAATCAGTTGTTTGATTTCTTGTTTCAGTTCATTCATTTTCTTGGCTTCTTTCATTGAAATAGTGTTGCAGGTGGTCGTTGAGGCGGCGGGCGGCGATGGGCAGGGGGTGCTTGCTGAGCCAATCTTGCGGGTTGATGTCGTCGCCCACGATAAAGCGGTAGGCCGGCTTTTGCAGCGGGATGATGTACCACGGCTGGCCTTTTTTGAAGTTCGGCGGGCGCATTTGAATCACCACGGGCGTGATGACCTGCGCGCTGCGCAAGCCGATCGACACCGCGCCGCGATGAAATTTCACCACGCCGTCCCAGCCGGTGCGCGTGCCTTCTGGGAACACCAGCAGGCATTGCCGCTGCAAAACTTCGTGCACGGCTTCGACAAAATCCAAATCTTCCTGATTGGGCAGATAACCGCAGGCGCGGATTTGCCCGGCCATGGCCGGATTGCGCTGCAAATCGGCCTTCACGATGCAGTTGGCTTCGGGCACGCGGCCGAGCAGGAACACCACATCAAGCAGCGAAGGATGGTTGGCCAAAATCAGCTGGCCGGGGCGGCCGAGCCGCTCGAAGCCTTCAAATTCCGCGCTCAAAATGCCCGAACGCATCAGATAATAGCTGAACCACAGCCAAGTGCGCGTAACCACGCGGCGCGCCTGCTTTTGCCGCGCCAAGTCGGACGACGGATTCAGCAGCCACGGCAGCAAAACGATTTGCAGCAGCACGCCGAACACGCCGAAAAACACGAAGCCCAGCCCGGTGGCCAACAGCCGCCACAGGCGGTTCAGCCGCGCGCTTAGGGGATAAGCTGCCGCCATTGCCAAGCCTCGTCTGCATATTGGTTTACCCACTCGCGGCTACCTGAAAACCGCTGCCGCAGCCATTCGAGCGCGCCCCAGTAGCCGATGTCTGCCGCGTTTTCGCCATCGTGCGCGGCGGGGGAAAGTTCCCACTCTCCGCCGGGTGCGAGCAGCAGGGCGAGCGCGTGGGCGAAGGGCGCGCGTTCGGCGGGCGCGGCGGGATATTGCGCCTGCAAAGGTTCGTCCACCACCACCGCCAGCACGCGCTCCGCGCCGTCGGCCAGCAGGCCTGCGGCTTCGAGCACGGCGGTTTCCAAGCCGCTTTGCCGCACGGAAAGCGCGGTGTTTTCGCTCATGTCGCCGCGCAGCATTGACCACTGCCCGGCCAGCGCGTTGTGCACGGAAAGGCCGAAGGAGGTGGGCGAAACTTCGTTGTCGCGCAACAGCGTAGTCCACAAGCCGAAGCTGCGGTTGATTTCGCCGTCGTGCGAGGCGAGCACCAGCGGGCAGGTTTCGCCTTCCGCCAGCAAGGGATGCGCCGCTGCAAACAGCAGCCGCGCGGAGAGGCCGAGCCTGCGCCGCTGCATGGCGGGCAGGAAATCCACCTTCGGCGGCGTGTCGGGCAGCTCGGCGGCGTTCAGACGGCCTGAAGCCCATGCCGACCATTCTTCACCGGTGTGCAGGCGGGTGGAGGCGGCGTGCCAGCCTTGGATGGAAAAGCGGAGATGGAAATCGGCGCTCATGCGGTTTCAGGTAGCCTGTTGCTTATTTAAATTAAATTGGCGGGATTATAGCAAGGAAGCGCGGGGCGGGCATTAGGGAAAACGCGCGGCTTTGTTCTAAAATGAGCGCGCTTTTATGGCATCTTTGATTTTCAGGTAGCCGCTCATGCGGAGGAAAGGCTACCTGAAAAATACATTGCTGTTTTCAGGTAGCCCCACACAGGACAGCCCATGAGCCGCTTTACCCGCCAAATCCTTACCGATGCCGATACGCTCGTCATCTGCGTGGATGTGTCGACCCTCAAACACCGCCACAGCCTGATGCGGTGCATGCAGGAAGCCTTCGAGCTGCCCGCCTATTTCAACGGCGGCGGCGATTCGCTCAACGACTGCCTGCGTGATTTGGGCTGGCTGCCGCAGCGCCGCATCCATATCGCCTTCACCGGCCTTGCCGATCTTCGGCAGCGCGATGCCCGGCTGTTTGCCAGCCTGATGGAAAGCCTGGAATTGTGCCGTGATTACTGGCAGGGCAAGCCGCAGGCGGATAAAATCGTGCGGATTAGTTTCGGCAGCATCTAGCCCACCCATTTTTTGCTTCGCAGAAACTTCGTTTTAGCTTCGCAGAAACTTCGTTTTCTGCAGAAACTCCGTTTTCAGGTAGCCTTTATGACTTTCACCCTTCCCATCCTGCTCGCCTCCTGCTTTGCCGCCGCCTTCTTCGGCATCCTGCTGATGTGGCTGTGGCTGCGCGCCCGCCGGCAGGCCGAGCAACACGGCTGGCAGCAAGAAACCGACCGGCTGCAACACAGCCTCGCCCTCCAGCAGCAAATGCAGCAGCAGGGCGCGCAGCAACTCAGCCAAACCGCCCAAGCCCTCGCCGAAGCCCGCAGCCAGCTTGCCGCCGCCCAACAGGCCGCGCAGGGCTACCAAGCCCGCCACGCCGCCGCCGAGCAATCCGTGCAACACCTCCAGCGCGAACGCAACGAGCTCGCCGAGCGGCAGCAGCAGCTGCAAAGCCGGCTCGCTGCCGAGCAGGAAGAAAGCGAAAGCCGGCAAAGCCGCGCCGTGGCCGCCGAACAATCCGTGCAACACCTCCAGCGCGAACGCGGCGAGCTTGCCGAGCAACAGCAGCAGCTGCAAAGCCAGCTCGACAGCGCCCGCCAAGAGCTCGCCGCCAGCCGCCTGCAACACCAGCGCGTGCAAACCCAAATCGAACAGCAGCAGCAAGCCCACGCCGAGCAGATCGCGCTTTTAAACGATGCCCGCCAAAACCTGAGCGAACAATTCCAAAACCTCGCCAACCGCATCCTCGAAGAAAAAAGTCAGCGCTTTTCCGAGCAAAACCGCAAAGAGCTCGACCAGCTGCTCCACCCGCTCAACGAAAAGCTGCAAGGCTTCAGCCAGCTCGTGCAAAACACCTACGAAAAAGAAGCCAAAGAGCGGCTCACCCTCGAAAACGAGCTCAAACGCCTCCAGCAGCTCAACGCCCGCCTGCACGACGACGCCCAAGCACTCACCCAAGCCCTCACCGGCAGCCGCAACAAAAGCCAAGGCAACTGGGGCGAAATGATTCTGGAAAAAGTGCTCGAAAGCTCCGGCCTCACCAAAGGCCGCGAATACGAAGTGCAGAGCGGCGGTCGCCACATCGAAGAAGACGGCAGCAGCCGCTACCTCCAGCCCGACGTGATCGTGAAGCTGCCCGACCGCAAACACATCATCATCGATTCCAAAGTTTCCCTCACCGCCTACGTGCGCTACACCCAGGCCGACAGCCCCGAGCAGGCCGCAGCCGAGCTTGCCGCCCACCTCGCCTCCGTGCACCAGCACATCAAAGAGCTTGCTGCCAAGCCCTACGGCGAGATAGAAGGCATCGAATCGCCCGATTTCGTGTTGATGTTCGTGCCCGTGGAGCCCGCCTATCTCTTGGCCTTGCAGCAAGATCCCGAATTGTTCCAAACCAGCTTCGAGAAACGTATCGTGCTCGTCGGCCCCAGCACGCTCCTGGCCACCCTGCGCACCGTGGCCAACATCTGGCGTTATGAAAACCAAAACCGCAACGCCCTGCAAATTGCCGAAGAAGGCGGCAAGCTCTACGACAAATTCACCGGCTTCGTGGACACCCTGGAAAAAGTGGGCAAAAACCTCCAGCAGGCGCAAGACAGCTACCAAACTGCCTACAAACAGCTCTACAGCGGGCGCGGCAACCTGATCGGCCGCGTGGAAAAACTGCGCCAGATGGGCGTGAAGGCCGGCAAACGGTTAGACGAAAAATTGGTGGAGCAAGCCGGCGCCGAAGCCCTGCCCGAGCCGCAGGAAGAAACGGCAGGCGGAACCGCCGAAGAATAAACGCCGCGCAGCAGCCAAAGGCTACCTGAAAACGACGTTTTGCGAAGCAAAGCGGAGTTTCTGCGAAGCAAAATATTCCCGCCCCGCAGCAGCAGGGATTTTCAGGTAGCCTCTATCTCCCTGCTCGGGCTACCTGAAAATGTAAAAGGAGAGAAACATGAAAATAAGTAGGGATATGGAAACCGGCATATCGCTGCTGTTGCTGTTTCTGGGCTTTTTCGGCTATTTGGGCTTTCTCATTTATTGGATAGTCGAGCTGAAAAAGCTGCATCTGCCGCTCAACGGCCTGATGGCGTTTAATTCGCGTGCCGGCATCGTCGCGGTGAGCATTGGTCTGCTGATCACAAAATGCCTCGCGCGTTTTTATTTCCAAAAAAGACCCGACATCCAAGACGCCTACACTTTCGACAGCAAACCGGTGTGGTGCTTGGATAAGGTTGTGAAAGTATGTACAGGCATCGCTTTGGCCTCTATGCTGTGGGTGATTCCCTTTCGGGCGGCTTATTTTTTCAGGTAGCCTGCAATGGTAGGGAGAAAAGCAGCCTCGGAGATACGGGGCGATTAGTTGGAAGTTGCCTGCGTTCCACACACCTAATCAAACAGGCTGCCCCTGCTGGAAATACAGTTGATACTTTTCAAAAGCATCCTGCCATATCAAATGTCGGTTGGCCGTGAGCGTGGCCAGGATAATCTGCACCAATTTGTTTTGATCTTGTTCGGCGATTTCGTTTGCGCCACAATAAGTTTTGTGCAGCTGCTTGAGCGTTTCGCTATCGGGCGGATTGAGCGGTATTGCTTGATTTTTGTCTATCGCGCAATAACCAAAGCCATCAAATGAAACAGCGTGCAAGCACAGGCATTGTTTGTTGGCGGCAACGAAATCAACACCGATGCTGCCGGAGAAAAAATGATAATCGCCAGAACGGAATTGGGGAACGGGGCAGAAATGGTGTTCATCAGATAACATGATTCTCTCTGTCTTATGCAGCTGTTTTAAAAACATTTTAGTATACCCAATCTTTGGACTGCCTGAAACCGCCCTCTCTTTCCCGAAGCCTTTCCAGTCCGGCAAAACACGAAGCCTAAGCACGATACAAAACAAATTTCAAATCGCCGACACATCATTTTTCAGGTAGCCTCTGCGTGGGCAAGGAGGCTACCTGAAAATCCCAGCAGCAGCAAAAGCCGCGCCCGTATCACGCCGCGCCCCGCCTGCGCTACAATACCGCCCTTTCCCCTTCCGCCCCCTTCCCCATGCTCCGCCCTTCCCGCCTCAAATGGTTTTCCGCCCGTATGCTGGCCGCGCTGCCGATGTTTGTGAGCGTGAGCACCGCCGTGCTGGCCGTGTGGTATTGGCAAAAGCCGCTGATGTGTATGCCGCTGGTGCTCGGCGTGATTGCCGGCGCGCTGGTGGATTTGGACAACCGCCTCACCGGCCGCATCAAAAACGTGCTGCTCACCATCGCCGCCTTCAGCGTGTCCTCGCTCGCCGTGCAACTCACCTTCGGCCGGCCGCTGCTCTTCCTCGCAGCCATGACCGCGCTCACCTTTATCTTCACCCTCTCCGGTGCCGTCAGCCTGCGCTACCGCACCATCTCCTTCGGCACGCTGGTGGTGGCGCTCTACACCATCCTCACGCTCAACCACAGCATGGCCTGGTATGCCAACACCCTGCTGATTTTGTGCGGCACCCTGCTCTACAGCGGCAACACCCTGCTGCTGCACCTCATCCTGCCCCACCGCCCCGTGCAAGACAGCATGGCCGCCGCCTATGGCGAGCTGGCCGCCTACCTCGACATCAAAGCCCAATTCTTCGACCCCGACGACACCGAGCAGCTCGAACAGCGCCAAATCGAGCTGGCCATGCAAAACGGCAAAGTCATCGCCACCTTCAACCAAGTGCGCAACGCCCTGTTTTACCGCATGCGCGGCCAACACCGCCACCCGCGCACCACCCGTATGCTGCACGACTACCTCGCCGCGCAAGACATCCACGAGCGCGCCGCCTCCAGCTACATCGGCGAATACCGCCGCTTCGTGGCCAATCTCAGCCACAGCGACCTCATCTTCCGCATCCAGCGCCTCATCGAATGGCAGGCGCAGGCCTGCCGCGACACCGCCCAAAGCCTGCGCCAAGGCCTCGAGCCGCCCGATAACGCCAAGCTCGGCAAACTGATGGACGGCATCCGCCGCTCCCTGCAACACCACCAAGCCGACCCCGCCGCCGCCAATCCCGATTTGCCCCGCCTGCTCGACAACCTCGGCGGCATAAACTACCAGCTCACCCACCTCGCCCGCATCCAAAGCCCCGCGCCCGACGGCGGCAACAGCGAGCAAACCCGCATCTTGCGCGAAGAGGCCGGCGGCTGGCGCCACATCGCCGGCATCCTGCGCAGCCATTGCCATTTCGATTCCGCCGTATTCCGCCACGCCGTGCGCCTGTCGATTGTCGTATCCGTGTGCATCGCCCTGGTGGAAAGCCTCAAGCTGCCCATGGGCTACTGGATACTGCTCACCGCCGTATTTGTGTGCCAGCCCAACTACTCCGCCACCAAAAGCCGCCTCGCCCAGCGCATGGCCGGCACCCTAGCCGGCGTGGCTGCCGGCTCCCTGCTGCCCTATTTCACCCCCTCACTGCCCACCCAGCTTGCCGTGGTCGCCCTTTCCAGCACCCTGTTTTTCTTCTTCCGCACCAACAAATACAGCTACTCCACCTTCTTCATCACCATCCAAGCCATCACCAACCTCTACATCGCCGGCCTGCACGGCGCCGACGCCCTGCCCTGGCGCCTGCTCGACACCCTCATCGGCTGCGGCATCGCCTGGTGGGCCGTTTCCATGCTCTGGCCCGACTGGCACTACCTCTCCCTGCCCCGTACCGCCGGCCAAGCCCTCGCCAGCCACGCTGGCTACCTGAAAACCATCGCCTGCCAGCTGCAAAAAGGCAGCCACAGCGACGATACCGCCTATCGCAGCGCACGCCGCCGCGCCCACGAAAGCGCCGCCCAACTCAGCAGCACCCTCTCCGACATGTCCGGTCAGCCGCAAAAATACGCCGCCCACCTGCCCGGCGGCTTCACCCTGCTCAAAACCGTATACGCCCTCAGCGCCTACATCTCCGCCCTCGGCGCCTACCGCCACCGCCTCAGCACCGAGCAAGCCGACCCCGCTTTCCTCCAAGCCTTCCGCACCGCCGCCGAGCACACCGCCGATTTGCTCACCCGCCTGCCGGAGCTGCCCAGCCAAGATTTTCAGGTAGCCTATGCCGCCCTGCAGCAGCAGCTCGAACGCCTCCGCCCCAACGAATGCAGCCCCCTGCCCACCCGCACACCCTGTGGCAACAACTCCGGCTCATCGCCAAACTCCTGCCCCCCGCCCACCAAGCCCTGCACGCCGAAACCGCCCCGCCGCTGCCGAACCAAGCAAACGACACCCCGCCGTCAGCCGCTAACCCGCCCGGCACAATATAGTGGATGAACAAAAACCAAGGCTGCCTTGCCTCGCCTTGCCGTACCGTCAGCGGCTTCGTTGCCTTGTCCTGATTTCCGTTCATCCACTATAAAAGGCTACCTGAAAAATATTTTTCAGGTAGCCTTTTTCCCGGGCGGGCCAGCCGCTGCAAATCTGCCCAAACCTTATTTCTGGTTCGCCTCCAGCGCTTCCTGCAAGGCCTCTTTCGGCATATAGCCGGCCACGATTTTGCCGTTGGGGAACACGATGGTGGGCGTGCCGTTGAAGCCGAAGTGGTTGCCCAGCGCCATGGTGTCGCGCACGGGGTTGTCGCAGCCGGCGGATTCGGGCGGCACGGTGCCTTTGCGCATCCAGCCGGTCCAGGCGGCGGTGCGGTCGGGGCTGCACCAGATGCGGATGGCTTTGGCCTCGGCGGCGGGGTGCAGGTCGGGGATGGGCATGAGGAAGTTGTAGATGGTGATGTCGGTCATCTGCTCGAATTCTTTTTCCAGGCGGCGGCAGAAGGGGCAGTCGGGGTCGGAGAACACGGCCACTTGGAGCTTGCCGTTGCCGCGCACTTCTTTGATGGCGGAATCGAAAGGCAGGGCGACATAGTCGATGCGGTTGAGCTCGTCGCGGCGGGCTTCGGAGAGGTTGCTGCGTTTGTTTACGTCAATCAGGTCGCCGGTAAACATATAGCCGCCGTCGGCAGTCATATACACCAGCTGGTTGTCGTTGAGGAACACTTCATACAGGCCGCTCACGGGGGCGGGGGATACGCTCAACACTTCAATGCCTTGGTTGCCGTAGGTTTGGGTGAGCTTGCTGCGGATGGCGGCTTCGGGGCTGCCGGCGGGCGCGGATGCGGCGGCGGGCTGGGAGGCGCCTTGGGCGGCGGGCTGGGCGTTGCAGGCGGCCAGGGGCAGCAGCAGCGCCAGCATGATGGTGGAGAGGGTGTGTTTCATGGGTTTGTTCTCGTTGGAAGGGTTAAAACGCGGGCATTATACAGAAATCTGCACGGGATGGTTTTCAGGTAGCCTGTTTGCGGCTTGAGGCTACCTGAAAAATCTTCCGCGCATAAAAACTAGGCTTCGGGATGAGTTTGCTTTGTCTGTTTGTGGCGGCGATACCGAGAGATACCAAGGATAATGCCCCACAGAATTAATATGAACAGCCAAATCGGCCAAAGGAACATCGGCCATACCAGGTTGTAAATTGAACCGGGATAGTAACTTTCAAATTGTAAGGGAGGATTGCCGATTAGGGTAACACGCTCCCCTGCCAATACCGGGCTGACTTTTTCCACGGTAATGCTGCCTTTATTCCAGCCGGGGCGTTCGTGCAATTGGCATGTGGGGACAAAGTAGAATGCTTTACCGCTTCCATCGGCCGGGGTACTCAATTGTCGGCATTGCACGTGGTAGCCCATTGTGCTGGTTGGCAAAGCCTGATAGCGGCAGGTTTGGCCGTTTAAGCTGATGGCAACGTGCACCGGCTCGCCGGGGTTGTTGAAACGCAAGATCCAGTGGGTTTTCCATTCCTCCGTATCATCGTTATTGGTGCTGTATTCCCCTAGCTCCGGCCGATTGGATTCAGCATAAAAACATTGCCGATACCAAACCTTTTCCGTGCTAAACGGTCGGAACACCCCAAATTCGGCCGTTTCTCCTTGGCGCAATACCATTTCGGTGCCGCTGGATGATGTGGACAACATAAACAAGCCCATCATCACGCCAAATACGGCCACTGCCGCCAGCCAAATCTTCACCGACAGCGACATCTTGTTCTTGCTGCCCATATCGTGTCTTTCTATGGTTTCCACGGATTTCCGTATCCTACACCCTCCCCGCTCAGCCCAACAGCCCCGGCCAGCGTGCCAGCACGCGTTCCACCGCGTCGCTTTGGCGCAGCAGTTCGCGCTGCCATTGCGCGGCGGCGTGCTGCCACTGCGGCAACTGTTGCAGCAGCGCCCGCCAGCATTCGGCGCGGGCGGCGGGAGCGAGCGCGGCGGCGCCGTTCAAATCGTCGGAAAGGGCCGGGTGGGCGGCAGGCAGCGGGGCATGCCCGGCAGCTTTGTGCCAGAAGGCGTGCAGCTTGGGCAGATGCGCCTGCTCGGCCTGCGGATAGATGTGCCACAACAAGGGCTTGCCGGTGAGCTGGGCGCGCACGAAGCTGTCTTCGCCGCGCACCAGCGCCACGTCGGCCAGCCACAGCACGGCGTCAAACTCGGCCTGCGGCACAAAGCCAATGCGGACAAGGCGCACCGCGCCGGCCTGCCACACGTCGCCGACCCGGCGAAGGGCGTGCGCGGGAATGGCGCCGGCTTGGCGCAGGCTGTCGATCACCTGATGATCGGCCAGCCACACTTCTAGCGGTTCGCCCGCCGCCTGCCAAGCGGCCAGCCAATCTGCCCACACGGCGCCGGCATAGCCGAAGCAGAAGCAGCGCACGGCGGAGCCCGAGTTTTCAGGTAGCCCCAAACGTTGGCGCAGGGCGGCTTGGGCGGCGGGGCTGGCAAGAAAGGCCTGCTGTTTTTTCAGGTAGCCTGCTTCGCGCAGCAGGCCGCCGCTGTGCTCGCTGAAGCCCATCAGCCAAAAGTATTTTTCGCTGCCGTCGGCTTGCAGCGAGGGCTTGCCGTGCATGGCTTCGGCCCAGGGCTCGGCGCTGAGGTATTCCCAGTTGAGCCACAGCGGGCGGTGGGCGCGGACGGCGGCGAGCGCGGCGGGTGGCAAATCGCAGCCGAAGGTTTCCACCACCAGCGCGGGCGCGGCGGCGGCCAGCTCGGCGGCAATGCTTTCGGCAGCATCATCCTGCCAATGGTGCAGGCGGATAGGCTCGGGTGGCGGGGCAGCACCGAGCAGCTTGGCCAGCGCGGCGGGGCTGTCGTGCCATAAGGCTATCTGAAAACCGGCTTCGTGCAGGCGGCAGGCCAAGCGCCACGACATGCCGATGTCGCCGTAGTTGTCGATTACGCGGCAAAACAGCCAGGCGGCGGGCTGGAAACGGGGGGATTGGGGCACGATGTTCCTTGCTTGGGCAAAAATTCAGACGGGACGGGAATTTACGTTATCCGCGCCGCCTGTCAAGCTTTTTGGCGGAAATTTTTTCGGTTTTCCCACAACGGGCTAAGCAGCGCGCCGCCGGATTGGCGCAAAGGCTCAATTCTCGGGCTTGACAAGATTTATTTACACTTAACTCGTTGATATACATAAAACTCATAAAAATTGGCCATTTTTTATGCAAGCTAAGCGGAGGCCTGATTTATCAGGCAATCCGGCGCTTCCCACAGGGTTTTCCACAAAGTTTTCCACAGCTTTTGTGGGTAAGGTAGAAAGCTGCGGGCGGCGCGATTTTTTGGCAGATTATTGCCTTCCCCGCGCCGGCGGCGGGGTGGGGCATCGGCGGGGAGGATGGGGCGGAAAACCTCCCCTTTCAATCAAGCCGAAGCAGCTAAGCTTGGCGCTGGGATTGGCATTTTCAGGTAGCCTGTTGCCGCCCAAAAGGCTACCTGAAAAACATACTGCGCCGCCATCCGCCTTTTGCCGCGCCGCCGATTCGGCTACCATAAGCGTCGTTTGATCCGAAAGCCTCCTCCCATGACCTTCCAACAATGGCTGCAACAAAGCGGCCTGCCCCGCGCCGAAGCGCGCCTGCTGGTAGAAGCCGTGTGCCGCCTGCCCCATGCCCGCCTCATCAGCCGCGGCGGCGACCCCGTGCCGCAGCCGCAACTGGCCGTGCTCAACATCCTGGCCGCGCGCCGCCGCCGAGGCGAGCCGATGGCCTACCTGCTCGGCAGCCGCGAGTTTTACGGCCGCCCCTTCCGCGTCTCCCCCGCCGTGCTGATTCCGCGCCCCGAAACCGAGCTCTTGGTGGAAGCCGCGCTCGAGCGCCTGCCGCCCGGCGGCCGCCTGTGGGACTTGGGCACCGGCAGCGGCATCATCGCCCTCACCGTGGCGCTGGAGCGGCCCGACGCCGCCGTGCGCGCTTCCGACATCAGCCCCGCCGCGCTGGCCGTGGCGCAGGCCAACGCCGCCGCGCTCGGTGCCAATATCGAATGGGCGCGAGGCTCTTGGTTTGCCGCCCTGCCCGCCACAGAAGGCCAGTTTGACATCATCGCCAGCAACCCGCCCTACATCGAAGCTGCCGACCAGCATTTGCAGCAAGGCGACCTGCGCTTCGAGCCCGCCGCCGCCCTCACCGATTTCGCCGACGGCCTCAGCCACATCCGCACCCTCGCCGCCCAAGCTCGAGGCTACCTGAAACCCGGCGGCTGGCTGCTGCTCGAACACGGCTGGAACCAAGGCGCCGCTGTGCGCGCCATCCTCGCCGAACACGGCTGGCAGCAAGTGGAAACCCTGCCCGATTTGGCCAGGCTGGATCGGGTGAGCATCGGGCAGAAGGGGGCGGAGTAAGCCGTTTACGACAAAGGCATATCCTTGCCTGCGGCATTCGCCAGCCTGGCCGGATTCCCCATGCTGCCTGCCGCCCGCTACCCGGTGCCACCAATTACAGCACCGCTTTCGTTTCCACCAAATTCCCACGCGCCGCCTATATCAAGGCTTTAGGCATCGTCCACCCGGTGCAGTCGGTGGTGCGCTGCTGCGCCTTCTCCATCCTGGCTTTCGGGCTAGCTGTGTTTGGCGGTTATACCGGTGCCTACATGCTGCTGATCGCCATCGGCGCAGTTACCTTGGTGCTGATTTGGCTAACCGACCTCACTCCGGTGAAAGAACAGTAGTTTTTGCCACAACCTGCTTACAGATAAAGGAAATATCATGAGATTAAAAGACAAAATCGCCATCGTTACCGGCTCAAGCTCAGGCATCGGCGCAGAAATCCGACGGCACCACCGGGCAGGTGCTGGTGGTGGACAACGGCATCACCTTGTAAACCGCCTGCATAAAAGGCTACCTGAAAGCGTCAGCTTCAACGAAGTTAAAACGATGTTTTGCAAAGCAAGACTGGGTTTATGCGAAGCTAAATTTTCAGGTAGCCTTTAATCAGCTTGGGTGGAACTATTTAACCACGGCCATGGCGACTCAAAACATAGCGTGCCGATCAGAGTAAACGAAGGTCGGAGGCTTCCCTCCACTGCTCCGCGCCTGCCCTAGGCAAAAGAAAGGCTACCTGAAAACCTACAAACGGTTTTCAGGTAGCCTTTTGAGTTCAAGCGGCAAACAATCGGGCGATTATTTGTCGTCTTTCACTTCTTCAAACTCGGCATCCACTACGTCGTCGTTGCCTTTTTTGCCTTGGCCGGCGCTCTCGGCGGATTGGCCGGGCTGGTCGGCCTGGGCCTGTTTCTGGGCATCGGCATACAGCATTTCACCCAGTTTCTGGCTGGCTTTGCCCAGCTCTTCGGCTTTGGCGTCGATGGCGGCTTTGTCGTCGCCTTTCACGGCTTCTTCGGCTTCTTTGATGGCGGCTTCGATTTTTTCTTTCTCAGCTGCATCCAGTTTGTCGCCGTAGTCGGCCAGGGATTTCTTCACGGAGTGGATCAGGGCTTCGGCCTGGTTGCGGCTCTGCACCAGCTCGTGCAGTTTTTTGTCTTCTTCGGCATTGGCTTCGGCGTCTTTCACCATGCGTTCGATTTCTTCCTCGCTCAGGCCGGAAGAGCCTTGGATGGTGATGTTGGCGGCTTTGCCGGTGCCCTTATCTTTGGCGGACACGTGCAGGATGCCGTTGGCGTCGATGTCGAAGGCCACCTCAATTTGCGGCATGCCGCGCGGGGCGGGGGCGATGTCGGTGAGGTTGAATTGGCCGAGCGATTTGTTGGCGGAGGCGCGTTCGCGCTCGCCCTGCAACACGTGGATGGTTACGGCGCTCTGGTTGTCTTCGGCGGTGGAGAACACTTGCGAAGCCTTGGTGGGGATGGTGGTGTTTTTGTTGATGAGCTTGGTCATCACACCGCCCATGGTTTCGATGCCGAGGGAGAGCGGGGTAACGTCGAGCAGCAACACGTCGCTGCGGCCGCCGCCCAGGACTTCGCCCTGGATGGCTGCGCCCAAGGCCACGGCTTCGTCGGGGTTCACGTCTTTGCGCGGCTCTTTGCCGAAGAAGTCTTTCACGGTTTCCTGCACTTTGGGCATGCGGCTCTGGCCGCCCACCAAAATCACGTCGTCGATGTCGTTCACGCTCAGGCTGGCATCTTTGATGGCGGTGCGGCAGGGAGCGATGGAGCGCTCGATCAGGTCTTCCACCAGGCTTTCGAATTTGGCGCGGGTAATCTTCATGGCCAAGTGTTTCGGGCCGGTGGCGTCCATGGTGATGTAGGGCAGGTTTACTTCGGTCTGCTGGCTGCTGGAAAGCTCGATTTTGGCTTTTTCGGCGGCTTCTTTCAGGCGTTGCAGCGCCATCACGTCGGTTTTCAGGTCAATGCCTTGGTCTTTTTTGAACTCGGAAATGATGTAGTCGATCAGGCGTTGGTCGAAGTCTTCGCCGCCGAGGAAGGTGTCGCCGTTGGTGGAAAGTACTTCAAACTGTTTTTCGCCGTCCAAATCGGCGATTTCGATGATGGAAATATCGAAAGTGCCGCCGCCGAGGTCATACACGGCGATTTTGCGGTCGCCTTTGGCGCCTTTGTCCATACCGAAGGCCAATGCGGCTGCGGTGGGCTCGTTGATGATGCGTTTCACGTCCAAGCCGGCGATGCGGCCGGCGTCTTTGGTGGCCTGGCGCTGGCTGTCGTTGAAATAGGCGGGCACGGTGATGACGGCTTCGGTCACGGTTTCACCCAAATAGGCTTCGGCGGCCTGTTTCATTTTGCGCAGCACTTCGGCGGAAATCTGCGGCGGAGACAATTCTTTGCCCTGTGCTTCCACCCAGGCGTCGCCGTTTTTGGCTTTGACGATTTGGAAGGGCATCAGGTCGATGTCTTTCTGCACTTCTTTGTCTTCAAACTTGTGGCCGATGAGGCGTTTCACGGCGTAGATGGTGTTTTTGGCGTTGGTCACCGCCTGGCGTTTGGCCGGGGCGCCCACGAGGATTTCGCCGCCGTCGAGATAGGCGATCACGGAAGGGGTGGTGCGCGCGCCTTCGGCGTTTTCGATTACTTTGGTCTGGCCGTTTTCGGAAATGGCCAGGCAGGAATTGGTGGTACCCAAGTCGATACCGATAACTTTTACCATAATGGATAGCTCCTTAATTTAGTAGATTGGACCTTTGCGGAATCTGCGGATGGGCAAAGGCTTCTGATTTAGACGGCACCTTTGGGGGCGCTTTAACTTGCCCTGTAAATGGGATTGGCCGTTTTTTTTTCAAGAGAGCGGGTGATTTTGCTTGTAATGGTTTGATAATGTGTGATTAAAATTTTTCAGGTAGCCTTTTCCCGCCTTATGGCCGGCCGAAAAAGGCTACCTGAAAAATATCCAGCCCTGCCGCCGGAAAGCGCTCGGCGGCGAACCGCAGTATTTTTTACCGCCGCTATTGAAATCCGCACCGAGCGCCCTGATTAAAGATAGCGTTGTTTGCCCGCTGAAAGAAGCGCTGCTGCGGATTTATATTTGCCAAACAAATGTATAGCGCAAATCAATTCGCGCCATTTGAACTATAAATTATGCAAATCGCCGGCCGGCGGCTACAATGCCGGCTGCTGATATAGCTAGCATTCCAACGAGAAATATTTATTTCCCCATCACGCATTACCCACTTTTAAGGAGTCCGATATGTCTTCTATCAACATCAAAACCCGCGACCAACTGGTCGGCCAGCAAGTACCGAACGTAACCTTCCACACCCGTGTGGCCGATTCTTGGAAAGACGTAACCACCGACGAGCTGTTTAAAGGCAAAAAAGTAGTGGTGTTCGCCCTGCCCGGCGCCTTCACCCCCACCTGCTCTTCCAGCCACCTGCCGCGCTACAACGAGCTGGCCGACGCTTTCAAAGAAAACGGCATCGACGACATCCTGTGCGTATCCGTAAACGACACCTTCGTGATGAATGCCTGGGCTGCCGACGAAGAATCCCACAACATCACCATGATCCCCGACGGCAATGCCGAATTCACCCGCGGCATGGGCATGGTGGTAAACGAAGAAGCCATCGGCTTCGGCCCGCGCTCTTGGCGCTACTCCATGCTGGTGGACGACGGCAAAATCGTGGAAGCCTTCGTTGAGCCGATTAAAGAAGGCGACCCTTTTGAAGTGTCCGACGCCGACACCATGCTGAAATTCGTGGCTCCGAACTGGAAACCGCAAGAATCCATCGCCATCTTCACCAAGCCCGGCTGCCAATACTGCGCCAAAGCCAAAGCCGCATTGAAAGAAAAAGGCCTGGCCTTTGAAGAAATCGTGTTGGGCAAAGACGCCAGCATCGTATCCGTGCGCGCCATCACCGGCAAAGTAACCGCCCCGCAAGTGTTCATCGGCGGCAAATACATCGGCGGCAGCGAAGATCTCGACGCCTACTTGGCCAAACACGCCTAAGTTCCCGCTATCCAGTTGCCAAACTAAACCGATAGCACAGCGAGCCGCCCGAGGAGGGCGGCTCTTTTCCCAAAGGCCTTTCAGGTAGCCTGCATCCGGATTTTCAGGTAGCCTCTTTATCAGGATAGGTGTGCCGAATTAAGAACGAAACAAGGCAAACCAACGCCGTATCATCTTAATTTGGAGCAACCATACCCGCCATACAGGCTACCTGAAAGGTCTTCCGCCACTTACCCCACAAGGAAAGCAGACATGAAACACCTCACCGCAGACGTCGTCGTGATTGGCGGCGGCACCGCCGGCATGGGCGCCTTCCGCAACGCCAGCCTCTACACAGAAAATGTATACCTCATCGAAAGCCACGTTTTCGGCACCACCTGCGCCCGCGTCGGCTGCATGCCCTCCAAGCTCCTGATTGCCGCCGCCGAAGCCCGCCACCACGCCCTGCACACCGCCCCCTTCGGCGTGCATCTGGACCAATCCAGCATCACCGTAAATGGCGAAGAAGTGATGGCTCGCGTGAAATCCGAGCGAGACCGCTTCGTCGGCTTCGTGATGGAAGACGTGGAAGCCTGGCCCGCCGAGCGCCGTATCATGGGCGAAGCCAAATTCATCGACGAGCACACCGTGCAAATCGACGACCACACCCAAATCCGCGCCGGCCGCATCGTGATTGCCACCGGCTCGCGTCCCGTCGTGCTGCCGCAATGGCAGGCCTTGGGCGACAAGCTCATCATCAACGACGACGTGTTCGCTTGGGACACCCTGCCCGAAAGCGTGGCCGTGTTCGGCTCCGGCGTGATCGGTTTGGAGCTCGGCCAGGCGCTTGCCCGCCTCGGCGTACGCGTGGAAATGTTCGGCCTGGGCGGCCTCATCGGCGGCATTTCCGACCCCGTGGTGCTGGAAGACGCCCGGGAAATCTTCGGCCAGGAAATCCCGCTGCACCTCAACGCCCACACCGAAACCCGCCTGAATGATCAAGGCCAGGTGGAAGTGGCTTGGATGCAAGACGGCGAAAGCGGCGTATTCACCGCCGATTACCTGCTCGCCGCCATCGGCCGCCGCCCCAATGTGGACAACATCGGGCTGGAAAACCTCAATATCGAAAAAGACGCACGCGGCGTGCCCGTGGCCAACCCGCGCACCATGCAAACCAGCATCCCGCACATCTTCATCGCCGGCGACGCCTCCAACCAAATCCCCCTGCTGCACGAAGCCGCCGACCAGGGCAAAATCGCCGGCGAAAATGCCGGCCGCTATCCCGACGTTCGCCCCGGCCTGCGCCGCAGCCTGATCGGCGTGGTGTTTTCCAATCCGCAAATCATCAGCGTGGGCGCCCGCTTCAGCCAGCTGGAGAAAGAATACGGCGACAACCTGCTCACCGGCCAAGTATCCTTCCGCAATCAGGGCCGCAGCCGCGTGATGCTGGTGAACCAAGGCAGCCTGCGCGTGTATGCCGACCGCGCCACCGGCCGCTTCCTCGGCGCCGAAGGCGTGGGCCCCGCGCTGGAGCACATCGCCCACCTGCTCGCCTGGGCACACCAGCAGCAGATGACCATCCCTCAGATGCTGGATATGCCCTTCTACCACCCCGTGATCGAAGAAGGCCTGCGCACCGCCCTGCGCGACGTGGCTGCCAAGCTGGCCGCCTAAAGGCTACCTGAAAACGACGTTTTGCGAAGCAAAGTGGAGTTTCTGCGAAGCTAAAGCGATGTTTTGACACCGCCGGAGCTGAGCTTCAGCAAAGCGAAAACAAACGGCAAGCGGATTCAATCCGTTTGCCGTTTTTACGCGCCTTGGGTTTGCATGGGAGCAAGCGCGTTTTGCTTGGGGATATTTTTCAGGTAGCCTGCTTCGCTCTATGCAGGCTACCTGAAAATATCGGGATTTATTGTTTGATCAAACCCATAAAACCACGTTTCAGCAAGGCGCCTAGCCCGCAGCTATTTTCAGGTAGCCTCAGGCAGGCGCAGAGGCTACCTGAAAAACGGATTATCTTGTTTATACGGTGCAATCCGCCCGGCGGCGTGTTAGAATGCGCGCCGGTTTCGGGCTGCCTTTGGTTTTTTCAGGTAGCCTGAGCCGATTGTTTATTTTCCCATCCGGCCCTGCCTGTCTGAAACCCTAACCATGCGCTTGCGCGGCGGGTGCATGCTTAGTGTTTTAGCGGCAGCGGCTTCTGTTTTAAAGGAATATTTATGTTTAACAAACACGTGAAAACCTTCCAATACGGCCAGCACACCGTTTCCATCGAAACCGGCGAAATCGCCCGCCAGGCCGCCGCCGCAGTGAAAGTGTCCATGGGCGAAACCGTGGTGCTGGTGGCCGTTACCGCCAATAAAGAAGTGAAAGCCGGGCAGGATTTCTTCCCGCTCACCGTGGATTATCTGGAGCGCACCTACGCCGCAGGCAAAATCCCCGGCGGCTTCTTTAAGCGCGAAGGCAAACAGAGCGAAAAAGAAATCCTCACCAGCCGCCTGATCGACCGCCCCATCCGCCCGCTCTTCCCCGAAGGCTTCTACCACGACATCCAAATCGTGGCCATGGTTGTGTCTTGCGATCCTGAAATTGACAGCGACATCCCCGCCATGATCGGCGCTTCTGCCGCGCTGGTGTTGAGCGGCGTGCCCTTTGCCGGCCCCATCGGCGCCGCGCGCGTGGGCTATGTGGACGGCCAATACGTACTGAACCCCACCAAAACCCAGCTTTCCCGTTCGCAGCTGGATTTGGTGGTGGCTGGTACCGCGCAGGCCGTGCTGATGGTGGAATCCGAAGCGCAGATTCTGCCCGAAGACGTGATGCTCGGCGCAGTGGTATACGGCCACGATGAAATGCAGGCCGTGATCCGCGCCATCAACGAACTGGCCGACGAAGTGAACCCCGAAGTGTGGGATTGGCAGGCGCCCGAAACCAACGCCGAACTGGTGGCCAAAGTGCGCGAAATCGCCGGCGCCACCATTCAGGAAGCCTTCAAAATCCGCCAGAAACAAGCCCGCAGCGCCAAGCTGGACGAAGCCTGGGCCGCCGTGAAAGAAGCCCTGATCACGGAAGACACCGACACCCTGGCCGCCAACGAAATCAAAGGCATTTTCAAGCATTTGGAAGCCGACGTGGTACGCGGCCAGATTCTGGCCGGCCAGCCGCGCATCGACGGCCGCGACACCCGCACCGTGCGCCCCATCAACATCCAAACCGGCGTGCTGCCGCGCACCCACGGCTCCGCCCTCTTCACCCGCGGCGAAACCCAATCCCTGGCCGTGGCCACCCTCGGCACCCAGCGCGACGAGCAAATCATCGACGCCCTGAGCGGCGAATACACCGACCGCTTCATGCTGCACTACAACTTCCCGCCCTATTCCACCGGCGAAGTCGGCCGCATGGGCGCGCCCAAACGCCGCGAAATCGGCCACGGCCGCCTGGCCAAACGCGCCCTGCTGGCTGTGCTGCCCGCGCCCGAAGATTTCAGCTACACCATGCGCGTGGTGTCTGAAATCACCGAGTCCAACGGCTCTTCCTCCATGGCCTCCGTGTGCGGCGGCTGCCTGAGCCTGCTCTCCGCCGGCGTGCCGCTGAAAGCCCACGTGGCCGGCATCGCCATGGGCCTGATTTTGGAAGGCAACAAATTCGCCGTGCTTACCGATATTCTGGGCGACGAAGACCACCTCGGCGACATGGATTTCAAAGTGGCCGGCACCACCGAAGGCGTTACCGCCCTGCAAATGGACATCAAAATCCAAGGCATCACCAAAGAAATCATGCAGATTGCCCTGGCGCAGGCCAAAGAAGCCCGCCTGCACATCCTCCAGCAGATGCAAACCGCCGTGGCCGGCCCGCAGGAGCTCTCGCAGCACGCCCCGCGCCTCTTCACCATGAAGATTAACCAAGACAAAATCCGCGACGTAATCGGCAAAGGCGGCGAAACCATCCGCGCCCTCACCGCCGAAACCGGCACCGAAATCAACATCGAAGACGACGGCACCATCACCATCGCCGCCGTGAATGTGGAATCCGTAGAAGCTGCCCGCAAGCGCATCGAAGAAATCACCGCCGAAGTGGAAGTGGGCCAGGTGTACAACGGCGTGGTGATTAAGATTTTGGACAACAACGTGGGCGCCATCGTATCCGTGATGCCTGGCAAAGACGGCCTGGTGCACATCAGCCAGATTGCCCACGAGCGCGTGAAAGACGTGCACGACTACCTCAAAGTCGGCCAAAACGTGCGCGTGAAAGCGCTGGAAGTAGACGACCGCGGCCGCGTGCGCCTCTCCATGAAAGCCCTGCTCGACCAAATCCGCGAGCAATAAGCGCGCAACAATCAAGGCTACCTGAAAACCGCTGCACCGTTTTCAGATAGCCTTTCCAATCATAGGAGACGTCCATGCCCAACCGACAACTGAAAGAAGCCGACAGCATCGACTACCGCATCCTCAAGCTTTTGCAGGAAAACGCCCGCCTGAGCATGACCGAGCTGGCCGAGCGCGTCGGCCTCTCCGCCACGCCCGTTACCGAACGCGTGCGCCGGCTGGAACGCGACGGCCACATCACCGGCTACCACGCCCGCCTCAATCCCGCCCGGCTCGGCTACGGCCTTTTGGTGTTTGTGGAAATCAAGCTGCATTCCAAATCCGGCGATATTTTTGAAGAATTCCGCCGCGAAGTGCAGCAGATTCCACAGATTCTCGAATGCCACCTTGTGTCGGGCGAATACGACTACCTGATCAAAGTGCGCCTGCAAGACATGTCCGCCTACCGCGACATGCTCGGCAAAATCCTGCTGCAACTGCCCTCGGCGGTGGAAAGCCGTAGCTATGTGGTGATGGAGGAAGTGAAGGAAAACGGCCCGCTGGCGCTGGAGGATTGGGAAGAGTAGAAACTGAGCCGTATCGAAGCAAAAGGCTACCTGAAAAATGGTTTTCAGGTAGCCTTTATCGTGGCGGCGGCTTATGTCTTGGGCAGGGTAACGCCAGTTTGCCCCATGTATTTGCCTTTGCGGTCTTTGTAGGACGTTTCGCACACTTCGTCGCTCTCGAAGAAGAGGACTTGCGCTACACCTTCGCCGGCGTAGATTTTGGCGGGCAGCGGCGTGGTGTTGGAAAATTCCAGCGTAACGTAGCCTTCCCACTCCGGCTCGAAGGGGGTAACGTTTACGATGATGCCGCAGCGGGCGTAGGTGGATTTGCCCAGGCACACGGTGAGCACGTTGCGCGGGATGCGGAAGTATTCCACCGTGCGCGCCAGGGCGAAGGAGTTGGGCGGGATGATGCAGCAGTCGTCTTCCACGGTAACGAAGTTTTTCGGGTCGAAGTTTTTCGGGTCGACGATGGTGCTGTTGATGTTGGTGAAGATTTTGAATTCGTTGGCGCAGCGGATGTCGTAGCCGTAGCTCGATGTGCCGTAGGAGATGATGCGGCGGCCGTCTTGCTCTTTGATTTGGCCGGGCTCGAAGGGCTCGATCATGCCGTGCTCTTCGGCCATGCGGCGGATCCAGCGGTCGGATTTGATGCTCATGGTGTTGTCCTAGGTTGGGGGTGGCTTGGAGGCTACCTGAAAACGAGCTTCGCGAGTTTCTGCGCAGCTAAAAATTGCTGGTTGGGTTTTCAGGTAGCCTTTACTGATGTTTATCGGGTGAGATACAGGCAGTCTTTGTCTAAGGCAAAGCCGTAGCCCTGCTGCCACAAATCAAAATAGGGGCGCAGGAAATCGCTCTTGGGCTTGTTGCGGAATAGCGGGTATTGCAGGTAGGCGGCGAGATAGTAGTCGCAGTTTACCGAATAATAGGCTTCGGCCAGCACTTGTGCGGGGCTGTCGTGGTCGGTGTTGCCAATCCGCCATTCGTCAAACGCTTCGCCAAGCAGCTCTGCCGTTTCGTTGTATTCGTCGTCGGGCTCGCCGAAGTGTATTTCTTTAACGGCGGCGAGTGCGGCCAGCAATGCTTCGTCTTCGGCAAAGCGGGCAAATTCTTGCAGGCCGGCCAACAGCTTCTCGCCGGTTTTTTGCGCTTCGGTCTCACTTTGCGCGGGCGGGCAGAAATAGCCGGGGGCATAGCCGCTTTCGAGGATTGCCGAGTTGCGCTCGGAAGTGCTTTGATACACGGGCAGAATACGCGCCAGCAGTTCCTGCCCGCGTTCCAGCGGTTCGAACACGGCAGCCACGCCTTCTCCGCCGGGCATGAAGCTTTGGAACAGGCCGTAGAAGAAATCTTCCCAGCCGCCGTATTGGTCGGGGGGTTGGGGCTCTTCGCCTAAGAGTTTGAACAGATATTCCGCGTATTCTTGTTGCGTCATCATACTTTCCTTTTGGCTGATATTTTTCAGGTAGCCTTTAGGCAGCAGGCTACCTGAAAACTCAATCCTGCCAGCCGCCCAGCAGCGCCACCAGCTCCTGCAACAGCGCCGACAAGCCCTCGGCCATCAGCACCTGCGAAGCGAAAGCCAGGCTGGGCGCATCATCGCCGTGGCTTTCCGCCTCTTCCTGCAACACATCCAAATACTGAATGCGCTTGAGCGTGAAATCCTGAGTGAGCACAAAGGCAATCTGCTCGCGCCACACCAGGCCAAGCTGGGTAACCGTTTTGCCGTTTTTCACGTGCTGTACCACTTCTTCGGCAGTCAAATCCTGCTTCGACACGCGCACCGTGGGCGCCGCGTCGCCCGCGCCCTTGAGTTCGCACATATCGTCCAGCTCGAAGCCGCCGCCGCACGCGCCTTGCAGCAGCCATTCGGTCATCAGCGAAGAGGGCGACTGCTTGGTGTTTGGCAGCTTGGCCTCTAGCCCGCCCAAAGCCTCGCGCAGCTTGGCCAGCAGGTTTTCCGCGCGGGTGGCGGAAGCTTGGTTGACCAACAGGAAGCCGCTGCGCGTGTCGCACACGGCTTCGGTTTTGCTGCTGCGGGTAAAGGCGCGGGGCAGCAGGTCGTCGGTAATCTGCTCTTTCAGTTCCTGCTTTTCCTTGCGCCCCACCGTGCGCGCCTCCGCTTCCTGGATTTCGGCCACTTTCTCTTCCAAAATCTCGCGGATCACGCTGGCCGGCAGCACCTTTTCCGATTTTTTTAGCGCCACGCCCCAAGTGAAATCGGCGGGAAACACCCATTCCGGCGAAAAAACCTGCGGCGGCGCAAAGCCCTCGCCAAACCAGTCCAAGCCCTGCGGCGGCGCAAACGCGGCCTCCTCCAGCTTGGCAGACAGGGTTTCCGCATCCGGCAGTTTGTCTTTATTCAGGGGGTAAAAGCTGACTTGTTTAAACCACATTTTGCTTGCTGCTTCCGTTTGTTTCAAAGCGCGGCATTATACCGCCAATCCCGTCCGTTTGCCGTTTTCGCCCCGCCCGCGCCACCCGTTGCCGCCACAGGCTACCTGAAAGCGCCAGCCGCCGTGCAAGTTTAAGCGCAAGCGCCCCAAGCCGCCGCGCTTGACAGCCTGCCGCGCATCAGTATAATGCGCGCCTCTCATACGAATGCGCCCATCGTCTAGAGGCCTAGGACACTGCCCTTTCACGGCGGCAACCGGGGTTCGAATCCCCGTGGGCGTGCCAGTTTCTATTAGCCTGCAACCTGAAAAAGGTGCAGGCTAATTTCATTTCATCTTTATAATTCAATCTTATATTTCAATTTCCGGCTATTCATAGCCTACTCTTACTTTGCCTCTTATTTGTGCTTTTTTGCTTCTGTTTTGCTCTGTTTATGCCTATAATTGCAACGGATTTGCAACGCAATTTGCAACGGCGTTGCAACGGCTCGGAGATAAAAACAATGGCATCTATCCGCAAAAAATCTAACGGTATGTGGTTGGCGCAGGTGCGGCGGGTGGCTCGGGATGGGCTACCAGCTCTAAACCGCTCGGCTTCGTTCCCGCGCAAGGCGGAGGCGGAGGCTTGGGCGGCGAAAATCGAGAATGAGTGGCGCACGCTGCGCTTTGGTGGTGCGCCGAATGTGCCGTTTTCGGAGGTGTTGGAGCGGTATAAAAACGAGGTGTCGGTGCACAAGCACGGCTGGCGCAATGAGACTAATATCATCAACCGCGTGCTGCGCACGCCGTTGGCGGAGGTGCGGCTGCCGCATTTGTCGGAGCTGCAGTTTCAGGCTTGGGCGGATGAGCGGAAAAAAGAGGTGAGCACGGCCACGCTGCGGCGGGAGTGGGTGCTGCTGTCTAATGTGTTGACGGTGGCGTCTAAGCAATGGCGCTGGCTACCTGAAAACTTTATGCAGCGGCTGGACAAGCCTGCAGATGGGTTGGCTCGCACGCAGCGGGTAACGGATGAGGATGCGGCGGCGGTGGCGTTTGCGGGCGGTTATACGCCTGACTGCGTACCGAGCGCGCGTACGCAGCGGGCAGCGGCGGCGTTTTATTTCGCACTGGAAACGGCGATGCGGGCGGGGGAAATTGTGATGCTGACGTGGGATTGTGTGTTTTATGATCGCCGCTATGTGCATATCCCGCTTACCAAAAACGGCCATCCGCGCAATGTGCCGTTAAGCAGCAAGGCAATGGCAATTTTGCGGCAAATGGAAACGGTGCGTGAAAATGCTTTTGTGTTTAATATCACCAGCGGCTCGCTGGATGCGCTGTTTCGCAAGCTCAAGCGGCGCAGCTTGCTGGAAAACCTGCATTTTCATGATGCGCGGCGTGAGGCATTGACGCGGCTGGCCAAGATATATTCGCCGATGGAGCTCGCTAAGATTTCGGGGCACCGTGATTTGCGGATTTTGCTCAATACCTACTACGCGCCCACGGTGGAGGATTTGGCGGATAAGCTGGAATAAGGAAAGCGGCCGATTGGCCGCTTGTTTATTGCTGTCTGCATGATTTGATGTATTTCACCACGTCGCCGGCTATCCAACGGCGGTTTTTTTTGCCGCTGCCGCGCTGGCGTTTTTCGGGGTCAACCGGCGCTGGAAAATCGGGGCGGCAGACGATTTTGTTGTAGGTGTGGCTGTAAGAGTAATTCATCATTTCGGCGATGTCGGCAGTATCGATCAGGATAGCCGAATCTTCGGTGAGACCGGCCAGCCTGCCGCGCTGCTGATTATTATGCAGCTCCTGCACCATTGATAGGATGGTTTTAATCTCGTTCATTTTCTGCCTCTAGTTCTGCCGCGCGGGATGTGATCTGGTCTGTGGGGGTGGTGCTGGCGATTTAATTGGTTGCCAGTGAGTAATGTTTTGGACAGATAAGGATGGGGTACATCATGGAGTCCCCCCAAACATATTCTCCCGTTTCCTGGTCTAAACATCGGTAGGCAATCATAACGGCCGGAACAACTGGACTAAATTTTGATAGCGGATTGGGATAAATAAAATATCTTTGATTGGTGCCCAATGAGCCTTTAGACATTAAGTTTGGATCATCTTCAGGCAGGCTGTCCTCCACGCTTATCCATTCGGATTGTATAGCTCGGGCTTGCCAACCTTCCCATTTATACTGCGTGCCGAGGCGGCTGTATTCGTCGCCTACTCGTTCCGTTTGTGGGTTGGTTGGATATAGTTCAACCATCCACGCCTCAAAAGATTCGCGCTCTTGTTCGATTCTTTCGGGGGTCATTGTGCATCCTCCTCTTTCACAAACACGCCATCTTTCATCACGCCCTTGCGCTCTTTGATTTCGTCATAGGCTTGGGCAATGCAATCTTCTATCTGCAAGCCGTTCTGTGCCGCCAGGATAGTCAGCACGACTACGCAATCGCCGATGCTGTCAGCGATACGGCGGCGCGGGCGGCCACGGGAAATATCGGCGGCCAGTTCGCCGGTCTCTTCTACGAGCTTGGCCAGCTGTCGGAAACTGTCGCTGCCTGCGATAAGGTTGCGGGCTTCTGCCCATTCTCGGATTTGGGTAAATGTTTGGGTCATGATTATTCCTTTGCTTCTGCTGCCTGCTCCTGCATGGCGGCATCGATATGCGCCCGCAGGCAGGGTTTTAGTTGGACGGTGTTGCCAAGCGTGATATCGATATCATCTTGTGCGGCCAGCCAGTCTAGGCGCTCGGTGTCGGGGTGGGGAATGGGTTCTAACCCGCGCCACGCTGAAAGTGGTGGCGGTGGATGATAAAACCGTGGGCGGTTCGAAGGCGACGGGGATTTTGATTGACGAGCTGCACTTGTTCGGCAAGGTAGCCAACGCCGAATCCATCATCACCGAAGCCACCGGCGGCTTGTTGTCGCGCATCGACAGCTTTGTAATCAAGCTCTCGACCCAATCCACCGAGCCGCCGGCCGGGGTGTTTAAGGCGGAGCTGGATTTGGCGCGCGACGTGCGCGACGGCAAGGTGGTGAACCCCAATTACCTGCCGGTGTTGTACGAATTTCCGCGTGCCATGCTGGACAGCAAGGCTTATGAAAACCCGGACAATTTCCACATCACCAACCCGAACCTTGGGGCCAGCGTGGATGTTCGCACCCTGCTGACGTTGAAACAGAAGGCGGAAGCCAAGGGCGGCGAGGCGATAGCCGAGTTTTACGCCAAACACCTAAATGTGGAAATCGGGCTGAACCTGCGCAACGACCGCTGGGTGGGCGCCGATTTCTGGGAACGGCAGGCGCGGCCGGAAATGGCCGGGCTGCCCTACCTGCTGGCAAATTGCGATGTGGTAACAGCCGGTATCGACGGCGGCGGCATGGACGACCTGTTGGGGTTCGTGCTGTTGGGGCGGCTGAAGGCCGACCCGGAAAGCTGGCTGGTTTGGAGCCGGGCATGGGTGAACCGGGTGGTATTGGAGCGGCGCAAGCAGATTGCGCCGCTTTTGCTTGATTTCGAGCGGCAGGGCGATTTGCAGATTGTGGACGAATTCGGCCAAGAATACGAGCAAATGGCCGCGCTGATTGCCGAAGTACGCGATTGCGGGCTGCTCGGCGGCATCGGCATCGACCCGGCGCGCAACAGCGTGATTTTGGATGCGCTCAACCGGCACGGTTTCGTGGATAGCGATGCCACCGGGGTAAAACAGGGCTACCAGCTTACCAACGACATCAAAATGGCCGAACAGAAGCTGGGCGAGGGGCGGCTGTTTCACGGCGGGCAGCCGCTGTTGGCGTGGAGTATTGCCAATGCCAAGGCCGAACTGCGGGGCAATGCGGTGTACATCACCAAACAGGCCGCCGGGGTGGCGAAAATCGACCCGGTGATTGCGTTGTTTTGCGCGGTGAACATCATGCAAGACCCGAAATTGGGCATGGACAGCCCGGGGATTATCACACTATGAGACTTTTTAAATGGTTTTCAGGCAGCCAAAAGGCCGAACCGCAGGCGGCGGGTGCCAACCCGGCTCCAGCCTCCGGCATCGTGCCCGGCACGCCGGCTTATGCCTGGCTCACCGGCGGCGCGGCAGGCTACGGCAAGCCCTTGTCGGAAACGGCGGCGCTCTCGCAAGGCACGGTGTATGCCTGCGTGGGCTTGCTCTCCGGCGCGCTGGCCTCCATGCCGCTGCACCTGTACCGCCACACCGACAACGGGCGCGAGCGGGTGCGCAATGATTTGTGGCGCATTTTGAACGAGCAAATGCAGACCCGCTGGACGGCGGCGTTGGGCTGGGAATTCGCCATGCAATCGCTGCTGCTGCACGGCGACGCATTTTTCCGCATCGACCGCGCCAGCTTGTACAGCAACCGCATTGTCGGGCTCACACCGCTGCACCCGCTCACAGTAGAGGTGCGCAAGCAAGACGGCCAGCTGCTGTATCTGTACAACGATGACGGGCAGATTCTGGTGTACGACCAAGATGACGTGCTGCACGTTCCCGGTTTGGGTTTTGACGGCAAGCGCGGCATGAGCCAAATCAGCTATGTGCTGCGCCAGCCGGTGAACATCGCCACCGACGCGGGCAATCAGGCCGGGGCGTTTCTGGGCGACGGGATGCGGCCGGATTTGGTGTTGCAGTCGCCGGCCGGCACGAAACTGGGTGGCGAGCAAATCGACTTGGTACGCCAGCAATGGCGGGCGCGCTACAACGGCGTTTCCAACAGCGGCGCCCCGGTTATCCTCACCGGCGGCATGGATTTGAAGCAGATCACCATGACCGCCGTGGATGCCCAGCTGCTGGAAACGCGCAAACTGCAGGCGCACGAAATCGCGCAGATTTTCGGCGTGCCGCCGCACATGATCGGCATGACGGAAAAAACCACATCGTGGGGCAGCGGGATTGAGCAAATGTCGCTGGGCTTTGTGAAATACACCATGCAGCGGCATTTGGTGAAGTTTGAGCAGGAAATCAACCGTAAGTGCAATGTGGGCAACGGCCTGTTTTGCGAATTTAACACCAAGGGTATTGAGCGCGGCGATTTGAAAAGCCGCAACGAATCCTACCGCATTGCCTTGGGGCGCGCCGGCGAGCCGGGCTGGATGACGGTAAACGAGGTGCGCCGTGCGGAAAACCTGCCGCCCTTGGAGGGCGGCGATGTGCTTTTTAGAGGAAATCAAGATGAAGCAGAACCTGATGCGGCTGCTGGCGCGTAACCGCGGCCGGGGGCAGTTTGAAATCAAGGCCGCCGCCGACGGCAAAGAAGCCACGGTGTATCTCTACGATGCCATCGTAGCCACCGATGAGGAGGCGGAATGGTACGGCGGCGTATCGGCGCAATCGTTTGTGAAGCAACTGGCCGGACTGGAGGCCGACACCATCCACCTGCGCATCAATTCGCCCGGCGGCTCGGTGTTTGCCGGGCGGGCGATGGAAACCGCGCTGCGCCAGCATTCGGCCAAGGTGATTGTGTATGTGGACGGGCTGGCCGCCTCCGCCGCTTCGTTTGTGGCGATGGCGGGGGATGAAATCGAGATGGCGCAAGGCGCGTTTTTCATGATTCACAAGGCTTGGTCGATGGCGTGGGGCAACGGCGACGAGCTGCGCAAGGAAGCCGACCTGCTGGATAAGGTGGACGGCACGCTGGCGAAAACCTACCACGACCGCACCGGGCTGCCCGAGGACGAACTGGCCGAAATGATGGCGGCGGAAACGTGGCTGGATGCCGACGAGGCGGTGGCGAAAGGCTTTGCCGACCGCGTGGCGGAAGGCAATGCGGCGCAAAATCGCTGGGATTTGTCCGCCTACCAAAACGCCCCTGCCGCACCTGCCGCCGACAACCCGCCGGCCCCAGCCGCTAAGGGCGAGCCGCCGGCCGAACCCGAACCGCAGCCCGACCGCGCCGCTTTGGCACGGGCGGCGCAGGTGGCTATTTTGGGCGGTGGTGCTGCCTGAAATATTTTTAGCGAAGTAACCCCGCCGCAGCTGCGGCACTATTTTTTGAAAAGGAAATGTAATGTCTCAACACATTCAAGCCCTGCGCGCCAAGCGCGACCAAGCTGCCGCCCTGTTGCAAAACTTGGTGGACAAAGACAAAACCCCGGAGTGGACGGCCGACTGCCAGGCGAAATACGACCAGGCAATGGCCGACATCGCCCAAATCGATGCCGAAATCAAGCGCCACCACGATGCCATGAACGCCATCGGCGCGGGGGTGAGCGATGAAGACCGCAACCGCTTCACGCTGGACAACAGCCGCCAAGCCGGCGACAACCACGCCCTGCGTGCCTACCTCACCGGCGGCTTGCAGGCGCTGACTGCCGAACAACTGCAGGCGCACAGTGCCCGCCGCAACCCGGATATTCAGGGCGCCATGTCCACCAGCACCGGCAGCGAAGGCGGCTACACCGTAGCCACCGAATACTACCGCCAACTGACCGAAGCGATGAAGCAGAGCGGCGGTATCCGCTCGGTGGCGCGCATCCTGCAAACCAGCACCGGTGCGCAAATGCTGTTCCCCACCGCCGACGCCACCAGCGAGGAAGGCGAAATCGTGGGGCAAAATGCGGCGGTTGGCGCGGCAGATACCACCTTCGGGCAAATCAGCATCGATGTGTACAAATACTCTTCCAAAAAGATTGCCCTGCCCTTCGAGCTGATTCAGGACAGTATGTTCGACATTGAGGCGTATATTCAGGCGCTGCTGGCACGCCGCATCGGCCGCATCACCGACAAGCATTTCACGGTGGGCACCGGCACCGGCCAGCCCAAAGGGCTGATTACTGCCGCTACCGTGGGCAAAGCAGGCAAAACCGGCCAAGCCAGCAGCATCACTTACGATGACTTGGTGGATTTGGAGCATTCGGTCGACCCGGCCTACCGCAACGGCGGCGCTGTGGGCTTTATGATGCACGATGCCACGCTGAAAGAGCTGCGCAAACTGAAAGACAGCGACGGACGCCCGATTTTTGTGCCGGGTTATGAGCAGGGAAACCCCGGCGGCGCGCCTGATCGCTTGTTGAACCGCCCGATTTACATCAATCAGGCGATGGATCTGATGAAAGCCAATGCCAAATCGGTAGCCTTCGGCGATTTCTCCACCTACTTCATCCGCGAAGTGATGGATTTAACCCTGTTCCGCATGGCGGATTCGGGTTTTATCACGAGCGGGCAAATCGGCTTTATCGCCTTCAACCGCCAAGGCGGCAACCTGATCGACGTGGGCGGCGCAGTGAAGCTGTATCAAAACAGCGCCAGCTAAACCGGATAAGGCGGGGCAACCCGCCTTTATTGGCTCTTTTTGGGAGATAAAATCATGGCAAAAAACAAAGAAACCCCAGCCGATGAGGCAGAAAAAGGCGATACCGCCCCTCTGCCGGAAAACCCGCCTGCTCCGGCGGGCGAAACCGTGGCTGATAAGCCGACCGATGCCAACCCGCCGCCGCAGGCCGGATTGTTCGGCAGTGGCGGCACGGTGCGGGCGCGGGTGATTTGCGCCGGGACGTTTGGCGCGGTGGATGACGTTGTGGAAGTGGCGGCGGATTTGGCGGTGCAGTCGGACGAGCTGGATGCCGACCCGGCGGCGGTGGCCTACGCGGAGAGCCTGCAACATGGCCTTGCTTGATTTGGTGAAAGCCCACCTGCGCATCGACGGCGACGAGCACGATACGCTGCTGCAACACCTGATTGCCTCGTCCACCGCCGAATGCCGCCGCTTTACCGGGCTGAAGGCCGATGCCGCCGAGCTCTCCGAGCCGGATATCCAAACCGGCATCCTGCTGGCGGTGCAGGCCGATTTCGACGGCAATCCGGCGCAGCGCACGGTGTATTTGCGCGCGGCGCAGGCGCTGTGGACACCGTTTTGCCGCCAGTTCGGCGTGTGAACGGATTTCAGGCTACCTGAAACAGGATGAAGCAATGCTTCGCGGTATTTCAGGTAGCCTGAAATTGGTGTTTCGCTTAGGGTGTTGCTAAGATGGCTGCCTTTACCAAACAAGGAAACAACAATGAAAGCAGCAGTGTGTTTGGGCGTGGTTTTAGCCTTATTTTCTGCCGCCGCAGGCGGGCAGCCGCCAACCCGTGCACAATGGGAGGCGGCGCGCTTTGAATTTAACGACCAATTTTGCCGACGCGAGGCCTATTTTTCCAAAATGCTGATGTGGCAGCGGCAACATGATTGGGCGCTGACCGATTCGCTGAACTGGATGGATGAGGAGCTGAAAAACCATCCGAACCGGATAGATACCACCAATAAAAGCCTATACAACACCATTGCCCGAGAAGCGCATTTTTATCCCGTGGCCGCCACGGAGGCGGAAAAGCAGCGGGCCAGCAATGATTTTGAGGCGACCCATTATCATAAGTGCATGGACGCGCTGGCGGACGATTAGCCGCCGAGCAGGCGCATGAATTCGGCTTCGTTCAGAATTTGGATCGGATGCCCGGCTGCCTGCAACTCCCTGGCGCGGCGCTCTTTGCTGCTGGTGCCGTTTTTCACAGCGGATAAATCGGTGGCGCCCAGCACTAATATGGTGGTTTTCGGGCTGACGTTGGCGGTGCAGCGGCAACCGGCATCGGCGGACATCTGCTGGATTTCGGGGCGTGGCCGGCTCAAATCGCCAGTGAAAACCACGGTGTGCCCGTAGAGGTGTCCGTGGGGGTTGGCGTTGGTGTTGGTGCGCCGGTTGCGGGCTTGGTAGTCGTTATCGACGGTGAGGTGGCTGCTGTTATCTAGCATATAGCGGAATACGCCCAAGGTGGTGAGGCAGTCGGCTAGGGCGCGGTGGGCGTGGGTAACGCGCACGCCGCAATCGGAGGCAGCCTGTATCAGGCGGTGGCGGCGCGGCTTTTCACGATGCCGGGCGGCATACCATTGGCTATACAGCTTCATCATGCAGCCGGCGCGGTATTCGGCTAGGGCGATGCCGTGCAGGATGGCGCTTTGCTGCATCAAGCGGATGTCGAAATCGGCGTTGTAAATCAAAATCGGGCGCTCGGCGGCAATATCGATTAGCTGCTCCTGAACCTGCGGCCAGCTTGGAGCATCCAGCAGTTCGCTGTAGCGGATGCCGTGAACGGACGCTGCTTCATTATCGTCGCCATAGGGGCGGCTTGGCTTGACCGTGGTATTCAGTAGGATGTTGCCGATAGTATCAATGACTGCAATTTCAATGACTTCATCGCTGCTGTCTAGCCCGGTGGTTTCGGTGTCGAGGATTACGCCGTTTTCGGCATACGCCGCTAATTCGCGGGCTAATGGGTGTTGGGCGGCCATGTTTTTTCCTTTAACGTTGGGCAAAGAGGAAATCATAGGTCGGTTGGTGGGGTTTGTATAGCAGGCTACCTGAATTTCAGGCAGCCTTTTTTTATTGGGAGCAGGCAATGCGAGCTGGGGAATTGAATACGCGGGTGACGGTGCAGCGCAAGGTGAAAACCGCCGATACGAGCGGCGCGACGGTGTGGGATTGGCAGGATGTGCGGCAGCTGTGGGCGGATGTGCGCCATGTTTCCGGTCTGTCCAAACTGAAGGCGGATCAGGAAATCAGCGTGGTACGCGCCAGCGTGCGCATCCGTTTCCGGCGCGATATTGACCACACGATGCGGCTGAAGCTGCCGCACGGGGCGGTGTACGACATTAAAGCGGTGCTGCCGGACGAGGAAAAGCGCCGCTTTGTGGATTTGGTGTGCGAAAAGGCGGAATAAATGCTGGAATTGGATGTGGACTTAGCGGCGGCACTGGGACAGCTGGACGGTTTGGCGGAGCGGGTGGGGCAGGAATTGCGGCCGGCTACGCTGGCCGGGGCAATGCTGGTGCGGCGCGAGGCGGAAGAGAGGGCGCCAAGGAGCGAGGCGGCGCACTGGTTTTACAGCCGCCGGAACAAAGACGGCACGGCGGGACGCAAATACTTATTTGAGCCGGGCAGCCTGAAAAAGGCAATCTATATCCGGCACATCGACGAAAACAGCCTGAACGGGCAGAGAGAGGAATACAAAATCGGCTGGCGCAAGAACCCGTCGAACAAAGGCTATGTGCCCTATGCGCACATGGTGGAATACGGCACGGTGCGCACGCCGGCGCAGCCGTTTTTGCGCCCGGCCTTTGATGCGATGCGTAAGCAGGCGGAACAGTTGATTATCGAGCGCATTAAGGAGGCGGCTCGTGGAAAAGACCATTATTGATGCCATCCGCTCGGCGCTGCCGACGGTGGAGGTGTATCACGATTTTGCGCCGGATGATGCCGGCAGCCCGCTGGTGGTATTGCAGCGGGTGGGCGGTGCGGGCAATCTGTTTATAGATAATGCCACGCCGGGTGGCTATCAAATCCGGCTGCAGCTGGCGGTGTGGGCGGTTTCGCGGCTGGAGGCGGTGTCGCTGTCGCTGCGTATTGAGCAGGCTCTGGCCGCGCTGCCGGGCGTGGCGCCGATTGGTGCGGCGCAGGCGGATTACGATCCGGAAACCGAACTGCGCGGGATGCGGCAGGATTTTTATGTATTGGAATAAGCAGCGCTTGGCTGTGTAAATTTTGTTTGGCTGTTCGCCGTGGGCGGGCGGCTTTTTTTGTGCCCGTTGCGGGCGTTTTTTATGGAGTAGTGAATTATGGCTATGACTTTGCCGAACGGTTCGACCGTGTTTATCGCAACCGAAATGGAAGCGGAAAAACCCTTTACCGGCGCCAGCAATGCGGCGGAATGTGTACTGACTGCCACGGCGCACGGCCTGCAGAACGGCGATTACATCTTGGTGACCAGCGGCTGGGGCGATTTGAACGGCTGTGTGTTTAAAGTGGGCGATGTGCAGGCTAACACCGTGAAGCTGATCGGCATCGACACCACCAACCTAACCCGTTTCCCGACCGGCAGCGGCGGCGGCACCTTGAGCAAGATTAAAACGTGGCAGCAGCTGCTGCAGATTTTGGAATATTCCACCTCCGGCGGCGAGCAGCAGTATTACGACTATGCCTTTATGGAAGACGGCATTTCGCGCCAGCTGCCGACCACGGTATCGCCCACGCAAATCAGTATCTCCCTGGGTGATGACCCGACCCTGCCCGGTTACCAAGCCGCAGTGAAAGCGAGCCGTGCGGGCAAACAGGTGCCGCTGCGCCTGAACCTGAAAAACGGCAGCGTGGTGGTGTACAACGGTTATCTATCGGTGAACGAAACGCGACCACCACCATGAACGAGGGCATGAAGATTCAGGCGTCCTACGCCATGAACGGCCGCCCCAACCGCTATCTCGGCTAAGGAGGGCTGAAATATGGCAAGCAAACTGAAACTGCAACCGAACCCGACATTTAAATGCAAGGTGGATATTCCTGTGCCCGGTGTTGGGGTGGTGGAAACTGTATTCGAGTTCAAACATAGAGGTTTGAACGAATTGGATCGGTTTTGGGCGGACAACGTGGACAACCCAGACCCTAAATTGGCGGAAGCCTTAGTGGTGGGATGGGAATTGGAAGATGAATTCAATATCAGCAACTTGCGCACGCTGTTGGATAACTATCCCGGCGCGGCACACGCGCTGATTGCTGCGTACAGCGAAGAACTGGTTACTGCCCGCCGGGGAAACTGATTGCCGCCGCCCGTGCCTTGTATCGGCCGGAAGCTTCCGAAACGGAAATGGCGGCTTTCGGCCTCACGCCGGAGGATTTCGGCGAAGAGGATGTGGTGCAGGTGTGGCCGGACTGTTGGGCGGCGGTACAGCTGTTTGCGTCGGTATCCACCCAATGGCGGGTGAGTATGGCCGGTGCTTACGGGCTGGATTACACCGCGCTGTTCGGCGTGATGCAGGCGTGGGGCATTCGTAAGAAAAAACGCGCGGAAATGCTGCACGATATTAGGGTGATGGAGCAGGCGGTATTGGAGATGTGGCAGGAGGGTAAAAATGGCTGATTCAGTGGTAACCATCGGCGCGGAAGTGTCCGGCCTGAAATCCGGGGTGGAAGAGGCTAAGGTATCGTTGCGCTCGCTGGCGGAAACGGCGGAGAAAGCCGGCCGCCGGGGTGCGGACGGGCTGGATAAAATCGGACAAGGCGCGGGCGACAGCGCAAAAGAGGTGGAACGCGCCAACAAACGCCGCGAACGCTCCTACACTTCGTTGGAAAACGCCATCAAGCGCGATATTGCGGCGATGCAGGCCGGCGGCAAGGCCAGCCGTGCCTACTACGAGGCTTTGGCAGGGCAGCGCGGTTTGGATAAAGCCCGGCTGACGCCGCTGCTGCATGATTTGGAGCGGGCGCGCGAACTGCATTTGGCTAATGTGGCGGTGGCGCGGCAGCACCGGCAGATGGTGGGCAATATTTCGCTTGGGCAATACAACAATGCCATGCGGCAGGTGCCGGCGCAGTTTACCGATATTGTGACCCAACTGGCCGGCGGGCAAAACCCGCTGCTGGTTGCGTTGCAACAGGGCGGCCAGTTGCGTGACAGCTTCGGCGGCTTTAGTACGATGTTTCGTGGTTTGGCGGCTTCGGTATCGCTGGGCAAGGTGGCACTATTAGGCTTTGGCGGTGCGGTGGCTGGTTTGGGTTACGCCATGAAACAAGGTAGCGAGGAGGGGCGCGAATACCAAAAAGCAGTGATTTTTTCCGGTGACAGTGCCGGGCTGACTGCCGGCCAGTTGGCGGATTTGGCTTTAGCTGTGGGTAAAGTGAGTGGCCGTTATAGCGATGCGCGCGAAGCAGTGTTGCAGTTTGTGGCCAGCGGCAAGATCGCATCTGAGGATTATCAGCGCTTTACACAAACGGTGGTGCTGCAATCGCAAGTCACTGGCAAATCGGTGGAGGATTTGACCGCTAAATACATCGAAATTGCCAACGACCCGCTGAAAGCGGTGCTGGCTATGTCGGGCGTGTATAGAAGTATGACCGCCGATGTGTACGCCCAAGTGAAGGCGCTGCAGGAACAGGGGCGCGAGCAGGAAGCTGTCCGCTTAGTACAAAGGAAGTACGACGACGAATCGGCGGAGATGTCGCGCCGGGTGGTACAAAACCTCGGCGCGATTGAAAAGGCTTGGCTGGGAATTAAGAACGCCGCCTCCGGTGCTTGGGAGGGAATGAAGAGCATCGGGCGTGATGCAACCAAGCAGGAACAGCTGGATGCGTTGAACCGAAGCATTCGTGAGCGAGAGGAATATCAGCGCAACCACCCCGGCAGCCGCGTGTTTAGCGAGCAGGCGTTGAATGCCGACCGGGAGGCGGCTACTAAATTGCAGCGCGAATTGGCGCAAGAAAACCAACAGGCAAAACTGCAGCAGGAAGAAGCGCGCCGCCGCCGCCACAGTGTGGAGATTTTGGCTGAAACCAATCGCGAATACGAACGTAACCTGACGGCACGCGAAGAAGAAACAAGGGAGATCAACCGGCTAAGAAGGAATCTGGCTGATTTCAAAGCCGACCCGCACAACTCGCCGGCGCAGGTACGGCAGATGGAACAGCAGACCGCGCGACTGGTGACGGCGGCGCACCAAAAACGCGAACAGGCCGAGCAACGCGGACAGCGGCGCAGCCGGCCGCGCGGCGAACGCAATCAGTTTGCCACCACGGCGCAGGGTTTGCGGCTGAAGCCTTCAGCCATCGGCACGGTGAACGGGCAGGCGCGGTATGTGGCGCCGGGTACGTTTGCCGCCGCGCAGGCCATGCAGCAGCTGCTCGGCAACAAATTGGTGTATTTCTCTGCTTTTAACGACGATTACCACCATTCCGAAGACTATTTCCGGCGCAAGGGCAACCGCAGCTCCGGCACGCACGGGGCGGGTTTGGCCTTCGATTTTTCAATCCGCGACCCGCGCAAATCGGATGAAGTGGAACGGCAAATCCGGGCGTATTTCCGCGAGCTTGGTTTGTCGGAAAAAGATTTCACGCTGATCAATGAATACAAGCGGCCGAGTGCGGGGGCGAACGGCGGGCATTTCCACCTAAACTGGAATAATGCCCGTATTGCCGCGCAATTTGCCGGCGGGTTGGACGGCCGCGCCAAGGCGTTTGCACGCGGCGGGCTGTTTGCCGAGGCGGAAAAAGCTGCCACGCCCTACGAACGGATGCTGGCGCGGCTGACGCAGCAGTCGGAAAAGGCCAGCCTGCAGGCGCAGTTGTGGTCGGAAAACCTGGGCAAATCGTTTTCGCACCAGCTGGAATTGCTCGCCAGCCCGGAATATCAGAAATTCAGCGCCACCGAAAAGGAAACGCTGCTGGCATTGGCGCAAAAGGCCGATGCGCAGGAGCGGGTGAACAGCGTAACCGAGAAATATAATACGCTGATTCAAACGCTGGCACTGGAAACCAATAAGGGGTTTGAAGATAAGGCGTTTGAATTGTCGCTTACCGGCAAAACCGCCGATGAAATCGACCGGCTGCGGCTGGCGCGCGAATACGACCTGAAAATCCAGCAGGCTATCGCCGACGGTGCCAGTCCGGAAATTGTGGACGGCCTGCGCCAGCAGAAAGAGGCAGCGGAAAAGGCACGTCAAGAATTTCAGCGGCTGCGGCAGGCACAAAGTGATGACTGGCTTAGCGGCATCAATGACGGTTTCACGCGCTATGCGGATTCTTTCAAAGGAATGCGCGAGGAAATGGCGGACGGGGTAACTGATTCGCTGGGCAGGATGTCGGATGCGCTGGGCACGTTTGTGGCCACCGGCAAACTGGATTTCCGCGAATTCACGGTGTCGGTACTGCAAGACCTATCCAAAATGCTGATTAAGATGGCGATTCTCAATGCCATGAAATCGGCATTTGGGGGCTATGCCGACGGCGGGGTGGTAGGCGGTTTGAAAAGTTTGGCGGTTGGCGGCTACACCGGCGACGGCGGCAAATACGAACCGGCCGGCATCGTGCATCGTGGCGAGGTGGTGTTTTCGCAGGCTGATGTGCGGCGCTTCGGCGGGGTGCATAAAGTGGAGGCGGCGCGCTTGCGCGGCTATGCCGACGGCGGCGTGGTGGGGATGACCCCGGCGCTGGCGGCGGCGGTGTCCGGCGGCGGGCAGCCAAACAATATGCAGGTGAGCATTGTAATCAACCAAGACGGCAGCAGCGAAGCCAACAGCCAGGGCAGCAGCGAAATGGCTAAAGCGTTGGCGGTGGCGCTGCCGGGCATGATTGAGCAATGGTTCGTGGATAACGTGGCCCGTGTTGGCGGGCGTTACCACCGGAGTAATTAAATGGCAATCGAAACATTCGGCTGGCCGGTGGAGGCCAAGTTTTCGGCGGAACACAAATTCGCCGTGCGCACGGTGAAATTCGGCGACGGCTACGAGCAGCGGCAGGCGCTCTCACTGCGGCCCAAGCTGCAGACTTGGGAAGTAACCTTGGGCGGGCTGCCGGAAACGCTCTCGCAAGTGCGGGCGTTTTTGGATGCCCATGCCGGGGTGCGGGCGTTTTATTGGACGCCGCCGGGGCGGGAAAGGCTGCTGGTTAAGGTGGCGGAATACCGCGAAGCGCACCAAGGCGGCAAGGTGTGGCAGTTGTCTTGGAAATTTGAGGAGGTGCTCGCATGAATCCGCGTATGAAGCAGTTGTCGATTCCGATGCTGCGGGCGTTGTCGGCGGCGGATCAGGGCGTGTTGGTGGATTTGTGGGAGCTGGATTTGCGGCCGTTGGGCGGCGAAATCCTGCGCTACTGCAATCTGATGAACGAGCTCTCGCAGCCGGTGATATGGAAGGGGCAGGCTTATCAGGGTTTGCCGATTCAGGCCGATGGTTTCGAATCGAGCGGCCAGGGGGCGGGCAACCGGCCTAAGGTTACGCTGGCTAATGTGTACGGCACGGTTACCGGCCTATCCGAGCAGTTCGGTCAGCTGATCGGCGCGGAAGTATGGCGCCGGCAGACGTATGCCCGCTTTCTGGATGCCGCCAACTTCGCGCAGGGCAACCCGCAGGCCGACCCGGCGCAGGAAATCGTGAGCAAGTATCTGGTGGAGCGGATGGTATCGCTCACCGCCGAATCGGCGCAGTTTGAGCTGGCCGCTCCTTCGGAAGCGGACGGGGCAGTGATTCCGGCGCGGCTGATGCTGCACGATTACTGCCCGTTCGATTATCGCGGCGAAGCCTGCGGTTATCGGGGCAAGCCGGTGGCCGACCGCTTCGACATGCCCACTGCCGACCCGGAAAAAGACGAATGCAGCCGCAAGCTGCAGGGCTGCAAGGCGCGTTACGGCGAAACCACCGCCCTGCCCTTCGGTGGCTGGGTGGGGGTGGATAAAACTTTGACGGCCTCTTAAGGCTACCTGAAAAGGCTACCTGAAATGTTGGAGATGACAAAATCCGTACAGGCGGCGATTTTGGCGCACGCGGCCAAGGAAGCACCGCAAGAATGCTGCGGCCTGATTGTGCAGGCGGACGGGGAACAGTTGTATCGGCCCTGCGGCAACGTGGCGGCCGACCCGTTGGCACGCTTTGAAATCGCGCCGTTGGATTTAATTGAAGTGTCGGAACAGGGCGAAGTGTGCGCCATTGTGCATTCTCACCCGCAGGGCGAACCGTGGCTGTCCGGTGCCGACCGGCAAATGCAGGCGGCCAACGGCCTGCCTTGGGTGCTCGCCGTTTCAGGCAGCCTGAAAGTGTTCGCACCGGTGCCGCACCTACGCGGGCGGGTGTTTGAATACGGGCGTTTTGACTGCTACAGCCTGCTGGCGGATGCCTACCATCTGGCGGGGATTGACTTGCCGCCGGTGCGGCGTGGCGATATCGACGATGACGCGGCGCAGGGGCGTTTTTTGGCGCTGGCCGAGAAGGCAGGGTTTGCGCGGGTGCGCGATTTGCAGCCCGGGGACGTGGTATTGACCGAATTTGACGGACTGGCTTCGCACGTGCTGCTGTATTTGGGCAACGGCGAAATGCTGCACCATGCTTTCGGCCAATTAAGCCGCCGCGATGGCTACGGGCCTTATTGGCAACGGCACACGCACAGTATTTGGCGGCACCGGCAATGGCAGCCTGAAATGCTGCAGGCGGTGCTGAATGATTTGGAACACGCCAATTAGCCACTATGCTAAAATGCTGTCATGAATCCAAAGCCTCAAACTACCGCCTATGAACTAGAGAAGGCGATCAGCCATGCCTACCGGGTATCGCACCTTAAACCGTTTAATATCGCCCGCATCGAACAGGAGGCGAGAAAACTGTTCAGAACGAATGAAGCCTTTAGGGCGTATACCATATTAGGCGCGGTATCCGTATTCAAAGAGGATCTGACTTACGAACAGAAAATAGCGGAAATGCAGGTAAATTTCGATGCAGCGCGGCGGCTGCCACATTCTATTTATGATGTGGAAATGTGTTATTTTAATTCGCTTATCCGCCTGCATATGCGAGAATCCGCCTATGAGCTGGCAGAATATCTTTTTGAATTGTCGGCAGACAATCCGGACTGGTTACGCGCCTGTTTCAACCGTGGCAGTTTTACCGGGCAGCTCGGCTTGATGGAAAAAGTAATCGCCCGCTTGGATAAGTTGGGGAAAGATACGATGAACGAAAAGGAAAGAATAGGCATACTTCGTGCATCCGGTGTTGCTGAAGAGCATCTAATACGCCTACTAGCTCAAGCCGGCCATGCCATGAAAGAATCTGGGGTGGCCTATTTGGCGGACGCAGTCGATACAGACGGGGATGCCGCCTATCTGACCCTACTGGCTGTATCGGATGCCGATCCGGAAGCGGTGGCTGATTGCGATATCGCCATCAGCCGCGCCAAGGTGCGTTATGCGTTGGAGCACGGGCTTGATTTATCCAGGCTGGTTATCGGCTGCGAATTGGCGGGTGCCGACTTATGATACAGGCGGAAAACTTCCTTGGCTTTGCTAAATCCATGCCCCGTGAGAATGAGACGGATGACCGGGTGTGTATCAGCCGTGCATATTACGCCGCTATGCATAAAGCATTGGAATACGCCGTAGGAAACGGTTATGAATACAGCAATAAAGAGGCTGGTGGAACACACAGCAATCTGATTTTCTATTTTGATAGGGAGGGAACAGAATCCGCCGGAGTGGTAGCCGATTTGTTGAAAAAGTTGAAACGGAAACGCATTCAGGCTGACTACTATTTAAATGAGAATATTTACTCTGGAGAAGCTGCTCAGGCATTGAGGCGATCCAGCTGTATATTTGCCGAATTGGAATAACGTCGGTATTGATTGAAAGAAAGCCCCGAAGCTTTAAGTTCGGGGTTTTCCTTTTTGGATAAATTCATGATTACAGTTTGCTTACACGGCGGCCTGCGCGAATACGGCCGCCGTTTTGATTTGCACGCTGCAAGCCCGGCGGAAGCGGTGTGGGCATTGCTCACCCAACTGCCCGGCTTCCGGGAAATTTTAGGCAGCGGGTTTTATCAGGTGCGCTTCAACGGCCACGATTTCTGCGAGGCGGAACTGGAGCACGAATTCAGGCAGCCTGAAAGCGGGATTTTGCACATCGTGCCGCGCATTCAGGGTGCGGGCAAGGCGGGGCAGATTATCGCCGGTGTGGTGTTGATTGCGTTCGCGTGGTGGAACCCGTTCGGCTGGGCGGCAGCCGGGGCATTGATGAGCGCCGGTATTGGTTTGGTGGCGGGCGGGATTGCGCAGATGTTGGCGCGGCCGCCGAAATTGGACAATGAGCAGCGCGGGCAGAAGGCCGGGCGCAATACGGCGTTTTCTAATTTGGACAACACGGCGGCGCAGGGGCAGCCGGTGCCGCTGGCTTACGGCGAGGTGTATTGCGGCAGCCGGGTGGCATCGCAGGGTGTGGTGTCGCGCCGGGTGGATACCGACGGCGACCCGGTGCTGCAAAACCCGACGGCGGCAGACGTTACCCTGCGGCTGGTGAGAACGCCGATTGCCGGGCAGGCGGCGAAAGCGCCGAACGGGCAGTATTACGACACGGATTTTAATGACGATTCGGTGCGCGCCCGTAACTACACAGCGGCACTGCAGCAGGATTAGGAGTAAGGGTTATGGGTGGGCAGAAAAGCGGTGGCGGCGCACGCACGCCGCATGAGGCACCGAATAAGTTGTCTTCGGCGCAGATGCTGCGCATCGTGGATGTGATCAGCGAAGGGGTGGTGGCCGGGTTTGCCAACGGCAACGATGCGCCGTTTAAAAGCGTGTTCTTCAACGATACGCCGGTGCAGAATCCTGACGGCAGCTACAACTTTAAGGGCGTAACGGCGGTATTCCAGCGCGGCACGCCCGACCAATCCTATATTCCGGGCTGGGAGAGCGTGGAGCGCACGGTATCGGTGTCTAATCCGGTGAAAAACCAAAGCCCGGTTATCCGCACCGTATCCGACGGCGGCCCGACCAGGCTGCGAGTGACGGTGGGCGTGGAGCGCAATGCGTCGGTGCAGGAAAACGGCGACACGCTGGCAGCGAATACCACGCTGATTATCCAGCTGCTCAACGATGACGGCGTGCAACAGCAGCGCCATGTGAACTTTACCGAGAAGGGCAGCGGCGCGTTTTACCATGACGAGGTATTCGACCGGCTGCCGAAGGCGCCGTTTTCCATCAAGGTTTCACGCCCCACACCGGACAGCACCAGCGACAAAATTCAAAACAGCACTTTTTTTGCCAGTTACGTAGAGATTACGGATGCCAAACTGTGCTACCCGTTTACCGCGCTGGCGGCTTTGAGCATCGATTCCGACCAGTTCGGCGGGCAGAATCCGCGTCGTAATTACCTAATTCGCGGCATCGAGGTGCAAGTGCCCTCTAATTACGACCCGGAAACCCGCGCTTATACCGGGCTGTGGGATGGCAGCTTTAAAACGGCTTGGACGAATAACCCGGCGTGGGTGTTTTACGATTTGGTGCAGCAGGAACGCTACTCCACGCTGGCCTTGCGTCTGGCGTCGGAAGACATCGATAAATGGAGCCTGTATCAGGTAGCCCGTTATTGTGATGAGATGGTGCCGGACGGCTTCGGCGGGCTGGAGCCGCGCTTTACCTGCAATGCCTACCTGACCGACCGGCGGCAGGCAGGCGAACTGCTCACCGAACTGGCGAGCGCCTTTTGTGGTATGCCGCTGTGGAACGGCAACCAGCTGTCGGTATTGTTGGATCAGGGCGGCGACCCGGTGGCGCAGTACGACAACAGCAATGTGGTGGACGGGCAGTTTGCCTACAACGGCGTGGCGCTGAAATCCACCTATACCGCCGTGTTGGTGCGCTTTGCCGACAAATACGACAGCTACCGCAGTAAGACCGAGTATGTGGCCGATCCGGAGGCAGTGGCGCGTTACGGCCTGAATATCCAGTCGGTAACCGCGTTCGGCTGCACCACACGCGGGCAGGCGGTGCGTTACGGGCAATGGATACTGCAAACCGGCCTGCGCCAGCAGGATGCGGTGTCGTTTACCGTGGGGCGCGAAGGGTTGAAACACCTGCCCTACGACATTATCCAAATCGCGGACAACCACTTTGCCGGCGCACAGCTGGGCGGGCAGGTGTTGGCGGTGAGCGGCCGGGTGGTCACCCTCGACCGCGTCATCACGGAAAACCTTGCCGGTTGGTGGTTCCAATACCTTGCGCTCGAGCAAAATGCGCAAGGCGAAACGGTGCCGAAGCACTACAGCCTGAAAGTGGCATCACAGCCGCAGCCTAATCAGCTGCTGTTGGATGGCGACCCGGCAGGGCTGGGTTACGACGACCATTGGGCTTTATCCGGCAAGGTGGTGCCGCGCCAGTATCGGGCGGTAAGCATCAAGGAAAATACCGATGACGGCACGTACACCATTACCGCCTTGCGGCATGACCCGACCAAATACGCGGCGGTGGACAACAGCGCGCTGTTTGAAGCGGGGGCAACCACCAAATACGGCCGCCAGCCGCAGCTCGGCAACAGTAACTTATCGACCAACGGGCGGGATTTGACCCTAAGCTGGGAGAATTTGAGTGCCGACGGGCAGGTGGTGAGCTACGACATCAAGATTTTTAAAGACGGCCGGCTGTGGCGGCATATTCCGGATGCGCCCAGTGCCGAAATCAGCCTGCAAGGGCTGCCCAACGGCGATTACCGCGCCGAAATCCGCGGCCGCACCGCGCGCGGCGTGTTGTCTAAACCGCTGGAAAAGGCTTGGAGCCTGAATTACACCATTACCGGGGTGCGGCCCACGCCCAAGCTGTTTGCCATCGGCCTAAATTGGACGCTGCCCAGCCCGCTGCTGGCGGAAGCACACACTGAAATCCGCTACGGTAGGAGCAACAATTTTAATCAGGCTATGCCGCTGGCGAAACTGCCTGCGCCACAAACCGACTACCAGCTTACCAACGTCAAGACCGGCGAGCATTGGTATTTCTGGCTGCGCTTGGTGGACAGCGCCGGGCTGGCCGGAGAATGGACGGCGCCGGTGGACGGGGTATGCAGCGACGACCCCAGCCTGCTGTTGGAACAACTCAAAGGTAAGTTGGGCAAAGAGCAGTTTGCACCCGGCGCCGGGGAAGAGTTGCTGAACTTGGTGGGCAACTTGGCCGGTAACAACAACGGCATGGCCGGCAATACCGGCAAGCTGGCCGGCAAGTGGGATTTTTACAGCCAGATGAACGAGGCGGATTATGTGCTGTCCAAACGCATCAACGCCGTACGTTCGCAGTTCGGCGACAAGATCGCCACTGTAGCCGAGGAGATGAAAACCCTCACCACCCGAACTGAAGCCCAAGCCCGCAAAGTGCAGGCGGTGGAAAGCGAAGTGGCCGGGGCTAAGGCATCGGTAACGCAGGTGGCGCAGTCGTTTGCTGATTTAAACGGTAAATTGAGCGCGGCCTACACGTTGAAAGTGAGCACCGATACCCGCACCGGCACTAAGGTGGTGGGCGGTATCTCACTGTTGGCGGACGGTACCAGCGGTCAGTCCGAGGTAGTGATTCAGGCTGACAAGCTGGTGCTGTGGAACAACAAGAAATTGCCGATGTTCACGGTAACCGGCGACAAAACCTACTTCAACGGGGATTTAATTGCCGACGGCTCGATTTTGGGGCGGCACATCAAGGCCAACCAAACCATCGAAGCACCGGACATCCGGGGCGGTACCTTGCATATGGCGGATGGGCGCTTCATCGTGACTAAAGAGCACGGGGCGCAACTGCGTTCCGACCCCAACAGCAAGGTGGGCACCCAGTTGGATTATCGCGGCCTGATTGTACGCAACGAGAAAGGCCATGTGATGGTGCGGTTGGGTAAGCTCACCAACTGGGGGGATTGATAGGAGAACATGATGGCCGATGAATACGGCATCCAGATATATGACAACAACGGCAATGTGCTGGATACCAATTTGGATTCTGCGTTGGTGGTCGAAGGGGTCATTATTCTGGGGAATACCACAACCGGGCGTATTGATTTGGACATCCTGTTCCCGCTGCGCGAAAAGTTCAAAGGCATCTTCATTATGCCGGTGTTTCACGCGTTCACCGTTTCGGCGGATGTGGAGCATTCGGTGGAGGTGTACTTTGACGGCGCGTCCTTGTGTTGGGTAGTCAGCTACCAAGCAGCCAGTGGGTTATGGAGCAGCGTCCCGCATTACGGCGGGGCTTTCGCCGGCAGACAGTTTTTATACGGGTATTACAATGGATGATTACGGATTGGCGGTGTACAACGCCGAAGGCTTGAATGTGCTCAGTAAGCACCTGTACTGCCCGAAACTGATCGGCAGCGTGACGTTTCGGCAGCGGCAGGTGTTGCGCCGCCCGGGCGGGGATTTAACGGTGGTGGCTGCCGATGGCCGCGAAATCGGGTTGGGCGATCGCAGTTTAAACATAACTTTAGATTCGCTCCGTGCCCGGGGAATTGCCAACTTTATGCGTGATTCGGGTCGTAGCCGCCGCCCGTTCCGTGAATCTGGCGGAGATATAGTGACGGAGAAAACCTACCGCTACGAGTTCTCACTATATGGTGCTACCGGTCCGGGCACTACTGGTTTATTGCCGGCAGTAATCCACGGCTGGGGCAGCGGCTACGATGGCGACAAGTTCGACAAGGCCGAGCGTTTGGTGTGGTCGGTATTTTCCGGGCAGGATATACAGTTAGCCAACCTGCTTAATCACGCGCCGAATGGGCAGAATGACCCGCAATTCCCGCAGTACCAGTTGGCGGCCTTCCGTTCGGGCGTGGGAGTTGGACCGGTGGCCACCGGCCTACCGGTAACCATGACTTTCCGCAGCACGATTTTAGATAAAAACAATATCACTTCGCCCACAGACGGGTTTGGTTTGGTGTCTTGTGTCGGTGGCTGGCTGTATGTCGAAATGACGGCCAATACCGAGCTTACGGTGCATTTCTACGATTTGGCCGGGGTGCCTTGGGAATACTTTGCCCAATGCTCCACGGTAGAGCCGCCGCCATCCTATGGTTTGGTAGCCTACCGTTATGAGCCGATGCCGATTAAGTACGTGATAACTTCGGAAGAGCGGTCGGATATGTTCGGGCACAGCCACCGTGGCGCACCGCTGGAAATGGGGAATATCCCCCGGGCGCAGTATGTGGCGATGCCGGCGCACACGCTGCCGACCCTGTGGCGGCTGAGGCGGCAGGTCAAAGAGGGTGATGCAACACACCGCCGGCAACTGTCCGAATTATTTGAAGGAGACCCCGACAAACCGTTGCGCTACGAGGTGTTCAACAACGCCCGCCCGTATCTGCGCTTGTTGTCCAATAGCGAAGAGACCCGCAAAGGGCAGGCCATCACCGTGAAAGGGGTGCCCGGTACCAATGGTTGCATCTACACCATTACCGGCGGTCATGATTACCGGCAGGTATGCAATCCGCTAGCCCACGGCAGCGCCGGGCAGTTCAAGCTGCCGGGCGGCGGGTTGATGAATGCGGTTGGCGGTGCTGGCTCGCACAGTATGCTGGAACGTTCCTTCTCCAACGCCCCGCTGCGCGTGAATGCTCCAAGGGTGCCCGACGATTATCGCGGTGCGCCGTGGAACCCGACGGTTTCGCCGCGGATGTCGGATGCGTACAAGGCAATGGGGTGGGATTACTACGCCCCGCAGTACAATATGTCGCGGGACGAGATGCTGGGCAGCCCGACGGTTTTAGACCGAGTAGGCGACTGGGTATTCCGTAATACATGGAATTTGCAGCGGGTGGCCAACGTGCTATTCAAGCGCGACCCGGTGACTATGACGATACCGAACCCGGACTACTCACCGGATGAAGCAATGAAACGGCAGCAAGCCCGCCAGCGTTACCGCGAAGCGTTCAATGAGGCGGAATCGCAGCGTGAGTTTGAAACCTGGGGCGGTTGGGATGTGGAGGCGCAAAAAGAAATTCAGCAAGAAGTCAGCGCCCGGCTGGGATGGTTGGAATTGATTGATGAAGTCCTAGATTCGACCGAGGAAGATTTGGCGGATATTTTCCCGTTCTGGGCCAACCACGGCTACCGCCATAGCGACGACAGGCTGGAAGTGTACAAATACGTTTCGCTCAAACACAACAGCAACGTGTACAACCCGCCGGAATACGTCCCGGAAAACTGGATTTTGTGCCGGTTGCCGGTATAGGCGCATCACTACTGAGACCCTGACGGGTCTTTTTTATTGGAGACAATATGGAACAAGTCAATTTAGGCAGCCTGCCCGACGGGACGGGCGGCGACAGTATTCGCGTTGGGTTTCAGAAATGTAACGACAACTTTACCGAGGTTGCGGAAAAGTTAAAGACAGCCGGCGGCGGTGCATCCGCCGAAGAATTGAAGCAGATTAAGGATGCTGCTACTGCTTTGGCAGAGCGGGTAGAGAAGTTAGAGAAAGCTGGATCGGGTGGCGGTGTCCCCGCCGGTGAGTTGGCGGAATTAAAAAAGCAGTTGCAGCAACTGCAAACCAAACTCACGGCGGCGGAACAGGTGGCTGACGGGGCAGCCAGCAAGGCCACTACCGCGCAGCAAACTGCAACGACAGCGCAGCAGACGGCCACCACTGCCCAACAAACCGCGACTGCCGCGAAGCAGGCGGCGGAGCAATCGAGGGTGGCTGCCGAAGCCGCTGCCGCCAGCGCGGAAGGCGCGGTGAACAATGTGAGCGGCAAGCTGGCGGCGAAGCTGGATACCAGCGTTTTTGAAGAGTTTAAGAGCAAGGCGGTAACCCAGGAGGAGCTGGAAGAGAAGGTGGGCACGGCGCAAAGCCAAGTGCTGGGCAAAATCGAACTGCTGCCCTTACCGCACGGCAGATGGCGCGGAGGTATTGATTGAGCAGCTGGGCGAACTGCCGGAAGGGCTGACCTTTACGCCGCGAGAAAACGAGCATCAGACGTGGAACGGCAAGGCTTGGGTGCTGACTAAGGAGGCTAAAGCGCAACTGCTGGCCGAAGCCATTGAGCGCGGCGTGGACGAAATCAACAACGCGGTGGAGCAAGCCTACCGCCATGTAACCCGCTTTGAGGCGGAATACCAGCTCAGGGAGCAGCAGGCACGCGACTACAAGGCCGGCGGCTGCAAGGGCGAAGCACCGGCTCAAGTGGCCGCCTTTGCCGTGCCTGCGGGTAAGACTGCGTGCGAAGCGACCGACATCATCATTGCCCAAGCCGACAACCTGCGCATGGTAATGGGCAAGCTGGGCGCATTGCGGATGCGTAAGTTTGAATTGAAGGTGCTGAAGACCGCCTCCGAAGTAGAGAAACGCACGGCGGAAATCTTGGCTGAGATTAAGCCGATTGCCGACAAGCTGGGCGAGGTGGGCAAATGATTTACTTGGCTTTGTATCACGGCCACCGTGGCGGCACGGGCTGGCGCGTATGGGCGGCACGGTTTACTGATGGGCTGACTCGCATTCTCACGCGCGGGCGGTACTCACATTGTGAGCTTGCCGTCAGGCTGCCTGAAACGGCAGGCGGGCAGGAATACGAGTGCTACTCCGCCAGCATCCGCGACAAGGGCGTGCGCATGAAAACCATGCCGCTGCCTGCGGATAAGTGGGATTTAATACCACTGGATGATGCCGTGCTGCACGCCCACACCGTCGGGCTGTATCTCCGTACGGCAGGACAGGGCTATGACTTAATGGGCGCATTGGGTATTTGGAGCTTGGCAGTCTGGCTGGTGGGCGAGCATTTGCAGGATATGTTGCGTGATGAGAGACAGGCCGCGCAGACGGTCGGAAAGAAGGCATCGTGAATGATTTGCTTGCGGGATTTTTTGCCAGCAAAACACTGCTGGCGGTGGTGGGCGCGTTTGTCGGCTCGCTGCGGGTGTCGATGCGTGCCAAAGATAAAAGCATGGCGGCCAAATGCGGGGATTTAATCGCGGCGCTGTTTTTGTCTTTGGCGGTGGTGGACGACCTCACGCCCAAGGATATGCCGCGCTTGGCGCTGATGGTGGGGATACTGGCCGGGACGATGTGCGATGTGCTGCTGGATTCGGCGCGTGCGCTCTCGCCCGATACGGCGGGCGGCATCTTGGATTTTGTGCTGGGCAAGCTGGGCTACCACCGCCAGCCCCCCGCCGAGAAGCCGCCGGTGGTGGTGGCGGATGATGATGAGCCGCCACCGCCGCCGGAATAGTTTTGACGACCGCCGCCTCTGCCCGCTGTATCCGGGTACGCGGCGGTTTTTATTTTGAGGCTACCTGAAAAAGTATGGACTTTACCGCTCAGGATATAGCCTGAGCGGTATCGGCTATATTTTCAGGCTACCTGAAAACCAGTTATTAAGTAATCCTTAATAACTGAAACAAGGCTAGCTGGAGAGCAAGAAATATCCTGTTTTAAAACAATGGGATATTTTTTTATTGGGTGTAAAAACACCCAATATAAGGCTAGCTGGGAAAATCAATGACTTACGTTCTGCCCGCCATTGCGCGGGCTTTTTGTTTGGAGGTGTGAAAAATGACGAAACAAACTGAATTGCCGTGGATTGCCAAAGGCAAAGGCTACCTGGGCTTGCGTGAGATACCGGGCCCGCAGCACAACCCGGAAATCCTGCGATGGCTGGTGAAGTTTGGCGGCTACAACGGCGAAGAGAAAGCGTGGTGGAAAACCGATGAAGTTGCTTGGTGCTCCACATTTGTTGGTATGTGCTTGGGCGAAGCTGATCGCTTTGTTGTGCCGCAATGGTATCGCGCCGGGGCTTGGGCGGATGAACGCTACCTTACCCGCTTATCCAAACCGGCTTATGGCTGCCTGGCGGTCAAAAAACGCACCGGCGGCAATCATGTGATGTTTATCGTGGGCAAAGACAGACAAGGCCGCCTGATGGGGCTTGCTGGCAACCAAGGCAACCGGGTGAGCATCATCCCGTTTAACGCTGCCGAATTGAGCTTTTGGTGGCCTAGCTACTGGCGCGATAAGCAGTGCGTTAAATCCGAGCCAGCAGCCATCCGCTACGAGCTGCCGATAGTAGATGCTACAGGCAAGCAAGGCGAAAGCGAGGCATAGCATGGCAGATGAGAGTACAGCCGACTGGGTGCGCCGCATGATTGCCGAGTAAGAGGCGGTGCTGGCAGATGCCGAGGCCATCGGCGATGCCTACGCCGCCCGCCACGCGGAGCATGAATTGCGCAACTACCGGCAATTTTTGGCGCGGTTGGAACAGGCTGCCTGAAAAAGCGAAACCCCGCAAACTGGGCTGGTTTGCGGGGTTTCTGTATTCAACCTTTGAGCGGAAAGATTGAAAACTGTATGAATGATAAACGATTTACTTTCAAAATGCTAGGAGTATTTTTGATGGAAGCAATGAATGTGAGTCCAAAAGAAGTGCGTAAAACCTTCTGGCACGTTGTGGGCGGCTTGATATTGCTGATTTTGGCTTTCAGGCTACCTGAAATTTTGGCCGTATTGTTGAGGTAAGAAACGATGTGGATAGTCAAATATTGGAAACCGCTAGCCATTGCCGCCCTGCTGGCGGCAGTGGTGGGCGGGGAATATTGGTATGGCGCGCAGCGCTACAGCGCAGGCTACCGCGCCGCCGAGACCAAACTAAAGCAACAGCAAACCGAGGCGCTGGCGAAACAAACCGGCGCAGTTTTGGAAAAAGAAAGGCAGGCGCAGGCGGAATTGGCCGCCGCGCAGGCCGAAGTGGAAAAGGAAAGAGAAAATGCAAAAATTGCTGTGGATAATCTGCGCGGCGAGCTTGAGCGCGTGCGCGCCTACGCCGCTGCCCGTAGTCGCTCCCTGCCCCAAACCGCCGGCACCGCCGGCACGGTTGATGAAGCCGCTGCCCGAGGCTGGCAGTTATTCGGCAACTGCGCGAAAGAATATGCAGGATTGGCAGAAATAGCTGACACGCAGCGCAACGACCTGGCCGAATGGCAGGCGTATGGGCGCGTGGTGGCCGATACGGCAGATAAGTAAGAACCCGCCGCTTTGCGGCGGTTTTGTTTTGGGTGTGTGAAATGATTAAGCAAGAATTTGCCGGCGCAACGCTCTACCTGGGTGATTGCGCCGGCCTTTTGCCGGCGGTACTTTGATATTGCCTGCCAGCGTATTGAGCACGCACTGGCGCAAGGGCAGTTGTTCTGATTTCAGGCTACCTGAAAAAAAGGCTACCTGAATTTTCAGGCAGCCTTTATAATTTTCACTGTATAAGAAAGTATGGATTTACGAGAAGCTAATATTTAGACTTTTGCCGAGCTTCGAGGCGGCTTTTTCCAAAAAGTCTATGCGGGTATTATGCCGCAGGTCGAGTAGGCGGTCAATTTGGGGCATATGCACATCCAGTCGACGCGCCATTTCTGCCTTGCGTACGCCTTGGCTAACCATTTCATTCAGTAACAGTACTTTGGCGGTTTCCAATGCTGGTAACACTACAACCGGCTGCCCTTTGGCGGGTTTCGATGGCAGCGGAACAGCCCGGCGGTCTTCAAAATAGCCATCTATCGCGCAAAGTAGCCCGTCTAGCGCCTCAATAGCGGCAGTTTCTTTATCTTCACCAACGGCCGCCGCCTCCGGAATATCCGGAAACATTACCAAAAATGTACCGTTGTCGTCTGGAGTTAAAATATAGGGATAAGCTAACATAATTGTACACCTCTGAATTTATTATTTTGTTTTATAAGGTAGCCCTTTCGGGCTACCCTCCTATTTAAGACCTAAGTCTTTTTTGATTTTTCTAACTAACCCCGAACCGATTTCTTTGCTGCCGTGGTCTGGGAAAACTGAAGTTTTATTTCCTAATCTAATGTTTTGGTGGCTTCCGCGTTTTTGTGTTGTGAACTCAACGCCTTGAGCCTTTAACCATTTCTTAAATTCACTGTATTTCATCTCTACCTCCTTTCTTATACAGTGAATATATAATACAACAAAAATGTTTCATTTACAAGAAAAAACTAAACTTTTTTGTTGTGTTTTTCAGTATGGGCGATGATGCAACACTTTTAAAAATCTGCTTCTGATTTTTTCTGATTGTTTGCGGCAAATTGGGGCTACGTTGTTTCTTACTGCAATAGATGCATTTTATATTTTTGGTTTTAAAGCAAAATCAGAATCCCCGTGGGCGTGCCAACCTTTCGTACTATGAACCCCAGTGGAATCATGAATAACCCGTTCTGGGTGGTAGTGAATAACTACATCGGTAGGATTGACATCGATTTTTTGGATAAAGCTCTGCAATAGAATGCGGAGCTTTTTTGCATTTCTTGTGTTTAAAATGATATTTTTTAGTGTGGTTAGGGCACTATCAATATCAATTTCAGGAATTTTTTCAACACTTGGTGCAGAATCTAGCTTATCAAGTTCGACGAGCAGGGTTTGTTCCCGTTCATCATAGCCGGCCAGCCGCTCAAGCAGGGAGCGACTGTCTGAACCGGCCAGCCCGGATTCGACCAATTCAAATAGGGTATTGCGACGACGGCGCAGTTCGGTCAGTTCGCTTTGCAGCAGTTTACGCTGCTGGGCATCCCCGGCACGTTTTTCAGCATACTTTTGATAAGCCTTGCTGATGAAATCACTGACTACATCTTGAGTAAGCAATTTGTCGATAACGATATTGAGCAGGTAGTCATCTATCTTTTCGGCAGGGATACGCCGCATGATGCAGTTGCAGCCTTTGCGGGCTCCGCTGCAATTGTAGTAATTGTAGCGGCGCTTAGTTTTACTGGTCGCGGTCTCAATAACCATCGCCTTGCCACATCGACCGCATCGCAATAATCCAGTAAACAGGAAACTGCTAGAAGGGCTGCCTGCCGCTGTATGACGAGGCTGGAAACGCCGCTGGGCGTTTTCAAATTCCTCTTCCGAGAGCAGCGGCTCGTGGGTTTGGCGTATTACCCAGTCTTCTGGCGGATTGGTTTTACGGTTACTGGTTTTGTTATACACAGTTTGTCCGAGATAGACGCGGTTCTTCAGCATATGTGACAGACTGGCGGCCTGCCATTCCGCCCCGCGCCGGGTATAGCCGCGGCTGGCAAAGCTACGGGCAATTGCCAATGCGCTTTCTCCGGCTGCAAAGCGGCGGAAGGCTTCCTGTACTAGAGTTCTTTCGGCATCGTTTGGTACCAGTTTTCGGCGTTTATTTTGAGTCATGATTTGATAGCCGGACGGTGCACGGCCGCCATTGAACCAGCCTTCTTCCGCGTTTTTCAGCATGGCGCGGCGGGTGTCTCGGCTGATTTGGCGCGATACCTGCTCATCCATAATCTCCATAATCGAATCGGTGAACCAGCCTTCGTCGGTATCGCTATCGATATTCATTGAGGCATACACCAGGCGGGTACCGCTTTCACGCAGCAGCAGTTTGTAGCTGGCGGCATCCAGCTTATTGCGGGCAAATCGCGAAGTAGACCACACAATGAAATAGTCCACATCGTTTACCGCGCAGTAATGGATGGCGCGCTGGAATGCCTGGCGCTTCATGGCTGAAGTACCGGTGACGCCTTCATCGCGGAATATCTGCAACACGCTAGCGCCGAGCTCTTTGGCTTTCTTTTTGCATTGGTCGGTTTGGGCATCGATGGAAATGCCCTCATCGGCTTGGCGGGCAGTGCTGACCCGCACGTAGATAATTGCTCGTTTCATACTTCCCTTTCCTGTTCCGGGCAAATTTTACTGCCTATCCTGTGCCAAAAATACCCCTGTTTTGTTCTTGTCTTTGGTCGTTTAATGCCCGTATGAGCGACCATTCTTCCCAATCTCTCGACACCGTTGTTTTCCGTTGCACCGCCTGCAAGCACACTTTTGAATGTGCCCCGAAAACGGTGCTGGATGCGCCTGAATACGAGTGGCACCCGTTTGCCTATCAGGCAGCCTGCCCGAAATGCGGGGAGACCTGCGCCCAGGCGGCCTGGCACCGCAACCTAATGAAGGGTTGGGCGAATGCCACCGGTCCGAAGACGCCGGAAGGTAAGGCGGCGGTACGTAAGAATCTGGAAGGCCACCCGACGCCGGAGGAAACGCGAAGGACCCGCTTCAATGCGCTCAAGCACGGCATGAATGCCCGCACCGCCACCTATTTCCCGGCTAAGCCGGATGGCTACCCGGCCTGCCGCACCTGTACGGTGGATCGCGAATACTGCCGCAGCCAGCCGGCCTGCGTAAAGCAGACGCAGCTGTTTATGCTGCACCACGCCGCGTTCGAGCAGCGCGACCCACGGTATTTGACGGAGATTTATGCCGATATGCAGGCGGCCATTACCGCTATCGTCCAGCAGATACTGCAGACGATTGTGGCGGACGGCGTGGTTTTGCGCGCGCCGGCATGGAAGGTGGATCAGGAAGGCAATGTAGTGATCGGCGAATACCTCGACCGGGCCAGCGGCGAGATGAAGGTGATTTACGAAGTCCACTACCCCTTTCCAAGAAGAAGGGATTGTGGCGCCACGCCTACAGCAGAGCCAAACCAACCTGATGTATCACATCGATGCCATCCGCCGCAGCCCGATTTTGAGCGGTTGGATCGGCTATAAATCCGGGCGGCGACAGATTGCCGATACGCGTTACCAGTTCCACAACGGCAGCAAGGCCGTCTGCTACGGCATCATGAGCCAAATTGACGGTGACGGCCTGAGTATCGGTTCTCTGGAAGAAATCGACGACATGCCGGCCGACCGGCTATTTTCCCGCTTCCTGCCGATGCTGGGTTCGGCCCGGCGCCTTGGGGTGGACAGCTCGGTGAGTTTCGACCCGCAGATCCGTATCACCGGCGTGTACAAAGGGGCGGACGTGCTGACCCAGTTGATTGATACCGGCGGCTACCATGTATTGCCGCCGGTAGACGTGTATCTCGGTATCGAACTGGGGATTTTGAATCAGGCGTTTGTGGATGAGATGAAGGAACAGTTACCGGATTCGGAGTGGATTCGGCAGTTCTTGTGCATCAACGCTTCGGCGCAGAACCATATTTGGGAAAAATACATCCGTCGCGCGATGGCGGTGGGCTTGTCGGCCGGTTTGCAGGCTGCCTGCCCGCTACCAGGCGGCCGCTACCGCAAGAAAGGATTGCTCAGTTTCGGTTATGACCATTCCGGCCACGGCGAGAGCGCACATGCTTCCAAGTCTGCTTTGGTGGTGTGCGAGCAGGTGGGGAATTTCGCCACCTTCCCATTTGTGAAAACGTGGCCGGCGGGAACCGATGATGCGGTGGTGCAGCGTGACCTGTTCGGCTTTTGGGAGTATTTCCGCCCGGATTACGCGATGGGCGATGCCTACGGGTTAGGGATGCTGACCAACCTGAACGATATGCTGTTTGCTCGCGGTCTCACCGATATCGACCGACGCAGTATCGGTGATGAGCCGTGCAGCACCACGTTGCCGCCCAAATCGATCATGGCGCGCGCTATGCCCGCTTCGGCCAGCAGCCGTTTCACGCCGTCGGCGATGTAGCCTTTGGCGATGGCGCCCAAATCCAGCGACATGCCCGGCTGGGTTCACCGTGCCCATGGCGATAAAGGTGGCAACGTTCATGGCGGGCGCTCCCAAACGGGGGGATGATGAAAACACCCTTTATCCGCAGGCTCTCGGACAAAGGGCGTAGGGGCTACCTGAAAAGTTTGCGGCGGTTTGGGCTGGCGGGTTGTCGGTCGGAGCGGCGGCTAGGCTGTTTTCAGGTAGCCTTTCCGTGCCTGCTGCCGCATGAGGAGCCGATTCCCTTTGTTTCGCCACGGCGGCGGGTGCGGAAGCCGAAACGGTTTCCCCTTCTGCCCACGCCAAGTTGCCTGAAAGTGCCAAGGTGCAGGCCAAAGCGATTTTGCTGTATGAGAAATTCATTTGATGCCTTCCTTTCACGCTGTTTTTTTCAGTTTGAGCCCCAACAGGATGCCCACGATGGATACGCCCACCATAAAGAGGAACGAGGCGCTGTAGGTTTTGGTCAGGTTGTAGATCCATGAGCAGGCGATGGGCGAAAGGATGCCTGTCACGAAGCTGAAGGTCATGCTGAAGCCGGCCACGCGGCCGATGATGTGCGGCGGGTAGGATTTGGTGATGAACGACATCACCACGGGATTAACGAAAGATTGGAACACGCCCAACACAATCAGGCAGGCAATTAGGCCGGCGGTGTCTGTCCAATGCACAATCAGGTAGCTGAACGCGGCGGATACGGCAAACGCGGCCGCCAGCACCAAATTGTCTTTCTTGCCTTTGAGCAGCATGCCGGAAATAAAGCCGCTGATTGGCGAGCCGACGGCGAAGGCGATGGCGTAGTAGAACATCAAATCAGCGCCGGCCAGCTGCCCCATGTGCAGCTCGTCGCCGATAAAGCTCGAACCGATGGAGTTCACCGACTGCTGCAGCCAAGTGCCGCCGAAGAAACACAGCCCGCCCAGAATGACCAAAGGCTGAAGCATTTTGAATTTTTCCGGCGGCGGGGAGGCAGCGTCGGGCGCGGCGCCGGTGTGTTGCGCAACAGCCGGTTTCGGGCCGAGCATCACCGCAAAGGTGAGCACGATGCCCAGCGCATTGATGCCGGAAAGAGTAAGATACGACTGCGTCCAGTTGCCGGCAGCGGCTTCCACCAAGCGCGGCACCAGCAGGAAGCCCGCTGCAATCCCCCCCGACACCGCCATGCCCTGCAAGCCGGCCACGATGCCGTGTTCGTTTTCCTTAAACCACTGGTGCGAAAGTACGGCCACCGACACCATAATCGGCCCCGTGCCCAAGCCCTGCAAGGCGCGGCTGACAAACAAGCCCACGGGCGAATTGCCCGCCATCAGGCCTACCAGATTGTCGACAATCGCCAGCAGCAGGCCGCCGATATAGATTTTGTTCACGCCGAATTTGTCCACCAGCATCCCGCCGAGCATCACGGCGGCCACAATGAACAGATTGAAGGTGCTCATGGCGATGGTGATGATGGTGGGCGGCGCCATGCCCGAAGACTGCGCGATGCTCCCCACCACCGTTACCGGCGCGATCAAAAGAAGCGAGGTGGATGCGGTAACGATAAACATCACCAAGGCCACAAACCATCTGAAATTCGTATGCATAACAACCTCCTTACCGGATTGCTCCGCAGTTAATCGGGTGCTTCCGAATATAGAGGGGGAGGGGATAGCGGCGGAAATTCTTTATTTAACGACGGTCATGCAATTTGGACATAATCAAAAAAACAAATAGGGATGGATGCCGCTCAAGCAGCCTATCCCGTATCAACAAAGGCTACCTGAAAAAAGTTCAGGTAGCCTTTTGCTGCCGGATTGATGGGTGGAATGATTGCATATCCTTCCGCCATCATTGGCAGGAAACAGCCTAGTATTTGCCAGTTAAACAGATCTTGCCGTTCAACTTGTGCGCTTACAAAATATCCATTGCCGCACAGAATCCTTCATAAGTGGCTTCTTTTACCGTTCTAGCCTGCCGGGCATCGCCAACTACAATAAATCTCGGGCAAACGCCTTCCAACCGTTTGACCAAATCTTTATTTGAACGGCTGCCGCAGCAATGCAGCACCAGGTCGGCAGCAATTTGCTGTTGCTTGCCTTCTTTATTGAGATAAATCACACTGTCTTCTGTGATTTCCTGTACCACGACCACATGGCGGCGGCCTTTCGGCTGTGGTGCATTCCGCCAGCGCAATTCCCGTTGTCCGCGAGGGTTTACTGTGCAATGCCAAAGTGCCGGAATCGGGCGGGCATCGGGGTCAGAGCTCAGCGGGTTGAAGCAAGAACAACGCAGACATGGCGCTATCTGGTCTTCAATGCCGTCGCGGGTTTTGTTGACAAAATCGGGATCGGCAAATTGTTGGCGCCCCATGGCGACAATATCGCATTTCCCCGATGCAATGGCTTTTTCAATCTGTTCCGGCGAATTAAACCCGCCCACTGAAATAACCGGAACATCAACATGTTTTTTAATGGCTTCGGCCAAATCCAAGTTGCAGCCGTGCGGATCAAACATGGAGCTGAAAGCCTTGGTATTGACGTGATCCTGATAAGAACCGGACGTTACATGGATCAAATCCACATGGTGTTGGATAATCTTTGCAAACTCGATGCCGTCCTCCAGCGTCATCCCGCCTTCCATCCGTTCCGAACCGGACAAACGGTATTCGATGAGCAAATCATTGCCGCACACTTCGCGAATCTTTTTACACACCATAATCGGAAATTTCGCCCGGTTTTCCATACTGCCGCCGAATTCGTCGGTACGGTGGTTGAATTTGGGGGAGATAAACTGGTTCAGCAGCCAGCCGTGTCCGCCATGCAGGTTGATGACTTGGAAACCTAAAGATTTGCATACCCAAGCTACTTCTGCCCATTGTGCGGCTGTTTTTTCCATCATTTCCACCGTCATCTCCTCTCCCTGCACCCCGTCTTCACGGACAAATGCAGATGGGCCGATGGGATTTTTATGGCCGGGGATGGTATCAGGGTGGTTCATTGCCCCGACGTGGTTGAGCTGAATGGCGGCCACCGCGCCGTGCGCCTTGATTGCTTCGGTCAGTATCATGATAGCTTCCATGTGGATGGTGGACATCGGGTTTTCCCACAGGTTCAAACCATGCTCATGCCGCCAAGAATATTCATGGTCGATGAAGCTTTCGGTGATTGTTACTTCTGCAAAGCCTCCTCTGGCTTTGGTTTCATATACATCAATGGTTTCCGGAGTCGGGTAGCCTTGTTCGGTAACAACACGGTTGGTGGTGATCGGGGAGGCGAACACCCGATTTTTGAAGGTAACGCCTTTGATGGTTAAAGGTTGAAACATGTGGGGGTAAAGGCTACCTGAAAACCATCCGAGCATTTTTCAGGTAGCCTTTGCGCTTGTGCCGAAAGCGTTACGCCGTTGCAGCTTGCGTTTTAGCTTTGCAGAAACTCAGCCTTGCTTCGCAAGACATCGTTTTAACTTCGTTGAAGCTGACGCTTTCAGGTAGCTCCTACCAACGCTTGAATATCAGCGAGGTATTCACGCCGCCGAAGGCGAAGTTGTTGTTCATCACGTATTCGGTGTCGATGCGGCGGCCTTGGCCGGTGAGGTAGTCGGCTTCGCCGCAGCGGGGGTCGATGTTGTCCAGATTCAGCGTGGGGGCAAACCAGCCATTGCGCATCATTTCGACGGCAAACCAGGACTCGAGTGCACCACACGCGCCGAGGGTGTGGCCGAGGTAGCTTTTTTGCGAGCTGAGCGGGATGTGGCCGAACACGGCGGCGGTGGCTTGGGTTTCGGCGATGTCGCCCTGTTCGGTGGCGGTGCCGTGGCCGCTCACATAGCCGACGGCGGAGGGCGGCAGGGCGGCGTCTTCGAGGGCGAGCTCCATGCAGCGCTGCATGGTGCGCATTTCGGGGCGGGTGATGTGGCTGCCGTCGCAGTTGGCGCCGTATCCCACGATTTCGGCGATGATGTGCGCACCGCGCGCTTGGGCGTGTTCCAATTCTTCCAGCACCATCATGCAGCCGCCTTCGCCGAGCACGAGGCCGTCGCGCGCGGCATCATAAGGGCGCGGGGTGAGTTCGGGCTCGCCGTTGCGGAGGCTGGCGGCATAAAGGCTGTCGAACACATAGGCTTCGGAGGGGCAGAGCTGGTCGGCGCCGCCGGCCAGCATCATGGGGATTTTGCCGTATTTGATCGCTTCGTAGGCATAGCCGATGCCTTGGCTGCCGGAGGTGCAGGCGCTGGAAGTGGGGATCAGGCGGCCGGTGAGGCCGAAGAAGATGGCCACGTTGGCAGCGGTGGTGTGCGGCATCATGCGCACATAGGTGTTGGCGCTGAAATTGTTGGGCTGATGGGCGAGCAGCAGGCCGATGTCGAGCACGTCGGCGGTGCTGCCGCTGGACGAGCCGGCGGCCACGCCCATGCTGCCGTTGCGGATGACGGGGTCGCCGAGTAAACCGGCCTGTTTCAGGGCCTGTTCGGCGGCGTCGGTGCAGTATTGCGCCAGCGGGCCCATGCTGCGCAGCTGTTTGCGCGTCCAATGTGCGGGCGGGGCATAGGCGGGCAGCGGCGCGCCGAGGCGGGTTTCCATTTCGGGGAAGGCGTCCCACGCCTCCATGTGGCGCACAGCGTTTTTGCCCGCGCGGAAGGCGGCTTCGATTTCGTGCCACTCGCGGCCGAAGGCGCACACCGCGCCCACGCCGGTAATCACCACCCGTTTCGTTTTCATCAGCACAATCCTCCGTTTACCGCAATCACCTGCCGCGTGATGTAGGCGGCGTGTTCGCTCATTAAGAAGCGCACGGCATGCGCCACTTCTTCCGGCCGCCCCATACGCTGCGCCGGAATCGCCTTCAAAATCTCTTCCACCGGCACGTTTTCATCCAAAATTTCCGTATCAATCAAACCGGGCGCAACGCAGTTTACCGTAATTTTGCGTTTGGCCAGCTCCACCGCCAAAGCCTTGGCCGCGCCGATTAGCCCCGCTTTCGACGCGCTGTAGTTCACCTGCCCGCGGTTGCCGATCAGGCCGGACACGGAGGCCATGCACACAATCCGCCCCGGCGCGCGGCGGCGGATCATCGGCATGATGAGCGGGTGCAGCACGTTGTAGAAGCCGTCGAGATTGGTGCGCAGCACGCGATCCCAATCTTCGTCTTCCAGCGCGGGGAAGGCATTGTCGCGCGTCAGCCCCGCATTGAGCACCACGCCGTAATACGCGCCGTGTGCTTCAATATCCACTTCCAGCACGCGGCGGCATTCGGCGCGGTCGGCCACGTCAAACTGCAACACCCGCGCCTGCCGCCCCAGCGCACGGATTTGTTCCGCTACCGCTTCGGCTTCCGCCATGCGGCTGCGGCCGTGCACCACGATGTCGAAGCCGTCTTGCGCCAAGGCCAAAGCCGCCGCACGGCCGATGCCGCGCGTGGAGCCGGTGATGAGGATGGTTTGGGTCATGATGGGGTTCCTTGTGTAGAAGGCAGCCTGCTCCGGTTGAGGCTACCTGAAAAATAAGAAAGGCTAACTTAGGCGGCTTCATCTTGGCCTAGGCAGGAAAGCTGATAAAACTAGGGAAACTGCCACGCCGCATTTGATGAATATCCATATGTCGTCGCCTGTTGCACTTAATGAAAAAAAGCAAACTAGGGTCGTGCTTAATGTGCCAAGGATGACCATAATACATATGCCGAGCCAATTTCGCTGCAAATTCAAAATCATGATCAATACCCCAACCAATAAAGCAGGCAGGCCGCCGTAAATATAGCTGAATGGTACGGCGAGAGGGAAAAACATTAATGTTATCAACAGCCCTGAAGTATGGCTGCCATCAATGCTCCAACCAATCACACACATCAAAAAGAACAGCCCCAGCGGAGGACCGAGTGCTAGACAAACTGCGGGAAATCCCCAGTCATATACCGGCTTGGCTGAGCCCCTATTGCGCCTATTTTATGCCATTGTAATCTCAAATTTTCGCCTATTAGTGAGGCTACCTGAAAAATCGGGGAAAGCAGATTGTGCCACGCCTGCGCCGGTTGGGAAACGGGGAGGGCGCAGGCGGGGCGGTTTAACTTCGTTTTAACTGCGTTGAAGCTGACGCTTTCAGGTAGCCTTTTGGGCTGGAGGCCGCTGGAAAAGGCCTATCGGCAATAATTGACGACAATCCGTGCGCCGCCGTCTTGCGGGTGGTAATACGCCCCTGCGTCGCCCCATGTAAAGCGGCGGCATTGCCCTGCTGCCGATGGGTGAATGGTGCACGGAGTATCGCCCAGCTGCCGATCCAGCCATTGCTCAAACTGCTTTCTGCGCTGCCATTCGTGCGCCTCCGACCATGCCTCCCAGCCCGTGTCTTTGCCTATCGGGCAGAAAAATAGGGATAGCCTGGCCAGCCGCTGCTGCTCGAACCAAGCGGTAAGGGCATATTGTGTGGATTGCTCGGTAAACGACACGCCGAAAGAGGTGATCCCGGCCTGCGGATGATGCGGGCAGGATTCGGGAAACAGGGCAAGCCAGTTATCCAAAGTGGTGTGCGCTGTGATGGCGTGGCCGCCGGGCAGAATGATGCTGCCGTCTTCGGGCTTGATTTTCATATTTGAAGTTCCCCATGCGGTTGGCAGGTAATCTGCAAACAGACTGGCGGATGGGAGAGGCTACCTGAAAAAGAAAGGCTGTGTAATCATCTGGTTGGCGGTTTTTGGGCGTGTCCGTTATGGGTGCAGATAATATTGGTGGCGGGCATTGAGCTGGCGGATGTCGAGTTTGCAGCTGGCTGCGCCGCTGTGGCGGCAGCGGTTCAGGGCTTCCTGCTCCACCCTGCCGCACACGCCGGAAGCGGAGAAGTGGAAATTTGCGCCGCCGGTTGGGTTGGGCGAGGAGGCCATGGCGAGGCAGCCGTTGCGCTGGAAGGCAGCGGCGCGGCATCCGCCCCGGCCGGATTGTTCGCAGTTCATCACGGCGTCAGCCTGCGCGGCTTCTTGGCCGAAAAAGCCGGTAGACCAGCCCCATGCGCCGGTTTGGGCATTGACGGCGATGGCGGCATAATAATCGGTGCGGCGGGAGAAGTCGGGGGCAGGTTTGCTTGCGCTTTGATTGGGTGAGCAATTCGGATTGTAGCCATAGCCGCATAATGCCGGGTTGGTTTGTAACGGCCCTTGTGTCGGGTTTTGGGCATAGGCATGGGCGGACAGCACGGCGGCGAAGGCAAGCAGGTATTGTTTCATGGGGTTTCCTTGTGGTGTGCGGCAGGCTGGGCTTTCAGGCTGCGGCTGTTTTGCCCGCGGATTGTACCTGCGAACCGGTTTGGCCGGAATGGTGTTGGCCGTTTTCAGGTAGCCTCTTCAGGGCTGAAGGCTGCGGGAAAGGCTACCTGAAAAATCATGCGGCCTCCACAAACCGTTCTGCAGCCGCCGGGGGAAACGTGATAAATTTGAATATATTGTTTGATGGTACAATCATCCCGTTTCATGAACCGTCTGGAGGGGCAAATGCTGAAAGAATTCACCGACCCAAACGAAAACATCCTGTGGCAGGGCAAGCCGCACCGCCTGCTGTATGTGATGGGCAACCCGCTGATTTACCCTTTCGCCCTGTGCTGGGGGCTGTTCGACCTGTTTTTCATCACTAAGTTCAACGCCGCCTCGCACGGGATGTTTCCGCATGCCAACCTCTTTGTGCTGTTGCATATGGCGCCGGTGTGGTATGCGATATTTTCGCCAATCTACCGCTTTTTCAACTGGTACCGCATCGATTACGCGCTCACCGACAAGCGCCTCTATTTCACCGCCGGCGTGATCGGGCTGGATATTGCCAGCCTGGAGCTGCCGGAAGTGCATAATTTGCGGGTGTATGTGGGCGTGCTGGAAGCCTTGTTTAAGCGCGGCACGATACGCTTCGGCAACCGCAATGCCCTGTATGCGATTGAAAAACCATACGAAGTATATAAGCTGATTCAGCAAACCGCGGTGGATATTACCACCGACCGCCAGTTCCCCAACCAGCTGCGCCCCGAAGAAAACCCGGGCTACCATACCCGCTATAAGCCTTAATAGCGGAAGCCGATAAAACAGGCCGTTTGAAAACAGATTTTGCTGCTTTCAAACGGCCTCTTTCTTTCCAAGCTAGAGCGGAAACCTAGCTCCCCAGCTGCGTGGTTTTGTTCACAATAATCTCCACGCGGCGGTTTTGGGCACGGCCTTCCGGATTGTCGCTGCCGTCGGGGTGGGTGTTGGGCGCGATGGGGCGCGTGGCGCCGAGGCCTTCGATTTGGTAGTTCTGGTGCAGACCTTGTGCTTCAAACCAGCTTTTCACCGCCTGAGCTCGTGCCAGAGACAAACGCTGGTTGTAGGCATCGGAGCCTTTGCTGTCGGTATGGCCGGTGATCAGAATCAGCCCTTGGCCTTTGCGGCGGATCACTTCGGCGGCTTTTTGCAGCTCGGCATCGGCTTCGGGCTTGAGATCGGCCTTGTCGAAATCAAACAGCACATCGGAAGATAGATTGATTTCGATGTTAAACCCGGTTTCGGTGCCGCTCAAACCGCTGCCTTGCGCCGAGAGGCCGCTGCCCTGGGAAGATAAGCCGCTGCCTTGAGAAGATAGGCCGCTGCCCTGCGCCGACAGGGCAGAAGAGGCGGGCGATGCCTGCTCAGAAGCGGCGGCGGGCGCGGGTTGCTGCAAATCGGCCGCGCTGGCGGCAAGGGTTTGCTCCTGCTGCGATTGCTGGTCGGCGGGAGTAGGCTCCTGCCCGCAGGCGCACAGGGCGGAAACGGCCGCCACACAGGCAAGGAAACGCAATGTTTTCATAAAGCAAGCTCCTTCAGGGGCGGCGGGGCGGCGCTAGGCCGCCCATATGCCGCCGGGTGGAAATCAGCGGCTCACCGGCACCGAATCAAACGAGCCCGCACCGGGGAAATCGATGGTGATGGTGGGCGTGGTGGCGGCCGGGGCGGGGAATTTCAGCGCGATGATTTTGGGCGAACTGCCTGTGAGACTTATTGTATTGCTCACGCCGGGGGCAGGGTCGGTCATGTATTTGCCGCTTTCGTCTTGCAGCAGGCTGATGCGTTTGCTGGTGCTTTCGTCGATATAGGCAAAATCGGCAACCTTGCCAGAATGCTCATTAGTGAATTTATAATTGCCGCTTTCATTTTTGGGCGGAATATACATAAATTCCACATTCAGAATCTGGCCGACCACCTTCACTTTGGTTAAAGCCAGCGTGCCTCCTTCGCCAAACGGTTTGGACTGGATGGCATTTGCTGCCGGGTCTTGCTGCTGCTGCGGGGCGGCCGGCTCGCGGATTAGGCTGGTGCTGGAAGCGGGTTCGGGGGCAGGCGGCGCGGGATTGGGGTTGGGGGCTTGTTCCTGCGCCTGCGGCGGCGGGGTGGGCTCGGGATCTTTTTGGCAGGCGGCGAGCAGGGCCAAAGCAGACAACACAACAAGGGCAGATTGGGAAACACGCATTTTGGATACCTCTTTCAGGGTTGGGATATTTCTAATGAAAACACGATCAGACTGCTGGCCGTGTATACCAAAAATCCCGATAAAATTCAAGTGAGCCGCAGCTGGAACAAACACTCAACTCGAGATATAAACGGCAGCCCGCCCATGCTGTTGCTGCGCAGCCGGTTTGTTGCATCGGTGTTGGCTATTTTCAGGTAGCCTTTGCTCAGAAGAGGCTACCTGAAAATGAGCAAAGCGGCTTTCGCTGCCACGATGTTTTGCACAGCCGAAAAACCCGCCGCCCGCCCGCTCACGCCTTGGGCAGAAACCGCGATAGCACCAAGGCTGCCGCCGCGCCGCAGCCGGCAAATGCCGCCACCGCCAGCAGCCGCATCTGCATATCGACCTGCGGCCAATCCACCAGCACCACAAACGTGCTGAAGGCCGCTGCAATGGCCGCGCCGATCAGCGTCATGGCTGCCGCGCCTTTTTTGTTGCGCCGCAAACCGAGCTGCGACACGGCCAGACCGGTGAGCGCGCCCGGCACGGCGCCGTAGAGGAAGCCCCACAGCAGCAGGCGGGGCAGCAGGCCTGTGCCGCCCGCCGCTTTGCCCGTGAGCAGCAGATACGCGGCCAAGGGTAGCACGCCCAGCACGCCGCCAAGCAGGCCGCAAATCAAGGCCATGCGCCAGCGCCGCCATTCCGCGCCGAAGGCGGCGGCGGGGGAATGCGGGCGGGGCGGCGGCGTGTGTTGTTGCGTCATGAGGGTTCCTTGGTTTGGATTTGAATTTTGTTGAAGCTTGCGTTTTCAGGTAGCCTTTTGGTACTTGGGCAAGTGGGGGCAACGGTTGCCATGCGGCCTGCACGGGCGCTGAGGGCGGCCGTCTTGCCTTGCCAAGCTCCGCTCACCCTTGCAAACCGGGCAAGCGGAAGGCTACCTGAAAAAGGCTGCAACGCAGTGGGAACAGGGCACGGCAAAGTTTCTGCGAAGCCGGGATTTTCAGGTAGCCTTTTCGCGCGGCGGCTTAGGCGGCAAACGGGTGTTGCAGCACGATGGTTTCCACGCGGTCGGGGCCGGTGGAAACGATGGCGATGGGGGCGCCGCACACTTCGGCGATGCGTTTCAGGTAGCCTTTGGCGTTTTCTGGCAAGGCGTCGAAGCTTTGCACGCCGAAGGTGGATTCGCTCCAGCCGGGCAGGGTTTCGTAGATGGGGGTGCAGCCGGCCACGGCGTCGCTGCCGAAGGGCAGGATGTCGGTGGTGCTGCCGTCGGGCAGGGTGTAGCCGGTGCAGATTTTGATTTCGGGAATGCCGTCCATCACGTCGAGCTTGGTGATGCACAGGCCGCTGATGCCGTTGATTTGGATGGCGCGTTTGAGCGCGGCGGCGTCGAACCAGCCGCAGCGGCGGGCGCGGCCGGTAACGGAGCCGAATTCGTTGCCGCGTTCGGCCAGGCCGGCGCCGGTGTCGTCGAACAGCTCGGTGGGGAAGGGGCCGGAGCCGACGCGGGTGGTGTAGGCCTTCACGATGCCGAGCACGTAATCCAGGGCTTGCGGGGGCACGCCTGCGCCGGTGGAGGCGGCGCCTGCCAAGCAGTTGGACGAGGTAACGAAGGGGCAGGTGCCGTAGTCGATGTCGAGCAGGGTGCCTTGCGCGCCTTCAAACAGCAGGCGTTCGCCGCGCTGGAGGGTGTCGTGCAGGCGGCGCGATACGTCGGCGAGCATGGGCAGGATGCGCGCTTTGAAACTGTCGATTTTGGCCATCACGTCGTCGAATTGCATGGGCTCGGCGCCGTGCAGGTGTTGCAGCTGCATGTTGTAAAACTCGAGGTTGGCGCGCAGTTTGTCGGCGAGGCGGCCAATGTCGGCCAGTTCGCCGAGGCGGATGGCGCGGCGGGCGACTTTGTCTTCATAGGCCGGGCCGATGCCGCGGCCGGTGGTGCCGATTTTGCCGGCGCCTTTGGAGGCTTCGCGGGCGTGGTCGAGCGCCACGTGGTAGGGCAGGATCATGGGGCAGGTGGGGGCGATGTGCAGCCGGCCGGCCACGTTTTTTACGCCGGCGGCGGTGAGCTCATCAATTTCGCCGAGCAGGGCTTCGGGGGAGACCACCACGCCGGAGCCGATGTAGCAATGCAGGTTTTCATGCAGGATGCCGCTGGGGATGAGGCGCAGCACGGTTTTTTTGCCGTTCACCACCAGGGTGTGCCCGGCGTTGTGCCCGCCTTGGAAGCGCACCACGCCGGCGCATTCTTCGGCCAGCCAGTCTACGATTTTGCCTTTGCCTTCGTCGCCCCATTGCGCGCCGATGACTACGATGTTTTTTGCCATGATGTTGTTGCCTTTGTTGGAATAATGGATGGGATTTTTCAGGTAGCCTTTGCCTACATTAGCGCCTTGATATGTTCAGGCAGCATGGGCAGGGTAAGGAATGTTAATTCATACATACTGCTAAATGCTTTAGCTTGCGCTTCATCTATATCGGTAACCAATAGAATAAAGTTTTCGGCTGGGATATTCAGCCGTTTGCGCAGATTGAGGTATTTGTCTAAATTGCGGCGGTATTCGCCGGTTTTGCATTCGATGATTAGGGGTTGTTTGTCTGCAGGCAGGAAAACGACATCCAATTCATGCAAATCTTCGTTGGCGAAGCGGATTTCCACACTTCTGGCGCAAGAGAAAGAATAGGACTTGCCCCGCTGCTTGGCCTCTTTCAATACTTGCCCGAGCGCATACCATTCCAGCCACTCGCCGCTGAAAAATTGGCGGATAGGTGCGGCGCTTTGCAGTTTCAGATGGATGAGTTTGTCTTGTTTCTGATAGGCATAGCGGGAAAACAGGGTGTGGCTGTAGAACTCGCGGCAGGTGTTGTTGATTTGCTGGGCTTCTTTTTGCGAATATTTTTTCAAATCCAAATTCAGCCCGCTGTGGCTGTTGCGGTATGCCCAAGTGATTCTGCCGATGATGTCTTTGAATACGCCGTAATATTGCCCGATACGCTCGGCAGCTTCATCGTAATAGCCGCTCATATCCACAGCGGAATAATCAAAGTTTGGGACAATCTGCCTGCTGCCGAACCATTGCGCCAGCCCGAAATGTTGCTGTGCCGTGCTCAGCACTTCGGTATCCGATAATTTGATGCCGTGCAGCGGATTGGTTTCATTCGATTGAGCAGCTTCGTTTGCCTCTCCGCCGGCAGGCTGTTCGCTTTCTTGCTCCTTCAATGCATTCAATTCGCGCATGGCGGCGGCATAGCGGCTAATCAGCTGTCCGATGAAATACACGGTGTCGTAAACGGTAACGGGTTGCCCGCATTTTTGGCAAACCGCCCCCTGTTGGATGGCGTGTTCGCCCAGCTGTTTGCAATGGTTGCAGCGGTAAACGCCCATTGTTTCTCTCTTTAACTTTATGAATAATAATGAGTTATAGTTTCAGGTAGCCTTCCCGTTGCGGTGGGGCTACCTGAAAAATTTACGCCACCTGCGTTTGGTGCTCCTCGCCTGCACGTTGGCGGATTTCGCCCAGGCGGTACACGGTTTCGCCCTGTTCGGCGAAGAAGGCCTGCGCCGCTTCGGCCTGCCCGGCGGGCACGATCACGGCCATGCCGATGCCGCAGTTGAAGGTGCGGTACATTTCCTGCATGTCCACATTGCCGGCCTGTTGCAGCCATTGGAACAGTTTGGGCAGCGGCCAAGATTGTGCATCGATTTGCGCCACGCAGTTATCGGGCAGCACGCGCGGGATGTTTTCGGTGAGGCCGCCGCCGGTGATGTGCGCCATGCCTTTGATGTCAAACTTTTCCAGCGCAGCCAAAATCGGCTTCACATACAGGCGGGTGGGCGCAATCACGGCCTGGCGCAGGGTTTGGCCGCCGTCGAACTCGGCATCCAAATCGGGATGGCTGCGCTCGATGATTTTGCGGATAAGGGAATAGCCGTTGGAATGCGCGCCGTTGGAGGCGAGACCGAGCACCACGTCGCCGGGGCGGATGCCGCGCCCGTTGATGACCTTGCTTTTTTCCACCACGCCCACGGCGAAGCCGGCCAAATCGTATTCGCCTTCGGGATACATACCGGGCATTTCGGCGGTTTCGCCGCCAATCAGCGCGCAGCCGGATTCCTCGCAGCCCTGCGCGATGCCTTTAATCACATCGGTGGCGCGCGCCACATCGAGCTTGCCGCAGGCGAAGTAATCCAGGAAAAACAGCGGCTCGGCGCCCTGCACCAAAATATCGTTCACGCTCATGGCCACCAAATCGATGCCCACGGTGTGGTGGATATCCCATTCGAAAGCCAGCTTCAGCTTGGTGCCCACGCCGTCGGTGCCGCTCACCAGCACGGGCTGCTCATATTTCTTGCTGATTTCCACCAGTGCGCCGAAGCCGCCCAAATCGCCCAACACTTCGGGGCGCAGGGTGCGCTTGGCAAACGGTTTGATGTTTTCGACCAGTTGGTCGCCGGCATCGATATCCACGCCGGCATCGCGGTAGCTGAGGGGTTGGCTCATGTTCGGGCTTTCGGGAAAGGGAAAAAGGGAAAACGGAAAGCGCTATTTTACCTGATTTTAAGGCGGCTAACGATTGAATCGGGCAAGCCTAGCCCAGCAGGTCGTCCAGCGCGCTGCCGATATTGGGGAAACGGAAGCGGAAACCCTGCCGCAGCAAGGCCTGCGGCAGCACCTGTTGGCCGTCGAGCAGCAAATCGGCCTGTTCGCCCAGCATCAGGCGCAAGGGCTTTTCGGGAATGGGGAACAACAGCGGGCGGTGCAGCCGTTTGGCGGCGGCGCGGGCGAAATCGAGCTGGCTGGCGGGCTCGGGCGCGGTGAGGTTGTAGGCCTGCCAGCCGCTGTGTTGTTGCCCGGCCAAAAAGCGGATGGCGGCCACCGCGTCGCCCAAATGAATCCACGCCATAGGCTGCCGCCCGCTGCCGATTTTGCCGGCACACCAGCGCACGGGCTGGAGCAGCCGCGGCAAGATGCCGCCGCCTTCGCCCAGCACCACGCCGAAGCGGCACACGGCCACGGGGATGCCGCTGCTCTGCTGCAATTGCCGCGAAGCCGCTTCCCATTGCTGGCACAGCTGCGACACAAACACTTTCTGCGGCGGGCTGGCTTCGGTGCAGGGCGGCCAGCCTTGGGCGCTGCCGTAGCCGTAGTAGCCCACGGCGGAGGCTTGGATGATGAGGCGCGGCGGCTGCGGATGCTTGGGCAGCCAGCCGGCCAGCGCGCGCAGGGTTTGCAGGCGGCTGTGCAGCAGCTCTTGTTTGCGTTCGGGCGTCCAGCGGCCTTCGCCTATGGAAGCGCCGGCCAGGTTGACGAGCACGTCGGGGCGGATGGTGTCGTAGAGGTGGTGCAGGGCGGCGATATATTCGAAGCGCGGGTCGGCGGCTCGGGCGCGGGCGGGATCGCGGCTCACGATGAGCACACGGTCTCCGCTTGCCTGATAGGAAGCAGCCAGCGCGCGGCCGATGAAGCCGCTGCCGCCGATGATAATGATGGTTTGACGGCTCATGCGCATCTCCGGCGGGCAAAAGAAGGGGCTACCTGAAACATGGTTGATCCTCGGAAAGATTTTTCAGGTAGCCTGCCATGTTCTCGGGCGGCGTGCAACTGTGTGGCCGGGGGCGAAAGATTTTCAGGTAGCCTTTTGCTGTGGAAAGGCTACCTGAAAAATGGATAGTTTGAATGGGCAGACAAGCCGGCTTATTGATGCCGGCGCAATTCCTGCCGCAGCGAATGCAGGCCGGAGCGGCGGTCGGCGATTTGGATTTGCAGGTTGCCGGCGCGGTCGGCCTGGTGGTGGCGGCGGGCGTTGGCCAGCTCGCGTTCGGCTTGGGCGAGGGCGCGCTCTTCGCGCTGGATGTCGCGGGTGATGATTTGTTTGGGAGTAAGCGGTTTGGCGGCGACCATCACGGGCGCGGAGCGGATGGCGGCGGCTCGCACGGGCTGCTGTCGCAGGGTAACGCGCATCGGCACGGGCTGGGCGAGCTGCACATCGCTGGCGGCGGCCACGGCCTCTTGCCACACGGCGGGCAGCTCGCCGTTGTCGGCCTGCTCTTTGGTGGGGCGGCCGTTGGGGATGGCCACGGTGTCGGCTGCGGCGGGCGTGGAAGCGGCGGCTTCGGCATGTTGGCTGCTGGCGCGGACGGGGCGGCAGCGGCCTTGCGGCAGGGCGGTGCGCACGCTTTGGCCGTTGGGTAGCTGGCAGAGGTAGGCGATGTCGGTGGGCGCTTTGGGCTCGGCGCTTGGGGTTTCGGTGGCGGCGCTGATGCCGAAGGCGGCCAGCAGCAGGGCGGGGAGGAGGAAACGGGCGGTTTTTTCAAACATGGTATGGGTGTGGCGTTCATTCATGCGGGCAGATTATAGCAAGCGGCAGGTAGCCTGCCGTTGGCTTGGGTTTAAACAGGTAAATGGATTTTAAAAGCTGCCTGAAAGCGTTATAGCGAACCAACTTAACTTTCGCTACGGCGTTAGCTCGCCTTGCCGTACTCCTGTACTGCCTGCGGCTCGCTGCCTAGTATCGAAAGCCAATTTGATTCGCTATAGCTTCAGCGCGGTTAAAAAACACCGCCGGCGTGAAGCGTGCCCCAAGCGCGGGGGCGCGCTCTTTTTCAGGTAGCCTGCCGCCCGCGCAAAAGCAAGACAAGCCGACCGCCGAAGGATTAAAATACACCCTTTCGCACCCACCGATTTGCAGGAGGCCGCCATGGCACAGTTTTTCGCAATCCACCCTGAAAACCCGCAAGAGCGGCTGGTGAAGCAGGCCGCCGAAATCGTGCGCCAGGGCGGCGTTATCGTGTATCCCACCGATTCCTGCTACGCGCTCGGCTGCCAGATGGGCAACAAAGAAGCGATGGAGCGCATCCTCGCCATCCGCCAGATCGACTTGCGCCACCACCTCACCCTGATGTGTGCCGACCTCAGCGAGCTGGGTACCTATGCCAAGGTGGACAACAGCCAATTCCGGCAGCTCAAAGCCGCCACCCCGGGCGCCTACACCTTCATCCTGCCCGCTACCAAAGAAGTGCCCAACCGCACCCTGCACCCCAAGCGCAAAACCATCGGCCTGCGCGTGCCGGATAACCACATCGCCCTCGCGCTCTTGGCCGAGCTGGGCGAGCCCATGCTCTCCTGCACCCTGATGCTGCCCGGCGACACCGAGCCGCAAACCGACCCCTACGAAATCCGCGACCGCCTCGAGCACGCCGTGGATTTGGTGATAGACGGCGGCTGGTGCGGCACCGAGCCCACCACGGTGATCGACATGACCAACGGCACCGAGCTCATCCGCCAGGGCGCGGGCGATACGGGTGTGTTCGGCTTATAAGCCCGGATGCTTGGCACAGCAAAAGGCTACCTGAAAAACGGTTTGCGGTTTTTCAGGTAGCCTTTTCGCCTTCAGCCGACGGCAGCGTGATTGGATTGGCGCTGGGCGGCGGGCGGTTTGGCGGCGCAGCAATCTTGCCCGGGCTATGCTCGCACGCCGTTTTCAGGTAGGATTTATCATTAATTTTAGGTAAATCAAATATTCATGTTTACTGAACAGGATTTCCTCTTTGTTTATAACCTGCTTCATTGGGGCGGGATAATATTGCTGATCGTGGCCGTGAGTTTTGCCTGTTATCAGATAAACCCCAAATTATTTAATAAAAATCCGCAGTTAATATTTCTGCCTGGGCTAGTTGTGGCCGGGCTGCTTTATGCGGTAGGGCAGGTAGAAAAAATGCAGGAGAGGCAGGAAGCCGAAGCGGCTGAAGCCGAATGGCGCAAACGCTACGACCCTGCCAAAGCCCGCTTCGACCAACTGTGCCAAAACGCCGGCGAGAAGATCTACCGCACCGCAGACAATGTGGACGGCATCCTGCTGCTGAAAGTGCGCGGGGAGGGGGAGAAATACCAAGACAGCTTCTACAACCCGCGGAAAGACCAGATGTGGGAGGATGCGGCGGTGGAGAGTGAATTTGATCGTGAGGCATATATTGAGGAGTTTTTTCTTTGGGCTACAAGTGGGTTACCAAGGTATGCTTATATTGATGTTATACAAAAAGACGGCTCAATTATTCGTTACAGTACGCGAAGAGAGGATCGAAATTGGGTTATGGATAAACAGCCTAATCCCCATCCCCGCGCCCGTTATGCTGTTACCTACGAAAACGATGTTTCTTGGGAAAACCGCAAACATTGGATAGCGGGAACAACCATCAAGGTGATTGACACCCAAACCAATGAATTGATGGCTGAGAAAACCATGTATGCCTTTGTGCCAGAATTAGGCTATTCCAAATTTGAGCAGAATCCAAACCCTTGGGGCAGGGGGATACGCTGCCCTGATGAAAATTCGTATGAACAGAAAACAGTTATTTTTGCGAGTAAAGTTTTAATCCCGCCGCCTCGAGCCAGCGAACCCGCTGCCTCTTCCCAGCCGTAAGCCCAAACCCAAAAGGCTACCTGAAAGCGTGAGCTCCAACGAAGTTAAAATGCCGCGCAGCAAAGTTCTGCCAAGCGGACATTTTTCAGGTAGCCTTTTCCTTGCCTGCTCTAGCGGATGGCTTCGCCGAATACGGTCTGCCACAGTTCGGCCACTTGGGCATAATGCGCGAGCAGGGCGGCATCCACCTGCACGGCGCCGGCGCCGTGGAGCTGCTGGCGGTGCTGCACTTGGCGGTAGTGGCGGTAGGCGGCGGCGGTGCGCGCGGCGGCTTCGGGGCTCACCAGGCCGCGGCGGGCGGCCATGTCGAGCAGGGCGATGTTGCCGTAGTTTTCCAAAAGCTCGGGATAGCGGCGGGCGTGGAGCAGCACCCAGAATTGCACGATGAATTCCACGTCCACCACGCCGCCGCGCGCGTATTTCACGTTGCTTTCGTGCGCGGGGTGGGTGGGCAGCATTTTGTTGCGCATGTCGGCCACTTCTTGGCGCAGTTGCGCTTCGTCGCGCGGCAGGCTGAGAATTTGGCGGCGGATGGCTTCAAATTTGCGCCCCACTTCGGGGCTGCCGGCCACGAAGCGGGCGCGGCTTAAGGCTTGGTGCTCCCAAATCCAGGCGTTTTCGTGCTGGTATTTGGCGAAGGCTTCGAGGCTGTGGGCTTGGAAGCCGCTGTCGCCGTTGGGGCGCAGGCGCAGATCGGTTTGGTAGAGCGTGCCGGCGCCGGTGCTGCCGGAGAGCCAGGTGGTGAGGCGGCGGGCGAATTTGCTGTATACGTCGGCGGCTTCGGGCGCGCTGTCGTCATACAGATACACCAAATCCAAATCGGAGGCATAGGCCAGCTCTTTGCCGCCGAGCTTGCCGTAGCCGATGATGGCGAATTGCGGCATGGGGCGGTGCACTTTGGGCATGGCCTGCCATACGTGTTGCAGGGTGTGCTCGAGCAGGATGTCGGCCAGGTAGGAGAGCTGGTCGCTGAGGGCTTCGAGCGGCCAGAGCCCGGCCAAATCCTGCACGGTCAGCCGGAAGGTTTGCGCGTGTTTGAAGCGGCGCAGCACGTCCATTTTGGCTTCGGGGTCGCCGGCGGCTTGCAGGCTACCTGAAAGCGCGCCGATGAATTGCGGCCAGTTGGGGCGCTCCATGAGCTGGGCCGACAATAATTCGTCGAGCAGCACGGGGTGTTGCTGCAAATATTCGGCCAGCCAGGGGCTTTGCGCCATCAGCTCGGCCACTTGCTTTAAGGCGGCGGGGTATTTCTGCAAAAAGGCGAGATAGGCGGAGCGGCGGCTGATGCTGTCGAGGAAGTCGAGCAGGCGCGGCAGGGCGTCGGCGGGGCGGCTGCTTTCGGCGGCGGCGGCAATCACGCGCGGCAGCACGGCATCGAAACGCTGCTGGCCGCGCACGGACAAATGCCGATAGCGGCTGCTGCTGCGGATTTGCGCCAGCCTTTCGGCAGTGGCTTGGGCGTGCTCGAAGCCGAGGCCGGCCAGCTCGCCCGCCCATTCGGCGGCATCGGCTTCGCCCTGCCACAGCTCGTCGAGCGGCTGCCCGGCGGCGCTTTCGGCTTCTTCGGGGCTGCTGAGGATGTGGTTGAACTGTTCGGCCACATGGCTGCGGTGTTCGTTGAGGCTACCTGAAAAGACTTCGTAGCTGGCAAAGCCCATGCTTTCGGCCAGCAGGGCTTGCTGCTCGGGGCTTTCTGGCAGGGTTTGGGTTTGCTGGTCGTCCCAGTATTGCAGGCGGTGTTCGAGGCGGCGCAGGAAGCGGTAGGCTTCGAGCAGGCGCGCGGCGGCTTCGGGCGCGAGGATGCCGGCTTCGGCCAGCGCGGCGAGCGTTTCCTGTGTGCCTTTGAGCTGGAGGCTGCGGTTTTGCCCGCCGCGTATCATTTGGAAAATCTGCGCCACAAACTCCACTTCGCGGATGCCGCCGGCGCCGAGCTTGATGTTGCCCTGCATGCCCTTTTTGCTCACTTCGCTGCGGATTTGGCGGTGCAGGCCGCGCAGGGCTTCGTAGGCGCTGTAATCCAGATATTTGCGGAACACGAAGGGCTGCACCACGCTGCGGATGCCGTTTTCATAAGGCGTGATCACGCGGCCTTTGCACCAGGCATAGCGCTCCCACTCGCGCCCCTGCACAATCAGATATTGCTCCAGCGCGGTTTCGCTGAGCACCAGCGCGCCGCTGTCGCCATCCGGCCGCAGGCGCATATCCACGCGGAACACCTGGCCGTCGGCGGTGATGTCGTTTAAGAGCGCAATCAGCTTCTGCCCCACCTTGGTGAAAAACTCCTGATTGCTGCGGCTGCGCCGGCCGTCGGTTTCGCCCGCTTCGGGATAGACGAAAATCAAATCGATGTCGGACGACACATTCAGCTCGAAGCCGCCGGCCTTGCCCATGGCCACCACGCTCAAATGCTGCGCCGCGCCGCTATAGCGCCCGATGGGCGTGCCGTAGAGCGCGGCGTAGTGCGCCTCGGCGAAAGCGAGCGCGGTGTTCACGGCGAAATCGGCCAGGCGGGTGATCGATTCGGTTACCTCCGCCAGCGGCGCGGCGCCGCACAAATCGCGCACCATAATCTGCGCCAGCACATAGCGGCGCAACAGGCGCAGCTGCCGCGCCAGCTCGGCTTCGTCTGCCGCTGCGGCGATGCTGGCCCACGGCGCGAAGCCGGCAAAATCCTGCGGGCGCAAGGGCGCTTCGAGCAGGGGCTGCAAACGCGCGGTATCGAGTTGGCCGCTGTCGAGCTGGCGCGACAGCCAAAGGGAAAAACGGCGGGCTTGGGTGAGCATATCGGCGGGCATAGGGAATCCGTGAAAATAGTTTGCGGGAAGGGAAACGGGCGGATTATAGGCTACCTGAAAGCGTGAGCTTCAACGAAGTTAAAAATGTTTGGGCGAAGCCGAAGCGGCGTTGCTGCGCGGCGAAATTTTCAGGTAGCCTCAACGCAGGCAAAGGCTACCTGAAAAATTATTCCGCCGGCTTGGGCAGGCATGCCGACAACACGAAAGCCGCTGCCGCGCCGCTGGCGGTAAAGGCCAATCCGCTGAATATGTCCATCACTAACCAACACATGCCCGACAGCAGCGCGCCGATGGCCGTGACGGCAGCGATGCCAGGCAGGTTGCGCTTCAGGCGCAGCAGCATGGCCAGCAATCCGGTGAGGGTGGCGGGGATGCCGCCCGCCATGTAGCCGAGCAAAACGGCGATGGGAATCAGCCGAAAAGCCTGCTCCGGATGAGGGTCGGTTAAACCGAGGCCGAGCAGCAGCAATACCGATCCCAAAGGCGAGCCGAACAGGCTGTAAATAATCAGCACCCGCCACGAATACGGCGGTTTGGCGGTGGGGTTGTTGTGATGATTTTGTTTGGGTTCTTCCATCATGTTTTCCTCGGCAGGCTACCTGAAAAATGATACGGTTATTTTAACTGATGTTGAAGCTATGCCTTAACAAGCGTTGCTTGAACCTCCCTATCTGCGTACGTGGCTGCGCCACACACCTACCGTGTTTCGCCCAAATAGTTTTCAGGTAGCCTCAACGCAGATGAGCCGCCTGCCCCGTTCGTTTGACTGAAAAGGCTACCTGAAAACGTGAGCTTCAACGAAGTTAAAAATGCCGCGGCACATTTCAGGTAGCCTCGATCGTGTGCGGGAAGCCCGTTATTTGCCGGGCGCGGCAGGCTTTTTCTCGGCGTCGGCTTCGGGCGCGTCGGGCGGGGGAAAGAACAGGCTTTTGGGCTTCTGCTTCACCAGCGCGACGGTGCTGCCGACGATTTGCAGCGGGTCGTCCACCACGGCGTCGCGCGAGCGCAGCGCCACCCACAGGGTGATGGAGAAGCTCACCAGCAGGTTTACCGCACCAATCATCAGCACCATCAGCAGGTTGGCGGCGAAGGAGAAGGGGCCGATGTGGCCGCTCACGGCGGCGTAGCCCAAGTTGGCGGAGGAGAAGGCCACGTGGCGGATGTCGAGCGGCAGGCCGGTGAGGTGGCCGAGGTAGCCGGTCATGCCCAGGAGCCAGCCGAAGCAGAAGTTGCCCATCATGGCGCCGTAGTGGTTGTGGATGTAGTCGGCCAGCTTTTGCCGCCAGGCGGCGGGCAAGATGCGCTTGAGCAGGGGGTGTTCGCGCAGGCGCATTTTGAGGTTGAGATAGTCGGCGCGGTTGTCGAAGAAGCCGGCGATGATGCCGGAGCAAAACAGCCACACGCCGGCGATGGCGGCAAACAGGAGCGCGGGCGTGGTGAACACGGCCATGGATTTGAGCTGGTAGGCGGTGGTGGCTTCATCCAGCAGCGTCGCGCCGAAGCGGTGGGCGAAACCCCAGCTGATGAGGCAGGCCAGCAGCACGGCCACCAGCACGTTGCCAAACACGGCCACGCCCTGCGAGCGCACCACGTCGATCAGCAATTGCGCCAGCTTCTGGCTCACGGCGCGGCCGCTGCTGCTGCGCTCTACGGCTTGGGCGAAGCTGGCGGCGGTTATGGCGGGCTGTTTGGTGGCCACGGTGAAATGCAGCATGTGGATCAGCACGAAGCCGATGCCATAGTTCAGGCTCACCAGCACGGCGTGCCAGAAGTGATCCTGCACCAGGCTGCCGATGTGGATTTTGAGCAGCGCCATCAGGGCGATGAGCACGCCGCCGCCGGCTGCGGAGCGCAGCATGCCCCAGTATTCGCTGCGGTTGCGCGTGATGTAGTGCTCGCCGTGGCGGCTGGAATTTTGGCTGATGCTGCGGGCGAGCATTTTCACGCTGCCGCGCCACAGCGGGGCAATCCGCCGCTGCGCCACCACGGCCACGGCGATGTCGCGCGAGAGCAGCAGGGTGCGCAGCATGCATTGCAGGTAGCTGCGGGCGGTAAACAGCGCCATCAGCTGCTCCATGCGGTTGAGCGTTTGTTTGAGCCGCTCCAGGAGGTGTGCCACGTGCATGGAGGAGCCGGCACCGGCGCCGGTGCCTTTGCGTTGCAGGCGGTCGATGAGCTTGCGGCTTTGGCTCATCATCACTTTGAGGTGGCTGTCGTCGTAGGCGGGCGGCTGGTGTTCCGCGCTGTGGTCAAACCATTCGCCCAGCTCGGGTTTCATGCCGGCGAAGGGGGTTTGGCGGTAGTGCGCCAGCCAGTCGGACACTTCGCGCATCAGCCCCACGAAGGGCGAATCCACATCCAGCAGCTTGGGCTCGAGGCGGATGAGGTCGGGGTCGAGGTCTTCGGCGGCCACCCACACCGAGAGCATTTCCACGGCATACAGGCTTTCGTTGCGCAGGTGGCGGCCGCAGGTGTCGGACACGGCGGGGTCGGTGTGGCGGCGCATCAAGGCCAGGAGGCGCAGCCAGCAGGGCAGGGGGATGGCGGCGAGCCATTCGGCGTCGTGGCGGCCGTGAAACAGCATGGCGAGCACGTCGCGCAGGTCGTGGCGGTCTTTATAGGCCGGGTTGAGCCGCTCGTAGAGGCGGTGGCGGAATTCGTGGCCGAAGCCGGAGCGGGAGAAAATGCCGATGGTGATGAGCGTGGGATAAATGCGCACGCTGGAGAGCCAGCGGCACAGCAGGTTGGTAACGGTTTGGCAGGCGGCCGTATCTTGCTGCAAATGGCGGCACAGCATGCGGAAACGCACGGGTGCGCCCGCTGCGCCGCCCTGCCGCAGCCACACCACCGCAGCCTGCATCATGCCCAGCGCGTCGCCTTGGGCGGCGGCTTGGAACAGGGCTTCGGGCAGGATGTGCTGTGGTTTGCGTTTGAACATGGGCTTCCTTGTGCGTGTGGGCGGGCGGAGGGCTACCTGAAAAAGGGGCGGCGATTATAACAGCTCGGCGCTTGATGCAAAAAGGCTACCTGAAAACCGATTTTCCGTTTCAGGTAGCCTGATTCTTTGCGCCAACTTTTTCAGGTAGCCTTTTGAGGCTGCGCGGAACATTCCACACAAATTTATAGTGAATTAACAAAAAACGCTACTGCGTTAGCTCGCCTTGCCGTACTACCTGTACTGTCTTCGGCTCGCCGCCTTGTCCCGTTTTTTGTTAATCCACTATACCGAGCTTGCCCCCTCTGCCGGTGTGGAGCCAGCAAAGCAAAGGCTACCTGAAAACGCTTCTGCCATTTTTAGGTAGCCTTTGTCTTGCCCGCAGCGCCTAGCGGCTTCTGGCCTTAAACTCCTGCAAATGCCGGCTGCCGGCCAGCCACGCGCCGGCCATGCCCAGCCCGCACCCCACCGCCACAATCACCGCCATCTCCCAGCCGTGGAAGAAGCGCCAATCCAAATTCAGGCCGTAGGGGCGGAAAATCTGGTCGGCCAGCGGGCGGGCGCTGCGCATCAGCCAGCCGCACAAGAGCAGGCTCAGGGCGGAAGACAGCACGCCCTGCCACAGCGCCTGATAGAGGAAAGGCCGGCGGATAAACGAAGCGGGCGCACCCAAAAGCTTGGTGATTTCGATTTCCTCGCGCCGGCTGAGGATTTGCAGGCGGCTGGTGTTATACGCCACCAACACCAGCGCCGCGCCCAGCGTGCACACCAGGAAATAGAAAATCCGGTGCACGAATTCATTGATTTGAAACAGCGTCTGCATCCATTCGGCGTCCATCTGCACGCTCTCGGCCTTGGGCAGCGCCGCCAAATCGGTGCGCAGCGCGGTTTGCTCCTGCGGCGTGGCGCCCGCTTTGGGCGTGACCACAAAGGCATCTGGCAGCGGGTTGCCGTCCAGCATCGACACCAAATCCTGCCCGTCGAAGGCCTGTTGCAGCTCGGCCATGCCCTGCTGCTTGCTCACGTATTCGGCGGTGGCGATGCGGCTGTCTTCCGCCAACTTGGCGCGGATGGCGGCCACGTCGCCCTCGCCCGCTTCGGGCGCGAGGTAGATAGTCATCTGCGGGGCTTGGTTGAGCCGGCCGAGCACCTGCGTGCTGCTTTGCACGCCGAGGTACAGCATCAGCGGCAGGGTCATGGCGGCGGCCAGCATCAGCAGCACCAGCAATGTGCCCAAGGGCTGGCGCAAAAGGCGGGCGAAGGCTTGGGCGGCGGCTTCGAAATGCAGCGAGAGATAGTGTTTCATGCGGCAAACCTGCCTTCCTGCAAACGCAAAATGCGGTGGCCGTAGTCGGCCATCAGGGTTTCGTCGTGCGCGGCCACAATCACGGTGGTGCCGGCTTCGTGGAAGGTTTTGAAGAGCTCCATGATGTCGAGCGCGTAGGCGCGGTCGAGGTTGGCGGAGGGCTCGTCGGCAATCAAGAGGCCGGGCTGGTGCACCACGGCGCGGGCAATGCACAAGCGCTGCTGCTCGCCGCCGGAAAGGGTGATGGGGTCGGCCAGCTCGCGCCCGCCCAGGCCGACTTTCTCGATGGCGATGCGGGCGCGCTTGTCGGCGGTTTTGCGGTCGTAGCCGATGATGCGCAGCGGCAGCAGCACGTTTTGCAGCACGTTGCGGTCGAACAGGATTTTGTGGTCTTGAAACACCAGCCCGATGTGCTGGCGCAGGTAGCCTAAGCGGCTGTCGTTGAGCGTGCCGAGGTCTTGGCTGTTCATCCACACTTTGCCGGAAGTGGGCTTGGTGATGCCGGCAATCAGCTTGAGCACGGTGGATTTGCCGGCGCCGGAATGCCCGGCCACGAAAATCATCTCGCCCTTGCTGATTTTGAAGCTCACGTTTTGCAGGGCGCGGAAGCCGCCGGGGTAGGTTTTGGAAACTTGTTCGAAACGGATCATGATGTGGGGTTGGAATGTGGACAAAGATTTTTCAGGTAGCCTGTATGCCGGCTCAGGCGCGCCGGAGGCTACCTGAAAAACATCTTGCGGATTATACGGCAATTCCCGCTCGCCCAACACCAAGCCCGCGCGCAGAAATGGTATCATCCGCGCTTTAATTACCCCGAAGAGAGCGCCATGACTGCCTGGCCCACCCCCGATTTCGAACGCAAAATCTGCCCGCCCGAAGCCTTGGCCGAAAGGCTTGCCGAACTGCCGCGCCCGCTGGTGTTCACCAACGGCTGCTTCGACATCCTGCACCGCGGCCACGTAAGCTACCTCGCCCAGGCCCGCACCCTCGGCGCCGCACTGGTGCTCGCGCTGAACACCGACGATTCCGTGCGCCGACAGGGCAAAGGCAGCGACCGCCCCATCAACCCGCTGGCCAACCGTGCCGCCGTGGCCGCCGCGCTCGCGAGCGTGGATGTGGTTACCTGGTTCGACAGCGACACCCCCGCCGCGCTGATTGAGCAAGTTCGGCCCGACATTCTGGTGAAGGGCGGCGACTGGCTACCTGAAAACATCGTCGGCGCCGCCGAAACCCTCGCGCGCGGCGGCCAAGTGTATTCCATCCCCTTCCTGCACCAAACCTCCACCACCCAAACCCTGGCCAAAATCCGCGCCTCGGAGCCCGCCGCATGATGCAGGAAATCCACTGGCAGCTCCTCGCCGCCCTCGCCGACGGCCAGGCGCACCATGTTACCGAGCTGGCGCGCCGCATCGGTCTCAAGCCGCCGCAGCTCAACGCCCTCTGGCAGCAGATGCCGCCGCACATCCGCGGCCTTCTGCGCCAGCAAGATGGCCGCTGGCGGCTGGTGCGCCCCCTGGCGATTTTGGACGAAGCCCTGTTGCGGCAGCAGGCGCAGGCCGCCGGCTGGCAGGCCGAGCTGTTGCCCGAACACCCTTCCAGCAACAGCTACCTCATCGCCCAGGCCAAAGAGCAGGGCGCCGACATCCACCGCCGCATTGTGTTTGTCCACCACCAAACCCAAGGCCGCGGCCGGCAGGGGCGCAGCTGGCAGAGCCGAATCGGCGAATGCCTGATGTTTAGCGCCGGCTGGCGTTTTGCCCGCGCGCAGGCCGAATTGGGCGGGCTCACGCTCGTGGCCGCGCTGGTGTGCTGCCGTGCCCTGCGCGGTTTGGGCGTGCCGGCGCAGATTAAGTGGCCGAACGATTTGGTGATCGGCGGCGAAAAGCTCGGCGGCATCCTCACCGAAACCGCCCGCCGCAACAGCCAAACCGCCATCGTGGTGGGCATCGGCATCAATTTTGTGCAGCCCAAGGCGGTGGAAGCTGCCGAAGCCGTGCAGGGCAGCGCGCCGCATGCCAGCGTTGCCCGCCTCACCGAGCGCCTGCTGCCCGATTTGGCTGTCGCCTTCGAACAGTTTGACCGCGAAGGCCTCGCCCCCTTCCTTGCCGACTACCACGCCTGCCACCGCGACCAAAACCAGCCGGTGCGCCTGCTACGCGACGGGCAAACCCTGCTGCAAGGCACCGCGCTGGGCGTGGACAACAGCGGCGCGCTGCACATCCTCGATGCCGACGGCGTGGAGCACAGCATCGTGAGCGGCGAAATCAGCCTGCGCCCGCTGCACGGCCACACCGCGCCCGCGGCGAAGCCTGCCGACAGCAAAATGCTGCTGCTGGATGCCGGCAACAGCAAGCTCAAATGGGCCTGGGTGGAGCACGGCCGCATGGTGGCGGTGGACAAAACTTCTTATTGGAACTTGGAGCCCTTTGCCCACAGCTGGCGCCAGCACAGCGGGGAAAACGTGCGCATCATCGGCTCGGCGGTGTGCGGCGCGGCCAAGCAGCAGGCCGTGGCCGAGCTGCTCGGCCGCGAGCCCGAATGGCTGGGCTCCATGCCGCAGGCCTTGGGCATCCGCAACCACTACCGCCGCGTGAGCGAGCATGGTGCCGACCGCTGGTTCAACATCCTCGGCAGCCGCCTCTTCACGCCGCATGCCTGCGTGGTGGTGAGCTGCGGCACGGCCGTCACCATCGACGCGCTCACCGCCGACAACCACTATTTGGGCGGCAACATCATGCCCGGCTTCAACCTGATGAAGGAAGCCATGGCGCAACACACCGCCAACCTCAACCGCCCCGCCGGCCGACCCTACCCCTTCGGCACCCCCACCGCCAATGCCATGGCCGGCGGCATGATCGATGCCGTGTGCGGCGCGGTGATGCTGATGCACGAACGTTTGCGGCAGAAACAGCCCGACGCGCCCACCGCCGTGATCATCACCGGCGGCGGCGCGGCCAAAATCAAACAGGGGCTACCTGAAAAATTTGCTTTGGACAACCCCATTCAAATTGTGGATAATCTCGTGCTTCACGGATTACTCAACTGGGCTGTACAAACATGAAGTGGCTGTTTGCCATTCTGGTGGCGTTAAACATCATCGTTTTCGGCGGCATGCTGGTTACGCGCATGGCGCAGCCGCAGCCTGCGCCCGTGGTGCAGCAACAGCCGCAGCAGCCCACCACCGTGGTGGTGCATGCCGCGCCCGCTCAAAGCACCGCGCCGCAGCAGGCGCAGCAGGGCGTGCCCGTATTGCCGGTGGATGCCGCCCGCCCGCGCCAGAGCGCCTCGCCCGCCCGCGGCAACGCCCCTGCCCAAAGCAAACCCGCCGAAGGCCAACCCAAGCCCACGCCCGAAAGCGGCATCCGCGCCCCCAGCACCGCCTGCACCGCCACCGCGCTCTTGCCCGAAGACGACTACCACCGCATCAAAGGCTTGCTCGCCCGTTGGCCGCACGCCGCCACCCGCGTGGTCGAGCGCCGCCGCGACGGCGGCCGTGCCCAGCGCGGCGGCGAACGCTACCAGGTGAGCGTGGCCATCGAAGGCGACGTGCAGGAATTCACTGCCAAGCTGCGCGCGCAGGGCTTCCGCGGCGCCAGCGTATCCGGCGGCCGCATGAGCCTGGGTTCCTTTGTCAACGAGCGCCAGGCCGAGCAAACCGCCGTGAAAGCGCGCCAAGCCGGGCTGAACCCGCAAATCGCCCGCACCGGCTCCGGCGGCGGCGAGCAATCCGCCGAATTGGGCGAATCCAAAATGCAGGTAACCTTCATGAATGTGGACGACAACGCCGCCGCCGGCATCAGCAGCGTGATCGGCCGCTATTCCAGCCTGCGCCGCGCCCCCTGCCGCCGCTAAATACGCCCTGAATACACGGAAGGCTACCTGAAAACCAATTTTCAGGTAGCCTTTATCCTTTTTGCCCTATTGCTTGATTAGGCTACCTGAAAGCCCCCGCCCGTTTCGCTATAATGCCGCCATCCTCCTTTTCCTCCAGCGGCCAGCCATGCTCCACCTCTACCAATCCAACCGCCTCGAATTCCTCGCCGAAACCGCCGTTGCCCTAATGCAGACCAGCCCGCCTGCCTCCGCCTTCGCGCCCGAAGAAATCATCGTGCAGAGCCAGGGCATGCGCCGCTATCTCAATCATTATTTGGCCGAACGCAGCGGCATCGCCGCCAACCTCAAGTTCAGCCTGCCCGCCGCCCTTAGCTGGCAGCTCACCCGCCGTTTCCTGCCGCACTCCCCCCGGCTGAACCCCTTCGCCCCCGAAGTGTTGCGCTGGCGCCTGCTGCCCCTGCTTGATCCCGCCGGAGAGCATGCCGCCGCGCTGCCGCCCGTGTTGCAGGGCTACCTGAACAGCAGTCCCACCGCCGCCTACCACCTCGCCGGCCGCCTGGCCGACGTGTTCGACCAATACCTCGTGTATCGCCCGCAATGGCTCGACCAATGGGAACGCGGCCGCCTCAACGATTTGGGCAGCGACGAAGCCTGGCAGGCCGAATTGTGGCGCATCCTCGCCGCGCAAAGCCCTGCCGCCCACCGCGCCGCCCAGCATCAGCAGCTGCTCGCCGCCCTCCGAGCCGAAAGCCTGCCGCAACGCTACCTCGCCTTCGGCATCTCCACCCTCGCCCCCGTGTATCTCGACCTGCTCGAAGCTCTGGCCGAACACACCGAAATCCACCTCTTCGCCGTCAATCCCAGCCAGCAATACTGGGGCGACCTGCCCAGCCCCAAGCGCCTGGCCAGCGCCCCACCCGCCGCCGCCGAAGCCGGCCACCCCCTGCTCGCCTCGCTGGGTAAGCAGGGCCGCGACTTCTTCGACCACCTTGCCGCCAGCAGCCGCGCGTGGCAGAAATCGAGCTTTATCCCGCCCCGCCCGAACCCCAGCCTGCTGCAACGCCTGCAAACCGACATCCAGCTCTTGAGGCTACCTGAAAAAATGCCCGAAGCCGGCGGCAATCCCGCAAACGGCAGCATCACCATCCAAGCCGCCCACAGCCCCCTGCGCGAGCTGCAAATCCTCAAAGACCACCTCCTGCGCCGCCTAGCCGAACAGCCCGATTTGCAGCCGCACCACATCGCCGTGCTCACCCCCGCCATCGAAGACTACCTGCCCTTCATCCAAGCTGTCTTCGGCGAAGCCGCCCCCGGCAGCCGCGCCTTGCCCTACAACATTGCCGACGTGCGCCTCAGCCGCAGCCAGCCCCTCATGCTCCTGGCCGAGCAGCTCATTGCCCTCATGCAGAGCCGTTTCGAAACCGAACGCCTGCTGCCCCTGCTCGACCACGACACCGTGCGCCGCCAATGGCAAATCGGCGCCGACGATGCCGACTTCCTGCGCCACAGCAGCGCCGAGCTCAACATCCGCTGGGGCGCCGATGCCGCCATGCGCGCCCAATACGGCGGCAGCGGCCAAGCCTTCACCTGGCAGCAGGGCGAAGAGCGCAGCGTGCTCGGCTGGCTGCTGCCCGCCGGCCGGGGCGAACTGTGGCAGGGCGTGCACCCCTATGCCGCCGATTTGGCGCAGCAGCCCGCTCAAGCCGCCTGGTTCGTCCTGCTGCACCACCTGCGCGCCCACCACCGCCAATGGCAAACCCCCGCCGATGTGGCCGGCTGGATCGAGCGCTTCCGCAGCCTCCTGGCCGACGCCACCGGCGATGCCTCCGCCGAAGCCGACCAGGCCGCCCACCAGCAAATCATGCAGGCGCTGGCCGACTGGCAAGCCGAAGCCGAGCTGGCCGGCTACCGCGCCCCGCTCCCGCCCGACACCGCCCGCGAACACCTGCGCCTCTTCCTCGACCAAAGCAGCGAAGCTGGCTTTTTGCGCGGCGGCATCACCTTTTGCAGCATGGTGCCCATGCGCAGCCTGCCGTTCCCCACCCTCTGCCTGCTCGGCCTCAACGACGGCAAGTTCCCCCGCCAAACCAAAGCCCCCGCCTTCGACCTCATCGCCCGCCATCCCCAGGCCGGCGACCGTTCCCGCCGCGACGACGACCGCTACCTCTTCCTCGAATCCCTCATCAGCGCCCGCCGCGAGCTCTACCTCTCCTACATCGGCCGCGACTACCACAAAGACGAAGCCCAAGCTCCCTCCCCGCTGTTGAGCGAGCTGGTGGACACCCTTGCCCAAATGACCGGCCAAAGCAGCGCCGACTTCGCCGCCGCCCACATCCGCCAACACCCCCTGCAAGCCTTCTCTGCCCGCTATTTTTCAGGTAGCCCCCATGCCGGGCAGGCCGATTTTTCAGGTAGCCTTTCCAGCACCCGTCAAGACTACGCCCAAGCCCTCAACCAGCCCCCCACAGAGCCGCCCCCCTTTATCGGCGATACCCGCCCGCTGCCGAATCCCCGCCGCAATCCCGCTCGGCAGCTTCCTCTATTTCTGGAAAAACCCCGTGCGCTATTGGCTGCGCCACGCCCTGCAATGGCGGCGCCCCTATGCCGAAGCCCCGCCGACTCCGCCGAGCCCTACGCCATCGCCGACCCCGCCGCCGTCAAACAACACTACCTCGACGCCCGCCGACATCACGAAAACTTCGCCCACACCGAAGCGCGACTGCGCGCCGAAAGCCTGCTGCCCGCCGGCCTGCTTGGCCAGTTGCTGCAAGAGCCGGAGCGCACCGCCGTCAAACAGCTCGATTCCGCCCTGCTCACCAGCCCCCGTCGGCCGACTTCCCCTTCCGTTTTGTGCACCGCGGCATCGTGCTCGCCGGCAGCCTCAGCCACCTGCACCAACACGGCCAAATCTTCTACCGCGCCCAAGACCTCAACGCCCCCAACACCATCGAGCTCTGGCTGCAACACCTCGTTTATTGCGCTGTCGCCCCCCAGCCGCAGGCCACCCACCTCGTTTGCCCCGCCAGCCCGCAAACCCTGCCCCCGCTGCCGGGCACCGAAGCGCCGAGCTGCTCGGCCGCTGGCTCGACTACTACGCCCTCGGCCAACGGCAGCCGCTGCCCTTCTTCCCCCGCACCTCGCTTGCCGCCGCCCAAGCCTGCACCGCCGACGACCTTACCGCCGGCAGGCTACCTGAAGCAGCCCTCAAAGCTGCCCGCAGCAAATACCGTGATGGCTACAATTACTCCGGCCAAAACCAAGACCGCGAAGTCGCCCAAGTGTTCAGCCGCAACGATGACGAGCCCATCGAGAGCCCCCTGTTTGCCAACATCGTGCTCGAGCTGCTCGCCCCGCTGGCTCTGCACCTGACCCCAAAAGCCGGCAAGGGCAAAAAGGCTACCTGAAAAATCCGGCCAGCTGCTGGAAGCAGAATTTTCAGATAGCCTCTCAAGCGCGCCTGCAAATGCTGAAAAATACAAACATATGTATTAAAAGAATTTTCTAGGATATTCGTGTGGTGGTGCGATTTTTTTTACCACTTTCGGCAAAATTTTTATTGACAACTCCCGCGCCCATCCCTAAAATGCGCGTCTTCCTTTCCCCGATAGCTCAGTCGGTAGAGCGACGGACTGTTAATCCGCAGGTCGCTGGTTCGAGCCCAGCTCGGGGAGCCAAAGGGTCGTTAGCTCAGTCGGTAGAGCAGCGGACTTTTAATCCGTTGGTCGAGCGTTCGAATCGCTCACGACCCACCAAATTCCAGAAAGCCTAAACATCCCGTTTAGGCTTTTTCTCTATCCGCATTCGGCCAAACCATCATGCCCGCCACCGCCTCCCTCCCCGCCCGCCGCCTTTCCGTTGCCCCCATGCTGGATTGGACGGACAGGCATTACCGCTACCTCGCCCGCCAAATCAGCCGCCATGCCTGGCTCTACACCGAAATGATTCATGCCGGCGCCATCATCCACGGCGATGCCGAACGCTTTCTCGGCAAAGACGAGGGTGGAAACCCGGTGTCGCTGCAACTGGGCGGCAGCCACCCCGCCGATTTGGCCCGAGCCGCCAAAAAAGCCGCGCAATACGGCTACGACGAAATCAACCTCAACTGCGGCTGCCCCAGCCCGCGCGTGCAGAAAGGCGCGTTCGGTGCCTGCCTGATGAACGAAGTCGGCTTGGTGGCCGACTGCCTCAACGCCATGCAGGATGCCGCGCCCGACTGCGCCGTCACCATCAAGCACCGCATCGGCATCGACCGCCAGACAGACTATCACACCGTGCGCGATTTCGTCGGCACCCTCGCCGGGCAAACCGCCTGCCGCACCTACATCGTCCACGCCCGCAACGCCTGGCTGGAAGGCCTTTCGCCCAAAGAAAACCGCGACGTGCCGCCGCTGAAATACGACTACGTTTACCGCCTCAAGCAAGACTTCCCCGAGCTGGAAATCATCATCAACGGCGGCATCAAAACCAACGCCGAAATCGCCGAACACCTGCGGCACGTAGACGGCGTGATGATCGGGCGCGAGGCCTACCACAACCCCATGCTCATGCAAGCGTGGGACAGGTTGTTTTACGGCGAAAGGCTACCTGAAACCGATTTCGACACCCTGATTCCCGCGCTCTACCGCTACATGCAGCGCATGCTCGCCGCCGACCCCGGGCTCTCCGTCCGCCACATGCTGCGCCACTACCTCGGCCTGTTGCACGGCCGCCCCAACGCCCGCCTGTGGCGCCAGATGCTCTCCGATGCCAAATTGCTCCAAAGCAACCGACCCGAGCTGATTCTGGAAACCTGGGCCAAAGTCTCCGCCGCGCCGGAAGCCTGAGCCACGGCAAATCGCGCGCCCAAAGCAAACAGCAGCCCGTTAAGCTGCTGTTTTTGCCTGTCAGGCTACCTGAAAATTGATCGATTATTTTTCAGGTAGCCTTTCCCAAAGCTTCCGGCCTCAGCCGAAAAAGCCGATGCGCACCTGAATCAGTTTTTCCAACTCGCTCACCACGCGGCGTCGCGCCACGAAAAGGATGATGTGGTCGCCGTCGGCCAGCTCCACGTCTTGGTGCCCCATAAACACTTCCTTGCCGCGCACCACGGCCGCCACGTGGCAGCCGCTGGGCCAGCGCACCGAGCGCACGCGCCTGCCCACCAGCTTGGAGGTGTCGCGGTCGCCGTGGGCGATGATTTCGATGGCTTCCGAGCTGCCGCCGCGCAAGGGGTGTACCGCTTCCACGTCGCCGCGCCGGATGTGCGCCAGAATCGAACCGATGGTGACCAAATGGGGCGACACCACGATGTCGATGGTGTTGCCTTGCAGCAGGTCCACGTAGCTGGAGCGGTTGACGATGGCGATCACGCGTTTGGCGCCGAGGCTTTTGGCCAGCATGCCGGCCATGATGTTGTTTTCGTCGTCGTTGGTGAGCGCGCAAAACACGTCGATTTCGTCGATGTATTCGCCTTCGAGCAGGCCTTCGTCTACTGCCGAGCCGTGCAGCACCAGCGCGCTGTTGAGGTTTTCCGACAGCCATTCGGCACGTTTTTCGTTGTTTTCGATGATTTTCACGTCGAAATGCTGTTCGAGCTGGCGGCTGAGGCGGAAGCCGATCTGGCCGCCGCCGGCAATCATCACGCGCCGCGTGGGCTGCTGTTTCGGGCGCAGTTCGCGCAGCACTTCGGCCACCTGCGAGGTGGGCGCGGCCACAAACACTTCGTCGTCTTGCTGAATCACGGTTTGCGGCGTGGGCATGATGAGCTTGTTGTTGCGGTATACGGCGCAGATTTGGCAGTTGGTGCCTTCGGGCAGGTGTTCGTGGATGGCGTGGATGGGCTTGCCCAGGAGCCGCCCGCCGCTTTGCGCGCGCACCACCAGCATGCGCACTTTGTCTTCGGCGAAGGTGAGTACTTGCAGGGCGCTGGGGTGGCAGAGCAGGTCGGCCAGCCGCTCGGTAACCAGTTGCTCGGGGCAGATGGATTCGCTCACGTCGAACAAATCGAGCGTACCGCGGCTCACGGGCTCGTCTTCTCCTTCGCGGCCGGTGTATTCGAGATAGTCGGAAAGGCGCACGCGGGCGATGCGGTTGGGAATGTTGAACAAGCTGGCGGCGAGCTTGCAGGCGGCGAGGTTGGTTTCGTCGTGGCGAGTGAGGGCGAGCAGCAGGTCGGTGTCGTAGGCGCCGCCTTCGGCCATCACGGCGGGGGAGGAGCCGTTGCCGAGCAGGGTTTGCACGTCGAGCTTGCCGCCGATGTTGCGCAGGGCGTCGGGGTCGTTGTCGATAACGGTTACGTCGTGGTTGGGGATTTCAACCAGATTCTGCGCCACGGCGGTGCCGACTTGACCGCTGCCTAATATTAGGATTTTCATGGTGGATGGCCGGATGGGAAAGGGGAGGGCGGCGGTGCCGCCGAATATGGGGCATTATACAAGGCAGCAGGCGCTCAAAATAGTGAGGCTACCTTTTTCAGGTAGCCTTTACGGCTGGGGAAATAAGCGCTTCCGCTGTCGCTAGGCCGTTATCGTTTGCAGGCCGGAGGCCAGCTGCTTGAGCCGTTCGGGTTTGATCAGGCGGATGTGTTTGTATTCCACTTCGATGATGCCCTCCTGGCTGAATTTCGACAAAGTGCGGCTCACCGTTTCCAGCTTCAGCCCCAGATAGCTGCCGATTTCCTCGCGCGACATGCGCAGGATGAAATCATTGGCCGCCAGGCCGCGTTTTTTCAGGCGCTGCGAGAGGTTGAGCAGGAAGGTTGCCAGCCGCTCTTCGGCGCGCATATTGCCCAACAGCAACATCACGTTTTGGTCGCGCACGATTTCTTCGCTAAACAAGCGGTAGAAATGCAGTTGCAATTGGGGCACGGCCAGGCACAATTCTTCCATATTGCGGTAGGGCAGCTCGCACACTTCGGTGTCTTCCAGCGCCACCGCGTCGCAGTGGTGCATTTGGTTGCACATGCCGTCCATGCCCACCAATTCGCCCGACATGAAAAAACCGGTTACCTGATCGCGCCCGTCTTGGCTGGCAATCACCGTTTTCAGGAAACCGGTACGGATCACATACAGCGAAGCGAATTCGTCGCCGTTGTGAAACAGGAAATCGCCCTTTTTCAGGCGGCGGCTGCGTTTAACGACGGCATCAATCCGCCCCACCTCCGCCGCCATCGACGGGGCGGGATGGCACAGTTCCTTGAAAACGCATCGGGAACAGGTTGTGGCGCTATGCAATACTTTCATGTGTGTGCTGGCTTTCAAACTAAAGGCGGCTGCATCATCTTTACCCTCGGCAAACGGCTAAATTCCAGCCGGTTGCAGCAATTATCGTTTATACTCGCCGCTGCGGCGAATCGGCACAGGCAGGCCGCCGAACGGCTTGTATTGTACCCGATTTCCCCGCCAAAGCATACACTACAAAATTACCAAAAATAACATACCCATGAACACCAGCCACAGCCAAGAAATCATCTTCGACCGCAAGCTTATTGCCTCGCTGCCCGCCAACGGCCCGCGCTACACCTCCTACCCCACCGCCGACCGCTTCCATGCCGGCTTCACCGCCGCCGACTACGCCCAAGCCGTGCAACAGCGCGCCCCCGGCCCGCTCTCGCTCTACATCCACATCCCCTTCTGCAACACCATCTGCTACTACTGCGGCTGCAACAAAATCATCACCAAAGACACCAGCCGCGCCGACCAATACCTAGGCTACCTGAAAAAAGAATTCGCCCTGCAGGCCGAACTCCTGCAAGGCAAGCCCGAGCTGGCCCAGCTCCACTTCGGCGGCGGCACCCCCACCTTCCTCTCCGACGCCCAGCTCGATTTCGTATTCGACACCATCCGCCGCCACTTCACCCTGACGCCCCAAGGCGAATACTCCATCGAAATCGACCCGCGCAAAGTGAGCCGCCAAACCGTATTGTTCCTCGGCTCGCTCGGATTCAACCGCATGAGCGTGGGCATACAGGATTTCGACCCGCAAGTGCAGCAGGCGGTAAACCGCATCCAGAGCGAAGAAGAAACCCGTATCATGATTGATGCCGCCCGCGAAGCCGGTTTCCAATCCGTGAGCGTCGATTTGATTTACGGCCTGCCGCACCAAACCCCCGCCACCATGCAGCAAACGCTGGATAAAGTGCTCGCCCTTGCCCCCGACCGCCTCGCCGTGTACCACTATGCCCACCTGCCGCACATCTTCAAGCCGCAGCGCCGCATCGACACCAACGCCGTGCCCGACAGCAACACCAAGCTCGACATGCTCCAGCAAATCGTTCAGCGGCTGGGCAGCGAAGGCTACGTTTTCATCGGCATGGATCACTTCGCCAAACCGCAAGACGAGCTCGCCGTCGCCCTGCGCGAAGGCCGCCTGCAACGCAACTTCCAAGGCTATTCCACCCATGCCGACTGCGACCTTATCGCCGTCGGCCTCTCCTCCATCGGCAAAATCGGCCGCATCTACAGCCAAAACCAGCGCCATCTCGACGACTACTACGCCGACCTCGACGCCGGCCGCCTGCCCGTTTTCCGCGGCTACAGCCTCAATGATGACGACCTGCTGCGCCGCCGCCTGATCCAAGATCTTATGTGCCGCTTCGGCCTCAATTTTGCTGATTACGAAGCCGAATGCCGCCAGCCCTTCGCCCAATATTTCGCCGCCGAGCTTGCCGACCTGGCCCAGCTTGCCGCCAAAGGCCTGGTCGAGCTAAACAACGCCGGCTTGCGCGTTACCCCCAAAGGCCGCTTCCTCATCCGCAACATCGCCATGGTGTTCGACCACCACCTGCGCCACCGCGACACCGTCGCCAAATATTCACAAACCGTGTGAGCAGAGTTTCCACCCCGCAGCCCAAACGGGCAAACAAATTTTCAGGTAGCCTCCCGCAACAGGCTACCTGAAAATGATATCTTGCCAAGCAAGGCTGGGTTTCTGCGAAGCGAAAATTTTCAGGTAGCCTTCTGCCGCTCCAGATGGAGGCTACCTGTAAAGCGCAGCTGCAACGAAGTTGAAACGCGCAAAGCGGATTTCGCTAAAACGTGAGCCGCAGCTCGGGCATTGATGCCCGGCTGTTTTATAATGCGCGGCTGAACATATCGGGCATTGATGCTCTGCCGTTTTGTTTTTCAGGTAGCCCGAACCGACGGCGGTACAGCAACGCCGCCCGCCCATCCAACCAAACCCAAACCCGACGCCATGCCCATCCTCTCCCTGCTCAACCGTTCTCCCGATTCCCCGCTGGCCGACAATTGGACAGCCGCGCAGTTTTCCGCCGCCACGCTCTCTTTGGCCGCGCGTTTGCGGGCGCACAATATTCAGGCCGCCGCGCTGTGGTTCGATGATGCGGCGCGGTTTGCCTCCGCGCTGCTGGCCGCGTGGCTGGCGGGGGCGGAGGTGTATCTGCCGCCCAATCTGGCCGAGGAAAACCGCCGCTGGGCGGAGGCGCGGGGCGCGGTGTGGCTGAGCGACGTGCCCGAGGTTTCAGACGGCCTCTGGCTGTACGACGAAGCGGCGGAGCAGGCGGCTGCGCCTTCGGAAGCGTTTGCATGGCCGCATGAAAACGTGCTGTATCTGAAAACCTCCGGCTCTTCGGGCGAGGCGAAAACCATTGTGAAAACGCGCGCGCAGATGCTGGCGGAAGCGGCGGCGGTGGCGCAGAGGCTACCTGAAAACTGGCGCGGCCTCTCCGCCGTGGGCAGCGTCAGCCCGCAGCATTTGTACGGGCTGACTTTCCGCGTGTTCGTACCGCTGGCGGCGGGCTGGGCCATCGGGCGGCGGCAGTGCGTGTATCCCGAGCTGCTGCTGGCCGATTCGCGCCGCGAATGCCTGTGGATTGCCAGCCCCGCGCTGCTAAACCGTTTGGGCGAAGGGCGCGATTGGGCGCGGCTGCGTGGGCGGGTGTGCGGCATCGTCAGCGCGGGCGGGCTGCTGCCCGAAGCGACCGCCGCACTGCTGCAAGAGAAGCTGGGCTTTGCGCCGCACGATGTGTACGGCAGCACGGAAACCGGCGTGATTGCGCTGCGGCAGGGCGGGGAATGGGAACTGTTGCCCGAAGTGGAAGCCGCCGTGGATGAGCAAAATCGTTTTCAGGTAGCCTCACCGTGGAGCGGCGGGGTGCAGCAAACCGCCGATGCAGTGCGGCTGCACGGGCGGCGGCTAGAGCTGCTCGGCCGCCAAGACCGCATCATCAAGCTGGAAGACAAGCGCGTGTCGCTGGCGCAGTTGGAGCACGACCTGCTGGCGCACGCTTGGGTTGCCGACGCGCATTGCGCCCGCCACCCGCAGCACGGCCGGATTGCGGCGTGGACGGCCTTGAACGAAGCGGGCATCGCCGCATTGCGCGAACAGGGCCGTGCCGCCGTGGCGCAAAGCCTGAAGCGGCATCTGGCCAAAACGCAGGACACCGCCGCATTGCCGCGCTATTGGCGGTTTGCCGCCGAACTGCCGCGCAACCCGCAGGCGAAAATCCGCGAACAGGATTTTCAGACGGCCTTTACCGTGCCGCAAACCGCGCCGCAGTGGGTTTTGGTGTCGCAAAACGACGAGGCGCGCGAATATGCGTTTGAAGGCGTTGTGCCGCTGGATTTGGCCTGGTTCGGCGGCCATTTTGCCGATTTCCCGCTGGTGCCCGGCGTGATCGAAATCCAGTGGGCGATGGATTTGGCGGCGCGTTTCGACTGGGGCAGGAAACAAGTGAAGCAGATGGAAAACCTGAAATACCAACACTTTGTGCGCCCGCACGACACGGTGCGGCTCACGCTGCGCCACGATGCGGCGAAAAACAAAATCCATTTCGCCATCGCGCAGGGCGACACGCCTTGCGCCTCGGGCAGGGTGGCGCTGCATGACTAGGCTCGCGTGGCTGTATGCCCTGCTGCTGGCCTTTGCCGCCGCGTGGCTGGGCTGGGGGATAGCGCAGGGTGGCCGCCTGCAAACCGACCTCACCGCGCTGTTGCCCGCCGACGCGCAGGTGGACGAAGTGTGGCGCGCGGCCGACGAAGCAGGCGAGAAACAGCTCAACGGCCAAATCCTGCTCCTGGTGGGCAGCAGCGATGCCGACCGCGCCTTCGCCGCCGCCGAGCAGGTGGCCGCCGCGTGGCAGCAAAGCGGCCTGTTCGCAGCGGTGGACAGCCGTCTGGATCCCGATTTGGCGCAACTGCGGCAAGACATCCGCAGTCTCGGCGCAAACGCCCTGCCGCGCGAACAGCAGCAGCTTCTGTTGCACGACCCCACAGCCTATTTCCAGCAACGCGCTGAAGACGCGGCCAACCCGTTTGCCGCGCAAATCGTGCCGCTGGAAGACGACTGGCTCGGCTTCGCCCGCTTTGTACAGCAAAAACAGCCCGCCAGCCGCCTGCAATGGCACAGCGGCAACGGCATGCTGTATAGCGAGCAGGACGGCCTCACTTGGGTGTGGCTGCGCGCGAGGCTACCTGAAAAAGCGGCTGCCGACCAAGCCGAACGCCTGCTGCCGCTTCTGGCCGATTCCCGCGCCCAAGCCGAACGCGGCGGCTACCGCCTGTTGGCGGCGGGCGGCGCGTTGTTTGCCGCCGAAGCCAAAGTGCAGTCGGAGCGCGAAAGCGGGCTGATGTCCGCCGTCGGCCTGTCGCTCACCTTCGCCCTGCTGCTGGCCGTGTTCCGCAGCCCGCGCGTGTTTGCGCTGGCCTTGCCGCTGGGCGCGGGTATGCTGCTGGGCGCGGCGGCGGTGGTGGCCGTGTTTGGGCAGATGCACATCCTCGCCGTGGTCATCGGCACGAGTTTGGTCGGGATGCTGGTGGACTTTCCGCTGCACTGGCTCACGCCCTCGGTGTTTTCGCCCCACTGGCAGGCCGCGCCCGCCATGCGCCGCGTTTTGCCCGCCTTCTTGGCCGGGCTGGGCATCACCGCCACGGGCTATCTGCTGCTCGCCTTCACGCCGCTGCCCGTGCTGCGCCAAACCGCCGTGTTTTCCGTGGCCGCGCTCACGGGCGCATTTGCCGCCACCGTGCTCCTGCTGCCGCCGCTGTTTCGCGGCTACCGCCCCCGCGCCGCCTGGTTTGCCGCCGCCATGCACAAGCTCGCCACCGCACGGTTGCACTGGCTGCTTGTCCCGCTGTTGTCGCTGGCCGCCGCAGGCTACCTGAAAACCGATTGGCGCGACGACATCCGCGATTGGGCGGCACTTTCCCCGCAGCTTATCGCCGAAATGCGCCAAGTGGCCGACATCAGCGGCAGCGACAGCGGCGGCCGCAGCATCCTCGTGCAGGCCGATGATGCAGACGAACTCTTGCGCCGCAGCGCGCAAGTGGAAACCGCCCTGCGGCCATTGGTCGGCAAAGGCGGTCTCGGCGGCGTGCAGTCGCTCAACCAATGGCTGCTGCCCGCCGACGAACAACAAGCCCTGCGCCAGCAGTTGCAACGCCTCGCCGCGCAGCCTTCCCCCGCCGCCGACCCCATGCTCCAGCTCGGCCTGCATCCCGACACCATCCAAACTGCCCTGCACCAAGCCGCCGAACAGCCGCCCGTGTCCCTCGCGCAAGCCCTGCGCCCGCAGATGGCCGAAGCCTGGCGCAGCCTGTATCTGGGCAACATCGGCGGGCAGGAAGCCGCCCTCGTGCGCGTGCAGGGTTTGAACGATGCCGCCGCCGTGCAAACCGCGCTCGCCGCCCTGCCGTGCAATCAAGGCCGAACCTGCGCCCGGCTGGTGGACAAACGCGCCCGGCTGAACGAACTCTTCCGCCACACCCGCAACCACGCCGCCTGGCTCAAACTCGCCTCCTTCGCCCTGGCCTGGTTCGTGCTGTGGCGCATCTTCGGCGCACGGCGCGGCAGCCTCATCCTCGCCGTGCCCATGATTTCCGCCGCCGCCACCGTCGGCCTGCTCGGCTGGCTCGGCCTGCCCGTCAGCCTGTTCGCCATGTTCGGCCTGCTCTTGGTGGCCGCCGTGGGCGCGGACTACGCCGTCTACGCCCTCACCGCCCGCGAAACCCCCGCCGCCAAACTCGGCGGCATCCTCCTCGCCGCCCTCACCACCGCCATCTCCTTCCTGCTGCTCGCCATCAGCACCACCCCCGCCGTCGCCGCCTTCGGCATCACCGTATCGCTCGGCGTGGGGCTGAACGTGCTGCTCTCCGCGTGGCTGTTGAAGAGGGAAGGGGCGGGGGAGGCCGTCTGAAAAGGCTACCTGAAAACCTATCTTATGCCTTACTACCCCATCTTTATTTCTGTGCAGGCGGGAAACAAGGCAGGCTCACCCCAGCCGATGGCGAAGCGGATTCGCCCGAACCGGCAACAGCATTTTCAAACGGTTTTCCCTTATATTAGAAAAGCACGTCCGCAAATCAGGCTGGCCAGCTGTAGGCGGCGCGCCGTTTTGCTATAATCCTGCCACCTTTCCGGCACCTTATCCGATGGCGGATGCTCCGCCGCTTTTTTACAATCTACAAACAAAGGAAAACTATGCTTATACAAAAATCTCCCCCGCCCCGCCTTTTAATCCTCGCCGCCCTGCTGGCCGCGCTGCCCGCTGCCGCCGCACCGGACAACATTACCGACCTCGGCACACTGAGCGCCGGCAATTCGGGGTACTCAATGGCAACCGCCATCAGTGCCAACGGGCGCGCCGTGGTCGGCGAATCGGATAACGACAACGGCGCCCGCCGTGCCGTCGTCTGGTCGGGCAGCGGCTGGGGCAGCAAAACCGATCTCGGCACGCACCGCACCGACAATTTGGGCGTTTCTGCTGCAACCGCCGTCAGTACCGACAGCTCGGTGGTGGTTGGGGAGGCGAGCGGCGACACCTTCTCACAACACGCCACTGTCTGGTCGGGCAGCGGCTGGGGTAGCAAAACCGACCTCGGTACGCTGAGCAGCGGCAATGCGGGCGGCTCGGTTGCAAGAGCCGTCAGCGGCGACGGTTCGGTAGTGGCCGGATGGGCGCACAACGATAACAGCGACCAACGCGCCATCGTCTGGTCGGGCAGCGGCTGGCAGACCAAAACCGACCTCGGCACGCACCGCGCCGGCACTTTGGGTAGCTCGGTTGCATATGCCGTCAGCCGCGACGGTTCGGTGGTGGTCGGAGTAGCGGATAATGACAACGTTGAGCAACGCGCCACCGTCTGGTCGGGCAGCGGCTGGGGTAGCAAAACCGACCTCGGTACGCTGAGAACCAATAATTCGGGTAGTTCGGCTGCAATAGCCGCCAGCGGCGACGGCTCGGTAGTGGCCGGATTTGCGCACGACGATAACGGCGACCAACGCGCCACCGTCTGGTCGGGCAGCGGCTGGCAGACCAAAACCGACCTCGGCACGCTGAGAACCAATAATTCGGGTACTTCGGTTGCACAAGCCGCCAGCTCCGACGGTTCGGTGGTGGGCGGATTTGCGGACAACGATAACGGCAACCAACGCGCCACCGTCTGGTCGGGCAGCGGCTGGCAGACCAAAACCGACCTCGGCACGCTGAAAACCGACAATTCGGGATTTTCTCAGTTATACGGCTTCAGTGCCGACGGTAACATTGCGGTCGGCGGTGCGGACAACGACAACGGCGACTTCCGCGCCGTCGTCTGGAACCTGCGCGGTGGCCGCGCGGTCGATACCGCCAACACCCGAGCCGCCATGTCGCTGCTCTCCGCCGATACCGCCGCCATGCTCGCGCAGCGCGGCCGTGCGGCGGAAACCTTGCTGGAAGGCTGCCGTGCCGACGGCGGAAAATTCTGTTACAGCGCAGGCTATACCCACGATGTCGGCCACGGCGCGCGCTCACGCGGTGCGGGCTTCGCTTTCGGCTACGGCTTCTCCGACAATTTCGATGCGGGCTTCTCCTTTGCCGTGCCGCTGCCTACCGATGAAAACGGCAGTCATCGCCTGAAATCTGGCGCAGGTTTGGGCTTGTCCGCCCGCTTCCATAACGGCACAGGCTGGTATGCCGTACCCGCCGTGGCTTTCGAATCAGATAAAACCCGCATCCGCCGTCCGCATTTGAGCGGCACGGAAGCCCCCGAAAACAACGTGCGGGTAAAAAGCCGCGCATACAGCCTGACCTTGGGTCGGGACTTCGGTGTGCCTGCGGGGAAATCCTTCGGCTGGTATGCCGCACTGCGCCGCACCGAAGCCGAACGCCCCGCCTATGCGGAAAATGGCGGTCTGTCCTTTCCGTTTTCCTACGGCGAAGCGGAATTGAAGGAAACCACCTTGGCGGCAGGCGCGAAAGGCAGGCTGCCTTTGGGTGGCGGGCTGTCGTGGTACGGTAGTGCCGAAATCGCCCAACGCGTGGGTGGCGGCAAAACCCGTTTCTCTGCCTCCGCCCCGTTCTTCGGCTCGTTTGAGGAAGAGCACGAAACCTCGCGTACCCGTCCGAGTGTGCAGACCGGCGTGGACTACGCCTTCAGCCCAGCTGCCGTGTTGTCTGTGGGCGGCTACGTCGGTCGCAACGCCTTCTCCGGCACCGACAAAGGAATGTTCTTGAGGCTGAACGGCAGCTTCTAATCGTTTTGACGCGATGTAAAAAGCAGAGAGCGTGATATGTTTTGCATCGCAAGGCAAGGAACGAAAAATGGCCGCAACCCTTTAAATATAGGGCTGCGGCCATTTCCTTGCCTAGAAACTGTGGCGCTTTACTTTTCCAGGAAGTGGATAAAAAGCGGGGAAAGAACGTGGGCCAAAAGCTCAGCTAACCCATGTTACCCGACTAGTGCCATGGCTGCTATTTTGCAGCAACACCGGCTTGGATAAGTTTTGGCATAACGGGCAAGAGAAAACCCGCTTAACAGGTCGTTCAACGGGGGTTAAAATCAGGGTATACAAAGTTTTCTGTCGGTTTTGTGTTTTTCTTTTCCATCATCCCTAAGGAGACCAAACATGTCCCAATCCTGCGATATCGCCATCATCGGCGCCGGCCCCTCCGGCGCAGTCGCCGCCGCCCTGCTGCTCAAACACGGCTTTTCCGTGTGCGTGCTCGAAAAGCAGCACTTCCCCCGCTTCGTAATCGGCGAAAGCCTGCTGCCGCACTGCATGGAATTTTTGGCAGAAGCCGGTTTCCTGCCCGCCGTAGGGGCCGAGTCGAGCTTCCAGTTTAAAGACGGCGCAGCCTTCACTTGGGGCAGCCGCTACACCTATTTCGATTTCACCGACAAATTCAGCCCCGGCCCGGGCACGACCTACCAAGTGCGGCGCGGCATCTTCGATAAAATCTTAATCGACGAAGCCGCCAAGCAGGGCGCGGACGTGCGCTTCGGCCACGCCGTTACCGCCTTCGACAATAGCGGCAGTGTTGCCCGCCTGTCCGTGCAGCCCGAAGACGGCGCGGCGTATGAACTGCACGCCTGCTTCGTGCTGGATGCCAGCGGCTACGGCCGCGTGCTGCCGCGCCTGCTCGATTTGGAAACCCCGTCCGAGCTGCCCGTGCGCGAAGCCCATTTCACCCACATCAACGACAACATCGCCGACCCCGATTTCGACCGCAACAAAATCCTCATTTCCACCCACCCCGTGCACCGCGACGTGTGGCTGTGGCTCATCCCCTTCGGCGACAATCGCTGCTCCATCGGCGTGGTCGGCTTGCCCGAACGCTTCGGCGGGCTGGGAGATTCCGAAGCCATCCTGCGCTGCTACGCCGCCGAAGTGCCCATGCTCGCCCGCATTTTGGCCGACGCGCAATGGGAAAACGACTTCCCCTTCCGCCACATCAAAGGCTATTCCGCCAACGTCAAAACCCTGCACGGCCGCCACTTCTCCCTCTTGGGCAACGCCGCCGAGTTCCTCGACCCCGTGTTCTCCTCCGGCGTAACCATCGCCATGCACTCGGCCAAACTCGCCGCCGACCTGCTCGCCCGCCAGCTGAAGGGCGAAGAGGCAGACTGGCAGCGCGACTTCGCCGAACCGCTGATGGTGGGCGTGAACGCCTTCCGCACCTATGTGAACGGCTGGTACGACGGCAGCTTCCAAGACGCCATCTACGCCCCGCAGCGCACGCCCGAAATCAGCAATATGATCAGCTCCATCCTCGCCGGCTACGCCTGAGACACCGCCAACCCCTATGTGGCCAAATCCGAACGCAGGCTCAGGGCTTTGGCGGAAACCGTGGGCGTGCAGCGCTGCGAATAAAGTTTTCAGGTAGCCTCAAGATGTATAGGCTACCTGAAAATTTTTGGCCATTGGGCATTCAATATTTTTTGGAAAGACTGGTTGCGCCGCAACCTTGCCGGCCAAGTTTTCAGGTAGCCTCTTGATCTGCCGCCATCCTTCGGTAAAGCCTTGCCAACAAAGCCGGGCGGCGGGGTAAGGAAAGGTTAATCAGATAGCGCGGGGGGCGGGGCTTTCCTAAAATAGCCGCATTTTCCAACAGCTGCCGGCAAACGGCAGGCGGAGCAAGATGAAAAAACCGTTGAAATGGGCATTGTGGGCGGCAGCCGCCCTGGCCGTGGGCGCGGCGGGCTATGCCTTTTTGAAGCCGAGCAAGCCGCAAACCACCTACCTCACCGAAGAAGTGAAACGCGCCGACGTGCGCCAAACCGTATCCGCCACCGGCGAGATTTCCGCCGCGCAATTGGTGGACGTGGGCGCGCAGGCTTCCGGCCAAATCAAGCATTTGTATGTGAAGCTCGGGCAGCACGTGGAAAAGGGCGACCTCATCGCCGAAATCGATTCCACCACTCAGCTCAACGCGCTGAACACCAACAAAGCCCGACTGGAAACCTATCAGGCGCAGCTTGTGTCTGCTCGTGTGGCGCTGCAAAACGCCGAGCGCAAATACCGACGCGAGCAGGCCTTGTGGGCAGAAAACGCCACCTCCAAAGAAGAGCTGGAAAGCGCGCAGGGCGCCTATGCCGCCGCCAAGGCGCAGGTGGGCGAGCTGCAATCTTCCATCCGCCAAACCCGCATCGCCATCAACACTTCCGAAGCCGATTTGGGCTACACCCGCATCACCGCGCCGATTAGCGGCACCATGGTGTCGGTGAAAGTGGAAGAAGGGCAAACCGTGAATGCGGCGCAGAGCACGCCCGCCATCGGCCAGGTGGCCGATTTGAGCCGCATGCTGAACAAAATGCAGATTGCCGAAGGCGACGTGACCCGCGTGAAAGCCGGGCAAACCCTGCTCTTCACCACGCTGGCCGACCCCGACAGTGAGCGTGAAGCCAAGCTCGACAGCATCGACCCCGGCCTCACCACCCTCTCGCAAGGCAGCTACACCACCAGCACCGACACCACCAGCACCGCCATCTATTATTACGCCCGCGCCCTCGTGCCCAACGAAGACGGCAAGCTCGCCATCGGCATGACCACGCAAAACAACATCGTGATCGGCGAAGCGAAAAACGTGCTCACCGTGCCTTCCGCCGCCGTGAAGCAGCGCGGCCGCGAACGCTATGTGCGCGTGCTGCTGGGCGAAGGCAAAGTGGAGGAGCGCACCATCACCGTGGGCATCAGCGACGGCACGCGCACCGAAGTGAAATCGGGCGTGAAAGAAGGTGAGAAAGTGATTGTGTCGGAGAGCGACGGCACGGTGAAGGATTGGCAGGGCGGCCCGCCGATGTAAATGAGCCGACCCGCTCTCAAACCATTACCGCGTTGGCTCGCCTTGCCGTATTGCCTACTGTCTGCGGCTCGCCGCCTTGTACTGGTTTGAGATTGGCTCGGCTAAATGATGGCAGCAAGCCGGATTGGCCGATGCCGAGCCCGTTCCATAGCTAGGGCTACCTGAAATTTGAGACTACCTGAAAATGTGAGCTTCGCAGGAACCTTGCCGTGCCCGTTTTTAGCTTCGCAGAAACTCAACTTTGCTTCGCAAAACATCGTTTTCAGGTAGCCTCCCCGCCGCAACGAAAGCCGTATCTATATGAACCTAATCGAATGCCGCAACATCAACCGCTATTTCGGTGAGGGCGAAAACCGCGTCCACATCCTGAAAGACATCAGCCTGAGCATCCAAAAAGGCGACTTCATCGCCATCATCGGCCAATCCGGCTCCGGCAAATCCACGCTGATGAACATCCTCGGCTGCCTCGACAGCGCCACTTCCGGCTCCTACCGCATCGACGGCGTGGAAACCGCGCAGATGAGCGGCGACGAGCTGGCCGCGCTGCGCCGGCGCAAGTTCGGCTTTATCTTTCAGCGCTACAACCTGCTCGGCGCGCTCAGCGCCCGCGACAACGTGGCCCTGCCCGCCGTGTATGCCGGCATGGATCAGAAAGACAGGCAGGAACGTGCCGATATGCTGCTGGCCGATTTAGGCCTGGCCGGCAAAGAAGCCAACCGCCCCAACGAGCTTTCCGGCGGGCAGCAGCAGCGCGTTTCCATCGCCCGCGCCCTGATGAACGGCGGCGAAATCATCCTCGCCGACGAGCCCACCGGCGCGCTCGATTCCGGCAGCGGCGAAATGGTGATGGAAATCATCCGCGGCCTGCGCGCCAAAGGCCACACCATCATCTTGGTCACGCATGACCCGAACATCGCCGCCTTCGCCAACCGCGTGATCGAAATCAAAGACGGCGAAATCATCGCCGACCGCAGCAAAAACGAAAACATCCCGCCCAGCAGCGTGGAAAGCCGCCGTGAGCAGCAGTCTTGGCTGTTTTACAAAGACCAGTTTGTGGAAGCCTTCAAAATGTCGGTGCAGGCCATTATGTCGCACAAAATGCGTTCGCTGCTCACCATGCTCGGCATCATCATCGGCATCGCCTCGGTGGTGTCCGTGGTGGCGCTGGGGCGCGGCACGCAGGAGAAAATCCTCTCCGACATCAGCGCCATCGGCACCAACACCATCGGCGTGTATCCCGGCAAAGGCTTCGGCGACCGCCGCCGCAACCGCATCCGCACGCTCACCATCGCCGACGCCCAAGCCATCGGCAAGCAAAGCTATGTGGACAGCGTTACCCCGATGACCACCTCCAGCGCCACCGTCACCTACCGCAACACCAACGTTACCGCCCAGCTCTACGGCGCGGGCGAGCAGTATTTCAGTGTGCGCGGCATCAAGCTCGATCAGGGGCGGCTGTTTGACCAAGCCGACGTGGACGCCGCCGCGCAGGTGGTGGTGATCGACCCGAACACGCGCAAGCAGCTCTTCCCCGACGGCACCAACCCCATCGGCCAAACCATTCTATTTGGCAAGCGCCCGCTGCGCGTAATCGGCATCAGCGCGGAAGACCAAAACGGCTTTGGCGGCGCCGACAACCTGCAAATGTGGGCGCCCTACACCACGGTAATGAACCGCATTTCCGGCGAGCGCTACATCAGCTCGGTAACTGTGAAAATCAAAGACGACGTGAGCACTTCGGTGGCCGAGCAGGGCATCAAAGAGCTGCTCCTGGCGCGGCACGGCACGGAAGACTTCTTCACCAGCAACAGCGACAGCATCAAGCAAACCATCGAAAAAACCACCAGCGCCATGACGCTGCTGATTTCCTGCATTGCCCTGATTTCATTGGTGGTGGGCGGCATCGGCGTGATGAACATCATGCTGGTGTCGGTAACCGAGCGCACCAAGGAGATTGGCGTGCGCATGGCCATCGGCGCGCGGCAGGGCAATATTTTGCAGCAGTTTCTGATTGAGGCCGTGCTGATCTGCCTCATTGGCGGCGCGGCGGGGATTATGCTTTCCTATTTAATCGGCACGGGCTTCAACGCATTGGCCACCGAATTTGCCATGTCGTTTTCCACCTGGTCGATTGTGAGCGCGGTGCTGTGCTCCACCTTTATTGGCGTGCTGTTCGGCTTTATGCCGGCCAAAAACGCCTCGCAGCTCAATCCGATTGCCGCCCTGTCGCGCGATTAGCCGGGCGGCGTGAGGCTACCTGAAAAATGCGCCTCACTGCAGAAAGATACCGTTTTAGCTTCGCAGAAACTCCGCTTCCTTCGGAAACATCGTTTTAACTTATCGTTGAAGTTTGCGCTTTAGCTGCACAGAAACTCAGCCTTGCTTCGCAAGACATCGTTTTAACTACGTTGAAGCTTGCGCTTTCAGGTAGCCTGCAAAGCTTCTTGTACATCATGAAGGCTACCTGAAAATTAGCAGGCTGCCTGAAACTAACTCCCCCATGGGGAGAGGGCAGGGGCGAGGGTCGGCAAACCGTAGGTTTGCATTCCGGCGCTTTCCGCAGACAGGCGGAGGCTACCTGAAAAATCCCGGCACCACCCAAACCAGACACCAACACCCAACCAAGAAACGAGGGTTTATGAAACCGACAACCCAAGCCGTCCCCGCCCGCGCCGCCGTGCTCGCCCTGCTGCTGCTCAGCGGCTGCGCCATCGATCGCACCCCCAACAGCCAAATCGGCCTGGCGCAGGCGCAAAGCGAAGGCGCGGTCAACCCGCCCGCCGCCGTGGCCGATGCCGCCGGGCAGTGTGCCCAGGCCGAAGGTTGCGCCTATCAGGCCGACAGCGACTGGTGGCAGGTGTTCGGCGACAGCCGCCTCAACGACCTGGTGCAGCAGGCGCTGGCCAACAACGTGAATTTGAAACAGGCAGCCATCAATGTGAACAAAGCCCTGTATCAGGCCAACATCCTCGGCGCCAACCTCGTGCCCGCCTACAACGCCTCGCTCGGCGCCAACGCCAGCCGCAACCTCGACACCCGCGCTAACAGCCACAGCTACAGCAGCCAGCTCGGCTTAAGCTACGAGCTCGACCTGTGGCGTCGCCTCAACGCCACCGCCTCCGCCCAAGTGTGGGAGCAGCGCGCCACCGAGCAAGATTTGGCCGCCACCCGCCTCACCGTGGTCAACAACGTAGCCGACGCCTATTTTCAGGTAGCCTATTTAAACGAAGCCATCAAGCTGGCCGAACAATCCGTCGGCCACTATCAGCAAATCCTGCAAATCGCCCACAGCAAATACCGCCACGGCCGCTCCGCCTCCATCGAAGTTACCCAGGCCGAGCAATCCCTGCTTTCCGCGCAAAACAGCCTGCTCTCGCTCCGACAAAGCCGCGAAAACGCCGAAGCCACCCTGCGCAACCTGCTCAACTTGCGCCCCGGCCAGCAAATGGCCGTGCAGCCCGCCGATTTCAGCCTGCCCGAAGGCGGAAAAGTCGATTTAAACGTGCCCGTTTCCACCCTCTCCGCCCGCCCCGACCTCATCGCCGCCGACTACCGCCTGCAATCCGCCCTCAAAAGCCAGCAGGCGCAATACCGCAGCTGGTATCCCAGCATCAGCCTGAACGCCGCCCTCAGCACATCGTCCGAGCACAGCCGCAACTTCTTCAACGTGCCGATATTGGGCGGCAGCGTTAGCCTCAACCTGCCCTTTTTAAACAGGCACACCCTGCGCTGGCGCGACCGCAGCGCCGAAGCCGACTTTGAAAACGCCAAGCTCGCCTTCGAAAAAGCCCTCACCACCGCGCTCAACGAAGTGCAAACCAACTACAGCCAATACCAAAGCAGCCGCCAAAGCCAGGAAAACCTGCGCCGCCGCTACCGCCTCGACGTGGAAAACAGCCGCTACTACCGCGCACGCTACCAACACGGCCGCAACGAACTCAAAGACTGGCTTTCCGCCCTCAACACCGAATACGGCAGCGCGCAAAGCCTGCTTGACGCCCGCTACCAAACCCTCCACCACGAAGCCATGGTGTACAAATCCATGGCCGGCCGCTACCGCCGCAATGGCGGATCGGCCGCGCAATAAACCAGCAGCCGTCAGAAAAACCGGGCAGCCGATTTAAAGGCTGCCCGGTTTTTTGCGGCCGTTTCCGGTTTGAGCGGCGTTGGGGCTGGTGCTTTAATGGCGGATGATCACTCAACGATACGTCCGTGGCTGCGCCAAGGCATTGCTTTCAGGTAGCCTCAGTTTTTCAGGTAGCCTAATTGGGCGCAACAGGCTACCTGAAAATTCTAGCCTGCTTTCGGCAACGCCGGCGCGAAGCGGAGATGCGTTGGCATGCAGTTAAGATGGAAATAAACCAGAGCATTGCCGACTGGTGTTGTTTCGATTTGAACCAAGCAGGCATAAGGTACAACCGCGCGTTGGAGCGGATGGCTTGGCCGGCCTGTTGAGTCAGCTTTGCCGGTTCTGCGTGGCAAAATCGGGATTTTGAAGGTTGACTTAAATCAAATTAACGTGCTTTCGGCAGTTTATGCCGCCGAATTTGGAGCTTTTGTCCAATTTCGGGTAAAAATACCGTGGTGCTTGTAAAAATTTTACTCATGGAAATCCACAAATATGTTAAGCTTTGACCGTTTGGCAGGAGCTATAGCCGCATCGGGTTTCCGTGCGGCGCGGCGATTGCCGGATGGGTGGCTGTCGTAATAGGCAGTGATAAGCTGAACCGCAGCCGTTTTATTTTTATTGAATCGGAGTGTTGTGTATCATGAACAAGCTCAAAAGCATCCTGATATGGGGCATTGTGGTGCTCGCCGGCCTGGCCGCGTTTACCACTTTGGCCATCCATCGAGGGGAGCAGGTAAGTGCTGTATGGATGGTGATTGCCGCCGTTTCCGTATATTGCATTGCCTACCGTTTTTATAGTCTGTATATCGCCAAAAACGTTATGCAGCTCGACCCGAACCGGCTCACGCCGGCCGAGCGCCATAACGATGGTTTGGATTATGTGCCAACCCATAAGGGTGTATTGTTCGGCCACCACTTTGCCGCCATTGCAGGCGCCGGCCCGTTGGTAGGCCCGGTGCTGGCCGCGCAGATGGGTTATCTGCCGGGCACGCTGTGGATTATCTTCGGCGTGGTGTTTGCCGGTGCGGTGCAGGACGCGATGGTGTTGTTCGTGTCTATGCGTCGTGATGGTAAATCCTTGGGCGACATTGTGAAGCAAGAGCTGGGTACTGTGCCCGGCGTGATTGCCTCTATCGGTATCCTGATGATCATGGTGATCATTATGGCCGTGCTGGCGCTGATCGTGGTGAAAGCCTTGATCCACAGCCCGTGGGGTACCTTCACCATCGCCACCACTATCCCGATCGCCCTCTTCATGGGCGTGTACACCCGCTATATCCGCCCGGGCAAAATCGGTGAGATTTCCGTGGTCGGCTTTATCCTGCTGGTGTTGGCGATTGTGTATGGTAAAGACGTGGCCGAAAGCTCTTTCGGGCACTACTTCGACTTGGAAGGCCTGTCTATCGCTTGGGCAGTGATGATCTACGGTTTTATCGCTTCCGTGCTGCCGGTATGGTTGCTGCTGACCCCGCGCGATTACCTCTCCACCTTCCTGAAAATCGGTACCATCATCGCATTGGCTTTGGGCATCATCATCGTTAGCCCGCCGCTGCAGATGCACGCCGTTACCCGCTTTATCGACGGTACCGGCCCGGTATTCTCAGGCCATCTCTTCCCCTTCCTGTTCATCACCATCGCTTGCGGTGCGGTATCCGGCTTCCACGCTTTGATTTCTTCTGGTACCACCCCGAAAATGGTTGAGAACGAAGAACACGTACGCATGATCGGCTACGGCGGCATGATTATGGAAAGCTTTGTGGCCATTATGGCTCTGGCTGCCGCTGCCTCTCTGGACCCAGGTGTGTACTTCGCCATGAACAGCCCGGCTGCCCTGATCGGCACCGACGCTGCCAATGCCGCACAAGTGATCACTACCCAGCTGGGATTCCCCGTAACCGAAGCCACCCTGCTGCACGTGGCCAAAGAAGTGGGCGAACACACCATTCTGTCCCGTGCCGGCGGTGCGCCGACTCTGGCGGTGGGTATGGCTCACATTATGAGCCAGCTGATCCCCGGCGAAAGCATGATGGCGTTCTGGTATCACTTCGCGCTGCTGTTTGAAGCCCTGTTCATCCTGACTGCCGTGGACGCCGGTACCCGTGTGGCCCGCTTCATGATCCAGGACTTGGGTAGTATCTTCTACAAACCGTTCGGCAACACCGACAGCCTGCCGGCCAACCTGATTGCTACCTTTATGGCCGTGGCTCTGTGGGGCTACTTCCTCTACACCGGTGTAACCGACCCGCTGGGTGGTATTAATTCCCTGTGGCCGCTGTTCGGTATCGCCAACCAGATGTTGGCTGGCGTGGCTCTGATCCTGTGTACCGTGGTTCTGATCAAGATGAAACGCGACCGCTACATTTGGGTTACCTTGGCGCCCGCCCTCGGCGTATTGCTGGTAACCTGCTATGCCGGTTGGCAGAAAGTGTTCGACTCCAACCCGCGCGTTAGCTTCATGGCCCATGCTGCTAAATACAAAGATGCTCTGGCTAGAGGCGAAATCTTGGCTCCGGCCAAAACCGCTGAAGAGATGGGCCGCATCGCGTTTAACGATACGGTGAACTCCGGTCTGACCATCCTGTTCTTGGCTGTGGTTGTGGTAGTGGCCATCTACGGCTTCCGCGTAGCCATGAAAGCCCGCAAAGTGGCGTGGCCGACTGCTCAGGAAATTCCGCCGGTATACCGCAATGAAGCGGCTGCCGCTGAGGCTGGAAACAATGAAGCACAAGCTTAAGCTGCACTTGCAGAACGCCTGGAAAACGGCGAAGCTGACCGCCAACCTGATGGTGGGCGTGCCAGACTACGCCAACTATGTGGCGCGCCAAAGGCGTTACAACCCGAAAGCGCCCGTGATGACCGAGCAACAGTTTGCGGATTATTGCCGTAAGCGCCGCTGCGGTGCCAACGGCGGCCGCTGCTGCTGATTCCGGTTTCTGCCAGATTGCCTGGAAGGGTTTTGCCCTTTCAGGCAATTTTGATTGTGAGGCTACCTGAAAACGTAGTACCGGTTTTTAGGTAGCCCTTTTATATTCATTAAAGAGCAGGCCACCTAAATATACAGTACAAGCAGTACGGCAATGAGAGTCAACGCCGTAGCGGTTTAAATGTAATCCACTATAGTTGCCCCAAATTTTCAGGTAGCCTTTGTGTTTGGCAAGAGGCTACCTGAAAAATACCGCTCCCCCATCATCCGCCCAACCAGGTTTTCAGGTAGCCCGTCAGCCCGCCGCGTTTAGTGCTAAAATCCCTACCCAAATCAAACAAGCCCCCCCAGGGCAGGACAAAACATGACTCGCACCACCGCCGAAGTTACCCCCATCAGCCGCCCCGTGCTCATTCCGCCAGGCGGGCATAACAAAGTTTTATTGCACTCCTGCTGCGCTCCGTGCAGCGGCGAAGTGATGGAAGCCATGCTCGCCTCCGGCATCGACTACACCATCTACTTCTACAACCCCAACATCCACCCGCTCAAAGAATACCTGCTGCGCAAAGAAGAAAACATGCGCTTCGCCGAAAAATTCGGCATCCCCTTCATCGACAAAGACGACGACTACGAAAACGACCGCAAAGAATGGTTTGCCAAAGCCGAAGGCATGGAATTCGAGCCCGAACGCGGCATCCGTTGCACCATGTGCTTCGACATGCGCTTCGAAAAAGCCGCCCAATACGCCCACGAACACGGCTTTCACGTCTTCACCAGCAGCCTCGGCATCTCCCGCTGGAAAAACATGAACCAAATCAACGATTGCGGCCGCCGTGCAGCCGAAAAATACCCCGATTTGGTGTATTGGGACTACAACTGGCGCAAAGGTGGCGGCAGCGCCCGCATGATCGAAATCAGCAAGCGCGAACACTTCTACCAGCAAGAATATTGCGGTTGCGCCTACTCCCTGCGCGATTCCAACCACCATCGCAAATCGCAAGGTCGCCCGCCCATCAAAATCGGCGTCAAATACTACGGCGACGAAGAATAATCCGCCAATTCAACCCAACACAGGAGCACATCATGACCACCTTTGCCGAAAACCTCGCCACCTTCCCCAGTATCGACCATCTCAGCGGCATCGATATTCAAGACGCAGCCGGGCAAACCGTCCACCATATCCCCGCCGCGCCCGGCAAACTCGGCTCCCTGCGGCTGTATTACGCCCTGGCCGAGAAGTTTGCCAACCGCCTAGATGGCAAAGCCGCCACACAGGGCTTGGAGTGGTTTGCCGAGCATACCGCCGATGCCGAGGCTCACCCGGGCAAACACCCGAACATTGATTTGCTGAAACAGATTATTGATAACAATCAGACTTTACATATTGCTCCGTTAAAAAAGCAATGAAATGACCAATTGGCTACCTGAAAAGGCAGATAATAACTTTGACTCGCCTCAAACGAGGGTTCTTAATATTTCTTGACAAAAAAACATGAAAAGATTAATGTTACGCCGACAGTCTTTTCTTTAGGGTCGGAAACGATTGTTAATAGAACAGACAATTGCGTATGCTTCTAATGCCAAGCAAAGCTTGCTTGGAATGTAAAGAAAAGATGTTTTGCCGCAGTGTAGTAATTTGCCGGAAATGGCAGTGTCTCATGTTGGCAGAGCTGGGAAAGCAGCAAATCTCAGACGTTTCAGTATCAATCGGCTGATGTGGTCAGTGCCAAGCGGTATGCTTGTTCCGTATGGCGTAATAGTTTGTGCGGGATAAGTTCCGGCAGGGTAACTGCGTTTTTTAAATCTTGATTTAAAGGATGCTGAAATGACAACATCAACCGAAAAAAGGTTCTTCGGCCACCCACGGCAGTTGGGTACGCTGTTTTTCATCGAAATGTGGGAGCGCTTCGTTTACTACGGTGTGCAATCCATCTTGATGATTTATATGTATAAGCAGGCCACGGAAGGCGGCGGTTTAGGCATGGAAAAATCGCTCGCCGCCGGTATCGTGGGCGCATACGCTGGCAGTATTTATCTCACCACCATCGTTGGTGGTTGGTTGGCCGACCGTGTGCTCGGTACGAAAAATACTCTGCTTTTGTCTACAGTAGTGATGTTAGCCGGTAATATCCTGCTTGTGATGTTGCCCGGCTATTCTAGTCTGTTGGGCCTGCCCCTTATCTCTTTGGGTAGCGGTAGCTTCAAAGCCACGGCCAGTGCCATGGTGGGTTCGCTCTATGAAGCCGAATCCGAGCAGAAGCTGCGCGATGCGGGTTTCTCCATCTTCTACACTTCAATCAACACCGGTGTTTTCCTTGGTACGCTGCTGGCCGGCTATCTGCAGCCGAAATACGGTTTCCGTATGGTGTTTGCCTCAGCCGTGGTTGGCATGGTGCTCTGCTTGCTGACCTTCCTGCAAGGGCAACGCAAACTGCCGGAAACGCCTGTTCCTAACCCTCTGCCGAAAGAGGAGCGCGGTAAAGCCATCGGTATCGTGGTGGCCATCTGCGCCGTTCTCGGCGGTTTGGTTGGCACCGGCTTGGTGAATCTCGAAAACTTCTCCAGCGTGCTGCTGGGTGTGGTGGGTGTGATCAGTATCGGTTATTTCTTTTTGATGTTTAACGACAAAAAATCTACCGAGGCCGATAAACGCCACCTGATTGCCTATATTCCGCTGTTTGTGGGTATGTGCCTGTTCTGGGCGGCCTATTTGCAGATGTACACCATTGTGGCTGCGTACTTTGAAGAAACCGTGCCGCGTCAGGTTGGCAGCTTCGAAGTGCCGGTGGCTTGGTTGCTCACCTTCCAAAGTTTGGCTGTGATCGTGTTGGCCAGTTCTATGGCTATCTTGTGGACCAAAATGGGTGACCGCCAGCCGAGCTCCCAAATGAAATTTGCCTTGGCTACTTTGGTGGTAGGTATCGCTTATGCAATCTTCGTTCCCTTCCTTTCCACCAATACGCCGATGCCGCTCGTTATCCTGATGGTGGTACTGGTGCTGATTACGGTAGCCGAGCTCTTGCTCTCCCCGATCTCCCTCTCTTTTGCCACCAAAGTTGCGCCGCAGGCGTTTAAAACCCAGATGGTATCGTTTAACTTCCTCTCCCTCTCTTTGGGCTTTACGCTCGGTGGTGTGTTGGGCGACAGGCTGTATACCCCGGAATCAGCCACTCAGTTCTATATTATTCTGGCTGCTCTCGGTCTCGGTTCTGCCGTGACACTGTTTGTGCTGATGCCCTTCCTCAACCGCATGCTGCACGATGTGGATTGATATACAAAAGCCTAGCCTTGAGCTGACGAGCGACCTTTAGTTTCTATGCCTTGGCTAGGCATATTTTCCCAAACCAAATACAGTAACAGCAACCGCTTGAATGGTCGCTGAGTGAGACATAGGGCTGATTCCAAAAGGTAATCAGGCCAAACCGGCAGAATGCCGCAGATGGTAGTCAGCCCTGTGCAACACGGATGATGTAGAGGGATGTTGCTGGACTTTATGGCGTATAAACAATGTAAAGGACGCTGAAATGACTACGTCGACCGAAAAAAAATTCTTCGGCCATCCGCATCAGCTGGGAACATTGTTCCAAGTTGAGCTGTGGGAACGGTTTTCGTTCTACAGCATGCAGGCCATTCTGGTAATTTATCTTTATTACCAAGCCGAAAAGGGCGGCTTGGCAATGCCGGAGGCGCTGGCCGTCGGTATTGTGGGCGCCTATAACGGCAGTATCTATCTTTCCACCATCATCGGCGGTTGGTTTGCCGACCGCGTGATCGGGCCAAAAAATACCTTGTTCTTAGCCGTGTCCACCATGTTGGTGGGGCACATCCTATTGGTGATGATTCCCGGCGTGGGCAGTTTGGCCGGCCTGCCCTTTATCGCATTAGGCAGCGGCGGCGTGAAATCTGCCTGTAGCACCTTGGTTGGTTCGTTGTATGAAGACGAATCCACCCGCAACCTGCGCGACGCCGGTTTCTCCATCTTCTATACCGGCATCAATATCGGCAGCTTCTGCGGCTCGCTGGTGGCAGGCTACCTGCAAACCCATATGGGCTTCCGCATGGCCTTTGCCGGCGCAGTGGTTGGTATTGCCATCGGCCTGACGCTGTTTGTTAAAGGTAAAAGTAAACTGCCGGATTTGCCGCTGCCCAATCCGCTGCCCAAAGAGCAGCGCGGCAAAGCCATCGGTATGGCCGTGGGCATTTTGGTCGTTATCGGCGGCCTGATTGCCACCAAAATCCTGCGTTTGGACAACTTCTCCAGTATCCTGCTGGGCGTGGTAACCTGCATCAGTATCGGCTATTTCTTCCTGATGTTCCACGACAAAGAAGCCACCGAGGCCGACAGACGCCACATCATTGCCTATGTGCCGCTGTTTATCGTGATGTGCTTGTTCTGGGCCATCTATTCCCAAGTGTATAGCTCCGTTACCCTGTATTTCGATAAAACGGTAAACCGTACCTTCGGCGGCTTCACCGTGCCGGTGGCTTGGTTGGTTACTTACCAGAGCTTGATTGTGATCAGCTTGGCCGGCGTAATGGCTGCCGTGTGGACCAAAATGGGCACCCGCCAGCCGAAATCCCAAATGAAATTCACCTTGGCTATGCTGTTCTTGGGCTTGGCCTACTTGGGTTTCGTACCTTTCCTCTCTTCCGGCACGCCGATGCCGATTATCGTGCTGATGCTGCTGCTGCTGGTGATCACCATCGCCGAGCTGCTGCTCTCGCCGATTTCCCTGTCGTTTGCCACCAAAGTTGCGCCCAAAGCGTTTAAAACCCAGATGGTTGCGTTTAACTTCCTCACCCTTTCCCTCGGCTTCACGCTGGGCGGGGTGCTGGGCGACAAGCTCTATTCAGAAGAGGCCGCCACGCAGTATTTCATGATTTTGGCCGGCTTGAGCATCGGCTCCTTCGTAGCATTGCTGCTGCTGATGCCCAAACTCAACAAACTGCTGCACGACGTGGATTGATGCACAATATTTTTCAGGTAACCTCCCGCCGTATTGAGGCTACCTGAAAACGGGATTCCCCAGATTCAAAATCAAATCTTCGCAGATTCCCTCTCCGTTTCATGTTTTCCGCCGCCCGCAAATTCGGGCCGGCTAGGGCAGCTGCGCCCTTATCCTGCGGCTGTCGTTTGAAAAATATCAACTTAGTCAAGGAGTAAACAAATGAGTAACCAATATGCCCAACGCCTCGCCGCCCTGCGGCAAGCCATGAAGAAACACCAGATCGACGGCTGGATCATTCCCACCGGCGACCCGCACCTCTCCGAATACCTCCCCGCCCGCTGGGAAGGCCGCAACTGGCTCACCGGCTTCAGCGGCACCGCCGGCACCATCATCGTTACCGCCAACTCTTCCGAATTGTGGGTAGACGGCCGCTACTGGGAAGAAGCCGAACACCAATTGCAAGGCACCGGCACCGTGCTGAAAAAACTCGTTACCACGCCCACCCATGTGGATTCGCTGGTAGAGCAGCTGCCGGAAAACGCCGTGGTGGGCATTGCCGCCGACGTATTGTCGCTGGCCGAAAAACGCCATCTGGAACAAGCCTTCGGCAAGAAACACATTAAATTGCGCCACGATGTCGATCTGCTCGACGAAGTGTGGGAAGGCCGCCCCGGCGCTTCCGACAAACCCGTGTTTGCACAAAAAGCCGAATTCGTGCCCGAAAGCGCCGCCCAAAAATTAAGCCGCATCCGCGCCGCCATGAAAGAGCAGGGCGCCGACTACCACTTGGTTTCCGGCCTCGACGATATCGCCTGGATCACCAACCTGCGCGGCAGCGACGTGCCCTTCGACCCAATTTTCCTCTCCTTCCTGCTCATCGGCCAAGACAGCGCCACCCTGTTTGTGGACGAAGCCAAGCTCACCGCCGACAGCAAACAAGTGCTCTCCGAAGCCAAAATCGGCATCGCCCCCTATGCCGCCATCGGCGAAGCCGTGGCCAAACTCAGCGGCAGCCTGCTCATCACCCCCGACCGCACCGCCGTGTACACCCTCAGCAGGCTACCTGAAAACGTGAAGCTGATTGAAAACATCAGCCCCAGCACCCTGTTTAAAGCCTGCAAAACCGAAGCCGAAATCCAGCACAACAAAGAAGCCATGGTGCAAGACGGCGTGGCCTTGTGCGGCTTCTTTGCCGAGCTCGAGCAGAAACTGGCCAAAGGCGAACGCCTCAGCGAGCTTGACATCGACACTATGCTCTACGAACACCGCAGAAAACAGCCCCACTTCGTCGGCCTCTGCTTCGGCACCCACGCCGGCTTCAAAGCCAACGGCTCCCTGCCGCACTACCTGGCCAAGCCCGAAAAATTCAGCTACCTCGACGGCGAAGGCATGCTGCTGATCGACTCCGGCGCCCACTACCACAACGGCACCACCGACATCACCCGCATGGTGTATATCGGCACCCCCAGCGCCGAAGAAAAACGCGACTACACCCTGGTATTGAAAGCCCACATCGCCCTCGACCAAGCCGTGTTCCCCGAAAACCTCAGCGGCGTGATTCTCGACGCCGTTTGCCGCGCCCAACTGTGGCGCGCCCAGCGCGACTACAGCCACGGCACCGGTCACGGCATCGGCTATTTCCTCAACGTGCACCAAGGCCCGCAGGTGATTTCCATCCTCAAGCCGCTCACCCAGCACAACGCCATGAAGCCCGGCATGGTCACCTCCAACGAGCCCGGCCTCTACCGGCCCGGCAAATGGGGTATCCGCATCGAAAACCTGCTGGTGGCCCGCCGCGTGGAAAACCCCGAGGAAACCGTATTCGGCAACTACCTCTGCTTCGAAGCCATCACCCTGTGCCCGATTAACACCCAGTTAATCGACCGTGATTTGCTTACCGCCGAAGAAATCCAATGGGTAAACAACTACCACGCCAAAGTGCGCGCCGCCCTCGCCCCGCGCACCGAAGGTGCCGCCAAAGCCTGGCTGGAGAAAAACACCCAGCCGATTTAACCCTGTCGGCCGCATAGGCTTTCCGGTCAAATGTCGGCCATAAGAAAGGCTACCTGAAAACTTTCAGGGCAGATTTCCTGCCAAACGGTTTTCAGGTAGCCTTTAATCTATTGAAAGTAATTTAAAAAACGCCGTGGGAAGGCATTCCTCCGGCCTCCCGATTTGCCTTGGCTATCGCCGCGATTGTCGGCTAAGTGTAACAAACAGTAAAAAAATTGGAATCATTGTGCGCCTGCTTGACAAGTTGCGCTTGCCAAGCAGGCGTATTGCGTGTAAAAGTACGCCCCAATCCTCCTTCAAACAGGAAAGGGTGGCTGCGGAGTGGAAATGCTGCTCGGCATGTTCCGCTTCCGATGCCAAACTTTCTTGGGGTAAGGGAGGAATTTATTTTTTGCCGCGCCGATGCCGTATGGGCCGGAAGCAGACTTGCCAGGGTTGGACGGAGGCGGGGTGCGGCGGTTTTTAATTAGCCTCTGATAGGCATAAAAAACATTGAGGGAATATCCATGACCACTCCAACCAATGAGCAAGTTGCGGCGGCTCCCGCCGTGGGCGCTGGCGCCAGAGCCGGTTTCTTCGGCCACCCCCGCCAGCTGGGCACGCTGTTCCACATCGAATTGTGGGAGCGTTTTTCGTTTTACGGTATGCAGGCCATCCTGCTGATTTATCTTTATTATGAAGTAACCAAGGGCGGCTTGGGCATGAATGAGACCAAGGCCGCCGCCATTGTGGGCGCCTACAACGGCAGCATTTATCTGGCTACGATTTTGAGCGGCTGGCTGTCCGACCGCCTGCTGGGTGCGGAGAAGACGCTGTTTTGGTCGGGCGTGGTAGTGATGCTGGGGCACGTTGCGTTGGCGGTGCTGCCGGGCTTGAGTGGCTTGGTGGTGGGCCTCTTGCTGATTGCTTTGGGCAGCGGCGGGGTGAAATCTTCCGCCGGAGCGATGGTGGGTTCGCTGTATGAAGAGGAATCCACCCGTGCGCTGCGCGATGCCGGTTTCTCCATTTTCTACACCGCCATCAATATTGGCGGCTTTGTGGGCCCGCTGATTGTGGGCGTGTTGCAGGTGAAATTCGGTTTCCACTACGGCTTCGGTGCCGCTGCGGTGGGCATGGCTTTCGGCCTGTGGCAATACTGGCGCGGCCGCGCTTCGCTGCCGGATACGCCGCCGGCCAATCCTCTGCCGAAACAGAAATACGGCGCTGCGCTGGGCGTGGTAGCGGCCGGCCTGGCCGTGATCGGCGGCTGTATTGCTGCCGGCCTGCTCACTTTGGATAATTTCTCGCAGGTGCTGTTGGGCACGGTGATCGTCACCAGCCTGCTGTATTTCATCCGACTGTTCCGCGATCCGCAGGTTTCCAGCGACGAGCGTCGCCATATGGTGGCTTATGTGCCGTTGTTCATCGTGATGTGCTTGTTCTGGGCGGTGTGGTCGCAGGTGTTTACCGTGGTGACCGTGTATTTCGACCAAGATCAGGCTGCGCTGCGCATGATTAATGGCTTTGAAATTCCGGTGGCTTGGCTGAGCGCCTTGCAGAGCCTGTGGGTGATTGTGTTTGCCGGCGTGATGGCGGCTTTGTGGACCAAAATGGGCTACCGCCAGCCGAGAACGCCGATGAAATTCACCATGGCGATGGTGATTTTGGGTGTGTCTTACCTGTGCTTCATCCCCTTCCTCACTTCCGGCACGGTGATGCCGCTGGTGATCATGGCGCTGCTGCTGCTCACCATCACCATTTCCGAGCTGCTGCTTTCGCCGATTTCGCTATCGCTGGCCACCAAAATCGCGCCGAAATCGTTTAAAACGCAGATGGTGTCGTTCAACTTCCTCACGCTCTCGTTGGGCTTTACCCTAGGCGGCGTGTTGGTGGACGAATGCTATGTGGCGGAAAAAGCCATTGAGTTTTACGGCCTGCTCGGCGCGCTGGGCATCGGCGGCGGCGTGGTGCTGATGCTGATGATGCGCAAGCTGAACAATATGCTGGTGGATGTGGATTAATCCCGTCGTTTCCATCTTTATAATCAGACAAACCCGTATCCGTTTGAATGCGGGTTTTGCTTTTTCAGGTAGCCTTTATTGATATGGGGCAGGCGATTTGAAGTTTTTGCTTGAAATTTTATGCCACGGCTTGCGGCTGCGGGCGGGCTATACTATAGTTGGAGCTGGCCGGCAGCGGATTTTGTGCAGAAGCTTTCCCATCTGTATGAAATAAACGAACCGGCCATAGGCAGCTTCCGGGCAAAGCGGTTGTTTCCCGCCGCCGGTTGGCTTGCACAAGCCGCAGAGCAGTTTGCATGCTGCGGCTTCCGGCAAAGCCCGCGATGGATTGCCCTCTGTTTTCAGGTAGCCAGTTCTCCGGCTGCCGCTATTTCTCATCAAACCGTCAAGGAGCAAGCAATGACTACTAGTCCCGCGCAACGCCTCGCCGCCCTGCGGCAAGCCATGAAAGCACAGCAGATTGACGCCTGGATCGTTCCTTCCGCCGACCCGCATATGTCCGAATACCTCCCCGAACACTGGCGCGGCCGCACCTGGCTGTCCGGTTTCGACGGCTCGGTCGGCACCCTGGCTGTTACCGCCGATTTTGCCGAGCTGTGGGTAGACAGCCGTTATTGGGAACAAGCCAAACGCCAGCTGGAAGGCAGCGGCTTCGTATTGCAAAAACTCGGCCAAGGCCGCCCCAGCATGCTGGAATCGCTGGTGCAAAGGCTACCTGAAAAAGCCGTAGTCGGCATTCCCGCCGACGGTCTCTCATTGGCCGGAAAACGCGAAATGCAGGCAGAATTTGCCAAGAAAAACATACAACTGCGCCACGACATTGATTTGCTCAACAGCTTCTGGAGCGACCGCCCCGGGCTGCCCGCCAGCCCCTTGTTTGTGCACAAGCCCGAATTTTCACCGGAAAACGCCGTACAGAAACTGAGCCGCGTGCGCGCTGCCATGAAAGAGCATGGCGCCGACCACCATCTGATTTCCTCGCTCGACGACCTCGCCTGGATCACCAACCTGCGCGGCAGCGACGTGCCGTTCAACCCTGTGTTCCTCGGCTATTTGCTGATCGGCCCCGAACGCTCCACCCTATTTATCGACCCCGCCAAGCTCAACGACGAAACCCGCAAAGCCTTGGCAGAAGCCAAAATTGACGTGGCCGACTACGGCAGCATCGTGGATGCCATGAGCAAACTGAGCGGCACATTGCTGGTCGATCCCGACCGCACTGCCGTTTACACCCTCAACAGGCTACCTGAAAACGTGCGCGTGGTGGAAGACATCAACCCCAGCACCCTCTATAAAGCCCGCAAGCCCGAAGCTGAAATCGAGCACACCAAAGAAGCCATGATCCGCGACGGCGCGGCCTTGTGCGGCTTCTTCGCCGAGCTGGAGCAGAAACTGGCCGCCGGCGAAACCGTAACCGAGCTCGATATCGACACCATGCTGCATGAACACCGCAGCAAACAGGCGCACTTCATATCGGCCAGCTTTGACACCATTGCCGGCTTCAACGAAAACGGCGCCCTGCCGCACTACGCCGCCACCCCCGAATACTACAGCACCATCAAAGGCCCAGGCCTGCTGCTGATCGACTCCGGCGCGCACTATCTCGACGGCACCACTGACATCACCCGTGTGATCCCCATCGGCGAGCCCACCGCACAGCAGAAACGCGACTACACACTCGTGCTCAAGGCTCACATCGCCTTGGCCGAAGCCGTGTTCCCCGAAGGCCTCTCCGGCCAGATTCTCGACACCATCTGCCGCGCCCCGCTGTGGAAAGAGCAGTGCGACTACGGCCACGGCACCGGCCACGGCGTCGGCTACTTCCTCAACGTGCACCAAGGCCCGCAGCGCATCGCCTACAACGTGGCCGGCATCAAGCACAACATGATGGAAGAAAACATGATTACCTCCAACGAACCCGGCCTCTACCGCCCGGGCAAATGGGGTATCCGTATCGAAAACCTGGTGGTGCACCGCCGCGTGAAACAGCCGGCCGAAACCGAATTCGGCAGCTATCTCTGCTTCGAGCAGCTCACCCTGTGCCCAATCGACACCCAGCTCATCGAGCGCAGCATGCTGACCGATGAAGAAGCCGCCTGGCTGAACGACTACCACGCCCTCGTGCGCGAAAAACTCGGCCCGCGCACCGAAGGCGCCGCCAAAGAGTGGCTGGAAAGAAATACCCGCCCGATCTAAACTCGGCCTAGCCGCTTGAACAAAAGGCTACCTGAAAAATACCGCTTCCGATGGAGCGGAGGATTTTCAGGTAGCCTTTTTACGTATGTTACCGTCCTGCGGAAGGAGTAGGGGCGGTTATGGTGTAACATGCTAATAAATCAAGCATTGTTAAGCTTTCTTTACTTTTACTTTTGTTTACATTACTGCGAATTTCTTTGCGCTAGCGCAAATCCGCAACGGGGATTCAGTCAAAAAGAATTGTCTTTCAAAAAATACTTATGCTAATATCCGCCCAACAAATGAGCTAAAAAGTAGTAATAATTGCACTAAGTTAGCATTCTTTAATATCCAAGTGCGACTGGGTCGCAATTAGATTGGCCGTTTTTCAAACGGTTTGATACTGGATTAATCAGGATGGTTTGTGCTAAAATACGTTTGGTCCGGATGTAGAACAAGTCCATAGTTTTACAAAACTACACAATAAAATAGCAGTATCAACACATTCATCACTCCGAAAAAAATTTTTTCCATTGCTGCCGCTGAAGCTTGGCGGCGGTGTTTATTGAAACACATAGGAGTTTGATATGACGTTTTTAAAAGTAGCAGCCAGCCCGTCTGTTCAACAGGGCTTCACCACTGAATTCGACGTGGTGGACGTGCAAGGTGCCGACCTCGCAGGTATTGGTGCCGTAGTTGCTTCTACCGGCGATGCAGAACAAGCTGTAACGCAAGTTGAAGCCACCGGCTTCGGTATCCCGGTATTTGTGGCTCTGCAACCTGGCGAAAGCGTGCCGGAAAGCCTGCTGACCCGCATCAACGGCGTGATTCAGCTTGGCCGCGGCAACGAAGAATATTACGGCCGTCAGGTAACTACTGCTCTGCAGAAGTATGAATCTCAGCTGCCGCCTCCTTTCTTTGGCGCCCTGCAGCAATATGTGGGCATTGGTAACGCCCAGTTCGACTGCCCGGGACACCAAGGCGGTCAGTTCTACCGCAAACATCCCGCCGGTCGTCAGTTCTACGAATTCTTCGGCGAAAACGTATTCCGTGGCGACTTGTGCAACGCCGACGTTCGTTTGGGCGACCTGTTGATTCACGAAGGTCCCGCTTGCGCAGCCCAGCAACACGCTGCCAAAGTGTTCAACGCCGACAAGACCTACTTCGTTCTGAACGGTACTTCCTCTTCCAACAAAGTGGTAACCAACGCCCTGCTGGCTAAAGGTGACTTGGTATTGTTCGACCGCAACAACCACAAATCCAACACCATCGGTGCTTTGGTTACTGGCGGCGCCATCCCGGTTTATCTGCAAACTACCCGTAACCCCTTCGGCTTCATCGGCGGTATCGACAACGTCTGCTTCGAAGAGTCCTACATCCGTGAGCAGCTGGCCAAAGTTGCTCCGGAACGCGCTAAGGAAGAACGTCCGTTCCGCCTGGCCATCATTCAGTTGGGTACTTACGACGGCACTATCTACAATGCTCGCCAGGTAGTAGACCGCATCGGTCATTTGTGTGACTACATCCTGTTCGACTCCGCTTGGGTAGGCTACGAACAGTTCATCCCGATGATGCGCGACTGCTCTCCGATGCTGCTGGAATTGAACGAAAACGACCCCGGCATCTTCGTTACCCAGTCTGTACACAAACAACTGGCCGGCTTCTCTCAAGCTTCACAGATCCACAAAAAAGACAGCCATATTAAAGGCCAGAAACGCTATTGCAGCCACAAACGCTTCAACAATGCGTTCATGATTCACGCTTCCACCAGCCCGTTCTACCCGATGTTCGCTTCTCTTGACGTGAACGCCCGTATCTTGGACGGCGAAGTGGGTCGCAACCTGTGGCGTGACTGCGTAAGCGTGTCTATCGAAGCCCGTAAGCTGCTGCGCGCAAGCTGCAAGCTGATCAAACCGTTTATCCCGGAAACTGTTGACGGCAAACCGTGGGAATCTTACCCGACCGAGCAGATCGCCCAAGACCTGCGCTTCTTCGAATTCGAACCGGGCGCCAAATGGCACTCCTTCCCGGGGTACGGCAAAGGTCAATACTTTGTTGACCCGTGCAAATTCCTGCTGACCACCCCGGGTATCAACGTGGAAACCGGCGAATACGAAGACTTCGGCGTACCGGCTACCATTTTGGCCAACTTCTTGCGCGACAACGGCATCGTTCCGGAAAAATGCGACTTGAACTCCATCCTGTTTCTGCTGACTCCGGCCGAAGACCTGGCTAAGATGGAACACCTGATCGCCTTGATCGCCCGCTTCGAACAACACATCGAAGCCGACAGCCCGATGAGCGAAGTGGTGCCCACCGTATACGGCCGCAACGCCGAATACTACAAAGGCTACACCATCCGCCGCCTGTGCCAAGAAATGCACGACTTCTACAAACGCAACAACATGAAACAGTTACAGAGCGAGATGTTCCGTGCCGACGGCTGGCCGAAACAAGCCATGCTGCCCTACGAAGCACAGCAAGCCTTCATCCGCAACGAAGTGAAACTGGTTCGCTTGAGCGAAATCGCCGGCCAAATCGCTGCCGAAGGCGCCCTGCCTTATCCTCCCGGCGTGCTTTGCACTATCCCGGGTGAAGTTTGGGGCGGTGCGGTGCAGAAATACTTCTTGGCTCTGGAAGAAGGCATCAACTGCCTGCCCGGCTTCGAGCCCGAGCTCCAAGGTGTATACCTGCAAACCGTGGAAGACGGCAGCCGCCGTGCGTTCGGCCACGTTATCGTGAAAGACTAAGGCCGTGTCAGGCTACCTGAAATGGGTTCAGGTAGCCTCTATCTGATGATGATTTGCGCGGTAAGGCAAGCTGCGCCGGAACATTGGCAAGGTTTGCTTACCGCTTTAAGAAGGATTTATTACTATGTCAACCTCTCAAAACAAGATGGGTGTGGTGCAGCTGACCATTCTCACCATGGTGAATATGATGGGCTCCGGCATCATCATGTTGCCGGCCAAATTGGCTCAGGTTGGTACGATTTCTATTTTGTCATGGCTGGTTACCGCAGGCGGTTCGCTGGCTCTGGCTTATGCGTTCGCCAAGTGTGGCCGCTTCAGTAAAAACGCCGGTGGTATGGGCGGTTATGCCGAATATGCCTTTGGCAAATCCGGCAACTTCATTGCCAACTATACCTATGCCGTTTCTCTGGTAATTGCTAACATCGCCATCGCTATTACCGCAGTGGGCTATTTGGCTCAGCTGATGGAATGGCAGCTTTCTCCGCAGCAAGTAACCATGTGGACCATCATTTTCGTATGGGTTACCACCGTGGCTAACTTCGGCGGTGCTTCCATTACCGGTAAAATTGGCGGCTTTACCGTGTGGGGCGTGGTGATTCCGGTGGTGGGCATCTCCATTATCGGCTGGTTCTGGTTTGACGGTGCCAAATATGCTGCTGCTTGGAACCCGCATAACTACGGTGTGTTTGAGGCTTTGCCGAAATCAATCTCCATCACTCTGTGGTCATTCCTTGGTTTGGAATCTGCCTGTGCGAACTCCGATGCTGTGGAAAACCCCGAGAAAAACGTGCCGATCGCTGTATTGGGCGGTACGCTGATGACTGCGGTAATCTATATTGTTTCTACCAACGTGGTGGCTGGTATTCTGCCGAATGCTGATTTGGCTGCTTCCGACGGCCCCTTCGGTTTGGTATTTGCTCACATTTTCACCCCGACTATCGGTAAAGTGGTGATGGGCTTGATGGTGCTGGCTTGTACCGGTTCCCTGTTGGGCTGGCAGTTCACCGTGGCTCAAGTGTTCAAATCCAGTGCTGATGAAGGCTACTTCCCAAAAGTATTCAGCAAAGTAACCAAAACCAATACCCCGTTGGTTGGTATGCTCATCCTGTGCGGCGTGCAAACCCTGCTCTCCTTGATGACCATGAGCCCGAGCTTGAGCGAACAGTTCGACGTGTTGGTGAACTTGGCTGTGGTAACGAACCTGGTGCCCTACGTACTGTCTATGTCTGCCCTGTATGTAATGCAGAAAGTCAGCAACGTGCCTGCCGGTGAAATGAAACTGACCACCTTCATCGCCCTGATTGGTAACATCTACAGCTTCTACGCCCTGTATGGTTCAGGTGCCGAAGCAATGCTGGGCGGTGGTTTGGTAACCTTCTTCGGCTGGGTAATTTACGGCCAGGTTGCCGGCAAAAAATACGATCTGAAAGAACCGTATTAATCCTGCCAACAGCTAGTCTAAGCAATATCTAGACAAACCTGCTAAAAGCAGACCCCGAAATTCTAATTAGAGGAGAATTCGGGGTCTGCGCTTTTTCAGGTAGCCTCCGGACAAGCAGGCTACCTGAAAAATGGGAAAGCTTATTGTGTGTTCAACCGATTGTCCGCGCGGGAGGGGCGGTTGTTTTCTGAGTGGCATTCCTGTTTTCAGGTAACTGAAGCGGGAAAGAGGCTACCTGAAAAATCCAGCCGTGCCGACAATCGTATCTTTCTATACCGTGAGAAGACGGCAACTAGGGTTGCCTCCTGCGGTTTAAAAAAATTTCAGGTAGCCTGCTTGTCCGGAGGCTACCTGAAAACAAAAAAGGCTGCCCGAAGCCCATGCTTCCCGCAGCCTTTCCTGCCGAATCAAACCCGCCGTTATTCCACCACAATTTGCGGAAAACGGCTGCTGAAATCCTTACCCTTTGCCGCCACGGCCAGCGCAACCTGCCAGGCCGCCTCGGTGTAGATTTGAGCGATGGCCGGGTTGGCCGCCTGCATGGCCGCCGCGCTGCCGCTGTCCATCGCCTCGCGCACGGGCAGGCTCAGCGGCAGCTGCCCCAGAAGCGGCACGCCCAAGCGTTCGGCCAGCGCCCTGCCGCCGTCTTGGCCGAAAATCGGCTCGTGGTGGCCGCAGCGGCTGCAAATGTGCACCGACATATTCTCCAGCACGCCGAAAATCGGGATGTTGACCTTGCCGAACATGTCCACCGCCTTGCGCGCGTCGATCAGCGCAATATCCTGCGGCGTGGTCACCACCACCGAGCCGGTTACCGGAATCTTCTGCGACAGCGTGAGCTGGATGTCGCCGGTGCCGGGCGGCAGGTCCACAAGCAGATAATCCACATCATCCCATTCGCTTTGAAACAGCAGCTGTTGCAAGGCCTGGCTCACCATCGGCCCGCGCCACACCACGGCCTGATCGGTGTCCACCAGAAAGCCGATCGACATTACCTGAATGCCCTCGGCCGAACGTACGGGGATGAAATGCTTATTTTCCTGCTGCGGCTTGCTTGCGGGCACGCCGAGCATGGTGGGCTGGCTGGGGCCGTATAAATCCGCATCCAAAATGCCCACGCGCGCGCCCATCCTTTGCAGCGCGATGGCCAGGTTGGCGGCGGTGGTGGATTTGCCCACGCCGCCCTTGCCGGAAGCCACGGCAATGATGTTTTTCACGCCGCTGATGGTGCGCACGCCGGGCTGGACTTTGTGGGCGGTGATTTCGCTGCGGAGGGTGATGTGCGGGCTTTGGGTGCAGCCGGCGTCGGCCAGCGCGGCGGCAATATCCCGCTCCAGCTCGCCGGCGATGTGGCCGATGGGGAAGCCGAAGCACAGGTCGAGGTGCAGGCCGTGTTCGTTTGCTTCCATGGATTTCAGGGCGCGGCTGCTGCCGATGGTGAGGTTGCTGCGGGGGATGGCCACGGCTTCAACGGCGGCGCGTAGGTTGCTGGGTGTGTGCATGGTGTTTTCCTGATGAGTGATGAAAAATAAGGATTTGGGTGGGGAAACAGGCTACCTGAAAAACGGGCAATCCGATTTTCAGGTAGCCTGTTTGGCTGCGGCGATGGGGTGGCGCTTATGAAAACAGCCGTTTGGCCAGCTCGCTGCCGGGCTCGATGCCCACCCGTTTCATTTCATCCTGCCGCGCTACCACGTAGCTGCGGATTTCTTTCAGCCATTGGGTGGAGAGCTCTTCCAGCTTGTCGTTGACCAAATCCAGGCCGAGCATGCTGGAAAGCTTGACGGCGATGTCCATGAAGCGGTTGAAGTTTTTCTCGCCGTCGGGGATGTGCGGCGCGTCGAACAGCATGCTGATGCCGCGGTAGTTTTGGCTGGAAAGCAGGGTGGCGGTGAAGGCGCTGTTGTCGAGGGTGGAGATGGCAAACAGCGGCTCGCCGGCCTGGTCGTTGAGGTAGAACATACCGTCGTGCGAAAGCTCGAAGCCTTGGCGCTCCACGGCGTTGCGCAATTCCACGCCGCTCACGTTGTTGCGCGACACCAGGTGGATGGCGATGGTTTGGTCCACGCGGGCGCAGAGCTCGTCGAGCGGGCGGGCGATGGAGAGGAAGGTGTCGATGTCGGTGAGCAGCAGGCCGCCGTCCATTTTTTCAGCAAAGGCGTTGGCCTGCTCGCCGAATTGCTCGAGCTCGGCGATGCTGGCGAGGCCGTTGCGGCTGATGGCTTGCAGGCCGATTACGAAGCCTTGGTAGTACACGCTGGGAATCGGCTCGGCGATTTGGAAGCGGTCGTCCATGGTGCAGCCGGCGATGCGGAAGCGGTGGCGGCTGGAGAGACGCGGCATGGCGTGCAGCTCCTGCGGCTCTTTCAGCGAGATGTAGCACAAGTAATCAAAGCGGCTGTCGAACCAAGGCAGCTGCTGTTTGGCCAAATCCTGCAAATCGAGCAGCAGCTTGCGCTTGGCCGGCTCTTGGGTTTGCGAGGGGGCGGGGGTGGGCACGGGCTGGAAGTTAAAGGCGGGCGTTTCGGCGGCAGGCTCGGCCTGCAACACCGGCTCGGCCGGTTCGGCGCGCTGTTCGGGCAGCGTCTCGGCCACGGGCTCGCCGGCATGTTCGGCCGGGCGGTCGGCTTGGACGAAGGCGGGCTGGAGGCGCGGGGCGCTTTCTTCTTCGGCGGCGGGGGCTTGCTGCTGCCCGTCGCGCACGGAATGGGTGTGGCTTTCCAGCAGCGCGTCTTTGTCGGCATGACCGAACTGGGCGCGGATGGCGTCGCGGTATTTCTTTTCCTGATAGGTGTTGTATAGCAATACGCCGAACACCGGCGCGAAAACGAGGATGGCGATAATCAGAATCGTGTTGGTGCTCATGGGTGGGTCCAAAGGGGCTGCCGTGAAAACAGCAGGATTATACCAAAATCGGCAAGCAAGCCGTGGCGGGGCTGAGGCTACCTGAAAACGTCAGCTTCGGCGAAGCGAAAATACGGCGGGCAAATCAGGAAGCTTGCTGGGCTTCGTCGCGCTCGCGCTCGCGTTCTTTTCCTTCGCGCTTCTGCTGCTTGGCGGTGAGCTTGGGCAGCTCGAAACGGATGTTCAGGCCGTTGGGCTCAACGTTGTTGGCGTTGATGAGGCCGTCGTGTTTGCCAATCACGTGGCGGGCGATGGCCAGCCCTAGGCCGGTGCCGGGCTTGTGGGCGCCGCTGTCGGCGCGGTAGAAGGCGGTGAAGATGTGCGGCAGCTGCTGGGGATCGACGCCGGGGCCGTTGTCGGTGATGTCCACCACCCAGTTGTGTTTGTGCTCGCCGAGGCGGATGTTGATTTGGCTGCCTTCGGGGCTGTAGGACATGGCGTTGCGCAATACGTTGTCGAAGGCGCGGTAGAGGTAGCCTTCGTTGGCGGAGACGGTGGCGTCGGCGTCGGCGGGGTCGTAGGCAAAGGCGATGTGCTGGCTGTTTTGGCAGGCGATGGCGCGGCAGTCTTCCATCAGGTTTTCCAGGAAGGGCACGAGCTTGAGCGGGTCTTTTTCCATTTCCACATTGGCGGTTTCCAGGCGGGAAAGGGTGAGCAGCTCGCCTACGAGTTTGTCCATGCGGGTGAGCTCGGATTCGAGGCGCTTGATGTTTTGCTCCTGCTTGTGGGGCTGCACTTGCAGCAGCGCCAGCAGAGCCTGCATGCGCGCCAGCGGAGAGCGCATTTCGTGGGAAACGTGGTGCAGCAGGTGGCGTTCGCGTTCCACCAGTTTTTGCAGCTGGCCGGCCATGCGGTCGAACTGCACGGCCAGCTTGGCCAATTCGTCGCGCCGGCCGATGAGCTGGTGGGAGATACGGGTTTCGAGGTCGCCTTCGGCCAGGCGGCTCATGCCACGCTCAAGTGTGCGGATGGGCTGGGAGATGTTGTTGGCGAGGATGTAGGCCAGCAGGAGGCCGACGATGATGATGAAGCTGAGGATGATGAGCTCGTGCCACACCGGCGCCATTTCCACGCCGGGAATCATCAGCGGGGAGGGCAGGCGGGCGGGCTGTTGTTTGTCCCAATCGGCGAGCATGAAGATGTATTCTTCGCCCAGCGGGTCGTAGGCCACGCGCACCACGCGGGTGTTGGGGAATTCGGCGGCGAATTTGCGTGCGGCGAGGATGCGCGATGGCTCCACCGGGCGCTGGAAAATATCGGCTTTGCTGTCGCCGGAAATCACGAGGATGTTGTCGAAGGTGGGGGTGTTGTTCCAGTCTTGCAGGGTTTCGCGCACGCCGGAGAGGCCGCGGGTTTGAAACACGGTTACGGTGCTGTTGAGCAGGCCGGTTTCGAAGGAGCGCTGCTGCTTGAAGCGGGTTTCGGCCACTTTGTCTTGCACCAGCCAAAAGGAGAAGCTGGCCACGAAAATGGCGGCGATGATAACGAAGAAGAAGGTGAGGAAAATCCGCTGGAACAGTTTCATGAATTTGCTTTGGCGGGAAGGGGAAATCGGGCGGGCGGGAAAACAGAGCCGCCGTTGGCCGGCATGGCTTGGCGGCGGCTAGATGTTTTCAGGTAGCCTTTTGGCGGATTGAGGCTACCTGAAAAACGGAGCATCAGTTTTTCACAAACAGATAGCCCAAGCCGCGCACGGTTTGAATCAGCGAGGCGTCGCCCAGCTTGTGGCGGATGCTGGAGATGTGCACGTCGATGCTGCGGTCGAACTTGGCCAGCTTGCGGTCGAGCGCTTCCAGCGAGAGGGTTTCTTTGTTTACCACTTGGCCGGCGTGGCGCATGAGCACTTCCAAAAGGTTGAATTCGGTGCTGGTGAGCTCGAGCGGGGCTTCGCCGATGGTGGCTTGGCGTTTGGCCGGATAGAGGGTAACGCCGCTCACGGAAATTACGTTGGGCGTGCTGTTGTCGGGCTCGGCCTGGCGGGTGCGGCGCAGGATGGCGTTGATGCGCGCCAGAAGTTCGCGCGGCTGGCAGGGCTTGGGCACGTAGTCGTCGGCGCCCATTTCGAGGCCGATGATGCGGTCGATGTCGTCGCCTTTGGCGGTGAGCATGATGATGGGGATTTTGCTTTGCTGGCGCACGGTTTTGAGCACGTCGAGCCCGCTGAGCTTGGGCATCATGGAATCGAGCACCACCACGTTGTAGTTGCCGTTGAGGATTTCGTTCACGCCGGCTTCGCCGTCGGGCACGCTGCTGACTTCGAGGCCTTCGGCGCTCAGGTATTCGGTTAAGAGTTCGGTGAGCAGGGCGTCGTCGTCTACCAATAAAACACGGTTCATGATTACTCCTTTATTAGGATGCCGCGCAGTGCGGCGTAGATTGTGTTGCGGCGGGCCGTATGGGCAATGTTGTTTGCCAAACCCGCTTATAGCTGTTTAATTTCAAGCGTCTTAACACTTTGCCTGATAGCGGCGCACAAGCCAAATTCTTTTGCGTATCTTTGCGTAAGCAGGGGCTGGGATTACGGGTGTGAAGTTTTGCTGGCTGTAGCGGCTGGGTTTTCAGGTAGCCTCGTCAGCCGCCGCTGCTTTGGCTGCTGCGGCTGGCCGCTGTGCCGGCGGCGCTGGCGGGCTGGGTGCCGCAGGTGAGGTTGCCGGCGGCTTCGGGCATGGTTTGCACATAGCGCTGGCACTGTTCGCGCAGGGGCTGCACGATGGCGGGGGCGGCGCGGAAGGCGGCGGCGGTGCTCAAGAGGTGTGGCTGCTGCTTGGGGTAGTAGCGGCCCATATTCAAGAGCCAGTCGGCGGCTTCGCGCTCGCGGCCGGCCTGCTCCAGATAGAAGGCGCGCACGGCGGTGTTGGCGTAGGGGCGGAACAGGCTGGCGCGCAGGGCGGCGTCTTGGCCCCATTCGGGCAGCGGGCGCAGCCAGTCGATTTTGCGGATGATGCCCATCTGGGCGTAATACTTCAGGAAGTAGTGTTTTTCTTCCAGCTCGCGCAGGGTGTCCACTTGCTTGTATTGCGGATAATTTTCGGTGGGGTTGGCGTAGGCGTAGATCAGACGGTGGTAGGCGAAGCCGTATTGCACGGTGATGGCGATGGCGAGCGCGGCCATCGCGGCGCCGAAGCGTTTGGTCCACATGCCCGGCTGCGGGCGCACGAACCAGCCGGGCGTTTTGGCCGGGGTGAGGCTCATCATCACCACGAAGGGCGTGAGGAAATACACATACCACAAAGGATATTCCAGCAGGCTGTGGCACAGCGACACGGTCATCAAGGCCAGCATCAGCGCGGAAGATGCGCCCAGCCGTTTCTTCAGGTAGCCTTTGGCCACCAGCATCCAGCCGCCGAACACCAACAGCGCGCCAATCATGCCCGTTTCGGCCAGGATTTCCAGCATGCTGTTGTGGCTGTGGGTGAAGAGCACGCCCACGTCGTAGTTGCGGAAGCCCGGGTTGCGCATGGCCAGCGCGAAGCTTTCATGTGCATAGCCCTGCCAGCCCACGCCCAGCCATGGGTTTTCGGTGAATACCGTCCACGCCTTCGCCCACTCCGAAGCGCGCCCCGGGCTGGCCGCATCGCCCGACACCAAGCGCCCCACGCCCGAAGATTCCACATCGCTCGGCAGGAAATTGCTAATCAGCCAAGGCATCAGCAGCTGCGCCGCCAACACGCCCAGCACCAGCAGCGCGGTAAACGCACACCAGCGCCGCAGCGGCCGCCCGCCCAGTACATACAAAAACGGCAACAGCAGCAGCAGTGCGCCCACATACAGGATAATCGTGCGCGACGTAATCACCCCCACCACCTGCGACAGGAACACCGCCAGCGCAAACGCCAGCAGCCCCGGCAGCCGCCGCCGGCTCCACAGATAGCCCAGCGAGAGCACGCCCCACATCATATAGTGGCCCAGATGGTTGCGCTGCCCCACCTGGCCGAACACGAAATACTTATGCGGCGAGCGCATCAGCCCCGGCAGCCAGCCCGTGTGCCCGATAAATTGAAACACACACACCAAGCCCTGCAACAGCGCCCCCGCGAGCAGCGCCCAGGCAAAGATTTCCACCACCCTGTCCTGCCCCAGGCGCGCCACCTGAATCCGGCAGGCCCAAGCCAACAGCGCCATCACGCAAAACACCGCCGCCGTCAAATCCGACATCTGCGGATAAGGCAGCCGCAAAATCCGCGCCTGCACCACCCAAAAGCCCGCCAGCAGTACAAAATACACCATCGCCGCAGGCAGCCGCGCGCGCACCGGGTTCAGCCACAGCGTGAGCAGCGCAAACAGCGAGGCGAAAATCAGCGAGCCGCTCTCGATAAACCAGCCCCCCTGCGGCCCCGTGCGCCACGACGACAAAAACGGCACCACCGCCATCAGCGCCATGCCCAGCCACACCACCCAGCTTTCCTTCAGCCGCTGCCACATCATGCCCGCTCCTTCCGGCCCGAGCGCATAAACATCAGGCAAGACACAAAAAACACCCCGCCCGCCGCCAAAGCCGCCATCGCGCAAGCCCTGCTCGCCGGCACCGCGTCAAACAGCCGCACCACCGCTTCCGCCGCATAAAATAGCACCAGCATGCCCGAGAGCAGGAAGCTTTGCCGACGCCGCTGCAAAATCCCCGGCAGCAGCAGGCAGAGCGGCAGCGCCTTAAGCGCCAGCCACGAGCCGCCCGGGCGCAGCGGCGCCAGCCACAGCTCCCAAGCCAAAGATAAGAAAATCAGCGCAAGCAGGCTGCACACGGCCATGCGGTAAGCAGAAGATTGGGCAATCGGCATCGGTTATTCAAATAAAAGAAAAGGTTGGATGAAGTAGCAAAGGCTGCCTGAAAAAGCAAATTCGGTTTTCGCGGCGCCGAGGCATTGTTTTTCAGGTAGCCTGCATCGGGTTGGGGCTACCTGAAACCTGTCCCTTCTCCTGTGGGAGAGGGCTGGCAAAGCGTAGGTTTGCAACATTCGGCTGTGAAAGGCTACCTGAAAATCCCAAAAGGTTTGCAACTCAAATGCTGTATTTTGGTTTCGCCAAAATTTGAGACGCCCGGTTTCGTTTTGTTGCAAGCATATTTTCAGGTAGCCTCAACAAGGTTAGAGGCTACCTGAAAACCAGGCAACCGGGTTAGCCGGCCTCATCCGCATCCGTAGTGCTCGGCAGCGCGGCCACTTCCGCATTCGGTTTGGTCAAACGGCACATCAGCAGCCCCGCCTCATACAGCGCAATCAGCGGCACCGCCAGCAGAAACTGCGAAATCACATCCGGCGGCGTGATGATGCCCGCCACCACAAAAGCCGCCACCACCACATAAGGCCGCGCCGTTTTCAGCGCCGTGAGCGGCACCGCGCCCATGCGGTAGAGCAGCACCACCAACACCGGCAGCTCAAACGCCGCGCCGAAGGCCACAAACATCCCCAGCACGAAGGAAAGATAGCGGTCGATGTCCGTCATCATGCTCACCCCTTCCGGCGTGGCCGAGGCAAACACCTTAAACACCAAGGGAAACACCAAAAAATAGCAAAACGCCATCCCAGCAAAAAACAGCCCCACGCTGGAAAGCAGCAGCGGCGCCACCAGCCGCTTCTCGTGCCGGTAGAGCGCCGGCGCCACAAAAGCCCAAAGCTGGTACAGCGTGTGCGGCAGCGACACGAGAAACGCCGCCATCAGCGCCACCTTCAGCGGTACGAAAATCGGCGCAATCACATCAATCGCCTGCATATGCGCGCCCGGCGGCAGGCTTTCCATCAGCGGCTTGGCCACCAGCGAATAAAGCGTGTTGGCAAAAGGCACGGCGGCAAATAAACACAGCAGCAACACCGCCACCACCCAAATCAGGCGGCGGCGCAGCTCCTTCAAATGCTCCACCAAAGGCTGTGCGTTCATCGGCTGCCGCCTCCCGCCTGTTTGCGCACCCGCAGGCGCGGCCGGATGCGCACGCGCGGCTGCATTTTGCGCCGCCCGGCGCGGGCGCGCTGCTGGAGCGAAGGCGTGTGGAAGCCCGCTGGCAGCGGGGCAGGGCGGGGCACGTGTTTGCCGTCCTCATCCGTATCGATGCCGAAATCGGCGGGCGTGCGCGGCGGCGGCAGGCGCTCCCAAGCGGGCAAATCGGGCATCGCGCCGGCGCGCAGCTGCTGCATTTCCTGCTTGAGCTCGCTGGCCGTGTGTGCCAGCGTTTCCTGCATCCGGCGCAGGTCGGCCACATCGGCGTGCTGCGCCAGCTCGGCTTTCAGGCTGCCGGCCAGGCGCTGGATCCTGCCCAGCATCCTGCCCAGCGCGCGCGCCGCCTGCGGCAGCCGCTCCGGCCCGAGCACCACCAGCGCCACCACGGCGGCCAGCAGCATCTCGCTGAGGGCGAAGTCGAACATGGCTTATTCGCCCGGTTTCTCTTCTTTATGCTCGGCAATCTGCTTGGGCGCGGCGGCTTCGGCTTCGCCTTCGCTGCCTTCGTTCAGGCCTTTTTTGAAATCGTGAATCGCGCCGCCGAGGTCTTTGCCCACGTTGCGCAGTTTTTTGGTGCCGAATATCAGCACCACCACAACCAGGATGACCAGCCAATGCAGGCCGCTTGAAATACCCATGATGTTTCCTTTCGGTTCGATTGGGTGGCAGGGGAGGCTACCTGAAAAACAGGATTCAACGAATCGGGAAAAGGGGAGTTGAAACATGACTTTGCCGCTTGAGCACGCTGCTGTTTGGCCGGCGGGCAAACGTTGCCGTGCGGTTTCAGGTAGTCTAGGGTTTTGCGCCGCAGCCGGCACACGTGGGGCGGGCTGGGGCTTGTGGGGAGGCAGCCGCGATTGTAACAGCGGGCGCGGTAAATCGAAAGAACGTCGGCAGGTGGAGAAACGCTGCTGCACGGGTGTGGCAGGCGGCCGGAGGCCGTGCTGCAAGGTGGCTAAGACGGGGTATGGCGGGAGTGTGCTGTGTTTAAGTTTGTTTTTCAGGTAGCCTTTGGCGAAGGGGCTACCTGAAAACAGCATTTCTCAAGTGCTTGGCGGTCATGTTTGCCGTGCTGCTGCATGCAAGGCTTGTTCAATTACTTGGTGCATATCGTAGTAGCGGTATTCGGCTAGGCGGCCGCCTAGAATCAAGTGTTTTCTTTGTGCGGCCAAGGCTTGGTATTGGGAGAATATGGTTTGGTTTCGCTTGTCGTTAACCGGATAGAAGGCTTCTTGGCTGTGGGATGGGCTGGCCGGATATTCCCGGGTGATGATGGTGTTCGCTTGCTGCCCGAATTCAAAATGTTTGTGTTCGATAATGCGGGTATAGGGAATACGGGATTCTGTGTAGTTGACAACGGCATTGCCTTGGTAGTTTGGTGTATCCAAAATCTCATGTTCAAAACGCAGGCTGCGGTAATCCAAGCGGCCGTAGCAGTAGTTAAAAAGCTCGTCGATCTTTCCGGTATAGACGATTTTTTCGGCATGGTTATCCCAATATTGGCGGTTTGGGAGATAGTCGGTGTGGGTTTTCACTTCTATGCCGTTAAGCATTTTGCTGATTATTTGGGTGTAGCCGCCAATCGGGATGCCTTGATAAGTATCGTTGAAATAATTGTTGTCGAAGGTGAAGCGCAAGGGCAGCCTGCGTAGGACTGAGGCGGGAATTTCGGTGGCCGGCCTGCCCCACTGTTTTTCAGAATAGCCTTTGATTAGCTTTTCATAAATATCCCTGCCCACCAAAGATAGTGCTTGTTGTTCCAGATTTTCCGGCTCGGTGATATGGCGGTATTCTGCGCATTGCTCTTGGATTTTCTCTTGGGCTTCTGCCGGTGTTTTCACGCCCCATAATTGGTAGAAAGTATTCATGTTGAAAGGCAGGTTGAACAGCTGCCCTTGGTAGCAGGCTAATGGCATATTGGTAAAGCGGTTGAATTCGGCAAAATGGTTTGCGTAATCCCATATTTGTTTATTGTTGGTGTGGAAGATATGGGCGCCATACATATGCACCTGAATGCCTTCCCGTTTTTCGGTGTAGATGTTGCCGCCGATGTGATGGCGCTTTTCCAATATCAGGCAGCGTTTGCCGCGCTTGTGCATTTCGTGTGCGAATACGGCGCCAAACAAGCCGCTGCCGACGATTAAGTAGTGGTAGGGTTTCGTCATGGTTTTCAGGTAGCCTTTGGTGGGGGAGCAGGGACGTTATCTGCCGCTTTCGTTGGGAAACAGCAAAGCCGCCTCCACCCCGCCTTCGCAATTGCCCAGCACCAAGCTGCCTCGGTGCAGGCGCATGATTTCGGTGGTGAAGCTGAGCCCCAGCCCGCTGCTGCGGCTGCCGTCGGCGCGGGGCAGAGAATAAAAACGCTGGGGGATTTTGGCCAGCGCATAGTCGGGAATCGGCGCGCCTTGATTGCGGACGCTGAGCCTAGTTCGGCCGCGTTCGCGGGCAAGGCGGATGCGGATTTCGCTGCCTTCGTCGGCAAAATCGATGGCGTTGTAAAGCAGGTTGTCGATGGCTTGGCGCAGCAGCAACGGGTCGCCCTGTACGGTGTGGGGCGGGCAGTCTAAGGCGATGTGCAGCCGTTTGGCGTGCCGGGCGGCGCGGCTGTCTTGGGCGGCTTGCGCGGCGAGCTGTGCCAAATCGGCGGTTTGGGTGCTTTTCAGGCTGTCGCGGTTTTCCAGACGGGCGAGTTTGAGCAGGCGGGCAACGAGCTGTTTTTGGTTTTGGATATTGCGGCGGATGCGGTCGAGCAGTTGCCGCTGGTCGGGGGCGAGCGGGCTGTCTTGCAGCAGTTCGAGCGCGGCCTGCTGGGCGGTGAGCGGGGTTTTGAGCTCGTGGGTGAGCCCCAATACATAGTTTTCGATGTGTTGGCGGTGGTCGAGTTCGTCGCGCAGGCGGGCAACGGCGTTCACAAGGCGGTAAAGATAGCTGTCGCCGAATTGCGGCTGCGGGGCGGGACGGTTGGCGGCCATGGCTTCGGCATAACGGCGGATGCGGCTGATGCTGCGGGCGAGCCACCAGGCAAGCGCGCCGAGCACGGCAAGGTTGGCGGCGAGCAGGTGGGGAACATAGGGGCTGCCGTGCGCCAACGCCCACACGGTAAGCAGGACGAGCACGCCGAGCAGGACGAAAAACAGGCGCAGGCTGAGATGGGTGAAATATTTGAGCATGGAGGCTACCTGAAAATGGAAAGGCGGCGCGGGGCAGCCTGAAAAACGGCGGATGGCTTCGGGTTGCCGCAGGCCGGTATTCTACGCGAAGCCAATATTGGCGAAAGGTTTGCCCGCCTGCCGCCTCTACTTTTTCAGGCAGCCTTCCGGCGTTTGGGGCAGCCTGAAAACGGGCGGCGTTTGTTGGTTTTCAGGCAGCCTGAAAAAGCCGCCCGACTGCCTTACCAAGGCGGGGTTTGCGCACAAAAAACCTTTAAAAACAAGACTGTTTTTTATTTTATTGCGTTGATATAATTAGGCTTTCTTGTTATTCACTCACTCATCGGGAGAGAAATATGCAAATGCACTGGGTATTTCTGGCCGTGGCGATTTTGGGCGAAGTATGCGGTTCCGCCATGTTTAAATTAAGCGACGGGTTCAGCAAGCTGATGCCTTCCATCGGCGTGGTGGTCAGCTTTTCGGTGTGTTTTTGGGCGTTGTCGATGGCGTTAAAAACCATGCCACTGGGGACGGCATACGCCATTTGGGCGGGCGTGGGGCTGGTTTTAACGGCACTCATCAGCGTGGTGTTTTTCGGGCAGAAGCCTGATGTCATCGGCATTGTCAGCATCGGTTTGATTCTGTTGGGCGTGGTGCTGCTCAATACCGTATCGCATATGTCGGGGCATTGATTCCCCGCCCCAAAAGGCAGCCTGAATATCCGCAACGGGTTTCAGGCTGCCTTTTTTGAGGCTACCTGAAAAACAGCTGGGGCAGCCCGGATTGGCGGGGCGTAAGCCGGTGAGGGTGTGCAAGATGCTGGGCTATTGCCTGCGCCCCAACAACGCTTCTGCTTCGGGATAATCTTTCAAATCAAAAGGGTTGTCTTGCCCGAAGCCGTTTTTCTGCCGTTCGGGCTGCTCGGCAAGGACGGTACGGATTTGTCGGCTCAGGTAGGTTTCCAGCGACTTCGGGTTGTCGTCGCCGTCGGGGGCGGCGTAGAGCCGTTTGCCGTCTTCGCCGGCGAGGAAACGGCTGTCTGAAACGGCACGGCCTGTATCGTCAAACAGCACGATTTCGTAATACGGATAGCCCGGCACGGGGCGCGACACGGTTTCCAAGCGGTAGGCGGCACGTTGTTCGGGCGGAATATGCGGCGAAACGCGAACGAGATACAGCGCAACAATCAGGTTTTTATAGCGGTTGATGTGTTACAGGATAGCGCGCTCGACGGCGGTGTGGGCAAACGGGTAGGGATAAAATTTGCCGTCCCGTTCGATATCGTTGGCGGCGCGGCGCGTGTTGCTGGGTTGAACCGTGTCGCCGCGCGTGTTCATCATGCCCCAAGTGCCGCCTTCGAGGGCGGTGTGTTCTTCGTTGGCGCGCACTTCGCGGCAGCCGTCGCAAAATTCGGCATAGCCGTATTCAAATTGCCCTGCCCAGTCGTGCCGGGCGGGGATGACCAGTTTGCCCGCTCGGTTGGCAAAGCCGACTTTGCCGTCAGGCGACACATAGCGGCGGCGGCCTTCGGCAAAATCGTCTGCGCCCATGTCGTACATCATCGGCTGATACAGGAAAACGCCCTGCCGCGAATGCAGGAAAAACGGCGAATAAGCAACCGGCCCCTCACTGCGCGGCCGATGTCCATAAACAGCAGCTTGCCTTCGGCGGTTTCGCCGTGTTCGCGGATCAGGCCGCTGTCGTATTGCGCGGGCACGATGATTTCGCCGCTCTCGGTTTGGGCGCCGAATCTACCGTTTTGCTCGAAATAGACGATTTTCCCGGCGGGAGGCGGGGCGGGCTGCCCGAATAGGTGAGCGCGGCAAATATGGCCGCGCCAGCTAGGGTGGAGAGCAGGAACAGGGGGGTCAGCTTCATGGGAGGCCTTTCGGATGAAGGGTGCGGCAGGCGGCGCGGGCTGAGAGGCCGCCTGCTTTTTTTCAGGTAGCCTTTTGATGCGGGAGGCTACCTGAAAACCGGGTTGCTGCGAAGCGGTAGCCTTCCGGTATTTGGGGCTACCTGAAAAAGCTACTTGAAAAACGGCGGGTGTGCTGGTTTCCATTTTGTGGAAACTGTATTTTTAGGCCGCCTTCCCACGCGAGCCTTCGGTCAGGGCATCCGTTACGGCTTTTACCTTCGGCTGCAAATGCTGCTTTTTCTGCCACAGCACGCAGATGGGTTCGGGCGGCAGGGCGTGGCTGTCGAGCAGCGGCACGAGCCTGCCTTGCGCCAAATAGGGTTGAATCAGCCAGTCGGGCAGTTGGGCGATGCCGCAGCCGGCCAGCACCGCTTGCAGGCGGGCATCGCCGTCGTTCATCCGGTGGCGGACGGATACGGCGCAGGTTTGCACCGCACCTTGCCCGTCTTGCAGCAGCCAGTGGGACGCGCTGCCGCCGATGCAGGCGTGCCGCACCAAATCTTCGGGGAGTTGCGGTGTGCCGCAGCGGGCAAGATAGCCGGGGGCGGCGCACACGCGGTTGCGGTTTTCGTCTATTTTGCGGGCGATGACGTCTGCCGAGTCGTCCGGCTCGCCGAAGCGCACGGCAACGTCGATATGTTCGGCAATCAGGTCGGTTTTGCGGTCTTGGAAGCTGATGTCCAAATGCAGGCGCGGGTGTCGCTCCGCCAGAACCAGCAGCTTTGGCAGCAGCCTGTTTCTGCCGTAGGTGGTGGGCAAATCTATCCGCACGCTGCCTATCGGCTCCTGCCGTTCGCTGGAAAGCAGGTTTTGCACCTGTTCCATTTCTTCCGTCATCCGCAGGCAGGTGGCAAGCCACACTTCCCCTTCGCGCGTGAGCGTCAGGCGGCGGGTGGAACGGTGGAAAAGCTGCGTATTGAGCCGTTTTTCCAAGCGCGTGATGCTTTTGCCCACTGCCGAGCCGGTCATGTCCAGCTTGCTGCCTGCCGCGCTGAAACTGCCCGTTTCCACCGTGGCGAGAAATTCTTCGATGCCTGCAAATTTGTCCTGCATATTGCCCCATTCCGGAATCTGGTTCCCAAATCAATGGAATTGTACCTACTTAATCCGTCTTTTAGAAATGAATATACTGCGCGCATCCCAAACACAGACAGATTAGGAGCGCAGCCATGAAAGCAAAATACCAACCCCTATTCCAACCCTACATCCTAAACAACGGCGTTGAAATCAAAAACCGTCTCACCGTCGCACCGCTGACCATTTACGATTCGGGCGCAGACGGCGAAATGACCGAAGCCGGCCGCCGCTTCTGGCAAAACCGTTTTGAAGGCTTCGGGCTTTACATTATGCCGTTTACCAACGTCCACCCGAGCGGCATCGGCTTTGAATCGCCCAACGCCTTTAACGAACGCCATTTGCCGACCTTGCGCGAATACGCCGAAATCGCCCATGCCCAAGGCGCGAAAGCGGTGGTGCAAATCGCCCATTCCGGCTTGCGTGCTGACCCGTCGATGACGCAAGGACACGATGTCATCGCCCCGACCGGCGATATGTACGGACGTTTCCGCACCATGACGGAACAAGAAGTGTGGGATATGGTGCAAAGCTACGCTTACGCGGCGGAACTGGTGATGAAAGCAGGTTTTGACGGCGTGGAAATCCACGGTGCGAACGGCTGGCAAATCCAACAATTCGTCTCCGCCGCCACCAATTTACGCACCGACCACTGGGGCGGCAGCTTGGAAAAACGCCTGCGTTTCCCACTTGCCATCATCGACGCCATTGACGAAATGCGCCAAAAACACCACCGCCCCGATTTCATCATCGGCTACCGCTTCTCGCCTGAAGAACCGGGTTCAGACGGCATCACCATGAAAGAAACGCTCACGCTGGTGGACGCATTGCTCGAAAAACCGCTGCAATATCTGCACATCTCGCTGTGGGACTTCTACAAAAAAGTCCGTCGCGGCGCAGACACCAGCCTCACGCGTATGCAAGTGGTGCACGACCGCATCAACGGCCGCCTGCCGTTCTTTGGCTCGGGTAACCTCTACACCGCCGACGATATGCTCAAAGCCTATCAAACCGGCTGGGTAGAAAGCGTTTCCATCGGCAAAAGCATTATGCTCAACCCGAATTTGGTGGAACTCATCGAAACCGACCGCGAAGACGAAATCCAAACCGCCTTCGACTGGGAACAAGCCGACTTCTACCGCTACACGCCTGCGATGCTGCAAGGCACAAGGGCGGGAACGGATTTCTTCCCACCGTCAAAACAGAGAGGTGTGCGGTATAAGACGGAGCATTTTTAAGGCAGCCTGAAAAGGCTACCTGAAAAGTGCGGCGTCAATACACAACGTGTTTCAGACGGCCGCACTTTTTCTTTCAGGAGAACAAAATGGAAAAATTAAACATCCCCACCCAAAGCGGCGTGGTGCTGCACGGGGCGAGATTCAGCGGTGGGCCGAGCGATACGGTGGTGATTGCCATCACGGGCGTGCATGGCAATTTTTATTCCAATCCGTTTTATTACCGCATCGGCGAGACTTTGAGCCGTGCGGGCGTGGATTTTATCTATGCCCAGACCCGCAATGCTTTCGGGCAGATTGAAATCCAAAATGCGAACACGGGCGAGCGGCAGCTTATCGGTTCGTGGAACGAAAATTTTGTCGATGCAGTGGAAGATGTGCGGGCTTATGTGGATTTTGCCGCGCAGTCGGGCTATCGCCGCATTATTTTGGCGGGGCATTCCTTGGGGGCAAACAAGGTGATTTATTACCTGTCGCAAACCGCCGACCCGCGCGTGGAAAAATTCATTCTGCTCAGCCCTGCCAATATCAAACATTTGACCGGCTATGTGTCGCCTGCCGAGCGCGCGTTGGTGCAGCAATGGGTTGCAGACGGCATGGGGCAAGAAGTGCTGCCGTTCGAGCTGTTCGGCTGGCTGCCGAGCGTTGCCGACACTGCCCATCAGTGGCTGCACAGCCCGATTTTGGACAATGTCCACGTTGAGCCGGACGGCGATTTTTCGCAAATCGAGCAAATCCGCCACACGGGTGCGTTGCTGATTGGCACTTACGACCGTTTTACCTACGGCGAGCCGGCGGATTTTCTGCACAACATCAACAACCACTTTCCAAGTGCGGTGGAAAACAAAGTCATTTTGATTGAAAAAACGGGGCATACCTACCAGCAAAAAGAGCAGGAACTTGCCGACATTTTGCGGGATTTGGTGTTGAAATGGGGCGAAGACAAGGAGAAATAATGCCGTTTATCTTTCTACAAACCAATGTGAAAATCGACGAACCCCAAGCCGAACGCCTGAAAGCAGGCTTGGGCAAGGCGATTGAACTGGTGCCGGGCAAATCGGAGCAAGTGTTGATGGTGGGGCTGGAAGGCGAAAAATGCCTGTATTTAAAAGGCAAAAACACGCCTGTTGCCTACATTAAAGTCGCCGTGTTCGGCAACCGCACGCATCAGGGCTATGCCGAACTCAGCCACGCCATCACCGCCTTGGTTCACGCCGAACTGGGCATTTTGCCGACGCAAATTTATGTGCAATATGAAGACATTCCCGCGTGGAGCGTGGGCAGTTATTTCTTTGGGGAGGAGCGATGAACCGGCTCAAAATTTCTGTTTTCACCGACCCGATGATGGGGCTTTCCTACGAAAGCGAGCCGTTTTTCCGCAAACTGGAAACCCATTTCGGCGACCGAATCGAGGTGCAGCCAATTATGTCGGGCTTGGTGCGAAACGTGTATGACTTTGTGAACCCAAGCGATTTGGCGGTCAGCGAAGATTACGCCATCGAACGCTATCTGCCGCGTTTGGCAGCCATTTACAACGCCGAGCAAGCCATCAGCGGAATGCCGATTGCCATGGAAAAACTGGATTTATTTTCAACCGAACGCACCTCGTCCATTCCGCTGAATCTAGCCTACAAAGCCGTGCAACGCATCGTGCCCGACAAAGCCGAAGCCTTTTTATACCGCCTGCGTTTCGCCACCATCGCCGAAGTCCGCCCGACCACCAAACTGGACGAACTGGCACGCGTCGCCGAGCAGGTCGGCGTAAATCAGGCTGATTTTCTGACCGCTTACCACACGCCCGAAACCGAAGCCGCATTAGCAGAAGATTTCAGACGACGTGAACAACTGCGCTTATTCAGCCTGCCTGCGTATCTGTTTGAATATAAAGGGCAAGCAGTGTTGGCAAAAGGCGTGTTGGACGACAAAGCTTTGTTTGAACTGGTTGAAAAAATCACGAATGGCGAACTCAAACCCCAACCGCTCGAAGCCACGACTGAAAACGTGCGGAAATTGTTTGAACGCCACCCGCTGATAAATCTTATCGAACTGCGTTATGCGTTTGACTTGTCGGATAAAAATACGGTATTGAAACGGGGGAAACCGTTGTTGGAGAACGGGGAAATCAGGCGGATTGACATGGCGAGCGGGGTGTTTTTTGAGGCGGTATAGGCAGACATTGGGGGTTGCAGACACCTGTGTTGCCCATTTTAACCGTGCCGAACTGCGTTTTCAGGCTGCCTTTCGGTGTGCGGGGCTGCCTGAAAAAGGCTACCTGAAAAAATATCGGTAGGTTGGGTTGGCAAACCCAACATTCCAGACAACGTGACGGTTTGGTTAGGTCATAACCCGACTTACCCTCACTATTTTCAGGCAACCTTGCGTAGGTCGGGCATTGATGCCCGACAATTTTTTTGCGTTCGGGCAACCGTCGGGCATCAATGCCCGACCTACCGCTGCTGTGTTTTCAGGCTGCCTTTCGGTATGTGGGGCTACCTAAAAAATACGGCAGCCTGAAAACGCCGCATCAGTATCGGTAGGTTGGGTTGGCAAACCCAACGTTTCGGATAATTCGACGGTTTGGTTGGGTCATGGCTCAACCTACACTGGCTAATCCAACCTGCGATTACTGTCATATGGCAAGCACATCGCCTTACGCCAAAAAACCATCACAATTGCCGCTGCAATGATGATGATTCCGTATGGAATCATGCCGTTGCCGTTTTCATATGCCGCCCGTCTGCCCGGAAAACCCGTGCGTGCGGTATTGGCAACCGTATGAACGCAACCAATACAAATACCGAACCACCGCTGCCGTTGTACAGCCATACATAAATAATTCTCACGGCAACCGTCCCAGCCAATCCCCATGCAATCAGTTCGGCAGACTGCCCCACGGCAATCATGGACGGCAAATGCCACAATGCCCACGGTATCCCGTAATCAGTGCCGTAACAAGCGGGGTAAAACGCCGTTGCAGACTTTCAGTTGCATAGGCGGCATAGCCCAATTCCTCGGCAACTGCCGCGATAAAGAACATGACGAACGCACCGGCGAGCGGCACAAGCGATACGGATAAGGTAGGTATGTTTTGTCCTGTTTGGCGTATCGCGACATAAGTCAGCAGATAAAATAGAGGGAAAATCAGTATTGCCGTCCAAAAATAGGCAGAATGCTTTATCCGCCCGTAATCAAACACACGTCCAAACAGTCCGCGTACCGCTGCCATTCCGCTCTCGCGGTAACGCAGTAACGCGGCGGCAACCGTCGGGGTGAGTGCTGCGCCGATGTCGGTCAGCGGCAGATTATCAGGCAGAGGACTGTGTTTGAGAAACAAAGACAGTAGCCAAAACGGCGCGCTCAAAGCGTACACCAGCAGAAAGTATTGCCACGGATGCGAATAATTCACGTCCAAGCTCCCCGAATACTTGACTTGCATTTGCATATTACCTCCATTTATTCAGTATCGGCGGGTTGGGTTGGCAAACCCAACATTCCAGATAACTTGACGGGTTGGTTAGGTCATAGCCCAATTTACCCTCACTGTTTTCAGACAACCTTTGCGTAGGTCGGGTATTCATGCCCGACAATTTTTTTGCGTTCGGGCAACCGTCGGACATGAATGCCCGACCTACGGCGGCTGTGTTTCAGGCTGCCTTTCGGTGCGCAGGGCTACCTGAAAAAGGCTACCTGAAAAATACGGCAGCCTGAAAACGCCGCATCAGCCTTCGCTAAAACTATACCCCAGCCCGTGGTGCGTGCGGATGGGTTCGCCGGCCACGCTCGCTTCGCGCAGTTTGTGGCGCAGGGCGCGGATGTGGGTGTTGATGGTGTGCGGGTCGGAGGGGCGGTTGCCGCCGAACATGGCGGCGAGCAGTTCTTCGCGGCTGAACACGCGGCCGGGGCGGTGCAGCAGGGTGCGCAGCAGGCGGTATTCGCCCTGCGTGAGCGGCAGTTCGCGCCCTTGGTGGCGGATGCAGCAGGCGGGCGCGTCGTCGTGCCATACCAGTGCGGATTCAGCTTCGGCGGCGGGCTGTGTTTGTGTGCGCCGCAGCACGGCTTTGACGCGGGCGGTGAGCTCGCGCGGGCTGAAGGGTTTGCCGATGTAGTCGTCTGCGCCGAGCTCGAGGCCGAGGATGCGGTCGGTTTCTTCGTCTTGGGCGGTGAGCATGATGACGGGCTGGGCATACTGCGGGCGCAGGGTTTTGAGCAGTTCGAAGCCGTCGGTGTCGGGCAGGCCGACGTCGAGCAGGAGCAGGTCGAAGCGTTCGCGCGCGAGCAGTTGCCGTGCCTGCCCTGCGGTGGGGGCGATGCGTGCGGTGAAATGGGCGCGGGCGAGGGTGAGTTCGACCAGTTCGGCGATTTCGCGCTCGTCTTCGATGATGAGGATATGCGGGTTCATGGCGGGGCGGGGTTTCTGCAAAATGGCGGATGGGCGGTTTTCAGGTAGCTTTTTTAGGCAGCCTTTGCGCCCGATATGCTGTGTATGGCCGGAATCGTGGTTTCTTCATAACACGGCATGACTCCGGCGGTATTGTACGCAAGGGCGGCGGGCGGCACACGCTTTCAGGCTGTCTTCTTCATGAAATCTTCATTATTGCTCTACGGGAAATTGACGCGGCACGGGCATACTGGGCGCAGTTGGCAGGCGCGTGTCCTGCCGTGTTTGATTTTTTTGAAGGAGCAGAAAATGACGAAAAAACTATGGAGCGTGTTGGGGCTTTGCCTTGTGTTTGCCGTGGTGCTGTTTGCGATTTACGGCCTGGCGGAGCAGCGGGGGTATTACCAATCGAGCACGCTGTTGGACGCGGAAGACTACCGCATGATTATCCGCAGCGTGAAATACGGCATGGTGCTGGTGGTGCTGGTGTTTGCCTCGTTCTTTTTGAGCGAGGTGTTGCAGGAATGGCGCATCCACCCGATGCAGTATCTGCTGGTGGGCGCGGCCTTGTCGATATTTTACCTGCTGCTGCTTTCGCTGGCCGAGCATATCGGCTTTACCGCCGCTTATTGCATCGGCGCGTTTGCCTGTATCAGCCTGCTGTGCTGGTATCTGCATTTCGTGCTGGCCACCACGCGCGGGGTGTATATGATGACCGCGCTGCTCGCGGCGGCCTACGGCGCGATGTTCGTGCTGGTGAAAATGCAGCAATACAACCTGCTGGTGGGCTCCTGCCTGCTGTTTGCCGCGCTGTTTGCGGTGATGTATTACACGCGGGAAATTGATTGGTATGCGCTGGGCGGGGAGACTAAAGATTAGTGCGCGATAGGCGGATAAAGGCTACCTGAAAATTTTAGCTGCGCAGAAACTCGTAAAGCTTGTTTTAGCTGCGCTGAAGCAGACGCTTTCAGGTAGCCTTTTTATATGCCGGTGCGGCTGAGGGGAGGCTACCTGAAAATATGGCTGCAAACAAAAACAGTTGGGCTGCTTGGGCGGTTAGCGGCGGGAGTCGGGTTCGTTTTTGCGGTAGTGCCCTTGCTGGTAGGGGACGGCATGGTTGCGGATTTCTCCTTTGGTGAGGCGGTGCCATGCGCCGCGCAGATAGGTGAGGCCGACGGCGAGCAGGCCGTCTTGCTTGAGGCGGCGCGGGTGGAATTCAAAATACACCGGCAAAATGCGGAAGCGGAAGCTTTTCGAGGCTCGGTTTACATAGTCGCAGTCTTCGCCCAGGGTGATGGTTTCGTCGAAACCGCCGAGATGGCGGTGGACGGTTTGCGTGCTGAAGATGCAGGCGCCGGCGCATTGGGGAAACCAAAACTGCATGGCACGCATTATCCAGTCGGCGCTTCGGATGGCGGCACGGATGCGCCAGGAAGGGTCGCGGCTGCGGAGGCGGGCGGCGGCCACCAATAGGCCGCTGTTGTCTAGCGCGCGGCGGGCTCGGGCCAGGAAGTCGGCATCCAGCCGCACGTCGGCATCAAAGAAAATAAGCCGGTTGGCGCGTGCTTCGGCGGCGCCTGCGTTGCGCCCTAAGCCGACGCCGCGTGCTTTCATGGCCACCGTGCGCAGGTTGAGGCTACCTGAAAAACGGCGGGCAACGGCCAGGGTGTCGTCGTCGCTGTTGCTGTCGCTCACGATGACTTCGAAATCGTTGAAGGTTTGGGCTTGCAGGTCGCCCAGCAGCTTGGCGATATTTTCTTCTTCGTTCAGCGTGATGATGACGATGCTGAAGTGCGGCCGGTGCAGCAGGTCGCCATACTCCGGGTGGTGCTCGATATAGGTGCGCACGAAGGAGCAGCTCGGGCGTACCGGCCAGCCGTGGGCGCGGGCGTGCGCCAGCGCGGTTTGCACCAGCCGTGTGCCGATGCCGCGCCCGCCGATGGGCGGCGGCACAACGGTGTGCCGGAAATCATAGGTGCCGTCGGGCAAGAGGGTATAGCTGAGGTAGGCGGTTTCGCCGTGTTCGGTGAGTTCAAAACGTTGGGCAGCGGGTTGATGGGTAACCATGGTTGGCGCCTGGAAGCGGAAAGGGAACAGGATAATATAGTGAATTAAATTTAATCCACTATACAGAGAAACAGGCTACCTGAAATAATGCAGAACGGTTTTCAGGTAGCCTGTTGAACTAAGCAATCAGATGCTTATTTTTTCTTGCGCTGCGGGGGCAGGTCGGTGCAGGTGCCCATGGCCACTTCGGCGGCCATGCCGATGCTCTCGCCCAAGGTCGGGTGCGGGTGGATGGTTTTGCCGATGTCTTCCGCATCGCAGCCCATTTCGATGGCCAGGCAGATTTCGCCGATCATGTCGCCGGCGTGGGTGCCCACAATGCCGCCGCCGATAATCAGGCCGCTTTCGGCATCGAAAATCAGCTTGGTGAAGCCTTCGTCGCGGCCGTTGGCGATGGCGCGGCCGGATGCGGCCCACGGGAACACGGCTTTGGTGATCTTGATGCCGTCGCGTTTGGCGATTTCTTCGGTTACGCCCACCCAGGCCACTTCGGGGTCGGTGTAGGCCACGCCGGGGATCACGCGTGCGTCGAAATAGGCTTTGTGGCCGGCGCAGTTTTCGGCGGCCACGTGGCCTTCGTGCACGGCTTTGTGCGCCAGCATGGGCTGGCCGACCACGTCGCCGATGGCGTAGATGTGCGGCACGTTGGTGCGCTGCTGTTTGTCCACTTCGATGAAGCCGCGCTCGGTTACGGCCACGCCGGCTTTTTCGGCGTCGCACAGTTTGCCGTTGGGCGCGCGGCCGGCGGCCACCAGCACGAGGTCGTAGCGCTGTGGCTCTTTCGGCGCTTTTTCGCCTTCAAAGGTTACATAAATGCCGTCTGCTTTGGCTTCCACGGCCACGGTTTTGGTGTTGGTCATGATGTTGTCGAAGCGGTGTTCGTTCATCTTCTGCCATACTTTCACCAAATCGCGGTCGGCGCCCTGCATCAGGCCGTCCATCATTTCCACCACGTCCAGGCGGGCGCCCAGCGTGCTGTACACGGTGCCCATTTCCAGGCCGATGATGCCGCCGCCGATCACCAGCATCCTTTCAGGCAGCTTGCCGCCGTTTTCACGCAGCTCCAGCGCGCCGGTTGAATCCACAATGCGTGGATCTTCGGGGATGAAGGGCAGTTTCACCACGCGGCTGCCCACGGCGATGATGCAGTTTTTGAAGGCGACGGTTTTTTTCTCGCCGGTTTCGGTGGCCTGTTCGTATTGGGGCGATTCGGTGAGCGCCACTTCGATGTGGTTGGCGCCCACGAATTTGCCGTAGCCGCGGATGATGTCCACTTTGCGGGCTTTGGCCATGCCGGCCAGGCCGCCGGTGAGCTTGGCGATGACTTTTTCTTTATAGGTGCGCAGTTCGCCCACATTGATTTCGGGCTCGCCGAACTTGATGCCGTTTTTCACCAGGTGTTTCACTTCGTCGATCACGGCGGCGTTGTGCAGCAGTGCTTTGGAGGGAATGCAGCCCACGTTCAGGCACACGCCGCCCAAGGTGCTGTATTGCTCGATGATGGCGGTTTTCAGACCTTCGTCGGCTGCGGCGAAGGCAGCGGAATATCCGCCCGGGCCGCCACCCAACACGACCACGTCGTATTCGGCATCGGCGCTGCCGGCAAATTGCGCGGCCTGCGGCGCGGGTGCGGCGGCTTTCGGGGCTTCCTGCGCGGGAGCAGGAGCAGCGGCTTTGGGCGCTTCGGCAGCGGCGGCCGCGCCGGCGGCTTCAATCACGGCAATCACGCCGCCTTCGGAGATTTTGTCGCCCACGTTCACGCGCACTTCCTTCACCACGCCGGCGGCTTCGGCCGGCACGTCCATGGTGGCTTTGTCGGTTTCCAGCGTAATCAGCGTGTCTTCCACGGCGATGGTGTCGCCCGCTTTGATTTCCACGGCGATGATGTCCACGTTTTCGTGGCCGCCGATGTCGGGCACTTTCAATTCGATCAAGCTCATTATTTTGCCTTTCTTGTGTGTTGGGTTGTGTGTGCCGATAAAAGCGCTGCAACCCGTGGGGTTGTTGGGGGAGGGCTACCTGAAAAAGGCTACCTGAAAAATGTCTGCTTCAGCGCGGCCAAACAAGCGGCGCGAGTTTCTGCGCGGCTCGAAAGCGGAACCGTTTCCGGCCGCCCGATGGTTTGCTCAAGGGCGGATTATAGCGCACTTCGCCGCCTTTTCTGCGGCTTTGTTTCCGGCTTGGGAGCGGGGCGGATTGCGGCGGGAGGGCGGTTGCGGTATATAATGCCGCTCAAACCGTAGCTTGCGAGATTGCCATGAATCCGTTTGACACTCCCGGACAGCCCGCCAGCCGCCGCGAGGCTTTCCGCCAAAACAGCATCTATCTGCTGCCCAATTCCTTCACGCTGGCGGCTTTATTTTGCGCCTTTTTCGCCATCACCCAAGCCATGCACGGCCGCTATGAAGCAGCCGCGGTGGCGGTGTTTGTGTCGATGCTGCTCGACGGCATGGACGGCCGCGTGGCGCGCTGGACCAACAGCCAGAGCGCGTTTGGCGAGCAGCTCGACAGCCTGGCCGATATGGTGAGCTTCGGGGTGGCGCCGGCGCTGATTGCCTATCAGTGGCAGCTCCACGATTTCGGCCGCATCGGCTATTCGGTGGCCTTTATCTACTGCGCCTGCGCGGCTTTGCGCCTGGCTTTGTTCAACACGCTCATCGGCAAGGTGGACAAACGCTGGTTTATCGGCATTCCGAGCCCGACGGCGGCGGCGCTGGTAATCGGCCTGGTGTGGGTGGACCACAGCTTCGGCGGCCTGCCGCTGGCGGGCTGGTGGTGTTTGATCATCACGCTGTTTGCGGGGCTTTCGATGGTGGTGCAGATCCGCTTTTGGAGCTTCAAGGAAATCAATATGCGGCGCAAGGTGCCGTTTTTCGGGCTGATTTTGGCGGTGCTTGGCTTTTTGGTGATCACTTGGGAGCCGTCGCTGGTGTTGTTCCTGCTGTTTTTGGCCTACAGCCTGTCGGGCTATGTGCTGTGGTTTTGGCAGCGCGGCCGCAAACAGAAGCCGCAAGCGCAAGCGAAGCCGGAAGACGGGCCAGAGGCTACCTGAAAAACTTTGGGCGACTGAGAGGCTACCTGAAAAGCTGAATGATGAATACGCCGCTGCCGATTGTTTTCCGGCGGCGGTTTTGCAATGGAGGCGGATATGTGGGGCATGGAAGTGTGGCTGCCGCTGTTGGCGGTGGGCGCGGCGGCGGGCTTTTTGGCGGGGCTGTTGGGCATCGGCGGCGGGGCGGTGACGGTGCCGATTGTACTGTGGTTTCTGGGCAAGCAGGGCATTGGCGGGGCGCACAGCCAGCATTTGGCGGTGGGCACGTCGATGGCGGTGATGGTGTTCACCACCTTTTCCAGCGCGCTGGCGCAGCAGAAAAAAGGGGCGGTGCGCTGGGAGTTTGTGCGGCGTATGGCGCCGGGGCTGGTGGCGGGCAGCCTGCTGGGCTCGCTGGTGTCGAACCGGATTCCCACTTTCGGCTTGCAGGTGTTGTTTATCGTGTTTTGCTATTTGGTGGCGGCGAAAAATTTGTTTCGGCTCAATCCGCAGCCGGCGGCCAAGCTGCCGGGCGAACGTGCGCAGGTGGGCGTGGGCGGGCTGTTTGGGCTGCTTTCGAGCTGGGTGGGCATCGGCGGGGGCTCGCTGTCGGTGCCGTTTATGATGTATTGCCGCGTGCCGGTGCATCAGGCGGTGGCCACTTCCAGCGTGCTGGCTTGGCCGATTGCGGTGTCGGGGGCGGCGGGCTATTTGGTGTCGGGCTGGGATGTGCCGGGTTTGCCGGCGGGCACGCTGGGCTTCTGGTATCTGCCCTGCGTGGCGGCGCTGGGGGTGTGCACGGTGTTGTTTGCACCCTTGGGGGTGACGGCGGCGCACCGCCTGCCGCCGGAATGGCTGAAGCGGGCTTTCGGGGTGTTGATGGTGGTGATCGGCAGCCAGATGCTGTGGAAGCTGTTGTATGGCTGAGGCGCTTCACTTCCTGCCGCGTTAGCTCGCCTTGCCGTATTGCCCATACTGCCTGCGGCTCGCTGCTTGGGATGAAGTGAAGCGCTTCAGCTATAGGGATTGCTGTTTCATTCGGGCTACCTGAAAACGGCGGCTGCAAATCTCGGCGGGCAAATGCAAAAATCCGTATCCGAACAAGCAATCCCGTGGAAAACTTGCTAGAATGACGCCCGCTGGCCGCAGCCTGTTGCACCGGCGCGCCGTGCCGGCGGCGGGAAGCCGGTTTAAAAATGAATAATCGCCAGCCCCTTATCCCCGAACTTTGGAGAATCCCGATGGCCGTTGAACGCACCTTGTCCATTATCAAACCCGATGCCGTTGCCAAAAACGTGATCGGCAAAATCTACAGCCGTTTTGAAAGCAACGGCCTGAAAATCATCGCCGCCAAAATGAAGCACCTCACCCGCGAAGAGGCCGAAGGCTTCTACGCCGTGCACAAAGAGCGCCCGTTTTTTGCCGATTTGGTGCAGTTTATGACCAGCGGGCCGGTGATGATTCAGGTGTTGGAAGGCGAAAACGCCGTGGCCAAAAACCGCGAGCTGATGGGCGCCACCAATCCGAAAGAAGCCGCGCCCGGCACCATCCGCGCCGATTTCGCTTCCTCCATCGATGCCAACGCCGTGCACGGCTCCGACAGCTTGGCCAATGCCGCTATCGAAGTGGCCTATTTCTTTAACGAGCAGGAAATCTGCCCGCGTTAAAGCAGCAGGCACAGCAGGCTACCTGAAAGTTTCAGGCATTGAAACTCGGTTTTCAGGTAGCCTTTAAGCCTTTATCCAATTAGAAATATAACGAACACAGCCGCCCCGCTGCCCGTATGAAAACCAACCTCCTCAACTACGACCTCGCCGGCCTCACCGCCCACTTCGCCCAGATGGGCGAAAAGCCCTTCCGCGCCCGCCAAGTGATGCGCTGGATGCACATGGGCGCCGCCGGCGATTTCGACGAAATGACCGACCTGGCCAAATCCCTGCGCGCCAAGCTAAACAAGCATGCCGAAGTGGGCGTGCCCGCGCTGATGGCCGCGCAGGAAAGCCGCGACGGCACGCGCAAATGGCTGCTCGACGTGGGCACTGGCAACGGCGTGGAAACCGTGTTCATCCCCGAAACCGAGCGCGGCACGCTGTGCATCTCCTCGCAGGTGGGCTGCGCGCTGGAATGCACCTTCTGCTCCACCGGCCGCCAAGGCTTCAACCGCAACCTCTCCACCGCCGAAATCATCGGACAATTATGGTGGGCAAATAAAGCCTTGGGCGCCACGCCGAAAAACGAACGCGTGATTTCCAATGTGGTGATGATGGGCATGGGCGAGCCGCTGGCCAACTACGACAACGTGGTTACCGCGCTTTCCATCATGTTGGACGACCACGGCTATGCCTTGAGCCGCCGCCGCGTTACCGTGTCCACTTCCGGCATGGTGCCGCAGATGGACCGGCTCAAAGAAGACATGCCGGTGGCGCTGGCCGTGTCGCTGCACGCGCCGAACGACGCCATCCGCAACGAAATCGTGCCGCTCAACAAAAAATACCCGCTCAAAGAGCTGATGGCCGCCTGCCAACGCTATCTGGCCAAAGCGCCGCGCGATTTCGTTACTTTTGAGTACGTGATGCTCGACGGCGTGAACGACAAACCCGAGCACGCCCGGCAGCTGGTGGAATTGGTGAAAGACGTGCCGTGCAAATTCAATCTGATTCCGTTTAATCCCTTCCCCCATTCTGGCTACCGTCGCTCCGGCAACGAGAGCATCCGCGTGTTCCGCGACATCCTCTATCAGGCCGGGCTGGTGGTAACCGTGCGCAAAACGCGCGGCGACGACATCGACGCCGCCTGCGGCCAGCTGGCCGGACAGGTGCAAGACAAAACCCGCCGCCAGCAGAAATGGCTGCAATTACAAGTTGTGAAAGGTTGATGATCATGAAAAAAAGTTTCATTGCTTCCCTAACGACGCTCGCCCTGCTCGCCGGCTGCGGCGGCATCACCATCCACACCGGCAGCAAAGAGGCGCGTAACCGGCCGGAAGAAATCGCCGCCATCAAAATCCAGCTCGGCATCGAATACATGAACGCGCGCGACTACCGCGCCGCCGTGGACGCCATCGAAGAAGCCTTGCGCCTGCAACCGCGCAACGCCAACGCCTGGCTGGTGCGCGCCGAGATTTACCAATATCTGAAAGTGCCGGAAAAGGCGCAGGAAAGCTTCCAGCGCGCCTTGGCCATCCAGCCCAACAGCGCCGAAATCAACAACAACTACGGTTGGTTTTTGTGCAACGCCGGCGGCCGCCTGAACGAATCGCTCACCTATTTCGACCGCGCCTTGGCTGACCCCACCTATCCCAGCCCGCAGGTGGCCTATATGAACAAGGGCATTTGCAGCGCCCGCCTCGGCCAATACAATTTGGCCACCTCTTACCTGGAGCGCTCGCTGGCCGCCGACCCAAGCTTTGCGCCTTCGCAGAAAGAAATGGCGCGCGTGCGCATGTTGGAAGGCAACCTGGGCGAGGCCGACCGTCAGTTCCGCCAATATCAGAGCAAGGTGGACAGGCTCAGCGCCGACGACCTGCTGCTGGGCTGGAAAATTGCCCGCGCCCGCGGCCAAACCCAAGCCGCCTACGAATACGAAGCGCAACTGCGCACCAACTACCCGTATTCGCCCGAACTTGAAGAAATCACCACAGGAAGACCCAAATGACCGAAATTTCCAACCCGCAACTGGCCGCCGCCGAAGAACTGGGCAGACTGCTGCGCCACAACCGCGAGCAGCAGCAGCTTTCCATCGGTGACGTATCCGAGCATCTGAAGCTGCCCGCCCGCCAGGTGGAAGCGCTGGAAAACGCCGATTTCGACAAACTGCCCGAGCCGGTATTTGTGCGCGGTTTCCTGCGCAGCTACGGACGCTACCTGAATTTAGACGAAGAGGTGCTGAACAACTATCTCGAGCAGCTCGTGCGCGCGGATCCGGCCTTGCGCCCCGCTGCTAAAGCCGATGCCGGCGAAGTGAAGATGACCTATCACAACGCGCGCCTGCGCAAACCCTTCCCGCGCTGGGTGTTCGGCGTGGCCGCCGCCGTGGCGATTGTGGGCGCGGTGTATCTGTGGCAGGGCAAATCCAAAACCGAACACGAACGCCAAAACGCGCAAACCAGCATTCCGGAAAACCAAGTGCTGCCGCCCAATCTGAACGGCAGCAGCGTGCAAGTATTGCCTTTGCAGGATGCTTCCGCACCGTCGGCTTCTGCCCCCGCAATTTCAGGTAGCCAACCCTTGCCGGCGGAAAACGCCTCTGCCGCTTCCGCGCCGGCTACCGGCATCCAGTCGGCAGCCGGCGAGTTAGTGATCAAACTGCGCTTCCGCTCCTTTCTCATCGTTACCGATAAAGACGGCCAGATGCTGGTAAGCAAAATCGTGCCGGCCGGCAGCGAACACCGCTTCTCCGGCAACGGCCCCTACCGCGTGCGCATCGGCTTTGCCAAAAACAGCCTGGCCAGCTACAGCGGCCGCGACATCAATGTGGCCGACCACATGGTCGACCGCAAAACCGCCGCCTTCACCGCCGGCGCGCCGGATGCTGCCGCACAATAACAACAGCTGATTTATGAACACAACCCTTCCTCCCCGGCGGCGCACACACCAGGTGCAAATCGGCCATATCGCCGTCGGTTCCGATTCGCCGGTGGTGGTGCAGTCGATGACCAACACCGACACCGCCGACGCCGAAGCCACCGCCTTGCAGGTGAAAGAGCTGAGCGACGCCGGCTCGGAAATGGTGCGGATTACCGTGAACAACCCACAGGCCGCCGCCAAAGTGGCCGAAATCCGCAGCCGGCTCGACGACATGGGCTGCACCACGCCGCTCATCGGCGATTTCCATTTCAACGGCGAGCGCCTGCTGGCCGAGTTCCCCCAATGCGGCAAAGCCTTGGCCAAATACCGCATCAACCCCGGCAATGTGGGCAAGGGCGCCAAGGGCGATGAAAAATTTGCCTTTTTAATCCGCACCGCTGCCGAAAACGACAAAGCCGTGCGCATCGGCGTGAATTGGGGCAGCCTCGACCAAAGCCTGGCCAAACGCCTGATGGATGCCAACCGCAGCCGCCCCGAGCCGCTGCCGCCCGAAGCCGTGATGAAGGAAGCGCTGGTGCTTTCCGCGCTCGAATCCGCGCAAAAAGCCGTGGAATTGGGGCTACCTGAAAACAAAATCATCCTTTCCTGCAAAGTGAGCGCCGTGCAGGATTTGATTCAGGTATACCGCGATTTGGGCAGTCGCTGCGCCTACCCGCTGCACCTCGGGCTCACCGAGGCCGGCATGGGCAGCAAGGGCATCGTTGCCTCCACCGCCGCGCTGGCCGTGCTCCTGCAAGAAGGCATCGGCGACACCATCCGCATCTCGCTCACCCCCGAGCCAGGCAGCTCGCGCACGCAGGAAGTGATTGTGGCGCAAGAGATTCTGCAAACCATGGGGCTGCGCTCCTTCACGCCGATGGTTACCGCCTGCCCCGGCTGCGGCCGCACCACCAGTACCGTGTTTCAAGAGCTGGCGCGCGACATCCAGCAGCACTTGCGCCGCCAGATGCCCGTGTGGAAAGACCAATACCCCGGCGTGGAAAGCCTGAACGTGGCCGTGATGGGCTGCGTGGTGAACGGCCCCGGCGAGAGCAAGCTGGCCGACATCGGCATCAGCCTGCCCGGCACCGGCGAAACGCCGATTGCTCCCGTGTATGTGGACGGCGAACGCAAGGTTACGCTCAAGGGCGACAATATGGCGGCCGAGTTTTTGCAGATTGTGGAAAACTACATCGTGGAAAACTACGGGGAAGGCGGCAAAAAACGCCGCAGCCAAGTGCCCAAAATCATCCCCATCCGCCAAGCCTGATTGAGGGCTACCTGAAAATTTGTCTCCAAGCAAAAACCTTTGCCCGTTCCTCAGCGGCAAAGGTTTTTGTTTTTCAGGTAGCCTTCCTCCTCGATAGAGCTTATCCGGCAGATTGGCTATAATGGCGCCAACCGCAGCCAATAGCGGGAAACCCAAGGGAAACATCATGACCGACCTGCGCCAGCTCCTGCTCAAACTCTATCTGCTCAACAACCACAAAATCGAACACAAAGTTTACATCTACAGCTATCGCGGCGTAACCGACGTGGCCACCAACCCCTTCCAATACGTGAGCGGCGATTTGGCGGAAAACGTGAAAAAAATCCTGATTCTGCAAAACCTGGCCAGCGGCGAGATGCTGCAAGCCTTCATTGTGCCCACCGAAGAGAGCGCCGGCAAAACCCACAGCGCCTACAAAATCGAAAACACCGTGCTCTACGGCAACAAAACCGGCGTCATCATCGAAATCGGGCTGGATAAAGATAAAATCGAGAAAACCGACAAATACCGCCAATTCAGCCACCTAGCCACCAGCATGCTGCGCCAGTTTATCGACTAACGAAGTTGGCCGGCAACAAAAAGGCTACCTGAAAGCGTCAGCTTCAGCGCAGCTAAAACGAGCTTCGCGAGTTTCTGCGCAGCTAAAACTTTTCAGGTAGCCTTTCCCGTGCTTTGCGCGTATGGCAACGTCAATCTTGTTATCCATTAATCCGCTATATTGCCGATAAACAAACCAAGAAAGCCAACAAAGGCTACCTGAAAAGTTTTAGCTTCGTAGAAACTTCACGGCGCCCAAGTTTTAACTTCGTTGAAGCTGACGCTTTCAGGTAGCCTTTTGCCATATTGCCAAACTAAGGCGCCAGCCGCTCCTTAATCCATTCGCCGTTTTCCAAACGGTATTGGATGCGGTCATGCAGGCGGCTGGGGCGGCCCTGCCAGAATTCCACGCGGTCGGGAATCAGCAGGAAGCCGCCCCAATGCGGCGGGCGCGGCACGTGCAGCGGGTGTTTGATGGCTTCTGCCGCCGCGCGCGCCACGATGATGCTTTTGCCGGCAATCACACTGCTCTGCTCGCTCGCCCACGCGCCCAGGCGGCTGGTGTAGGGGCGGCTGGCGAAGTATTCGTCGGAAGCCTTGGCGTCTAATTTCTCCACCCGCCCTTCGGCGCGCACCTGCCGCTCCAGTTCCGGCCAGAAGAAGGTGAGCGCGGCAAAGGGATGGGCGGCCAGAGCGCGTCCTTTGCGGCTTTGGTAGTTGGAGAAAAACACGAAGCCCTGCGCGTTCACTTCTTTCAGGAGCAGGATGCGGCTGCTGGGGCGGCCGTCTTCGCCCACGGTGGCCACGCTCATGGCGGTGGGCTCTTTGGCGGCGGAGTGCATGGCTTCGCCCAGCCATTTTTCAAACTGCGGCAGCGGCGCGGCGGCACATTCGGCTTCGGATAATTCCTGCTTGCTGTAGTCTTCGCGGATGTCGTGCAGATCCATTCGGGGTTTCTCCTTTCTCTCGGATGGTTTAATTGATAGATGTTATCATCTTGAAGTTGTTCAATAATATTTTCTTTTGGCTGCGTATTGCTTATAATGCGCGCTTTCGGTTTTGGAAATTTTGGAAACGTTTGCCATGCAGCTCACCGCCATCGGCTTAAACCACCAAACCGCTCCGCTGAGCATACGCGAGCGTTTGGCTTTTGCCGCCGCCATGTTGCCAGACGCTTTGCGCGCGCTGGTGGGCAGCCGCACGGCCGAAGAAGCCGTGATTTTGTCCACATGCAACCGCACCGAATTATACTGCGTGGGCGAGCCGGACGATATTGTGCGCTGGCTGGCCGACTACCGCAAGATTCCCGGCAGCGCGCTGGAGCCCTATCTTTATCGTTATCAAACCGAAGCCGCGGTGCGCCACGCCTTCCGCGTGTCTTGCGGGCTGGACAGCATGGTGCTGGGTGAGCCGCAGATTCTGGGGCAAATCAAAGATGCGGTGCGGGTGGCGCAGGAGCAGCAGGCCGTGGCTTCCAACCTGCACGCGCTGTTTCAGAAAACCTTTGCCATCGCCAAGGAAGTGCGCACCAGCACGGCGGTGGGCGCCAATTCGGTGAGCATGGCGGCGGCCAGTGTGAAGATGGCCGGCCAGATTTTTCCCGATATTGGCGAATTGAACATTTTGTTTGTGGGCGCGGGCGAGATGATTGAATTGGTGGCCACGCATTTTGCCGCCAAGTCGCCGCGCGGCATCATGGTGGCAAACCGCACACTGTCGCGCGCGCAGGAGTTGTGCGCCAAGCTGGCTTCGCCGGCCGCGCCCTGCCTGTTGAGCGATTTGCCGCAGCGGCTGCACGAGTTTGATGTGGTGGTGTCGTCCACCGCCAGCCAGCTGCCGATTATCGGCAAGGGCATGGTGGAGCGGGCGCTGCGCGGGCGCCGCCGCCAGCCGGTGTTCCTGCTGGATTTGGCCGTGCCGCGCGACATCGAGGCGGAAGTGGCCGAGCTGGACGATGCCTACCTCTACACCGTGGACGATATGATGCAGGTGGTGAACAGCGGCCTGGCGGCGCGGCAGCAGGCGGCGGCGGAAGCCGAGCAGATGGTGGAAAGCAAGGTGGAAGAGTTTATGAGCTGGCAGCGCCGCCGCCAAAGCGTGCCGCTGATCCGTTCGCTGCGCGACGAGGGCGAGCGGGCGCGGCAGCAGGTGTTGGAGAATACGCTGAAGCTGCTGGCCAAGGGCGTGCCGCCGGAAGAGGCGCTAGCCAGGCTCTCGGTGCAGCTCACCAATAAGCTGTTGCACGCGCCCACCCGCGCGCTTTCGAAAGTGGACGGGCAAACGGCGCACCTCACCGAGGCGTTGGTGCAGGTGTACGGGCTGGATAAGCCGCGCGCTTGAGCTTTGCTTGCCGGTAAAATAGAGGCTACCTGAAAACTATTTAAGCTTCGCAGAAACTTGCGTTGCCTGTTTTCAGGTAGCCTTTTGCATGGCCGGGCGGCGGGGAAGGCTACCTGAAAAAAGCGGGAGGAACCGGCTCAGTGGCGAGCCATTCGTTTTTCAGGTAGCCTGCCTTTGTGCCGCAGAGAAATGCGCCGGTGTTGTTATCTTAGCCGGAAAAATGCGCTTTTCAGGGGTTTTGCCTGTGTGAAACGGCGATTTGCTTTACAATCGGGTTACCAGCAAGTGCTCAGACGACAACGGATGGGCGGCTTCGGCGGCGGCAGTATCCCGCCTAAGCGCCTGCAAACAAAAGGAGTATGAAAATGTATCAACGAATTTTGGTTCCGATAGACGACAGCAAAACTTCCGTGCATGCCTTGCAAGAAGCCTGCCGGCTGGCCAAGGCGGTGGGCGCCACCCTGGTGGCGGTGCACGTGGTGGATTTAACCGATTTGAAGCGCGAGGCCAATATGCTACCGCGCTCCGAAGAGCTGTATGCGATTGAGGCGCAGGTGGCCGACCATGCCGAATCCATCATGAAAGAGGCCGGCGTGCCCTATGAAATCGAAACGCTGGAAAACGACGGCATGCGCATTGCCGACGTGCTGATTAAAGAAGCCGCGCGCCAAGAGTGCGACCTGATTGCGATGGGCACCCACGGCTTCAGTGGCCTTTTGCACTTGCTGATGGGCTCCGTGGCCGAAGGCGTGCTGCGGCAGTCGCATGTGCCCGTGTTGCTGTTCCGCCGCGCCGACGACGAAGAATAACACCCTGGTTTTTCAGGTAGCCTCTGTGCCAGCATAGAGGCTACCTGAAAATATAGTGAATCAAAATTAAGAATGCTACGGCGTTGGCTTGCCTTGCCGTACTGCTGGTACTGTCTGCGGCTCGCCGCCTTGTCCCATTCTTATTTTGATTCACTATGTATTTAACTGATTTATCACTAAAAATGGAAAACGTTTTATGGCAATTCCCGCTTACAACGAAGAGATGAAAAAATTCATCCACGGCCTGCTCCACCACCTGGTGCAAAGCAAAGGCTCCGACCTCTTCATCACCGCCGGCTTCCCCCCGGCCATGAAGCTCGACGGCAAGCTCACCCCGATCACCGACAAACCGCTCACTGCCGACCACACCGCGCTCATCGCCCGCGCCCTGATGGACGACAAACAGGCCGAAGAGTTCGACAACACCAAAGAATGCAACTTCGCCATCAGCCTGGCCGGCGTATCCCGCTTCCGCATTAACGCCATGGTGCAGCGCGGCGCCGCCGCCCTCGTGTGCCGCGTGATCACCAGCGAAATCCCCAAGTTCGACAACATGAACCTGCCGCCGATTTTGAAACAAGTGGTGATGGAAAAACGCGGCCTCGTCATCTTCGTGGGCGGCACCGGCTCCGGCAAATCCACCTCCCTGGCCGCCATGATCGACTACCGCAACGAAAACAGCTACGGCCACATCATCACCATCGAAGACCCGATCGAATTCGTGCACCCGCACAAACACTGCATCATCACCCAGCGTGAAGTGGGCGTAGACACCGAAAACTGGTTTGCCGCCCTCAAAAACACCCTGCGCCAAGCCCCCGACGTGATCCTCATCGGCGAAATCCGCGACCGCGAAACCATGGACTACGCGCTCGCCTTCGCCGAAACCGGCCACCTCTGCATGGCCACCCTGCACGCCAACAACTCCAACCAGGCGCTCGACCGCATCATCAACTTCTTCCCCGAAGAGCGCCGCACCCAGCTCTTGAACGACCTCTCGCTCAACCTCAAAGGCTTTATTTCCCAGCGCCTCGTGCCCAAGCCCGACGGCAAAGGCCGCGTGGCCGCCGTAGAAGTGCTGCTCAACTCCCCGCTGATTGCCGAGCTGATTTTGAACGGCGACATCCACGGCGTGAAAGAAATCATGGCCCGCTCCCGCGACTTGGGCATGCAAACCTTCGACCAATCCCTGTTCGACCTCTACGAAGCCGGCCTGATTTCCTACGACGACGCGCTGAAAAACGCCGACTCGGTAAACGACCTGCGCCTCAATATCCAGCTCAACAGCAAGCGCGGCAATGCCGGCCAGGCCTCTGGCATCGACAATCTGGCGATTGTGGGCATGGAAGAAGGCGAAGCCTAATCAGGCTACCTGAAAAAAGTTGGCACAATAAAGGCAGGTATCCAATACCTGCCTTTTTCGGCTTTGCAGAACTCGTTTTTCAGGTAGCCTTTTCCCACTGCACAAACCAAAACGGCATCCCGCAAGAGGATGCCGTTTTTTCAACCGGAGCCAACTTATTTCAGGAAATTCACAAAGCCGGACAGAATCAGCGCATTGATGATGTCCACGAAGAACGCGCCCACCAGCGGCACAATCAGGAAGGCCTTGTGCGAGGGGCCGAAGCGTTCGGTGATCGACTGCATATTGGCTACCGCGGTTGGGGTGGCGCCCAAGCCGAAACCGCAGTGGCCGGCGGCCAGCACGGCGGCATCATAGTCGCGGCCCATAAACACATAGGTGGCATAGGTGGCATACAAAATCATCACCACAGTTTGCACCAGCAGGATGATGGTAACCGGGCCGGCCAGGCCGGTGAGCTGCCACAGTTTCAGGTTCAGCAGCGCCATGGCCAGGAAGAGCGACAGCGAAGCATTGCCGAACACGTCAATGGCGCGGTCGAACATATTGAATTTGAAGCCCATCACCAACACGTTGCGCAACACCACGCCGCCAAACAGCGCCCACACGAATTTGGGCAGGTCGAACAGGTATTGTTTGTCGATGCCGTCCATGATTTCGGAGAAAGAAAGGCAGGCGGCAAACATGGCCAGCGTTTCAATGGCAGAAGTGGCGGTAATCAGGCGGGTTTGCTCGGCGTGTTCGAACACGTCGTTGGTGTTTTTGCCGGAATCGTCGGAAGCGCATTGGCGGTCGGCTTGATTGACTTCCTCGTCAGACAAGGGTTTGCGCCCCATTTTGTTGATCAGGCGGCGGGCCACCGGGCCGCCGATCAAGCCGCCGGCCACCAGGCCGAAGGTGGCGGAAGCCATGCCCAGCTCGGAGGCGGCGGGCACGCCGTATTTCATCAGGTCGGGCGCCCAGCCGGCTGCGGTGCCGTGGCCGCCGGTGAGCGTGATGGAGCCGGTAATCAGGCCGGTCATCGGGTGCAGGCCGAACATGCTGGCCAAGCCCACGCCCACCACGTTTTGTAGCAGGATGAAGGCGCCCACTACGGCAGTGAACACCACCAAGGGCACACCGCCCGCTTTCAGGCGCGAGAAATCGGCGCTCAGGCCGATAGAGGTGAAGAAGATCAGCATGAAGGTGTCTTGCAGCGGTTTTTGGAAACCGAAACTGACGCCGCCGAAAGAATAGAGGGCGAGCAAAGCTGCTGCTGCCGCCAGGCCGCCGGCCACCGGCTCGGGAATATTGAAATCCCGCAAAAATTTGATTTTGCGTACCATCGCCTTGCCCAGCAGCAGCACCATCGTTGCCGCGATCAAGGTATAGTAGCTGTTTACTTCGATTTCCATAGCTGTTTACCTCGTTGAAATAATTAGACAATTAATACAGGCCTGCGGGTCGTTTCAACAGGCCTCAGGCGGATATTAGGATAGCAGTTAAAAATTGTCAAAGCATATTGCTTGCTTTTTACACTCGCGGGAAGGAGCAAAAAACGGCAAAAGGCTACCTGAAAATGCGCAATGCGGGTTTTCAGGTAGCCTGTTGAACGGTCGCACAGATTCAGTGCGCGTCCTGCAAATGTTCGGCCAGCGCCACTGCCGCGCCGGGCAGGCCTGGGTATTTGTTGAGCACCACGAATACCGGAATCGCCGCCAGATAGGCATCGAAACGGCCTTTGTTTTCAAAGCGGCTGCGGAAGGGCGAGGAGTGGAAATAATCGATGAAGCGCGGCACGATGCCGCCACACAGATACACACCGCCGCGCGCGCCTAACGTGAGCGCCAGATTGGCTGCCACCGTGCCGAGCATGGCGCAGAAAATATCCAGCGCCAGCCGGCACAGCGGGGAATGGCCGCTGAGGGCGCGTTCGGTGATGTCGGCGGCGGAGAGCTTGGGGCGGCTGATTTGCTCGCGCGCTGCCAGCCCTTCGTGAATCAGGCTGAGCCCGGCGCCGCACAAAAAGCGCTCGGCCGACACATGCCCGAACTTCTGCTTGGCGTATTGCCACAAAAACACTTCGGTGTCGTCGAACGGCGAAAAGCTCACGTGCCCGCCTTCGCCCGCCAGCGCGGCAAAACGCCCCGCCGCATGCGGAATCAGGCCGGATACGCCCAAGCCCGTGCCCGGGCCGAGCACCGCCACCGGCATATCCGGCAGCGCGGCGCCGCCGCCCACCTGCACCAGCTCGCCGGCAGCCAAATGCGGCAGCGCCAGCGCCTGCGCGGTGAAATCGTTGAGCACCAACAGCGTGTCGAAACGCAGCGCCTGGCGCGTGGTTTCGATGGAAAACGCCCAGTGGTGGTTGGTCATCTGCACCCAGTCGCCCACCACCGGATTGGCAATGGCGATGGCGCAGTGGCGGATTTCAGGTAGCCCCACCTGCGCCAGATAGGCGCGCACGGCATCGGCCAGCGTGTGGTAGTCGTTGCAGGGCAGGATGCGCACTTCTTCGATTTGCAGTGGCGCGGTTTCCAGCGCGAAGCGGGCATTGGTGCCGCCGATGTCGGCCACCAGGCGCGGCCAGTTTGGGTTAGTCTGCGTAGTAGGCATGGCATTTCTCTGGGTGGGATGTGTCTTGCAGGCGTTGCAGCAGCAGGCCGATGGGGAAAGATAGCGGGTTGGCCGCGGCCTGCTCCAGCACGGCGCGTTTCTCCGCCCCTTGGATGGATACGAACAGGTGCGGCACGGCGGCGAGCGCGTTCAGGCTCATGCCGATGCGCTCGTGTGCGGCGGTAATGGGGCTGGTGTGCGCCAGTTTGGCGCCGTATGCGGGCGACACGGCTTCGGCCAGCTGCGGCGCTTGCGGAAACAGCGAAGCGGTGTGCCCGTCGGCGCCCATACCGAGCACGGCGATGTCGGGCGCGGGGAAACGGGCTTCGGCAGCGGCCAGCGCGGCGGCGGGGTGGGCGGTGTCGCTTTGTTCGTCCACCAGCGGCAGGAAACGGGCTTCGGCGGCGGCTTGCGCCAGCAGGTGGCGGCGCACCAGCGCGGCATTGCTGTCGGCGTGGGCTGGCGGCACCAAGCGCTCGTCCACCAGCGTAACGGTAACGTTCGGCCAATCCAGCGCCTGCTGCGCCAGCGCTTCGAAAAACGCCACCGGCGAGCGCCCGCCGGACACGGCCAGCACGGCGCGGCCTTGGGTGCGCAAACATTGCCACAGGCAGCCGGCCACGGCCTGCGCCAGCGCGGCGGCTTGGGCGGCGGGGGTGGGGAAAGTGTGCCAAGTGAGGAAGGGGCTGGTCATATTTTTCAGGTAGCCTTGAAAGGGAAAGGAAACGGCAGGACAAGTTTTCAGGTAGCCTTATCAAGAGGCTACCTGAAATACTCAAGCATGACTGGGATAATGCCTGTTATAAGGAAACCATACCCATCATACTCAATACAAAGATCACGATAAAGCTGTATACAAATAAGCCGCACACGCCGAGGATACCGAAAAATATCGGTTTGCCCCAAGACTTGCGCGGATAATCCGTGCCGAATTCATCTTTCACCTGTGCCACCTGTTTGCGGCCCACGCCGCCATACCACGCGCCCAGCAAGGCGAGGCCGAGCACGTTGGTGCCTATATCAAAAATCACGAAAATCGGAATAGCAATCGCCACCACGGCCAGCATGCCCCAAATGAAGGCTTTGTTCAGTTTCTCCAATTCTTGGTCGCCCAAGGCGCGGGCGTTGAGCATATGCAGTGCCGCGCCGAATATGGGCGAAAACAGCAGCGACCAGCAGGCGGCCGCATTCGGGTTCCACAATTCGGGCGTGCCTTGGCCGCGCAATCCGGTGTTTTCGCTTTGCGGGGCGCGGTAGCGTTCGTCGAAATTATTCATGGTGAAGCTCCTTGGGTTTGGGTGATGGGATGGCGGGATTATAGCTGAATATTCAGTGGATTGTTTTTTCAGGTAGCCTTTTTGCTTGTTGAGGCTACCTGAAATTTTGAAAGCTTTAAAACTCAAATCATTACTACCGATTTTCAGGTAGCCTGAACGAGCCTAGCGGTTGCGCCAGTCCACGCCGCAGGCGGCGGCCATGTCGATGGCGGCGTCGGGGCCGTGGCTGCCGGCGGCGTAGGGCAGGGGCTCGGGCCGGCGTGCTGCCCAGTCGTCGAGCACGGGCTGGAGCCAGCGCCAGGCGGCTTCGAGCTCGTCGCTGCGCATGAAGAGGGCGAGTTTGCCGTCGATGGCGTCGAGCAGGAGGCGTTCGTAGGCGTCGGCGCGGCGTTCGGGGAAGATTTTGAGCAGGTCGAGGTCGAGCGCGGCTTCGTGCACGCACAGGCTGGTGCCGGGGGCTTTCATCTGCAGGAAGAGTTTGACGGATTCCTGTGGTTGCAGGCGCACGCTGAGGCGGTTGGGCGAGCCGCCGCAGCCAAACAGGGGGTGGGCTTCGGGCCAGAAGTGCAACACGATTTCGGCCAGCCGCCCGGCCATGCGTTTGCCGGTGCGCAGCAAAAACGGCACGCCGCGCCAGCGGGGGTTGTCGATTTCGGCGCGCAGGGCGACGAAGGTTTCGGTGCGGCTTTGCGGGGAGATGTCGGCTTCTTCGCGGTAGCCGCGCACGCTTTGGCCGCGGATTTGGCCGGCGGTATATTGGCCGCGCACCACGTCGGCGCGCACGCTGTAGGCGTTGAAGGGCTTGAGCGCGTTGAGCACGCCGAGCTTGGCGTTGCGCACGTCGCTGTCGCCGAGGGAGCGGGGCGGCTCCATGGCGGTGAAGCAGAGGAGCTGCAAAAGGTGGTTTTGCAGCATGTCGCGCAGGGCGCCGGTTTGGTCGTAGAACTCGCCGCGTTTTTCCACGCCGAGCTCTTCGGCAATGGTGATTTCTACGGCGCGGATTTGGGCGGAACACCACAGGGGCTCGAACAGGCGGTTGGCAAAGCGCAGGGCGAGCAGGTTTTGCACGGGCTCTTTGCCCAGATAATGGTCGATGCGGTAGATCTGCTCTTCGCGGAAGAAGGCGGCCACGGCGGTGTTGATGCGCTGCGCGGAGGCAAGGTCGTGGCCGAGCGGTTTTTCCAGCACGATGCGGGTTTCGGCGCGGTTGAGCCCGGCGGCGGCGAGGTGGCGGCAGATGGGCATGAAGTAGTGCGGCGCGGTGGAGAGGTAGATCACCAGGGCGCGGCCTTTTTGCCCGGCGGCGTTGCCGAGCTGCCCGGCAAGGCGGTGGAACTGCTCGGCGTTTTCGGCGTCCACGGGCAGGTATTCGATGCGCCGGCAGAAGCTTTGCCATTGCGGCTCTTCTAGGTTGGGGATGTGCGGCCGGGCGGATTCTTCCACTTTTTTCAGGTAGCCTTCGCGGCCGAGATCGCGGCGGCCGAGGCCGATGATGCGGCCTTCGGCGTGCAGCGTGCCGGCGGCGTGGGCTTGGTAGAGGGCGGGCAGCAGTTTGCGCATCACCAGATCGCCGGTGCCGCCGAAGAAGACTAAATCGAATGGGGTGGACATGATGGATGGCCGTGAAACAGAAAAAACAGGCGCATTATAGCGAAAGCATGGGTGGCAGCCCAAAGGCTACCTGAAAAATAGGCAGCCGCTTCGGTTACAATACCGCCTTTCCATTCTATCGACACAGGCACACCACCATGTTCAACCACAGCGAGCAAACCCTGCGCGACGTTTGCGCCCAAGCCCTGGCGCTGGCCAAAGCCGGCGGCGCCACCGCTGCCGAAGCCGACGTGAGCGAATCCATCGGCCAATCGGTGCAGGTGCGTTTGCAGGAAATCGAGCAGATCGAATACCAGCAAGACAAATCGCTCGATCTTACCGTGTATGCTGGGCAGCGCAAAGGCCGTGCCAGCACCGCCGATTTCTCGCCCCAAGCCATTGCCGACACCGTGCGCGCCGCGCTCGACATCGCCCGCTACACCGCCGCCGACGATTGCGCCGGCCTGGCCGATGCCGCGCTGATGGCCACCGAATTTCCCGATTTGCACAGCTACTACGAATGGCCGCTCGACACCGCCGCCGCAGCCGAGCTCGCCCGCCGCAGCGAAGCAGCCGCGCAGCAGGCCGACAGCCGCATTTGCAATTCCGAAGGCGCCGGCGTGCAAACCGGGCATTATCAATACGTTTACGGCAACAGCCACGGCTTCATGCAATACCAAAAAAGCTCGCGCCACAGCCTCTCCTGCAGCATGGTGGCCGGCGGCGGGCAAGGCATGCAGCGCGATTATTGGTATGACATCGCCCGCGACCCCGCCGATTTGGACGCGCCCGAGCACATCGGACAAGCCGCCGCCCGCCGCGCCGTGCAGCGCCTCGGCGCCAGAAGCCTGCCCACCGGCAGCTATCCCGTGCTGTTCGACGCCACCGTTTCAGGTAGCCTCATCGGGCATCTGGTGGGCGCGCTCAGCGGCAGCGCGCTTTACCGCCAAACCAGCTTCCTGCAAGACAGTATCGGCCGCCAAATCCTGCCCGCCGCCCTCAGCCTGCGCGAAGAGCCGCACCTGTCCAAAGCCCTAGCCAGCACCGCCTTCGACGCCGAAGGCGTGGCCACCCGGCCGCGTTTCGTGATTGAAAACGGCATCATCCGCGGCTACTTCCTCGGCAGCTACAGCGCCCGCAAGCTCGGCCTCGACACTACCGCCAACGCCGGCGGCGTGCACAACCTGGTGCTCAACCACACCCACGCCGGCCAGGCCGAGCTCCTGCGCGAAATGGGCAGCGGCCTCTTGGTAACCGAGCTGATGGGGCAGGGCGTGAACACGGTTACCGGCGACTATTCGCGCGGCGCCGCCGGCTTTTGGGTGGAGAACGGCGAAATCGCCTACCCCGTGCAGGAAATCACCATCGCCGGCCGCCTGCAAGACATGCTGCCCAACATCGCCGGCGCCGCCAACGACGCGCTCAAACGCAGCGCCCACAAAGTCGGCTCCCTGCTGCTGGAAAAAATGACCGTGGCCGGGCGTTGAGCATGGCGTGCCGGATGCGGCAAAAGGCTACCTGAAAAATGGGGTGATGAAAGGCCGGAAATATTTTTCAGGTAGCCTGTCCAATTTCAGGTAGCCTTCTGCTTCGTTTAATGCGGCCGGTGTGGCACGGGAGACGAGCCGCAATTTTAAATTCATCGCCCAAACGTCTAATTGATAAGCAAAAAATGGAAACCCTTGAAGCACTGGTGGAACAAGCCTACGAGCTATTTGCCGACTATCCGGCCACCTTCCCGCTCAACGTTTGCGACTGTGGCGGCTGTATGCCCCGAGAAATGCAGCATTCATACCTCAGCATTCCGCTGCGCGAATGGAGCGAAGCCATGATGCGTGTCTATCAGAGCAGTGCAATAGTCATTGTGGGGGAAGCCGCCGATGGCATTGCCGAGTTCAAACATTTCCTGCCGCGCATCGCGCAGGGCATTATCCGGCTGGAAGATACGGCAATCACTACGGAAATGGCTTGGTATCGTGCACATTTTTCGCAGCGCGAATGCTGGCTGCCGGCCGAAATAGACTGGGCAAAACGCTTTGCCCGCGCGTGGTTTGCGCATTTGCTGCACCATGGCTGCCACCCTCTGTCGGAGAACCTGACCGGATTTCTGTGTATGTTCCAACACGCCGAATTGGATATGATTCCCGAGCTGCTGCAATTGTGGACGCAACACAGCATGCAGCCGACGGCGATAGACGAATTTGTTGCAATATTGGAAGAGTTGCCCGATGGCGGCAATGCGGCAGCATGGGATGAAAGCTGCCTCTGCTACCTGCCCGAATACGGCTACCGCAACGAAGAGTTTGCGGCCGTGATGAACGGCTGGCTGCTGGCCCCCGAAACCCGGCAAGCCTTTTTGCAGGCGCTGGCGCTTATCTGCCCCGCAATGTGCCCGATGAATACAACGCCGAGAAATGGCAGCGTGCGTATGCCCGGTTGAGCAGTGAGCATGTGAAATAAAGCAGGCGCGGCTCGAACAGGTTTCGGCGGCTGCGCTGAGTGTGAAGAGAAAAATATGTTCTACCAAATCATGGCGCTGCTCTTGTGGAGCAGCTCGTTTATTGCGGCGAAGTATGTGTATACGATGATGGAGCCGCCCTTGATGCTGCTGTTTCGCCTGGGGATTGCGGCGCTGTTGGTGTTGCCGATGGCGCTGCGCTTCGGGCGGGGCTTGTCGCGGCGGCAGTGGCGGGGGCTGCTGTGGCTGTCGTTTTGGAATTTTGTGGTGGTGTTGAGCTTGCAGTTTTGGGGTTTGAAATATACGTCGGCGGCGAGCGCCTCCACCATCATCGGGCTGGAGCCGCTGCTGATGGTGTTTATCGGGCATTTCTTCTTCCGCGATTATGCGCGCTGGTATCACTGGCTGTGCGGGCTGCTGGCGTTTGCGGGGGTGGCGCTGTTGGTGGCGGGCGGCGGCGAGGGCGGGGAAGTCGGCCTGGCGGGCTGTGCGCTGGTGTTGGCGGGCGGGGCGGTGTTTTGCGCGATTATGCGGCCGATGCAGCGGATGGTGGCGGAAATCGGCTCGCCGGCGTTCACTTCGCTTTCGATGGCGGTGGCGCCGCTGCTGTATCTGCCGGTGGGTTTGCTGTCGCTGGGGAAGGCGGAGGTGGCGTGGAATGTGCCGGGGTGCTGGGGCTGTTGTATTTGGGGGTGGGGTGCAGCTGGCTGGCCTATACTTTGTGGAATAAGGGCATGAAAACGGTGTCGGCCAATTTTTCGGGCATCCTCACGGCCTTGGAGCCGATTTTCGGGGCGTTTTGGCGGTGTGGGTGTTGGGCGAGCGGATTTCGGCGCTGTCGTGGCTGGGGATTGTGCTGGTGGTGCTGGCGACGGTGTTGGTGGGGCTGCTGCCGAGGTGGTTGGCGCGGCGGCAGCTGGCGGAAATGGGCAAAAGTGAATGAATGCTCGAAAAGGCTACCTGAAATTTTCAGGTAGCCTTTGCTGAATGGGGGGATAAAGAGACAGTTTGAAGCTGATTTATTTGCTTTTAAGCAGATATTTTTCAGGTAGCCTGCTGCCGCGCTTGCGGGGGATATGGCGGCCGCAGTAAACTGTTTGCATTATAATTTTCGGCGCGGATGCGCCGGGGGGAAGCTGTGTTGTACCAAATTATTGCGCTGCTATTGTGGAGCAGCGCTTTTATTGCGGCCAAATATACCTTCACGATGATGGACCCGGCGCTGATGTTGTTGTTTCGCCTGGGGATTGCTTCGCTGTTGGCGTTGCCGCCGTGTTTGCGCTATTGGCGGCAGGTGGAGGGGCGGCATTGGAAGGGCTTGCTGTGGATGTCGTTTTGGAATTATGTGGTGGTGATGATGCTGGAGTTTGTGGGGGCGAAAACCACTTCGGCGGCCAGCGCCACCACGATTTTGGGCTTGAGCCCGATTTTGACGGTGTTTATCGGCCATTTCTTTTTCTACGACCGCGCGCACTGGTCGGTGTGGCTGTGCGGCGTGGCAGCGTTTGCCGGGGTGGCGCTGTTGATTGCCGGCGGCGGGGAAGGCGGGGAAGTCGGCCTGTGGGGCAGCGCGCTGGTGTTTGCGGGCAACACGGTGTTTTGCGCGGTGTTGCGCCCCACGCAGGATATGATTAAGAAAATCGGCGTGTCGGCCTTCACTTCGATTTCGATGGCGGTGGCGCCGCTGCTGTGCCTGCCGGCCACGCTGGTGTTTGCAGACAGCCTGCACATCGATTGGAACTGGAAGGGCACGCTGGGGCTGGTGTATTTGGGCGTGTGTTGCAGCTGGCTGGCCTATAATTTGTGGAATATCGGGATGAAAACGGTGCCGGCCAATGTGTCGGGCATCCTTTCGGCGCTGGGGCCGATTTTCGGGGCGTGGTTGGCGGTGCTGATTTTGGGCGAGCGGATTTCGGCGCTGTCGTGGCTGGGGATTGTGCTGGTGGTGGCGGCCACTTTGGCGGCGGTGTGGGTGCCGAAGTGGCTGAAGCGGCGGCAGGCGACCGGCGGGTTTGCCATGGCCGAGGCAGATATGGATTTGGCTGAATGAAATCAAGGCTGAACTAAAGGCTACCTGAAAACCGGTTTTCAGGTAGCCTTTATAGCGAACCAAATTGGCTTTCGATACCAGGCAGCGAGCCGCAGACAGTACGGGAGTACGGCAAGGCGAGCTAACGCTGAGCGAAAGTTAAGTTGGTTTGCTATAGCATGGGGCGAGGCAACTTATTTGCCGGATTCGGCCGGCAAACTGCGCCACCAGCGCCACAGCATCCGCCCGGCCTTGGGCAGCAAGGCACGCTGTTTGGCCGGAGGCAGCACGGCAGCCTGCCACAGCAGCATGGCGGCAGGCAGGTGATCGGCCAGCTTGAGCCAGCGCTGCCAGTCGCTGCCGCGGCCTTGCTGCCGCTGGCGCTGTTTGAGCTGCTCGGCGCGGATTTTCAGGCGGGCGAGCTCGGCTTGCAGCGCTAAGAGTTCGCGCTGCTGCTGTTTGCTTATCGGGCTGCTCATTCGGCTGGCTCCGTGTCGGCTTGGGGCGCGGGGGCGGGATGGTTGGGCGAACGGCCGCGCAAGGTGTCGATGTCGCGGCGCATATCGGCCAGGGTAGAGGCTACCTGAAAACCAGCCTGCCGCCAGCCGGATGCGGCGCGCGCCAAGGCCATCCAGGCAATCAGCAGCAGCAACACGGGCAGCCCGAAAAACACCCACGCTTTGGCCTGCGCCGGCAGCACCGCATCCAGCCCGAACAGCAGGCTGATCAGCGTGGCGAGCAGCATCACGCCGCCCACTGCCACGGCGGCGAGCATGCGCACCAATCCCGCCGCCTGGCCGGAAAGGTCGATGCCGAGGATTTGCAGGCGCAGCAGCAGCAAATCCACGCCCTGGTTCATCAGGAAGCGGAAGTGGTTGATATTCTGTTTCAGGCTCATGGCGGGCTCCTCGGCGGGGCGGCGGGCAAAACGCCCGCCTGCGCTTGATGGGGCAGGGCGGGCGGTGTATCAATGCGGCTGGTTAGCGGCGGTTGAGCAGCACGCCCACCACCAAGCCGGCCAGCGCGGCAAAGCCCATGGCGTAATACGGTTTTTCCTGCACCAGTTCGTCGGCCTGGCGCGCGGTTTGTTTCACGCGGTCTACGGCCACGTCTTCAAACTCGCCCAGCTTGCGTTGGGCGGCCTGCAATTTGCGTTGCAGCTTGCCGCGCAGCGCTTGGGCTTCTTCGCTGCCGTATTCGGCGCCGGCCTGGTAGAGCTCTTCCACGTTGTCCAGCACGTCGCGCACTTCTTTCATCAGCTCTTCTTTTTGCTGCTCGAAATCTTTCTCTTTGCTCATGGCGGTCTCCTTAGGGTGGGTAACGGCGCGGAAGGTGTGCCGTTTGGGCTAGTATATGGGTCGGGCGGCGGGGATTGCAAGCGCGGCGGCTTGATTTTGGTTTTGCAGAAACTTTGCCGCGTTATGGTTTAACCGCATTGAAGCTCGCGCTTTAGCTTCGCAGAAACTCACTTCGTTCGTTTTCAGGTAGCCTCAAAACATCGGGTGTTTCGTTTGCTTTGCTTTGGGCTACCTGAAAACCTGGATGCACGGTTTCTGCATGGCTTCGGCCGGATGGCTGCGTATATTTTTCAGGTAGCCTCTTCTCAACCTGAGGCTACCTGAAAACGCAGTGCGGCGGAGTTTGTGCGAAGCTAAAAACCCGGCAGCGGAATCTGCTAAAATCCGCCCGTTTCCATTTTTCTATTCAGGACTTCCGCCATGACCGACCGCAACCAACAGCTCTTTTCCCGCGCCAAAGCCGTGATTCCCGGCGGCGTGAACTCGCCCGTGCGCGCCTTCGGCAGCGTGGGCGGCGTGCCGCGCTTCATCAAAAAGGCCGAGGGCGCGTTTGTGTGGGACGAAAACGGCACACGCTATATCGACTACGTCGGCTCGTGGGGGCCGGCCATCGTGGGGCACGCGCATCCGGAAGTGCTGGAAGCGGTGCGTGAGGCGGCGCTGGGCGGGCTTTCGTTTGGCGCGCCCACCGAAGCGGAAATCGTAATAGCTGAGGAAATCTGCCGCCTGGTGCCCAGTGTGGAGCGGCTGCGGCTGGTGAGCAGCGGCACGGAAGCCACCATGTCGGCCATCCGCCTGGCGCGCGGCTACACCGGGCGCGATCAAATCATCAAATTCGAAGGCTGCTACCACGGCCACTCCGACAGCCTGCTGGTGAAAGCCGGCAGCGGCCTGCTCACCTTCGGCCACCCCTCCTCCGCCGGCGTGCCCGCCGATTTCACCAAGCACACGCTGGTATTGGAATACAACAACATGGCGCAGCTGGAAGAAGCCTTCGCCCAAGCCGGCGGCCAAATCGCCTGTGTGATTTTGGAGCCTTTCGCGGGCAACATGAACCTGGTGCGCCCCACGCCGGCATTTCTGCGCGCACTGCGCGAGCTCACCGCCAAACACGGCGCGGTGCTGATTTACGACGAAGTGATGACCGGCTTCCGAGTGGCGCTGGGCGGCGCGCAGTCGCTGCACGGCATCACGCCGGATTTGACCACCATGGGCAAGGTAATCGGCGGCGGTATGCCGTTGGCGGCCTTCGGCGGCAAACGCGAAATCATGGACTGCATCTCGCCCTTGGGCGCGGTGTATCAGGCCGGCACGCTTTCGGGCAACCCGGTGGCGGTGGCGGCGGGCCTGAAAACGCTGGAAATCATTCAACGCCCGGGCTTCTACGAAAACCTCACCGCGCGAACCGAGCAATTGGTGCGCGGGCTGAAACAGGCGGCGGCACAAGCGGGCGTTGAGTTTAACGCCGACAGCGTGGGCGGTATGTTCGGCCTGTATTTTTCAGGTAGCCTGCCGCAGAACTATGCCGATATGGCGGCTTCGGATATCGACGCGTTTAAAACCTTCTTCCACGGCATGCTGGATAAAGGCGTGGCCTTCGGGCCTTCGGCCTATGAGGCGGCCTTTGTGTCGGCGGCGCACAGCGAAGAGCTGGTAAACGAGACCGTGGCGGCAGCGGCAAACGTGTTTGCACACATGGCGCGTTAATCCGAATGTTGTAAGGCTACCTGAAAATTTAGCTTCGCAGAAACTCCGCTGCGCTGCGTTTTCAGGTAGCCTTAGATTCACTTTAAGCCGCTATAATGCGGCATCTTTCCATTTTCAAGCCAAACAGAGACGAAATCATGCAACACCCCGTTCCGATCAAAAAAGCCGTGTTCCCCGTGGCCGGGATGGGCACGCGCTTTCTGCCCGCCACCAAGGCCAGCCCCAAAGAAATGCTGCCAATTGTGGATAAGCCGCTGATTCAATACGCGGTGGAAGAAGCCGTGGCCGCCGGCTGCACCGAGCTGGTGTTCATCACCGGCCGCAACAAGCGCAGCATCGAAGACCATTTCGACAAGGCCTACGAGCTGGAAACCGAGCTGGAACACCGCCACAAAACCGCGCTGTTATCGCATGTGCGCGACATTTTGCCGCCCGAGGTAACCTGCCTGTATATCCGCCAGGCCGAGGCGCTGGGTCTGGGGCACGCCGTGCTGTGCGCCCGCGCGGCGGTGGGCAACGAGCCTTTCGCCGTGATTCTGGCCGACGATTTGATCGACGCGCCGCAGGGCGCCATCGCGCAGATGGTCGACGTGTACCGCCAAACCGGCAACAGCGTACTGGGCGTGGAAACAGTGGAGCCCGCGCAAACCGGCTCCTACGGCATTGTGGAAGTGTCGCCTTGGCAGCAGTATCAGCGCATCCGCAGCATTGTGGAGAAGCCGAAGCCGGAAGAGGCGCCGTCGAACCTGGCCGTGGTGGGGCGCTACATCCTCACGCCGCGCATTTTCCAGCTGCTGCAAACCATCGGACGCGGCGCGGGCGGCGAAATCCAGCTCACCGACGGCATCGCCAAGCTGCTGGAGCACGAGCCGGTGTTGGCGCACGCCTTTGCCGGCAAGCGCTACGACTGCGGCAGCAAGCTGGGCTACCTGGAAGCCACCGTGGCCTACGGCCTGAAACACCCGGAAACGGCGGCAGCCTTCCGCGCGCTGCTGCAGGAATATAGCCGGGCGCAATAGTGCGCACAGCCATTGAGGCTACCTGAAAAAGGCTACCTGAAAACCACGTATTATTTTCAGGTAGCCTGATTTTGCGTGTGCTGCGGATGGGTTTTGGTATAATCGCCCCGTTTGCGTGGGGTGCCGCTGCCTGTGCGGCTGCCTTGTTTGAATTTTCGTTTGCAAAGAACACCATAATGGCCGCTTCCCCTGCTTCGCTGCGTTTGAAGAGCGTCAATTTCCTCGGTATTGCCGTGTTGTTTGGCATGTCCGGCTATTTCATCTATTGGGGGCTGGGCTACATCCAGCACCATCATGCGGCGCTGTTTATCCTGGCTGCGCTGTTCGGTATCTTCATGGCCTTCAATATCGGCGGCAACGACGTGGCCAATTCCTTCGGCACTTCGGTGGGCGCGGGCACGCTGAGTATCCCGCAGGCGCTGGCGGTGGCGGCGGTGTTTGAAGTGAGCGGCGCGATGCTGGCCGGCGGCGGCGTAACCGAAACCATCCGCAACGGCATTGTGGATTTGGGCGGCATGTCGCTGGAGCCTTTGCAGTTTGTGTATATCATGATGGCGGCGCTGGCGGCGGCTTCGTTGTGGCTGCTGTTTGCCTCGCAAAAAGGCCTGCCGGTGTCCACCACGCATTCCATCATCGGCGGCATTGTGGGCTCGGCGCTGGTTTTGGGCTTCTACAACAGCGGCTTGGGCGGCCTGAACATGGTGCGCTGGGACAAAATCGGCGAAATCGCCATCTCTTGGGTGCTCTCTCCGCTGTTGGGCGGGGTGACTTCCTATCTGATTTTCAAAAACATCAAAACCTATATCCTGGGCTACAACGTGGCCTCCAGCCGCCATGTGCAGCGCCTGCGCAAAGAGAAGCTGGCCTACAAGAAAGAACACAAAACGCGCTTCGAGCAGATGAGCGAGCTGCAACAGATGGCCTACACCGCCACCATCGTGCGCGACGCCCAGCTCTACAACGAAGGCCATTATCAGCCCGAAGAGCTGGCTTCCGACTATTACCGCGGCCTGCACGAAATCGACTGCCGCAAAGACGAAATCAACGCCTTCCGCGCCTTGCGCCTGTGGGTGCCGCTGGTGGGCGCGGTGGGCGGCATGGTGATGGCGGCGATGCTGCTGTTTAAAGGCTTGAAACATCTTAACTTAGGCCTGAGCACGCTGGACAACCTGCTGATTGTCGGCATGGTGGGCGCGGTGTTGTGGATGGGCACGTTTGCCTACGCCCGCACCCTGAAAACCGGCAACAACCTCGACCGCGCCACCTTCATCATGTTCAGCTGGCTGCAAGTGTTCACCGCCTGCTGCTTCGCCTTCAGCCACGGCTCTAACGACATCGCCAACGCCATCGGCCCCTTCGCCGCCATCATGGACGTGCTGCGCAGCGGTGGCATCGGCAGCGGCGGCGACATCCCGCCGATTACCATGCTCACTTTCGGCGTGGCGCTGGTGGTGGGGCTGTGGTTTATCGGGCGGGAAGTGATTGCCACCGTGGGCGAAAATCTGGCCAAGATGCACCCTTCCTCCGGCTTCGTGGCCGAGCTTTCCGCCGCCACCGTGGTGATGCTGGCTTCCGCGCTGGGCCTGCCCGTGTCGAGCACGCACATTCTGGTGGGCGCGGTGCTGGGCATCGGGCTGGTAAACCGCAATGCCAACTGGCGGCTGATGAAGCCCATCGCGCTGGCCTGGGTGATTACCGTGCCGGCGGCGGGGCTGCTGGCGGCGATTTGCTTTATCGTGCTGAATGCGGTGTTTTGATGAAGGCTACCTGAAAAAGTAGCGACATTTTTAGCTTCGCTGAAGCTGACGCTTTCAGGTGGCCTGAATGTTTGGCACAATCTTCATAGCAGTGGCGGATTTTATATCCGCCTTTTGCTTGCTGTGGTGCCGGCCTCGGGTGTTGTCATGAGGCTACCTGAAAATCGTGTGCGGCCGAGCATCGACAAAGCCAAAATATAGCCGGCACAGCACCACCAAACAACGGAAGAAAGGCAACCATGTCCGCAGACGAATTGGCCAGAAATTTCTATCTGGAAAAGCTTAAATTCCTTAGCTCTTGTTTTGAAGAACAGCCCGCCCATCCCAGCGCAGTCAATGCCAAGATCAAAGCCCTGCTGCTTAACGATGCCCAAGCAGCGCAGCTCAAGGAAGTGATAGACATGTTGCTGGACGACGTGTTCTATACCATCCTGTTAGGATTGGATGGCGAATGCGCGATAGGAAGCGTGCAGCAGACTTACAAAATTTATGATGAGCAGAGCCGCCTTATTTCCGATTGCGGCGAGCTGGAAGTGAGCGCGGGCAAGTATTTCAATGAGCGAAAATACGAAAAAGAGATGGACGAATCAAGGGAATAAGGGCGCAATGTTGAAGCGGCGTTTTCAGGTGCCTTCTGCCTGCGGCATGAGGCTACCTGAAAATCGGCAGCAGCTTAGAGTGAAACAAAAACAGGCTATGGCACTCCTGCCATAGCCTGTTTGGTATCGGTTGAATGTTAAGCGTTGCCGGCAGCCGGGGCGTTGGCGGCGGCCTGTTGCTGCTCGTACATGGCTTCGAAGTTGATCGGCGCCAGCACCACGGGCGGGAAGCCGGCGCGGGTGATGGTGGAAGACACGGCTTCGCGGGCGTAGGGGTAGAGGATGTTCGGGCAGGCGATGCCGAGCAGCACTTTCACGTCAGCTTCGGGAATATTGGCCAGGCGGAAGATGCCGCTTTGCGCCACTTCGTTCAGGAACAATACTTTGCCGTCGGCCAGCTTGGCGGTTACGGTTACGGTTACGGTAACGTTGTAGAAATCTTCTTCCAGTTTTTTATTGTCGGTGTGCACCTGCATTTCCACTTCGGGGGTTTCCTGATTGAGGAAAATCTCGGGGGCGTGAGGCACTTCCAAAGACAAATCGTTTACATAGAGTTTTTCCACGCTGAATACGGGTTGCTGTTGTTGTTCGCTCATATGGGTTCCTTCAAAAAAGGGTGAAAAAAACAAAACAGCGCTAGGCTACCTGAAAATGCCCGGCTTTGCCAGCTTTTCCTTGCCGGGTAAGGCATACGGCGGCTGTTTTGCGGAGGATTACTGGGCGGGGGCAGGCTGAACGGGGGCGGCGCCGTCCAGCTCGTCGGCATCGTGCACAATCCGGCGCACGAGGGCGTCCATATCGGGCAGGTAGCCGCCGGAGCGGTGGCTGTTGATGATCACAACCACGGCGAGTTTGCGCCCGCTAGGCGGCAGCCAGTAGCCGGCTAGGGCGCGCACGTTGCGCAGGGTGCCAGTTTTCATGCGCAGCGAGCGGCCGAGCTGGCGGAAGCGGCCGCGCAGGGTGCCGTCGGTGCCGGCAATCGGCAGGGTGTGGATGAAGCTGTCGCGGAAGGGCGAGCGGTAGGCTTGAAACAGCATGCTGCCGAGGAAGCGGGCGGTGAGGCGTTCGCGGCGCGACAGGCCGGAGCCGTTTTCCAGCACCAGGGCTTCGTCGTCCAAACCGGCGGCCACCAGTTGCCGGCGCACGGCCGCTTCGGCGTTGTGCACGCTGTGCGGGCCGCGTTCCTGATGGCCGAGCGTGAGGAACACGCTGCGGGCAATCAGGTTGTTGGAGTGTTTGTTCATATCGGTGAGGATTTCGCCGAGCGGCTTGGAATAGTGCGCGGCCAGAATGCGGCTGTTGGGCGGGGCGTTGCCGCGGCCGAAGCCGTAGAGCCCGCCCAGGCCTTGCGCCAGCCATTGCCCGCGGAAGCTTTCTTCGGCGAAGCGTTGGGCGTCGAAAACGTTGAGAAACATTTTTTCGCCGATACAGGCGGCGGGCAGGCGGCCGCGGAACACCAAAACGTTGTTTTCGAGCTTGGCGGAAACGTGGTTGGAAAGTTTGCCGCAGCGGCCCGTAGTTTCAACAACTTGGCTGGTGTCGGTGGGAATGCCGTAGAGCGGCGGATTGAGCAGGAAGGCGGGTTGGCCGGCTTCGTTGCGGGAGGCGGTGGCCCACAATACTTTGTAGGCAATCATGTGTGGATCGGGCGGGACAACGAAGCTTTCTTCGGCATCGTTTTCAAAGCCGTCGGCGCTGCCGGCGCTGCCCCATACTTGGCGGTCGAGCACCACTTTGCCGTTGAGCGAGAGGATGCCTTGGCCGGTGAGCTGCCGCTGCATGGCCAGTAAGTCTGGCTGGTCGAAGCCCGGGTCGCCGCTGCCCACCCAGTATAAATCGCCCTGCAAAGCGCCATTGGCAATGGGGGCATTGCTGCGCCATTCGGTTTGCCAGCGGAAATTGCCGCCCAGTGCGCGCAAGGCGGCGAAGGTGGTTACCAGCTTCATGGTGGAGGCGGGGTTCATCGACACGTCGGCACGGTGGGCGAGCAGGATTTCGCCGCTGTCGAGATCTTGCACGTAAACGGCAGCTTCATCCGGCTGGATACGGCCGAAATCCAGGGCAAAGGCTACCTGAAAAAAACAGCTGAAGAGAAGGGTGACCAGCAGGCGGCCAATGGATGGGCGGGGAATACGGGTGAATTTTTCCGGCATGGGCTTGGTTGGGCAAGTGGAGTGAGCAGAACGTTTATGCAGCCTGAATTTTATGGGTTGACGGTGTGGGTGGCACGGGCTAAGCAAGAGTTGGCTTGCTATCAGGAGAATCAGGAAAATAAAAAATGAGGAACTGAACTTTTATCCAAAGCTCAGTTCCTTCATGGTTATCAGCTAGTCGGCTAAATTAGCGAGCCGGCTGTTCTACCACGGTGCGGATGCGAACGTCTACGCGACGATCCGGTTCGATACATGCAATCAGAGCGCTGCGTTTGCGAGCGGCAGAAGCGCGACGACCCAAGTTGCGAACTTCTTGCTGACACTGCTCGGTCATCTTAGCTTGAGATTCGCCCAAGCCAACAGCAGAGATTTTCTCGGCAGGAACACCGCGGCTAACCAAGTACTGGCTAACAGTATTAGCACGGCGCTCAGACAAGCGCTGATTGTAGGCATCGCTACCCATAAAGTCAGTGTTGCCCTCAACACGTACAGACTGCACATTGCTGCCAGCCAGACGCTGAGCCAATTGATCCAGAGTAGTACGAGCCTCAGGTCTCAAATTGAATTTATCAAAGCCGAACAGGAAGTTAGAAGCTAGAGATAGTACTTCCTCGTTTGTCTGTGCCTGAATAGGTGCATCAGGCCGACGATCGCCACACTCTACCAAGCCCAAACGGTCAACTTCGCTATTCAGGAAGTCGTTTTCCCAGCACTCATGAGCGCCGTTGGGCTCATAGTTGGAACGAACCACTTCGCGAGACTGCTGGCTGATGGTGTAGCCGTATTTTTCGTTACTGAAGCTGCTGTCTGCCATGGCGGCGCCGGAAGCAACCAAGGCCAAGAACAAAGCACCAAATTTAAGCTGTTTGGTCATGTTATTCCCTCATCAAAAAATTTGTTATGCGCAGACTTGCAAGCTTTGCAGCATGCCGGCCTTCACAAAAATCACCATATACGGACCGCTCGAAAACAGCGGTTATCCAAATATATTCGGGCTACCACTATAAAAAACCAAACCCGAACTGTCAATAAGGAATTGGCTGCCCGCTGGGCGGACGCCTCCGTTTCCTACGGGGCAATCATGCCCAAAATCGTTCTTGCTGTCAGCATGATATTGGGAAAAGCGGGGGATATTTCTTATCAAGTTGCTAAAAAGCAACAAAATCTGCCGTGTTTGGGCAATAGCAGCCAAAATGGCGGCGGCGGGCTGTGATACCATTTCGGGCCGGTTCGGTTTGCAATTCCAACCGGCCTAGCGGCGTTCGGCACGGCGGCCGCGCTGTCGTATAAATCTGACAAAACAAACTTTGGAGCCTTATGAAGCTGCAACAGCTGCGTTATTTCCTGGAGGTGTACCGCTGTAATCTGAATATTTCGGAGGCGGCGGAAATCCTGTTTACTTCCCAGCCTGGCATTTCCAAGCAGATTAAGTTGTTGGAAGACGAGCTGGGCGTGCAGCTGTTTGTGCGGCACGGCAAGCGCATTGCGGCGGTCACGCCGCCGGGGCAGGCGGTGCTGGAGATTGCCGAGCGCATTTTCCGCGACGTGCAGAGCATCCGCAATATCGGCACGGAATTTGCCGAGCAAGACAGCGGGCGGCTGACAATTGCCACCACGCACACCCAGGCGCGGCATGTGCTGCCGCCGGTGGTGGCCGAATTTTTCCGGCAATATCCCAAGGTGGAGCTTTCGCTGCTGCCGGCGGAGCCTTCGGCGGTGGACCGCATGGTGGCCGAGGGGCTGGCGGATTTCGCCATCAATTCGGAGGACGGCGAGCGCCATTCCGAGCTGCGCTACATCAGCGCGCGCGTTTGGAACCGCTGCGTGCTGGTGCCGAAGGGGCACGATTTGGCGGGCAGGGCGCGCATCGGGCTGGCGGATTTGTCGGGCACGCCGCTGATCGGCTATACCGATGCGGCGCAGGATACAGCTTTGCAGGCGGCGTTTGCCGGCAGCGGGCTGCCTTTGCCGAAGGTGGTGTTGTCCAGCGTGGATGCGGGCGTGATCAAAACTTATGTGCGTGCCGGGCTGGGCGCGGGCTTGCTGGCCGATGCGGCCTACGACCCGGAGCGCGACGATGATTTGGCCTGCCTGCGGGCAGACCATCTGTTTAAGCCGTCGTTGACCTATATCGTAGTGCGGCAGGATGCCTATCTGCGCAACTATGCCTACGATTTCATGCAGCTCTATTTGCCCGGCCTCAGCCGCGAGCGCATCGAGCAGGCGCTGTACGAGCCGATTCGCGAGGATTTCTCGATTTGATGTGCGGCGGTTTGCGTTTGGCTTGGCAAGGCGTCTTTATTTTTCAGGTAGCCTGTGCGGCTTGGCAGAAGGCTACCTGAAAAACCGGCTTCGCTCCCGTTCAAACCAGATTCCTTTATAATCGTCCCGCTTCCCTTCGATTGATATTGCCGATGGATACCCATACCCCACCCCGCGCCTGTTGCCGCCCCCGTTCTGCCCCGCCCCCAGCCCGCCAAAAAACGCCCCGGCCTGCTGCGCCGCTGGTTTAAGCGCCTCGTGTGGGGCGTGTTTCTGTTGCTGCTCGGCTTCCATCTGCTCGTGTTCCTGTTGCTGGCCTACTGGAAAAGCCAGCCCGTGCACACCAGCGCCTTCATGCTGCGGCACAACCTTTCCACCCTCTCCCGTGTGCATCAAACCTGGGTGGACGACGACCAAATCGCCCGCGTGGTGAAACAAGCCGCCATCGCCAGCGAAGACGCCCAATTCAGCAACCACGACGGCTTCGACTGGAACGGCATCGAACACGCCATGCGCCGCAACCAGCGCAGCGGCACCATCCGCGCCGGCGGCTCCACCATCAGCCAGCAGCTTGCCAAAAACCTGTTTTTGTTTGCCGAACGCTCCTACGTGCGCAAAGCCGAAGAAGCCGTGATTACCGTGATGCTGGAAAACATGTGGAGCAAAGAGCGCATCCTCACCGTGTATCTCAACGTGGCCGAGTTTGGCAACGGCATCTACGGCATCGAAGCCGCCGCCCAACATTACTACCGCAAGCCCGCCTCCCGCCTGCGCGCCGGCGAAGCCGCCTCCCTTATCGCCATGCTGCCCAACCCCAAATACTTCCAAGAACACCGCCACGACCGCCGCCTGCGCAACAAAACCCGCATCATCCTGCGCCGCATGGGCAGCGCCGATTTGCCGCCCGACGAATAGCCGGCCGCCAAAGCAAAAGGCTACCTGAAAGCGGGCGAAGCGGGTTTTGGCGAAACTAAAAACCGTTTTCCGATTTTCAGGTAGCCTTTAATGGTTGTGGCGAGCGTTGAACTTCAGGCCGCTTGCTAAGTTTAGGTAGTCTTCTCATTTCTACATCGTTCACCTTTGCGCCTTATGCCGGCGCGGGCACTTCCTTTTCTTTGCTTCGCCAAAGAAAAGGAAGCAAAAGAAAGGCGACTGCGGGCACAGGTTTGGCTTCGCCAAACTTCCCTCACTCCACGCAATTTTTCGGGCGGGCTCGCAACTTGCGGCTTCGCCGCTTCGAACATGCAAGCCCTTGTTCCCCGAAAAACCGCGCTCCGTTCGGCTGCGCCAGCAGAAGAAGGTGCAGCCCAATCATTCGCACCAAGTTTCCCCTATTTGGTTTCGCAAAAAGGGTTATGTTGTCTGAAGATGGGAAGGCTACCTGAAAACTATTCCCCTTCCCCAGGCAGCCCTCCCGCTTGGCGAAACAAATACTTCGTGCCACAATCCCCGCCGTTTCCAACCCCGCCGCGCCAGCGCCAGCCATCATGACCCCCATCCTCGCCTTCGACATCGAAACCATCCCCGACGTAAACGGCATCCGCCTGCTCCACCACCTCCCCGCCGACACCCCCGATGCCGATATCGTGGCCTGGGCACAGCAGCAGCGCCGCGCCGCCCACAACGGCAGCGACTTCATGCCCTATCACTTGCAGCAAGTGGTGGCCATTTCCTGCTGTATGCGCTGGGGCAGCGACAAAATCCACGTTGGCACCATCGGCGAAACCAGCGACAGCGAAGACACCATCATCGCCAAATTCTTCGAACTCATCGAAAACCACACCCCCCAGCTTGTGAGCTGGAACGGCGGCGGTTTCGACCTGCCCGTACTGCACTACCGCGCCCTCATCCACGGCCTCACCGCCGCCCGCTACTGGGACAGCGGCGAAGGCGACTTCGGCGACAGCCGCGACTTCAAATGGAACAACTACCTCAACCGCTACCACAGCCGCCACTGCGACCTCATGGACCTGCTCGCCCTCTACCAGCCCCGCGCCTACGTGCCGCTCGACGACATGGCCAAACTCTGCGGCTTCCCCGGCAAGCTCGGCATGGACGGCAGCCAAGTATGGCAGGCCTACCACGAAGGCCGCCTGCGCGAAATCCGCAACTACTGCGAAACCGACGCCGCCAACACCTACCTCATGTACCAACGCTTCCGCCTGATGAACGGTGCCGCCGATGCCGACGAATACGAAATGGAAATCAAGCGGCTCAAAGGCTACCTGAAAAACCAAGAAGGCAAAACGCATTGGCAGGAGTTTCTGGAAGCGTGGCATTAACGGCGATGCTGTCCGACAGCGCATAGAGGCTACCTGAAAACCGAAACGCACCAGGCGGCATGGCTATGCCGCCGTTTGTTTGGCCGGCTGGAAGGCTACCTGAAAACACGAAGGCAGCCGACTAACTTGCGGCCGGCTGCAATGACAAAGGCTACCTGAAAATTTTCAGGTAGCCTTTTCTGTATCAAATCATGCTCAGGGCAAGGTTTCCTCCAACACAGTTTCCCCGCCGTTTTCATGCAGGTGCAAACGCAGGCCGCCGGTGGTGCGCTCGAGGCGCAGGTGGCCGCTGGCGCTGTGTGCTTCGGCGGTATTGCTCAGGTGTTGGCTGGTGTGGGCGATGCGGGCGGGGGCGGTGTAGCGGCCGAGCAGGAAGCCTTTGCAGACGGGGCCGCCGCTGTATTCCGCCCACACGGTGCTGCCGTCTTGGTTGAAATGGTAGACGGGCTGGCTGCCGCCGGCGGGGCGGAAGGTTTTGCCGTGCAGGTTGAAGGCTTCTTCGGCGCGGGCGGCGGGGGCGAGGGGAAGGGTGCGGAAATAGAGCAGCAGGTCGCGGAAGACGTCGGGGTCTTTGATGAAGGTCATCTCGCCGCCCTGAGGGAAATGGTAGTCGAGCAGGCGGGACACCCAGAAGCGGATGCAGCCGGCGCGGTGGGCGATGGGGAGGTAGGCCTGCTCGGCGGGGGTGAGCGGGCGCACGCTTTGGTAGCCGCGCATGAAGGCTTGCTGCAATGCGGGATCGATGCGGTTGTCGGCCAGGCGCGCCCAGTCGTTTACGGCGATGGCGAGGTCGTACATGAAGCTGCCGTTGCAGGCGTAGTAGAAATCGATGAAGCCGGCTACCTGAATGCCGTCGAGTAACACGTTGTCTTTGAAGAGGTCGGCGTGGATGATGCCGCCGGGCAGGTGGTGGTCGGGGTTTTGGGCGAGGAAGGCGATTTCGTTTTGCAGCAAATCGGCGTCTTCGGGGCTTAAGCAGGGCAGCAGGCGGCGGCTTTCGGCTTCCCACCAGGCGGCGTGGCGCGGATTGGGCATGCTTTGGTCGAAGCTTTGACCGGCCAGGTGCATTTTGGCGAGCATGGCGCCGGTGTGGAAGCATTGGGCGGCATCGGGCACGGCGGTGTCGCGGCCGTTGAGGAAGCTCACCACGCAGGCGGGCTTGCCGGCGAGCATGCTGTCGAAACGGCCGTCGCGGCGCGGGATGGGGGCGGGGCAGGCCACGCCGTTGCGGCTGAGGTGTTGGCTGAGCTCCATGAAAAACGGCAGCTCTTCGCGGGTGAGCACTTCGAAGATGGTGAGCACGAAGCGGCCGCGGTCGGTGTCGAGGAAATAGTTGCTGTTGGTCACGCCTTGGGCGATGCCTTGCAGCGACACGAAGCCGCCTAAATCGTAGTCTTCCAAAAACTGGCGGATTTCTTGGTCGGAAACGCTGGTGTAAACAGACATGGCGGGCAATCGCGGCGTGGTGGATAAGGATGGGGATTCTAGCAAATACGGCGGCGAGCAGGCTACAGGCTACCTGAAAGCGCGGCGCAGCGGAGTTTCTGCGAAGCTAAAACGTGAGCTTCAAGGAAGCTAAAACGATGCCTTGGCACAGCTAAGGCCGGGTTTCTGGGAAGCGGAGCAGCTAAGCTGGAAACGGTTGTTTATTTTTATGAAAATCGAGCCTTGGCAGCGGGCGGCACATGCCCGATTCGCAGCGCACGGCAGGCGGAGTAATAGTTATAATATAACATCGTTAAATCAACGGTTTATTTGACGCAAATCCTTGACGGCAGCCCGCCGGAAAAGGCATACTGCGCCTGAGCAGTTCCCCCGATTTTTCCAACCCTATGAGGACACGATCATGAAGATGAAAGCAGCAGTGGTTGCCCCCCAATGCGACGGTAACGTAGAAATCGTTGAGCGCGACATCCCTGCCGTGGGCGCGGGCGAAGCGCTGGTGGAAGTAGAATACTGCGGCGTGTGCCACACCGACTTGCACGTGGCTGCCGGCGACTACGGTAAAAAACCCGGCCGCGTGCTCGGTCACGAAGGCATCGGCATCGTGAAGCAGATTGCGCCCGATGTAACCACCCTGAAAGTGGGCGACCGCGTGAGCATTGCCTGGCTGTTTGCCAGCTGCGGTCACTGCGAATACTGCATCACCGGCCGCGAAACCTTCTGCCGCAGCGTGCTGAACGCCGGCTACACTGCCGACGGCGGCATGGCCACCCACTGCGTGGTGAAAGCCGATTATGCGGTGAAAGTGCCCGAAGGCCTCGATCCCGCCCAGGCCAGCAGCATCACCTGCGCCGGCGTAACCACCTATAAAGCCATCAAAGTGGCCGGCGCTGCGCCTGGCCAATGGATTGCCATCTACGGCGCCGGCGGCTTGGGCAACCTGGCCGTGCAATACGCCAAAAAAGTATTCGGCGCACACGTGATCGCCGTAGACATCAACGACGACAAACTGGCACTGGCCAAAGAATCCGGCGCTGATTTGATCGTGAACCCGGCCAAAGAAGACGCCGCTAAGTTCATTCAAGAGAAAACCGGCGGCGCACACTCCGCCGTGGTAACTGCCGTTTCCCGCGCTGCATTCAATTCCGCCGTGGATTGCGTGCGTGCTTGCGGCCGCGTGGTGGCTGTTGGTCTGCCGCCCGAAACCATGGATTTGTCGATTCCGCGCCTGGTGCTGGACGGCATCGAAGTGGTGGGCTCACTGGTGGGTACACGCAAAGACTTGGAAGAAGCCTTCCAATTCGGTGCCGAAGGCATCGTGGTACCCGTGGTGCAGCTGCGCCAGCTGGACGAAGCCAACACCATTTTCCAAGAAATGCGCGACGGCAAAATCCAAGGCCGTATGGTTATCGATATGAAGGCTTGCGGTTGCCATCACCACTAAGCGTTTGCCAGTAAGCAAATAGCAAGGCCGCCCCGGGAATCGGGGCGGCTTTTTTAATGCGGGCATAATGAAAAGGCTACCTGAAATTTTCAGGTAGCCTGTGGCGGCAAGAGGCTACCTGAAAAATTTATTCGGCCACGATTGCCTGCTGCGGCACGTTTTCCAGCCGCCAATGCTGCACCGCCCAATCCAGCAGCGCTTGCGGTTTATCCACTTCGGGCGCGGGCGGCAGTTTCAGGTAGCCCATCACTTGGCGTAGCAGGGCTTCTTTGCGTTGCAAATCAAGCGCGGGGGCGAGGGTTTGCTTCGACCATTTCTGGCCGGCTGCGTTGGTGAGCAGGGGCAGGTGGGCGTAGTGCGGGGTGGGGTGGCCGAGGCAGCGTTGCAGCCAGATTTGGCGCGGGGTGGAGACGAGCAGGTCTTGCCCGCGCACGATGTGGGTGATGCCCTGCGCGGCGTCGTCGGCCACCACGGCGAGCTGGTAGGCCCAGAGGCCGTCGGCGCGCAGCAGCACGAAGTCGCCGATGTCGCGGGCGAGGTTTTGCGCATAGTGGCCGACGATGCCGTCGGTGAAGGATAGGGTGTCGTCGGGCACGCGCAGACGCCAGGCGGTGCGGCCGGCGGCTTGGGGCGGCGGGGAGGTGAGGCGGGAGCAGGCGCCGTTGTAAACGAAGCCGTCGGCGCCTTGGCGGGCGTGGGCGTGCCATTGTTTGCGGCTGCAATAGCAGGGGTAGGCGAGTCGGCGCTGTTGCAGGGTTTCGAGGGCGGAGCGGTAGAGGGCGTGGCGTTGGCTTTGGTAGGCGGTTTCGCCGTCCCATTCGAAGCCAAATGCTTCGAGGGTGCGGAGGATGTGGGCGGCGGCGCCGGGCATTTCGCGCGGGGGGTCGAGGTCTTCCATGCGCACCAGCCAGCGGCCACCGTGGGCGCGGGCGTCGGCGTAGGAGGCCAGGGCGGTGAGCAGCGAGCCGATGTGCAGGAGGCCGGTGGGGCTGGGGGCGAAACGTCCGATATACATATCAATGGGCTACCTGAAATGTGGGTTTCCACGAAGCGAAAAAGGAGTTCGAATGAAAGAAGAGCGGATTTTTATGAGGCTAAACTGTAGGGAAGTATAGAAAAGTTTGAGTGATGGCCGGTTGTTTATCTAGGGTAAATCAGCCTTAAGTAGATAAAACTGTTTCTATGTGGAAGTATCCATCAGCGATTGATGAGCAGCGGGCAATTCGAAGTTGCCGCCACCTCCAATCAAACGTTCGAAACGGAAGCTGGCATGTTCTACAAAGAAACGGTTGAGAAGTATCCCCCAACGGCAATATCTGAAAATGTGCTTGAGCATTAACAGCTAAAGCCTCAACGTCCGAAACGGGGAGGGGGCATGCACCAATACTACCGCTACTATAAAAAACAATCAATACAGGCTGTATTCATCCAATAAATGGACGAGTGCGGCAATAAAAATCCGCTCTCTCACATAATTATGGAGGCTACCTGAAAGCTTAACGGCATAGGCGCTTAGGTTTTCAGGTAGCCTCTATCGCTTTTCTGCGAATCGTTGCCATGAAAACAACGCGTTTGGTAGGAAAGAGATTTCCCCCGCCCCGCCGCCACAGCCAGCCGCGAAGCCCGTTGTGTGATAAAATAACGCGTTTTTAAACGATTGGGCTTAAATCTCCATGAGCAGCACCCACGACCACCGGTTTGCCAAAGAAACCATCCCCGTCAGCCTCGAAGAGGAAATGCGCAAAAGCTATCTCGACTACGCCATGAGCGTGATTGTCGGGCGCGCGCTGCCCGACGTGCGCGACGGCCTGAAGCCTGTGCACCGCCGCGTGCTCTACGCCATGCACGAGCTGAAAAACAACTGGAACTCGTCTTATAAGAAATCCGCCCGTATCGTGGGCGACGTCATCGGTAAATACCACCCGCACGGCGATTCCGCCGTATACGACACCATCGTGCGCATGGCGCAGCCCTTCTCCATGCGCTATATGCTGGTAGACGGCCAGGGCAACTTCGGCTCGGTAGACGGCGACGGCGCCGCCGCCATGCGTTACACCGAAATCCGCATGGCGCGCATCGCCCACGAAATGCTGGCCGACATCGAAGAAGACACCGTGGATTTCGGCCCTAACTACGACGGCAGCGAGCAAGAGCCGCTGGTGATGCCCACCCGCTTCCCCGCCTTGCTCACCAACGGCTCCGCCGGCATCGCCGTGGGCATGGCCACCAACATCCCGCCGCACAACCTCGGCGACACCGTGGACGCCTGCCTGCAACTCTTGGCCGATCCCGATACCGACATCGACACGCTCATCCACACCATCAAAGCCCCCGACTTCCCCACCGGCGCCACGATTTACGGCCTCTCCGGCGTGCGCGAAGGCTACAAAACCGGCCGCGGCCGCGTGGTGATGCGCGGCAAAACCCACATCGAGCCCATCGGCAAACACGGCGAGCGCGAAGCCATCGTTATCGACGAAATCCCCTATCAGGTAAACAAAGCCAAGCTGGTGGAGAAAATTGGCGAGCTGGTGCGCGAAAAAGTGCTGGAAGGCATTTCCGACCTGCGCGACGAATCCGACAAATCCGGCATGCGCGTGGTGATCGAGCTCAAGCGCAACGAAAACGCCGAAGTGGTGCTCAACCAGCTCTACAAGCTCACTCAGCTGCAAGACAGCTTCGGCATCAATATGGTGGCGCTGGTAGACGGCCAGCCCCGCCTGCTCAACCTCAAGCAGATTCTCGCCGAATTCCTGCGCCACCGCCGCGAAGTGGTTACCCGCCGCACCCTGTTCCGCCTGAAAAAAGCGCGGCACGAAGGGCACGTCGCCGAAGGTAAGGCCGTGGCGCTGTCGAACATCGACGAGATGATCCGCCTCATCAAAGAATCCGCCGACGCCGCCGAAGCCAAAGCCAAACTGCTGGCGCAGCCCTGGCAGTCCGGCCTGGTGGGCGACATGCTCAGCCGCACCGATTTGGATTTGCGCATGGCGCGCCCCGAAGGGCTACCTGAAAACCTCGGCCTCACCGCCGAAGGCTACTACCTGAGCGATTTGCAGGCCGACGCCATCCTGCGCATGAGCCTGCGCAACCTTACCGGCCTCGACCAAGACAGCATCGTCAACGACTACAAAACCATCATGGCGCAAATTATCGATTTTCTGGATATTTTGGCCAAATCCGAGCGCATCACCCAAATCATCCGCGACGAATTGGTGGAAATCAAAACCAATTTCGGCGACCCCCGCCGCAGCGAAATCAACCCCTTCGGCGGCGACATTGCCGACGAAGACCTGATTCCGCCGCGCGAAATGGTGGTCACGCTCACCCACGGCGGCTACATCAAAACCCAGCCCACCACCGACTACCAAGCCCAGCGGCGCGGCGGTCGCGGCAAACAGGCCGCCGCCACCAAAGACGAAGACTTCATCGAAACCCTGTTTGTGGCCAACACGCACGATTACCTGATGTGCTTCACCAACCACGGCCGCTGCCACTGGATTAAGGTTTACAAACTGCCCGAAGGCGGGCGCAACTCGCGCGGCCGCCCGATTAACAACGTCATCCAGCTCGACGAAGGCGAAAAAGTATCCGCCATCCTGCCCGTGCGCGACTTCCCCGAAGACGAATACGTATTCTTCGCCACCGCCCAGGGCGTGGTGAAAAAAGTGCAGCTTTCCGCCTTCAAAAACGTGCGCAGCCAAGGCATCAAAGCCATCGCCCTCAAAGAAGGCGACAGCCTGGTGGGCGTGGCGCGCACCTCCGGCAGCAGCGACATCATGCTCTTCTCCAACCTCGGCAAAGCCATCCGCTTCAACGAATACTGGGAGCGCAGCGGCGACGAAGAAGAGCTTGGCGACGATGCCGAAACCGAAATTTCAACCGGCCAAGAAGACGACGAAGGCAGCGAACACGCCCCCGTGAGCGGCAAACACGGCGTGCGCCCCAGCGGGCGCGGCAGCGGCGGCCTGCGCGGCATGCGGCTACCTGAAAACGGCCGCATCGTCAGCCTCATCACATTCGCCCCCGAGTGCGAACAGCAAAGCGCGCTGCAAGTGCTCACCGCCACCGCCAACGGCTACGGCAAACGCACCCCGATTGCCGACTACAGCCGCAAAAACAAAGGCGGCCAAGGCAACATCGCCATCAACACCGGCGAGCGCAACGGCGAGCTGGTGGCCGCCACCCTGGTGAGCGAAAGCGACGACTTGATGCTCATCACCAGCGGCGGCGTGCTCATCCGCACCAAAGTCGAGCAAATCCGCGAAACCGGCCGCGCCGCCGCCGGCGTGAAACTGATTAACTTAGACGAAGGCGAAACCCTGGTCAGCCTCGAGCGCGTGGCCGAAGAAGAAGCCGACGAGGCCGAAGGCGAAGCTGTGGAAACCGCCGTTTCCGCCGAAGCCGCCGGCCCGAGCGAAGGGCAGGGCGAGGTTTAACCGCCATCAAGAAAAGGCTACCTGAAAATAGTGCGGCATTCATTTTCAGGTAGCCTTTTGTTCAACTGCTTATCCCAAACCGTGTTCCCACCACCCCAAGGAGGCTACCTGAAACCATGCGTGCCGTTATCCAAAAAGTCAGCCATGCTCACATCGCCCCCGCCGATGCGCCCGAGTCCCCGTTCAGCCAAATCGCCCACGGCCTGTGCGTGCTGCTCGGCGTGGGCGGCGAAGACAGCGAAGCCGACGCCCGCTACATCGCCGACAAAATCGCCCACCTGCGCATTTTTGAAGACGAAGCCGGCAAGCTCAACCTGTCGGTGAAAGACACCGGCGGCGAAGTGCTGCTGGTGTCGCAGTTCACCCTCTACGGCGACGCACGCAACGGCCGCCGCCCCTCTTTCACCCAGGCCGCCCGCCCCGAGCAGGCCGAAGCGCTGTATCAGCAAGTGGCCGAACTTCTGCGCGGCCACGGCGTGAACGTGGCCGAAGGGCGCTTCCGCACCCATATGCTGGTGAGCCTGTGCAACGACGGCCCGGTTACCATTCTGCTAGATTCGCAGAAAAGCTTCTGATGCCGCGCAATCCGGCCGTATGGATGGAGCCGGATATTTTCAGGTAGCCTCATTGCCAATCGTGAGACTACCTGAAAATAGTTGCTCCGTAGATTGCAAGCCATCAAGGCAAAACCGCGATGCCTGCCCGATCAAACAAAAAACCTGCCGCAAGGGCAGGTTTCTTATGACAAGCAGGATTAATCTTCCTGTTTGCGGGCAGGCAGTTTTTCTTTGATGCGGGCGGCTTTGCCGGTGCGGCCGCGCAGATAGTACAGCTTGGCACGGCGAACGTGGCCGCGGCGTTTCACTTCGATTTTCTCCACGTTGGGCGAGTAGAGCTGGAAAGTACGTTCCACGCCTTCGCCGCTGGAGATTTTGCGCACGATGAAGTTGCTGTTCAGGCCACGGTTGCGGCGGGAAATCACCACGCCTTCATAGGCTTGCAAACGGGTGCGGTTGCCCTCGGTTACGCGCACGGAAACGGAAACCACGTCGCCGGGAGCGAATTCGGGGATGGATTTGTTCAAACGGGCAATTTCTTCCTGTTCGAGCTGTTGAATCAAGTTCATTGCAAAAGTCCTTGTTATGATGGGATATCTCGTTCCTCCTGCCGGATTTTCCGCAGGAGCCTAGATTCCTCTGGGGTTAATTCGCGCTCGGCCAAAAGGTCGGGCCGGCGCAGGAGGGTGCGGCGCAACGCCTGTTCGAGGCGCCATTCCGCAATCAGCGCATGGTTGCCGCTGCGCAATACAGCGGGCACGGCCATGCCCTGAAATTCTATCGGGCGGGTGTAGTGCGGGCAGTCGAGCAGGCCGTTGGCAAAAGAATCCTGCCCGGCCGAATCGGCATCGCCCAGCACGCCGGGAATCAGCCGCAACACCGCATCCATCAGCATCATGGCCGGCAGTTCGCCGCCGGACACCACAAAATCGCCGATGCTGATTTCTTCATCAATACTGCTGGTTAGCAGCCGTTCGTCGATGCCTTCGTAGCGGCCGCACACCAAAATCAGGCCATCCAGCTTGGCCAGCTCGGCAGCCTTGCGGTGCGTGAGCGGTGCGCCTTGCGGGCTTAAATAGATAACCCGGCCGTTTTGCTGCGATTTGGCGGCATGGATGGCTGCCTGCAAAGGCTCGGCCATCATAATCATGCCGGGGCCGCCGCCGAAAGGCCGGTCGTCGATGTAGCCCAGTTTGTTGTCGGCAAACTGGCGCGGATTAACTGCGTCAAACTGCCACAATCCGCGTTGCAGCGCCCGGCCGGTTACACCGTGCTCGGTGATGCTGCGAAACATCTCGCCAAACAGGGTAACGGCTTGGATATACATCAGTAATCCAAGCCCCAGTCGGCCACGATGCCGCCGGCTTCCAAATCCACGCTGTCGATATAGTGCTCAACAAAGGGAATCAGCTTGCGGCCGTGTTCGCCGTCCACCACCAAAATATCGTGCGCACCGGTTTCCATTAGGTTGCTCACGGTGCCGACGAGCTCGCCTTGCCGGTTGTGTACCGCCAAGCCGACCAAGTCGGCCCAGTAGTATTCGCCTTCTTCGGCCGGCTCGAAATCGCTGCGATGGATTTCAATAGTGTGGCCGCGCAGCAGCTGGGCGGCGTCGCGGTCGCCGATTTCGGCGAATTTCACCTGCAATTCGTCGCCGGCCACTTGGCCGCTTTCCAGCGTGTAGCTGTGCGAAGCGCCGTCTTTGCTCAAGCGCCACACGGGATAATCCAAGAGGCTGTCGGCGTATTCGGTGCCAACGGCCACTTTTACCCAGCCTTTTACGCCGAACGCGCCTTTTACATAGCCCATGGCTATCCATTTGTCTTGGCTGCGGCTCATGGCGGGCATTCCGGGATTAGGCGGCTTTTTGCTGCTCTTTCACCAGGCGGGCAACGGCGTCGCTCACTTGCGCACCTTGGCTCACCCAGTAGTTCAGGCGTTCGGTGTCCAGGCGTACGCGTTCCTGTTTTTCATTGGCAACGGGGTTGTAGAAGCCCACGCGCTCGATGAAACGGCCGTCGCGGCGGTTGCGCGAATCGGCTACCACGATGTTGAAAAACGGAGAGTGCTTGGAGCCGCCGCGCGAAAAACGGATCACTACCATATGATTATTCCTTCTTTCTTCGGGAAATTGGGTCAATAAGAAAACAGCGGATTTTAGGATAGTTTGCGAGATGAGCGCAAGTCTTTATTGCAAAAATACTCTTTTTGCGCCGGCGGCGTGGGCAAAACGGCTACGGCGGGCGGGTTCGGCCTGCGGTGCGGACGGATTGGGCGAGGGCTGCATATTGTTTTCAGGCGGCCTCGGATTTTTCAGGTAGCCTCAGGCGGAGGCAGGCTACCTGAAAAAGAAAACGCCGGGCAGCAACCCTGTTCCGCCCGATGTTCGCCCCTTGATTTTCCCCGCGCCGGCGCCATTTCCCCGCCATTCGAAATTCTAAAACCCATAGCAAGGAATGGATTTGATGACTACTTCCGTGATGACCCCGCAAGAGATTGTGCACGAGCTCGACAAACACATCATCGGCCAGCAGCAGGCCAAGCGCGCTGTGGCCGTGGCGCTGCGCAACCGCTACCGCCGCAGCCAGGTGGCCGAGCCGCTGCAAAGCGAGATTGTGCCGAAAAACATCCTGATGATCGGCCCCACCGGCGTGGGCAAAACCGAAATCGCCCGCCGTTTGGCGCGGCTAGCCAATGCGCCCTTTATCAAAATCGAAGCCACCAAGTTTACCGAAGTGGGCTACGTGGGGCGCGACGTGGATAGCATCGTGCGCGACCTGATGGAAATTGCCCTGAAAAACCTGCGCGAACAAGCCGTGCGCAAAAACCGTGACCGCGCGCAGGATGCCGCGGAAAACCGCATCCTCGACGCGCTTTTGCCGCCCCCGCCGCACACCGGCTTCGAAGGCGAGCCCGCCGAGCCACAGCCCGAAAGCAATACGCGCAAAAAATTCCGCGATATGCTGCGCCGCGGCGAGCTGGACGACAAAGAAATCAACATCGAGCTGAGCCAGGCCTCGCCCGCCGCCATGCAGGTGATGGGCCCGCCCGGCATGGAAGAATTCAGCAGCCAATTGCAGGATATGTTTGCCAACCTGAGCAAGGGGCGCACCAAGCCGCACAAGATCAAAGTGTCTGCCGCCATGAAGCTCCTGCTCGACGAAGAAGCCGCCAAGCTGATCAACGAAGAAGAGCTGCGCGAGCAGGCCGTGCACGCCGTGGAGCAGCACGGCATCGTGTTTCTCGACGAAATCGACAAAATCGCCGCCGACAGCAGCCGGCACGGCGGCGACGTATCGCGCCAAGGCGTGCAGCGCGACCTTTTGCCCTTGGTGGAAGGCACCACCGTGCAAACCAAATACGGCATGATCAAAACCGACCACATCCTCTTCATCGCCTCCGGCGCCTTCCACCTGAGTAAGCCCAGCGACCTCATTCCCGAGCTGCAAGGCCGCTTCCCCATCCGCGTGGAATTGAGCAGCCTCACCGTGGAAGACTTCCAAGCCATCCTCACCAGCACCGACGCCAGTCTCACCAAGCAATACCAAGCCCTGCTGGCCACCGACGGCGTTGAGCTCGATTTCACGCCCGAAGGCATCACCCGCCTGGCCGAAATCGCCTTCCAAGTGAACGAGAAAACCGAAAACATCGGCGCGCGCCGCCTGCACACCGTGCTGGAAAAACTGCTGGAAGACGTATCCTTCCACGCCCCGCAGGGCGGAACGCAGATTACCGCCGCCTATGTGGACGAACGGCTGGCCGAAGTGGCCGAGCAGGAAGATTTGGCGCGCTATGTGCTGTAATGCCTAAACCGCGTTGAAGCAATGAAAAGGCTACCTGAAAATATGCCGCAGCATTTTTCAGGTAGCCTTTTGCTATGCGGGGAGGCGGCGGAAAGCTATGGCGAATCAAATTGGCTTTCGATACCAGGCAGCGAGCCGCAGACAGTACAGGAGTACGGCAAGGCGAGCTAACGCCGTAGCGAAAGTCAAGTTGGTTCGCTATTCCACCCACTGTACAATCTCTTCCATCGGCAGGCGGGTTTTGGCGCGGATGTCTTCGCCGCGGTAGCCGAAGGCGGCCATGATGCTGATGTGGTAGGCGGCGGGGTCGAACAAGCCTTTGCCGGCGAGCAGCGCGTTGGCCTCTTCCAGGCGGAAACCCTCAATCGGCGTGGAATCGATGCCGATGAAGGCGGCGGCGCTCATCATATTGGCCAGGGCGATATAGCTTTGTTTGCACGACCAATCGTAGAAAGCGCGCGGGCTTTCGGTGAGGGCGAAATCGCTTTCGGCAAACTGCTTGAAGAAGCCCTCGCGGATTTCCACGGCCTGCGGCGGGATATGGTGCACCTCGCCCCACATTTTGCGCTGGTAGTCCGGCTGCATCGCGGCCTGCGTGCGGGCGAGGATAACGACAAAATGGCTGCAATCCATGATTTTGTCGGCCGCACCCCAGGCCACCTGCCTGATTTCGGCGCGCAATTGCGGATTTTGGATAATGAGGAAACGCCACGGCTCCAGCCCGAAGGAGCTGGGCGAGAGGCGGCCGGTTTCGAGGATAAAGGCAAAATCTTCGCGGCTGATTTTGCGCGCGGGATCGTATTTTTTGCAGGCGTAGCGGCGGTGGAAGGCTTCGAGGACGGTTTGCTTGATATCGGGCATGGCGGGCTCCTGAATCGGGCGGTGGAAAAGGGCAGAGGATAGCGGGGCAGGGGGTGGAAGTCAAAAAGCTACCTGAAAAATATTTTCTACTTCACAAAAGTTTCTCCGCGCTGCGTTGCCATATATTGAAGCAAAAGCCGCACCCCATTTTCAGGTAGCCTGTTGCCGGCTGGAGGCTACCTGAAAAATGAAGGTGATCGCGCCCGTTTGATGAATCGGGCTTCAGCGGGCGCAAAAAAAGCTGCCGGAAATTCCGGCAGCTTTCGCGTTTCGGCACACGGGCAAATCAATACATCCCTTCGCGTTCTTCGCGGGTGCTGATGTAGATGTTTTTCACCTGCGTGTAGGCGGCGAGCATCATTTTGTGGGTTTCGCGGCCGATGCCGGAGGTTTTGTAGCCGCCGAAGGGGGCGCCGGCGGGCAGGCGGTTGTAGCAGTTCACCCACACGCGGCCGGTTTCCAGGGCGCGGGATACGCGCAGGGCGCGGTTGATGTCGCGCGTCCACACGCCGCCGCCCAAGCCGTATTCGCTGTCGTTGGCCAGCTTGATCACTTCTTCTTCGGTTTTGAATTTGATCACAGTGGCCACCGGGCCGAAGATTTCTTCTCGGGCGATGCGGCTGTTGTTATCGGCGGCAATCAGGGTGGGCTCGACAAATTCGCCGCTGCCCAGGCTGCCTTCCACTTTCTTGCCGCCGGTGATGATGCGCGCGCCTTCCTGTTCGCCGATTTTCACGTATTTCAAAATCGTGTTGAGCTGGCCGGCGTTCACTTGCGCACCCATTTGGGTGTCATCTTCCCAAGGCAGGCCGACTTTCACGCGTTTAAACTCTTCGGCCAGAGCGGCCACGAATTTGTCGTAAATGCCTTCCTGCACGAAAATGCGCGAGCCGGCGCAGCACACCTGACCTTGGTTGAACAAAATGCCTTTCTGCGCGCCTTCGAGGGCTTTGTCGAACGGCATGTCGTCGAAGAAGATATTGGCAGATTTGCCGCCCAGCTCCAGGGTGGCGGGGATGAGCAGCTCGGCAGCAGCAATGCCCACGCGGCGGCCCACTTCGGTGGAGCCGGTGAAGGCGAGCTTGTTGAAGCCTTTGTGGTGCAGCATGTATTCGCCGGATTTGCTGCCTTTGCCGGTGATCACGTTGAGCACGCCTTTGGGCAGCAGGTGGTTCACTTTCTGGGCGAAGGAGAGCAGGCTCAGGGAAGTGCTGGAAGAGGGGTGGATGACGATGGTGCAGCCGGCGGCCAGCGCGGGGGCGATTTTCCAGGCGGCCATCAGGAAGGGGAAGTTCCACGGGATGATTTGACCGACCACGCCGATGGGCTCGCGCAATACGAGCGATAAATCTTCGGCATCCAATTGGTTGGCGCTGCCTTCTTCGCCGCGGATTACGCTGGCGAAATAGCGGAAATGGTCGGCGGCCAGCGGGATGTCGGCGGCGCGGGTTTCGCGGATGGGTTTGCCATTGTCGAGCGTTTCCTGCAAGGCAAACAGTTCGGTATGTTCGTCGATCACGTCGGCGATTCGGTTGAGGATGGAGGCACGTTCGGCGGCGGTGGTGTGGCGCCAGGTTTGGAAGGCTTCCTGCGCGGCGGCCACGGCGGCGTCTACGTCGGCATCGGTGGCGTCGGTGAATTTGGCGAGCAGGACGCCGTTGGAGGGGTTGTGCGATTCGAGCAGGGCGCCGGGGCGGGTCCATTCGCCGTTGATGAGCAAACCGTATTCACGGTCGAAAACATCTAAATTTTTAGCCATTTCTTTGGTTATCCTATGTATGGGTATATCGGATATATGCAGTCGATAATATAAAAACAGCATCCGGGATGCTGTGAATCCAGCATAGCCCTTTTTATCCGGCGGTTCAAGAATGCAGATTATCAAACGGCCTGCCGCCGCCTAATCAGGCTACCTGAAAACCGAAACGGCCAGGCATGGAATATTGTGCTGCGGCGAAGAGTTTTGCGGCTCGAATATGGCGCTTGCATCGGCTTCAGTTTGGCGCGAAAATCGCCGTATAACAAGCATAAGCAGCCTGCGGCCGTGTGCGGTTTCCAGTATAAAAACGCAGCGGCGGGCAGGCAGAGCGCATCGGAGGCAAACGGTTTTTGTTCGCGTAAAAGCAAGGAGGAAAGCAATGCAAACGATAAAGAAAATTGATGCCGCCGCCCTGCGCGGTTTCACCGAGGCCGCGTTTAAGGCCTACGGCTTTGCGCCGGAGGAGGCGGAGCAAATCACCGACGTGCTGATGGCCGCCGATTTGTGCGGCGTGGACACGCACGGCTCGCAGCGGCTAGATATGTATCGCAAAAACATCGCCGGCGGCTTCGTGCGCATCGGCGCCAAGCCGGAAACTGTGTTTGAAACGCCCGTGTCGGCGGTGGTGGACGGCCACGCGGCAATGGGGCAGCTGGTGTCGCGCTATGCCATGCAGATTGCCATTGACAAAGCCAAACAGAGCGGCATCGGCATGGTGTCGGTGCGCAATTCCAACCACTACGGCATCGCCGCCTATTACAGCAGCATGGCCGCCAGCCAAGGCCTGGTGGGCATTTCCATGACCAACTCCTTCCCCATCGTGGTGCCCACCTATGGGCGCAGCCCGATGATGGGCACCAACCCCATCGCCGTGGCCATCCCGGCCGATCCGCTCGATTTCAGCCTGGATGCCGCCACTTCCGTGGTGGCCTTCGGCAAGCCCGAGGTGTACCTCAAAAAAGGGCTCACCGCCCCGCTGGGCTGGGCCATCAACAGCCAGGGCGTGGACGAAACCGACCCGCAGATTATTGTGGAATGTGTGCGCCAAAGGCTGGGCGGCGGCATGTATCCCCTGGGCGGCAGCAGCGAGCTGTTTGGCAGCCACAAAGGCTACGGCTATGCCGTGCTGGTGGAATTCTTCGCCGCCAGCCTCTCGCAGGGCACCACCTCCAACCACACCATGAAAAACGGCAGCGCCGGCATCTGCCATTATTTCTCCGCCTTCAACCCCGAAATCTTCGGCAACGCCCAAGCCATCCGCCGCCACTTCAGCGCCTACCTGCAAGAGCTGCGCGAATCGGAAAAAGCCGCCGGCCAGGAGCGGATTTACATTCACGGCGAAAAAGAAGCCGAATGCTGCCGCGAACGCAAAACCGGCGGCATCCCCATCCTGCCCAAAACGCTCGACGAAATGCGCTGCCTGGCCGAAGAGCTCGGGCTGCCGTTTGAGTGGTAGGCGGCAAACGCAGGCGTAAGAAAGGCTACCTGAAAAATATTGCCAACCGTTTTTCAGGTAGCCTTTGCTATCCGCACAGTTCATTTCTGCCCATCGTTTTCGCTTCGCAGAAACTTCGCTGCACTGCGTTTTCAGGTAGCCTCCCGCCCAAACGTGTACAATACGCCGTTTTCATTCCAAGCACGCCCACACCCATGCGCCCATACCTCAGCCTCCTCCAACACATCCTCGACCACGGCACCGACAAATCCGACCGCACCGGCACCGGCACCCGCTCCGTGTTCGGCCACCAAATGCGCTTCGACCTCGCCCAAGGTTTCCCCCTGCTCACCACTAAAAAGCTCCACCTGCGCTCCATCATCCACGAGCTCCTCTGGTTCCTCAAAGGCGACACCAACATCCGCTACCTCAAAGAAAACAACGTATCCATCTGGGACGAATGGGCCGACGAAAACGGCGACCTCGGCCCCGTGTACGGCTACCAATGGCGCTCCTGGCCCTCCCCCGACGGCCGCCACATCGACCAAATCGCCAAGGTTGTCGAACAGATTCAGCGCAACCCCGACAGCCGCCGCCTCATCGTATCCGCCTGGAACCCCGCCCTGGTGGACGAAATGGCACTGCCCCCCTGCCACGCCCTGTTTCAGTTTTACGTGGCCGAAGGCCGCCTCTCCTGCCAGCTCTACCAGCGCAGCGCCGACGTTTTCCTCGGCGTGCCCTTCAACATCGCCAGCTACGCCTTGCTCACCATGATGATGGCGCAAGTGTGCGGCTTGAAGCCCGGCGAATTTATCCATACCTTCGGCGACGCCCACCTCTACAGCAACCACTTCGAGCAGGCGCGCCTCCAGCTCACCCGCGAGCCGCGAGCCCTGCCGCAAATGCAGCTCAACCCCGAAGTGCAAAATCTCTTCGACTTCCGCTTTGAAGATTTCGAGCTGCAAAACTACGACCCGCACCCGCACATCAAAGCCCTCGTGGCCGTGTAGTGCGGGCAGGGCGAGAAAAAGGCTACCTGAAAAGTTTAGCAGCGCAGAAACTTTGCTGCGCTGCGTTTTAACTTCGTTGAAGTTGATGCTTTCAGGTAGCCTTTTGGCGTTTGAGTATTCCGAATAGTTATTACTTTGAGTGGTCTAATTTAGATAATAAAGAATGGAATACAATACTGTCTATCGATGATTTTGGTGCAAAATCCACAACTATATATTTAATTTTTTTCATAATATCTCTCGTTACCTTTTTTGTGCCTAGAATGGAATTCATAGTATCTATGATAGAGACTTGGACTTCGTATGAGCTTTTATCAAAAATTAAAATACAGCTTGCCAACGCATTATGGAAATTTTCAATTTCAGATAAGGTATCAATAAATGCTACATACCATAATTCATCTTTTTTATTTTTTAGATCGTTGAGTAGGAATTCCCATTCGGAATCGTTAAATTTGTCTATGATTTCAATAGCATTAAATACTAAATAATCATACCAATAATTGTCAAAATCTCCTCTATATTTAGATAGGATGCGATTGTATTCAAGTACATTTTTCATTTGTGTCCCTTATTTAGGATAAAAGGCTACCTGAAAATTTTCAGGTAGCCTTTTTAGTTTAGTTGGCTAAAACGCGTTCATGCTCACTTTTCGCCCTGCGGATACGCCTTCACGCTGAGGAAGCCGCCGCTTTGGTGTGCCCACAGGCTGGCGTAGAGGCCGCCTTTGGCCAGGAGTTCGACGTGGCTGCCTTCTTCCACGATGCGGCCTTGGTCGAGCACGATGAGGCGGTCCATGGCGGCGATGGTGGAGAGGCGGTGGGCGATGGCGATCACGGTTTTGCCGTCCATCATTTTATCCAGGCTTTCCTGAATGGCGGCTTCCACTTCGGAATCGAGCGCGCTGGTGGCTTCGTCCAAAAGCAGAATCGGCGCGTCTTTCAGCATCACGCGGGCGATGGCGATGCGCTGTCGCTGGCCGCCGGAAAGCTTCACGCCGCGTTCGCCCACGTGGGCGTCGTAGCCTTTGCGGCCTTTGGCGTCGGAAAGGGCGGGGATGAAGCCGGCGGCTTCGGCGTATTCGGCGGCTTGCAGCATGTCGGCTTCGGTGGCGTCGGGGCGGCCGTAGATGATGTTGTCGCGCACGGAGCGGTGCAGCAGGCTGGTGTCTTGCGTAACCAGGCCGATTTGGGCGCGCAGGCTTTCTTGGGTAACGTCTTCGATGTTTTGGCCGTCGATGCAGATTTTGCCGCTTTGCGGCTCGTAGAAGCGCAACAGCAGGTTCACGATGGTGGATTTGCCGGCGCCGCTGCGGCCGATGAGGCCCACTTTTTCGCCGGGGCGGATGTGCAGGCTGAAGCCGTTGAGCAGGGGTTTGCCCGGCTCGTAGGAAAAATCGATGTGGTCGAAGCAGATTTCGCCTTTGCCCACCACAAGCGGCTTGGCTTCGGGCTTGTCGAGGATGGTTTGCGGCTTGGAGAGCGTGCCCATGCCGTCGGCCACGGTGCCGATGTTTTCAAACAGGCGGGCGGATTCCCACATGATGTATTGCGAAAGGCCGTTCACGCGCAGCGCCATGGCGGTGGCGGTGGCCACGGCGCCCACGCCCACCTGGCCTTGGTGCCACAGCCAGATGCCGAGCACGGCGGTGGAGAGGGTGAGCGCGGTGTTGACGGCGGCGCTGGCGCTGTAGAGCAGGGTGGCGAGCCGCATTTGCGCGTGCACGGTAACCATAAATTCTTCCATCGAGCGGCGGGCGTAGTCGGCTTCGCGCGCGCCGTGGGAGAAGAGTTTGACCGTGGCGATGTTGGCGTAGGCGTCGGTAACGCGGCCGGTCATCAGCGAGCGGGCGTCGGCCTGGCGGGCGGCGGTTTGGCCAAGCTTGGGAATCAGGAAGCGCATCACCAGGCTGAAGGCAATCAGCCAGCCGATGAAGGGCAGCAGCAGCCAGCTATCCAGCGCCACCAGAATCACGCCGGAAGTGATGAAATACACCAAAACATACACCACCATATCGGCAATGGTCATCACTGTGTCGCGCACGGCCAGCGCGGTTTGCATCACTTTGGCGGATACGCGGCCGGCGAATTCGTCTTGATAAAAGCTGAGGCTTTGGCCGAGCATCAGGCGGTGGAAATTCCAGCGCAGGCGCATGGGAAACACGCCCTGCAACACTTGCAGGCGCACGGAAGAAGTGAAAAACGTCCAGACGACAAACACCACCATCAGCACGCCCATGCCGATGAGCGCGCCGCCTTTTTCGGCAAACAGGGTGGCCGGCGTGTAGCGGCCGAGCCAATCTACGATTTTGCCCATAAACTGAAACAGCAGCGCTTCGGCAATGCCGATACCGGCGGTGAGCAGCGCCAAAAGCGCGAGCCAGCCGCGTACGCCTTCGAGGTTGCTCCAGATGAAGCCGAAAAGGCCGGAGCGCGGGGTTTGCGGCGCGCCGGCGGGATAGGGGTCGATGCGGGATTCAAACCAGGAAAAGAGGCGGTTGAGCATGGTGTGGCGGTGTGTCATTCAAATTAGGGTTAAGGGTTTCAGGTAGCCTGTCAGATAGGGCTACCTGAAAAACAATGTTGCCTTGGTGTAGCCAAGGCCGGGCTGCCGCGCCGCGAAAAATACGGTTGCCGGATGGGCGGGAAAGTGCGGCTAAAAAGGCCGCTATCATAACAGAAACAGGGGGCTGGGCACAGGGCGGCTGTGGCAATGCGGAATGCGGGGCGGCGATTGGCTATAATGCGCGGCATCAGAAAAGAAGTATCCAATCAGGCTTCAGGCTACCTGAAAAATGAGTGAAGCAGTTTTTGGCAAAGCCAAACAGGTTTTAACTTCGTTGAAGCTTTCGCTTTCAGGTAGCCTCCATCAAGGAAACCGATTATGTGGAACACATTGCAAAACTGGCTGCACGGCAGCCCGACGGCTTATCAATGGCTGGGCACGCTGCTTTTGGTGCCCGGCGTGCTGCTGGCGCGGCTGGTGCTGCTGCGACTGTATTTCCGACGCCATCCGCGTTTGGAAATCGACGAAATGCGCCGCGCGCTGGTGGTGAGCCGTAATATGGGGCTGATTGTGTGCGCCTTGGGCTTGTTTGCCGTGTGGTTTGCGCAGATTCAAACCTTCGCGCTTTCCATGATGGCGCTGGCGGCGGCCACGGTGCTGGCCACCAAGGAGCTCATCATGTGCCTTTCCGGCAGCCTGATGCGCATGCTCACCAAGCAATATTCGGTGGGCGATTTCATCGAAATCGGCGGTATCCGCGGGCGGGTGGTGGACATCAATATGTTTAACACGCTGGTGATGGAAATCGGGCCCAACGCGCTGGTGGAGCATATGTCGGGGCAGGCGGTGTCGTTTCCCAACAGCCTGGTGCTGGCGCAGCCCTTGCGCCGCGACAATGTGTTCGGCAGCTATGTGGTGCACACGTTTGAAGTGCCGGTGCCGATTGCGCTCGACCCGGCTGCGGTGCTGCCGCCGCTGCGCGCGGTGCTGGAGCGGCTGTGCGCGCCAGAAACGGCGGCGATTGCGGCCTATCTGGAGCAGGTGCAGGCGCAGCGGCTGTTTATCACGCCGGCGGCCGAGCCGCATATCGGCTGCGTGCCGTTTGACGACAAGTTGTATAAGCTGGCCGTGCGCTTCGCCGCGCCGCTGCCGCGCCGGCTGGCCATCCAGCAGGCGGTGTTGGACGAGTTTATGCGGGTGCAGCACCGTTTGCTGGCGCAGGCGGGGCGGGAAGAGGCTACCTGAAAAATATCCGCCCGGCTGCGGCAGCCTTGGCGCGGCGTGGCAAAAAAGGACGTTCTGCCGTACAATCCGCGCGATTTGTTTAACGGGGCAAGGGCTTGGCTTGCGTGGCGAAAGGCTACCTGAAGAATTAGCCTTTGTTCGGGTGGATGTTGTGCAGCCATGCCTTGTATGGTATTCGGAATTTCTGCAACAAATATTTTCAGGTAGCCTTTCTCGGTTGGGCTTCGTTCACCTTTGCGCCTCGTGCCGGCGCGGGCACTTCCTTTTCTTTGCTTCGCCAAAGAAAAGGAAGCAAAAGAAAGGCGACTGCGGGCACAGGTTTGGCTTCGCCAAACTCCCCTCACTCCGCACGGTTTTTCGGGCGGGCTCGCAACTTGCGGCTACGCCGCTTCGAACATGCAAGCCCTTGTTCCCCGAAAAACCGCGCTCCGTTCGGCTGTGCCAGCAGAGAGGGCGGCAAGCCCAGAATGTTTATGGTAAATAATTCTGTTTTGAAAAGGCGGTATGTAGAGGCTACCTGAAAAAAGGTAGGATACCTGAACCCATCCCCTAGGGGTGTGCAAGACAGGTATGATTCATCAACATCTGCCACTTTCCCACAACACAACGCGGCGCCCGCCGCCCATCCGGCCGCATCCGCCAGCCTTGCTATGGAACAATATGGTTTATCAGAGAAAATTCATTAAAGAAGTGTCGCAAACCGCCATGGGCGTATTTGTGCTGCTCTTGGCCACGCTGGTGGCGGTGCAGGCGGTGAAGCTCTTGGGCGGCACGGCCGGCGGCAAGGTGGCGGCCGATGCGGTGGCCACGCTGGTGGCGTTTTGGACGGTGGCGTTGATGCCCATCGTGCTCATCCTCACCGCCTACATCAGCGCGCTCACGGTGCTCTCCCGCTATTGGCGCGACAGCGAAATGGCGGTGTGGCTCTCTTCCGGCCTCTCGCTCTACGGCTGGATTAAGCCGCTGATGGCCTTTGCCGTGCCTTTTGCCCTGCTCACAGCGCTGGTGTCGATGCTGGTGATGCCGTGGGCGGATTCGCGCAGCCGCGAGTTTGCCGAAGTGCTCAAGCGGCGGCAGGACACATCCATGGTGCGTCCGGGCGTGTTTCAAGAATTCGGCGGCAGCACGCCGCGCGTGTATTTTGTGGAGAAATTTGACGCGGGCAGCGGCGATGCGGCCAATCTGTTTATCCGCGAGCAAAACGCGCAGGGGCGCGACACGCTGATTACCGCCGAGCGCGGCCGTTTCGCCGAAGCCGACAACCAGCGCACGCTGGAGCTCTTCAACGGCCGGCGCTACAGCGGCACGCCCGGCATGGCCGATTACGACGAAGTCTCCTTCGAGCGGCTGCACCTGATTGTGGGCACCGCACCCAAGCTGGTGCAGCGCGACATCCACCGCCGCACCGTGCCCACCGCCAAGCTGTGGGGCAACCCCAATCCGGAATTGCGCGGCGAGCTGATGTGGCGCATCACCATGCCGGTGAGCGTGCTGATTTTGGCGCTTTTGGCGCTGCCGCTCTCCTATATGGACAACCGCAGCGGCCGCAGCTACAGCCTGCTGATTGCCATCGGCATGTTTCTGCTTTATCAAAACGGGCTCACGCTGGTGCGCGACGGCATCAGCAGCGGCAAGATTCCGCTGTGGCCGGGCTTGATTGTGCCGCATCTTTTAATGCTGATGCTGGCTGTGTTGCTGCTGCGCGTGCGCAGCCAGCCGGCCAGGCCGTTTTGGCAGGCGCTGCGCCTGGCTCTGGGAGGCAAACCGGCATGAAACTGCTCACCCGCTATCTGATCCGCCGCCTGGGCACGGCCACGCTGTATGCGCTGTTGGCCTTGGTGGCGCTGTTTTCCTTTTTCGAAGTGATTAACGCCGTGGACGACGTGGGCGACGGCAGCTACACCGTGCTCACCCTGCTGCTGTATGTGGGCATGCGCCTGTTCGGGCATATGTATACCCTGCTGCCGCTGGCGGTGTTGGTGGGCTGCCTGGCTGCGCTGAGCCAGCTGGCTTCGGCCAGCGAGTGGACGGTGATCCGCACCAGCGGCGCTTCGCTCAAGCGCATCATCGCCACCGTGGCGGCGGTGGGGCTGCTGGCCGGCTTCATCGGCGTGGCGCTGGGCGAATGGGTGGCGCCGTATATGGAGCAGCGCGCCGAGCGGCTGCGCCTGCACGCGGTGCAGCAAACCGTGAGCCTTGGTGGCAGCGGCCTGTGGTTCCGGCAGGGGCGCGACAACATCAATGTGCGCGAAATGCTGCCCGATGGCCGCCTGCGCGGCATCCGCATCTACCGCTACAACGAGCACGCCGCCCTTGCCGCCGCCTGGCAGGCCGAGGAAGGGCGCGTGAACGGCAACGGCACGTGGACGCTCAAGCAGGTGGCGCGCACCAGCCTGCTGGCCGAGCGCACGCACACCGAGCGCCTGCCCGAAACGCAGTGGCAAAGCGAAGTGGGGCTGGATTTGCTCGGCGTGCTGCTGGTGGACACCGACCAAATGTCGGCGCGCAGCCTGAAGGTGTATATCGACCACCTGCAAAGCAACGGCCAGCAAACTGCCACCTATGCCACCGCCTGGTGGCGCAAACTGCTCTACCCGCTGGTGTGCACGGTGATGGCGTTGGTGGCGCTGGCCTTCACGCCGCAGAGTGCGCGCCACGGCAACATCGGCGTGCGCCTGTTCCTCGGCATCTGCCTCGGCCTCGCCTTCCACTTTGCCGGCCTACTCTCCGGCTATGTGGCGCAACTCTCCGGCCTGCCGCCCTTGGGCGCCGCCGCGCTGCCCGGCGCGGTGTTTGCCCTCGCCGCCGCTTGGTTGATTCGGCGGCAGGAAGTGCGCTGAGGAGGGGCTGGTTGGGTTTTCAGGTAGCCTGTTTGAATCTTTATCGGGCTACCTGAAAATAAGATGGCGGCATTTTTCAGGTAGCCTCAGATTGTTGTTTACAAGAATGTGCGGTTTAGGGCTCCAGGTAGCCTATTGATGGGGCTGTTGTTGTTCGGATGGGTAAAAACGGGAGGATAAGAAAATGATGCTGATACTGGTTGTGGTGGTGGCTGTGATTGTTTTTGCTATGGTTTCCGGTTCGAAAAAAGGCGGTGGTAGGAAAAGAGCCTCTAAGGCACAGCAGAGAGCATCGGAAGACGTGAATGAGCCTTGGCCGTTTTATCCCAGCTATGCTATGAGCCGCAACGAACAAGAAGTGTATTGGAAGCTGGAGCAGGCCTTGCCAGACTATATTGTGCTGGCGCAAGTACAGGCTTCGCGGGTATTAAAGGTAAAGCGGGGAGAGAACCATCAGGCGTGGCTTAACCGGATTAACCGCATGAGCTACGATTATCTAATTTGTCATAAAAACACTTACCCGTTGCTGGTGATTGAATTGGATGATTCCACGCACGATCGGGCAGATCGGCAAGATGCCGACCGCCGCAAAGAGATGGCCTTGGCCGGTGCGGGAATTAAAATCGTCCGTTGGCGGAAGCAAGATGTACCCTCTGCGGAGCAGATTCTGGCGCTTGTACGGCAGCAGCAAGCAATGCTTCAGGAGAGGATGAAACGGAAACAACAGGCTACCTGAAAAACAGGCTTGGCAATTTTCAGGTAGCCCTAATCAAGCAGTCATCACAATATAATCAAGGAGAAACCATGTTTACAGGAATTGTACAAGGCTTGGGCGAAGTGCTGGCCGTGGAGCAGCGCGCGCCCGATTTCCGCAGCCACACCGTGCGCCTGCCCGAAGGTGCGGATGCCGATTTGCGCGTGGGCGCATCGGTGGCGCACAACGGCTGCTGCCTCACCGTTACCCGCGTGCACGCCAACGGCGCGGCCGATTTCGACCTGATGGGCGAAACGCTGGCCAAAACCAACCTCGGCGCGTTGCGGCCGGGCGACAAGGTAAACATCGAGCGTGCCGCCCGCTTCGGCGACGAAATCGGCGGCCACAGCATGAGCGGGCATATCAGCAACACCGCCGAAATCAGCCGCATCGAAGAGAGCGGCCTGAACCGCACCGTGTGGTTCAGGCTACCTGAAAACCTGAAAGGCTATGTATTCCCCAAAGGATTCATCGGATTGGACGGTTGCAGCCTCACCGTCGGCACGGTAACCGACAGCGAGTTCAACGTGCACCTGATTCCCGAAACCCTGAGCCGCACGCTGTTTGGCAGCCGCCGGGCCGGCGAGCGCGTAAACGTGGAAATCGACCCGCAAACGCAGGTGATTGTGGACACCGTGGCGCGGATTCTGGCTGAACGGGCGAAGCAATGACAACGAGCGAACTGCCGCCGCAAGTGCCGCGACGGGGCGGCAGGCTGAGCCGCCGCGTGGCGGCCGTTTTGCTGCGGCTTTTGGGCTGGCGCGTGGCTGGCAGCGTGCCGGATGTGGCCAAATGCGTGGTCATTGCCGTGCCGCACACTTCTAATTTCGACGGGCTGTATGTGCTGCCCGCCCTCTTGGCCTTGGATTTGAAAATCAGCATTTTCGGCAAGCAAAGCCTGTTTGCCGTGCCCGGCCTGGCGGCGTTTTTGCGCTGGGCGGGCGTGATGCCGCTGGATAGGGCGCACGCCGGCGGCGTGGTGGACGAGGCGGTGGCAAGCTTCCGCCGCAGCGAGCGCCTGTTTCTCGGCATTTCGCCCGAAGGCACGCGCCACGCCGCGCCCAAATGGAAAAGCGGTTATTGGCGGATTGCGCGCGGTGCGGGCGTGCCGATATTGCCGGTGGCGATTGACTACGCCCGGCGCGAAGTGCTCTTCTTGCCGCTGTTTGCCCCCAGTGCCGACATGGCCGCCGACCATGCCGCCCTGGCCGCGCTGTTTCGCGGCGTCGAGCCGAAACACCGGCACCGCCTGTCCTTGCCGTTGCGCGAACATCCGATAAACGAAACCGATTGATATGACCGACACCCCCACCGTTCCCGACTACCTGCGCCACATCCGCGTGGTGCTCGCGCGCACCAGCCACCCCGGCAACATCGGCGCCGCCGCCCGCGCCATGAAAACCATGGGGCTGAGCCGCCTCACCCTGGTGGCGCCGAACCTGATGGCCACGCCGATGACGCCCGAGCCGCCCGCCTTCGATGCCGGGCGCGCCGCCGCATTCCGGCTGCCGGAAGAAAGCTTCATCCTCGCTTCCGGCGCGCGCGACGTGCTGGAGCAGGCGCAGATTGTGGCTACGTTGGACGAAGCGCTGGCCGACACCGTGCTCAGCTGCGCACTCACCAGCCGCCGCCGCGAGCTCTCCGCCCCGCTGCACACGCCGCGCGAGCTGGTGCCCGAGCTGTTGCAGGCCGCGCGGCAGGGTTTTCAGGTAGCCCTCGTGTTCGGCAACGAAACCTTCGGCCTGAATATCGACGAAGTGCAGCGCTGCAACCGCCTGCTCACCATCAGCGGCAATCCCGCCTATTTTTCGCTCAACCTGGCGCAGGCCGTGCAGGTGGTGTGCTACGAAATTTTCAGCCAAACCGGTATGGGCGTGAGCCGGCTGGCGCACGAGCACACCCCCGCCACGCAAAGCCAAATCCGCGGTATGGTGGAACACTTGGAGCAAATCATCGAGCAAACCGGCTTCGCCCACCGCCGCAACCAAGAACGCATGATGCGCCGCCTGCACAGCTTGTTCGACCGCGCCTCGCCCAGCCGCGAAGACATCGACCTGCTACGCGGCCTGTGGAACAGAATCGGGCAGCGCTTGAAGGGGTGAGCTTGCCTTTCTAGTGTGTTTGTTTGGAAAGAGAAAAGGCTACCTGAAAACCATGTTTCGGTTTTCAGGTAGCCTTTTGCTTGGGGGGAATACGGTTTTACCGCTTCAACTTCGCCAGTGCATCCGCCATTGCCGAGTTTGCAGGCTGCTTTTCGCGCGGTGGTTTGCCGTTTTTCAGGCTGCCTGAACGGCTGTTCGCGCCACGTTTTTCGGTTTCAGACGGCCTTCCGCGTTTTTCCGCGCCCGCTTCGTCATCCAAGCGCATGGTCAGCGCGATGCGTTTTCTGGCGGCATCGACTTCCAGCACTTTCACTTTCACCACGTCGCCGGCTTTCACGACTTCGCGCGGGTCTTGGACGAACTTGTTTGCCAGCGCGGAAATATGCACCAAGCCGTCTTGGTGTACGCCGATGTCCACGAATGCACCGAAGTTGGCGACGTTGGAGACCACGCCTTCGAGTATCATGCCGACTTGCAAGTCGCTGATTTCGTTAATGCCTTCGGCAAACGATGCCGTCTGAAACTCGCCGCGCGGGTCGCGGCCGGGTTTTTCCAGCTCGGACAGGATGTCCAAAATAGTGGGCAGGCCGAAGCGTTCGTCGGTGAAGTCGGATGCTTTGATTTGCTTCACGCGCTCGCGGTTGCCGATAAGTTCGGCGGCGGTAATGCCTTGTTGCGCCAGCATTTTGGCGACGACGGGGTAGGCTTCGGGGTGTACCGCGCTTGCGTCCAGCGGCTCTTTGCCGCCGTTAATCCGCAAGAAGCCCGCCGCCTGCTCGAAGGTTTTTTCTCCCAAGCGCGGTACTTTCAGCAGTTTTTTGCGGCTGTCGAACGCGCCGTTTTCATCGCGGTAAGCGACGATGTTTTGGGCAAGGGTTTGATTCAAACCGGAAATCCGCGCCAAAAGCGGGGCGGAGGCGGTGTTCACATCGACGCCGACAGCGTTCACGCAGTCTTCGACCACCGCGTCCAGCGATTTGGCGAGCTGGCTTTGGTTTACGTCGTGCTGATACTGCCCCACGCCGATGGATTTGGGGTCGATTTTGACCAACTCGGCAAGCGGGTCTTGCAGCCTGCGGGCGATGGACACCGCGCCGCGCAGGGAAACGTCCAAGTCGGGGAACTCGCGCGCCGCCAGTTCGGACGCGGAATAAATCGACGCGCCGGCTTCGGAAACGACGATTTTGTGCAGCCCCATTTCAGGCAGCCCCTTCACCAGTTCACCCGCGATTTTGTCGGTTTCGCGGCTGGCGGTGCCGTTGCCGATGGCGATGAGCTTCACGCCGTGCTGCTTAATCAGGCGCGACAGCATGGCAAGCATATTGTTTTCTTGGTGCAAATAGACGATGACCGTATCCAGCAGCTTGCCCGTGTCGTCCACCACAGCGCATTTCACGCCGTTGCGGTAGCCGGGGTCGAGACCCAAAGTCGTCAGCCGTCCGGCGGGCGCGGCGAGCAGCAAGTCTTTGAGATTGCGGGCGAATACGGTAATTGCGTCGGTGTCGGCGGCTTCTTTCAGACGGCCTAAGGCTTCAAGTTCCAGCGACAAAAAGATTTTCGCGCGCCAAGTCAGGCGCACGGTGTCGCGCAGCCATTTGTGGCCGTCTGAAACCTTGAAGCGGCGGGCGATGATTTGCTCGTATTCGCTTTGCTGCGTAATCGGCGTGTCGTCGGGCTGGTATTTGAGTGCGATGTTCAACACGCCTTCGTTCCTGCCGCGCAAAACCGCCAGTGCGCGGTGGCTGGGTATGGCGCGGACGGGTTCGCGGTGGTCAAAATAATCGCTGAATTTTTCGCCTTCGGTTTCTTTTCCTTCAACGACTTGCGCGTGGATTTCGGCTTCGTTCCACAGCTTGTCGCGCAGCGTGCCGATGAGTTCCGCGTCTTCGGCAAACTGTTCCATCAGAATCGAGCGCGCGCCGTCCAGCGCGGCTTTGGTGTCGGGGATGTTTTCGTTCAGGTAGCCTTGCGCGGCGGCTTCCACGTCCTGCGGCTGCTCGGCAAGCAACACGTCCGCCAGCGGCTGCAAACCGTGTTCGCGCGCGATTTGCGCTTTGGTGCGGCGTTTGGGTTTGTAGGGCAGATACAGGTCTTCCAGCGCGGTTTTGTTGTCGGCGGCTTCGATTTGCGCCTTGAGGTCGTCTGAAAGCTTGCCTTGCTCTTCAATGCTTTTTAAAACAACGGCTTTGCGCTCTTCCAGCTCGCGCAGGTATTGCAGCCGCTCGGCAAGCTGGCGCAACTGCGTGTCGTTCAGCCCGCCCGTGGCTTCCTTGCGGTAGCGGGCGATAAACGGCACGGTCGCGCCGTCGTCCAAAAGCTCGACGGCGGCGGTGATTTGGGCGGCGGTGGCGGAGAGTTCTTGAGAGAGGATTTGGATGATGTTCATGGGTGTGCTTTCTAAAAATATCAGGCTGTGTTTCAGTAAAGGCTACCTGAAAAACGATGTCTTGGCGAAGCCAAGGCAGAGTTTCTGTGTTAGTTAAAATGCAGTTTCTGTGGAGTTGAAAATATCGGTGGTTTATTCTTCGTCGTCTTCATCTTCATAAGAAGTGTAGAGCCAATTATCCCAGCCGAACAGTTCGAGCAGCGTGTCGAAGCGGTTTTGCTCGGCGGTGCCGATAAACACACCGCCGACATTGCCGCCTTCGGCAAAACAGAGCAGGATGATTTCGTGGAAGCCGTCGGTGTAGAAGCGTTGGTTTTCTTGGCGCAGCTCGACGATTTCGGTGCGGTTTTGCCGGACAAACTGCACGGCTTGGCTGCTTACCGATTCTTCGTCCATGATGTTGGCGCAGTAGCGCAGGCCGCCCATGACGGCGTTGGTGCAGGCCAGTTGCAGCAGCAGGGCGCGGGTGTCGGGCAGGTGCGGCTGCCATTGGTTGGCATCGGCAATATCGAAGGCGATGTGGACAGGTGGGTCGTCTTGCGCCAAGTCGGCTTTGGCAATACCGCACAGGAACACGCCTTGGTTTTCTTCCGCCAGCACCAGATAATCGCCATCGAAATCCATTTTGTCTAACGGTAGCAATCGGTTAAACGATTGATTAACCGCTTCGCTGCCGCCCAAGGCAAGCAAATATTCGCGCAACACGGCGGGGAAGCGGATGCCTAAGCGTTGTTCGGCGGCGGCGATGTCGGCTTCGGGCAGGCCGCAGGGGGAGTTGATTTGATAGAGGGTGGCGATGTGGTTGAGATAATCCATAACTTAGGTTTGAGGCTACCTGAAAAAATCCGCTCGGAAGCAAAACGCGGATTATGCCACATATCGGTTTTCAGGTAGCCCGAAAGCCGCCGCGCGCAAACTTTGCTAAAATGCCGCCATCTTTTTTATGGAAACCGCCATGCACAAGCAGCCAAGCAGCCAGCAGGAACAAGAACAAGAATGGGTGAGCAAAACCCGCCGCAAGCAGGAAATGCACGATTTGCAGGATTTGGGCATGCAGCTCGCCCGCCTTTCTGCCGACACACTGAAGAAAATCGAATTGCCCGAAGAATTGCGCGAAGCCATTGCCATGTATAGGAAAATCCACAGCAACGGCGCGCTCAAGCGGCAAACCCAATACATCGGCCGCCTCATGCGCGACCTCGATCCCGCCCCCATCCGCGAGTTTCTCGACAAACTGCAAGGCAGCCACGCCGCCTACAACGCCTTTTTGCAGCGCGTGGAGCAGATGCGCGAAACCCTGCTGGAACACGACGACGCGCTCACCGATTTCCTGCGCGATTACCCCGCCGCCGAAGCCGGCCAACTGCGCACCCTCATCCGCAACACGCGCAAAGAACGCGAGCAGGCCAAGCCGCCCAAACACTTCCGCGCGCTCTACCGCTACCTGAAAGAAATAATGGAAGCGGATCATCCCACCGCAGAAATGCCCGCAGCAGAAGGGGAAGAAGAGCAGGGCGGAGCCTTGGAATAAAGCGTTTGGCATCCACCAACAAAATAAAGGCTACCTGAAAACTGCAAACCGGTTTTCAGGTAGCCTTTTTACGTTTTCACCACAGGCAGTTTGCCAACCACGCCCTAATGCCATAATGGCTACCTGAAAGCGTCGCTCCAACAAAGTTGGAACGCACACGGCGCAAACGAGGCAGCCTTTCCAAAACCGAAATTTTTCAGCTAGCCCCTCGCGCAGGGCGCCGCTGATAGCTGAAATGATGATTTCCGCATACCAGGCGGCAAGCCGCAGGCAGTAGGGCAAGGCAAGCCAACGCAGCAGGAAGTGAAGTATTTTGGCGATAACCTTGCCGCCGAAGCAAACGCGCTATAATGCCGCGTTTTCCCCGTTTCACCCCGCAGCGGAGCCGCACCATGACTTCATCCCGCCCACGCCCGGCCGATTCCCCTTCTCCCGCCAGCAGCCCAGCGCCCAAACGGCGCGCCTGGGCTGGCTATGCCGACCGCCGCGCCGCGGCCATGCTGCTGCTCGGTTTCGCGGCGGGGATTCCGATTTTGCTGATTTTCTCCAGCCTTTCGCTGTGGCTCACCGAAGCGGGAGTGGACCGCGCCACGGTAACCATGTTCAGCTGGGCGGCGCTGGGCTATTCCTTCAAATTCATCTGGGCGCCGCTGGTGGATGCGCTGCCGCTGCCGTGGCTCACGCGCCGTTTGGGGCAGCGGCGCGGCTGGCTGCTGCTCGCGCAGGGGCTGATTATTGCGGCGATTTTGGCGATGGCCGCGCTCGATCCGGCGCAGGCGGCGGCCCTGCCTTGGATGGCGGCCTCGGCGGTGCTGCTCGGTTTTTCTTCGGCCACGCAAGACGTGGTGATCGATGCCTACCGCATTGAAATCGCGCCGGGCGATGCGGGTATGCAGTCGGTGATGTCGGCCACTTATACGGCGGGCTACCGCGTGGGCATGATTGCGGCGGGCGCGGGCGCGCTGTGGCTGGCCAGCGGCTTCGGCTCGGAAAAGGGGCATTATCTGTATGCGGCATGGCGCAACACTTATTGGCTGATGGCGGCCACCATGGGCGCGGGCGTGCTGACCACGCTGTGGGTGCGCGAGCCGGCGGTGCGGCGCGAGCGTCCGGCGGGCGCGTCGCTGGGCGACAATGCGCGGCTGGTGGGCTTGTTTGCCTGCGCGGTGCTGGCTTTTGTGCTGGTGTTCCGGCTGGCGGGCGGGTGGCTACCTGAAAATTCGGGGCCGCTGGCTTCGCTGCTGCTGGAGGGCTTGCGGCTCTTGGCGGCGCTGCTGGCAGCGGGCGCGGTGGCGCGGCTGCTGGTGGCCGCCGGGCTGGTGCGCGGCGAGGCGGTGCGGCAAACTTGGGTGTCGCCGCTGGCGGATTTTTTCCGGCGCTACGGGCGGCATGCGGCGCTGCTGCTGGCTTTGATTGGGATGTATCGGATTTCGGATATTGTGGCGGGGGTGATTGCCAATGTGTTTTATGCCGATATGGGCTTCAGCAAGGAGGAGATTGCGGGCGCGGTGAAAACGTTTGGCGTGCTGATGTCGATTGCGGGCGGCTTTTTTGGCGGCGTGCTGGCGCAGCGGTTTGCCGTGATGCGCATGATGATGCTGGGCGCGGTGCTGGCTTCGGCCACCAATCTGCTGTTTATCCTGCTGTTTTGGCAGGGGCACAATCTGCCTTTCCTTTATCTGGCGGTGGCGTTCGATAATTTGGCGGGCGGGCTGGCCAGCGCGGTGTTTGTGGCCTTCCTCTCGTCGCTCACCAGCATCCGGTTTACCGCCGTGCAATACGCGCTGTTCAGCTCGCTGATGACGCTGCTGCCCAAAACGCTGGGCGGCTATTCGGGTAGCATCGTGAACCAGATTGGCTACGACGGTTTCTTTCTCTTCACCGCGCTGTTGGGCGTGCCGGTGCTCGGGCTGGTGTGGCTGGTGCGGCGCAAGTTGCCTATGCAGGGCGGGGGCGAGCTTTAGCGGCGCAGAAACCGCTTCGCTTTTTTAGCTTCGCAGAAACTCAGCCATCGTTTTAACGAAACTCATTGTGCTTGTTTTAGCTTCGCAGAAACTCGCTGCGCTCGTTTTCAGGTAGCCTTCCTCCTGCAGGAAAAGGCTACCTGAAAAACCATCCCGCCAAAATATCCAATGAAAATAGTCTGCTGCCTCCGCACTAAACACAGCGCCCGCCATTTGGTGTAGACTGCGCGCCACTCAGCTATTTTTCCCTAGGAGAACATCGCATCATGTTGAAAAACATCCTCACCGCCGCCGTATTGTCCGCCCTGCTCGGCGCCTGCGCCGCCACCGGCAGCGGCGACGCCATCCCCGCCCAGGCCGACCAGCTCGCCGCGCGCACCAACCAAGCCGCCGCAGCCGTGCGCCAGCGTGAAGCCCAAGAAAACATCATCGCCTACTACGACGCCGACGGCGACCCCGCCGAACGCGCCATGCCCGGCGGCTACTACCGCATCCTGCTCGGCCGCACCGCCGAAGGCCGCGCTGTGGTGCAGGATTTCTACCAAGACAGCCGCACCAAGCAAATCAGCCCCGTGATCATCGGTAAAGACAGCGAGTTGAAAAACTTCAACTCCGAAGTGATCGAAGGCCTGGTGGTGTGGTACACCCCCGAAGGCCGGCTCACCAACTTCTCCGAAATTCACAACGGCAAACAGCTGCGCGCCGGCATGTATAACGAAAACGGCCGCCTCGCCCTCAGCATCGTGGGCGAGCCCGACGAAAAAGAAGGCGTTTTCGAGCTGAAAGGCTTCTACGACGACGGCAAGCTCCTGTTTGCCATGCGCGACGACAAAACCGAAAACGGCCTCGTCCGCACCTACTACTACCCCAACGGCAACAAGCTGATGCAAACCACTGGCAAAGACAGCAACGCCAAAACCGAATTCTGGAAAGAAGACGGCAGCAGCGCCACCGCCGCCGACGTGCAAACCCCGCTGCGCGACAACCTCCAGCGCGTAAACTACCTGATGAGCAAACACCTGCGCTAAAGCCGCCGGCGCGGCATAGAGGCTACCTGAAAATTCGTTCCGTAGAATTTTCAGGTAGCCTTTTCTTATGCCGCCCGGCAAAGGGTGGATTAGACAAATCGGCCAAGGTTTCCGCTATGGATTTTTAAGGGTTAAGGCTTTAGAATGCGGCAGTCTGCCGTATACGCAAACATTCATCCATTCCTACGGGGAAATCCATGAACAAACTCTTTTCCATCGTGGCCGCCGCCCTGCTGCTGGCCGCCTGCAATCCCAGTCAAAACAACAGCCAAAACAGCGAAGCTTCCGCTCCGCCCGCCGCTTCCGGCACCGCCCAGGCCGACAGCCAGCAGCCGCCGGCTTTAGCCCTGCCGCTTGAAGCGCAAGCGCTGGAAGCCGCTGCCGCCAAAGCCGTGGAAGGCTACCAGCCTGCCGCCGAAAAACAGCTTATCTATTTCGACCGTGATTCCAAACCCGCCGACAAACCCAGCCCCGGCGGCTACTACCGCGAAATCCTGGGCACCATGCCCGACGGCCGCCTAGTGGTGCAGGATTTCTACCAAGACAGCGGCAAACCGCAGATTCTGCCCGCCCTCCTGGTGAAAGACGGCGATCCGAAAGACTTCTCCACCGATATAAACGACAGCTTGGTGGTGTGGAAAGATGAAGACGGCTCGATTTCCTCCGCCGGCGAGTTTGCCCAAGGCAAGCTGAACGGCTGGCTCGGCGTGTACCGCAACGGCCGCCTTGCCATGCAGGGGCGCGACACCGAGCCCGGGCTGGAAAACGAAGTATTGTTCCTCTATGCCGACGGCAAACCGATGATGTGGATACACCCCGCCGCCGACAAACAGCACGTGATCATGAACGCCTACTACCCGGGCGGCGGCATCATGGTCAATTCCATCGGCAATGCCAACGGCGAAGGCCAGCCTGTTATTTCCGCTTGGGACAAACAGGGCAAACCCGCGCCCGTGGCCGCCATCAAAGAAGATTGGGAAACCATCCAGTCTTCCTTGGCCGAGCTGCAAGAGCATATGGCGCAGCACGACACAGTGATGGGCAGCGGGCAATCCGCTTCCGCGCCGAAGTAAGCAATGATTTTCAGCCGCTTAGCATGAAATAATGCCAAACCATGCCAAGCGGCTTATTTTCCCCACCTTGGTTTTCACACAAAAGGAGCTTCAATATGTCTCAGTTTGACGTAGTGGTAATCGGTGCAGGCCCCGGCGGATACATCGCCGCCATCCGCGCCGCCCAACTGGGTTTCAAAACCGCCTGTATCGACGCTGGCGTGGATAAGGCCGGAGACGCCCCCGCTTTGGGCGGCACCTGCCTGAATGTGGGCTGCATTCCTTCCAAGGCGCTGTTGCAGTCTTCCGAGCATTTCCACGCCGCGCAGCACGATTTTGCCGAGCACGGCATCACCGTGGGCGACGTGAAGTTTGATGCAGCCAAGATGATCGAGCGCAAAGACGCCATCGTCACCAAGCTCACCGGCGGCATCAAATTCCTGTTTCAAAAGAATAAGGTAACCAGTCTGTTTGGCACCGCCTCCTTCGTGGGCAAAAACGGCGATTTCTGGCAGCTGGAAGTGGACGACGCGGGCGAGAAAACCACCGTGGAAGGCAAGCACATCATCGTGGCCACCGGCTCCACCCCGCGCCCGCTGCCGCTGGTGGACATCGACAATGTCAACGTGCTGGACAACGAAGGTGCGCTGAACCTGACCGAAGTGCCGGCTAAGCTGGGCGTGATCGGCGCCGGCGTAATCGGCCTGGAAATGGGCTCCGTGTGGAACCGCGTGGGCTCGGAAGTGACCATTCTGGAAGCTTCGCCGGTGTTCCTGGCCGCTGCCGACCAGCAGATTGCCAAAGAAGCGTTTAAATATTTCACCCGCGAGCAGGGCTTGCACATCGAGCTGGGCGTGAAGCTGAACAAGATCACCAGCGGCGAGAGCAAGGTGAGCGTTGAATTTGTTAGCGCCAAGGGTGAGGCGAAAACCGCCGAGTTTGACAAGCTTATCGTGGCCATCGGACGCGTGCCGAACACGCACGGCCTGAATGCCGAAGCCGTGGGCCTGCAAAAAGACGACCGCGGCTTCATCGTGGTGGACGGCGAATGCCGCACCAACTTGCCCAACGTGTGGGCCATCGGCGACGTGGTGCGCGGCCCGATGCTGGCGCACAAAGCCAGCGACGAAGGCGTGGCCGTGGCCGAACGCATTGCCGGTCAGAAACCGCATTTGGATTTCAACACCATCCCGTGGGTGATCTACACCGATCCGGAAATCGCCTGGGTGGGCAAAACCGAAGAGCAGCTCAAAGCCGAAGGCGTGGAATACAAAAAAGGCACCTCCGGCTTCGCCGCCAACGGCCGCGCCATGGGCTTGGGCAAGGCCAAAGGCACGGTGAAAATCCTAGCTGATGCCAAAACCGACCGCATCTTGGGCGTGCACATGATTGGCCCGATGGTGAGCGAGCTGATCACCGAAGGCGTGGTGGGCATGGAATTCTCCGCCAGCAGCGAAGACATCGCCCGCATCGTGCACGCACATCCGACCCTGTCGGAAGTGGTGCACGAAGCCGCCCTGGCTGTGGACAAACGCGCCCTGCACGGCTAATCCCGCCCGGCCTGCCCTGCCTGAAATAGCGTGCACGGCAGGCTCGGCCGAGTAAAGCAAAGGCTACCTGAAAAATGGTTGAACCGTTTTCAGGTAGCCTTTTTGTGCGCACACCGTTTGTGCACGGAGAAAGCAGCCATCCTAAAGGCTACCTGAAAACGCAGCACAGCGGAGTTTCTGCGAAGCTAAAAATTTCCCGCCCCGCAGAAAAGCGTCCGCAGTATGAAGACCCATTTTTCAGGTAGCCTAATCTGTTACAATACGCGCCCTGCAATCCGCGCATTCGATTACACAAAAGACAAAAACCATGGAAGCCGAACGCATCAACCTGCTCAACCACACCCTTTCCGACCTCGAACAACGCAGCGCCGAAATCCGCGTTTATCTCGACTACGACGGCAAAAAAGACCGCCTCGAAGAAGTGGTCGGCCTCTCCGAAGACCCTGAGCTTTGGAACGACCCCAAGCGCGCCCAAGAAATCGGCAAAGAGCGCAAAGTGCTCGAAGGCATCGTGCTCACGCTCGATAAGATTGCCGGCGGCATCGAAGACAACCGCCTGCTCATCGACATGGCGCTCGAAGAAAACGACGAAGGCGGTTTCGCCGCCATCGAAGCCGACGTGGCCGCGCTGGAAAAGCAAATGGCCGAGCTCGAATTCAAGCGCATGTTCAACCAGCCCGCCGACGTGAACAACTGCTTCATCGACATCACCGCCGGCGCCGGCGGCACCGAAGCCGAAGACTGGGCCGGCATGCTTTTGCGCATGTACGTGCGCTACGGCGAGCGCAAAGGCTTCAAAGTGGAAATCATGGAGCAAGACGACGGCGAAATCGCCGGCATCAACCGCGCCACCATCCGCCTCGAAGGCGAATACGCCTACGGCCTCTTGCGCACCGAAACCGGCGTGCACCGCCTCGTGCGCCACTCCCCTTTCGATTCCAACAACAAGCGCCACACCTCCTTCGCCTCCGTATTCGCCTACCCCGAAGTGGACGACAGCTTCGAAGTGGAAATCAACCCCGCCGACGTGCGCACCGACACCTACCGCGCATCCGGCGCCGGCGGCCAGCACATCAACAAAACCGACTCCGCCGTGCGCATGACGCACATCCCCACCGGCATCGTCGTGCAATCGCAAAACAGCCGCTCGCAGCACGACAACCGCCGCGTGTGCGAAGAAATGCTGCGCGCCAAACTGTTCGAGCTGGAAATGCGCAAACGCAACGAAGAAAAACAGGCGTTGGAAGAAGGCAAGGCCGACGTGGGCTGGGGCAGCCAAATCCGTTCCTACGTGCTCGATTCCTCCCGCATCAAAGACTTGCGCACCGGCCACGAAACCGGCAACACCAAAGCCGTGCTCGACGGCGATTTGGACGACTTCATCGAAGCCAGCCTGAAACAGGGCGTGTGATTACTGCCGCGTTTGGTATTGCGGGCATACAAGGGCTACCTGAAAGCGCAGCGCAGCAGAGTCTCTGCGAAGCTAAGATTTTCAGGTAGCCTTTAAGCATATCGGGCTGCCGCGGCACGGTTGGTACGACTTGAAGCAAACAGTTTGTAATGACAGCTTCGGTTTGCTTGGGGGAGGAGCCGAGGTTTTCAGGTAGCCTTTTGTTGTGCCGCTGCTTAGCGCTGCTGTTTTAGCTGTTTGGCGGCTTCGATAGCGTAGTAGGTGAGGATGCCGTCGGTGCCGGCGCGTTTGAAGGCGAGCAGGCTTTCGAGGATGACTTTGCTGCCGTCGAGCCAGCCGTTTTGGATGGCGGCTTGCAGCATGGCGTATTCGCCGGATACTTGGTAGGCATAGGTGGGCACGCCGAATTGGTCTTTCACGCGGCGGATGATGTCGAGATAGGGCAGGCCGGGCTTCACCATCACCATGTCGGCACCTTCCTGCAAATCGAGCACGATTTCCTGCAAGGCTTCGTTGCTGTTGGCGGGGTCGAGTTGGTAGGTGCGCTTGTCGGCCTTGCCTAAATTGGCGGCGCTGCCCACGGCGTCGCGGAACGGGCCGTAGAAGGCGGAGGCGTATTTGGCGGAGTAGGCCATCAGGCGGGTGTGGATGTGGCCGGCGTCTTCCAGGGCTTCGCGGATGGCCCCGATGCGGCCGTCCATCATGTCGGAGGGGGCGATCACCTGCGCGCCGGCTTCGGCGTGGCACAGGGCTTGTTTGATCAGTACTTCCACGGTTTCGTCGTTCAGCACATAGCCGTGTTCGTCAATCAGGCCGTCTTGGCCGTGGCTGGTGTAGGGGTCGAGCGCCACGTCGGTCATTACGCCCAGCTCGGGGAAGCGTTCGCGCAGGGCGCGCACGGTGCGCGGCACGATGCCTTCCGGGTTGTAGGCTTCGCTGGCGCTCAGGTCTTTGTGCGGCACGGCGGCAGGGAATAGGGCCAGCATGGGGATGCCGAGCTCGCAGGCTTGTTCGGCCTGGCGCAATAAGTTATCTAAAGTTTGCCGCTCGATGCCGGGCATGGAGGGAATGGGCTCGTTGTCCGAGCCTTGTTCCAACACGAATACGGGGTAAATCAAGTCGTCGGTGCTGAGGGCGTGCTCGCGCATCAGGCGGCGGGAAAAGTCGTCTTTACGCATGCGGCGCGGGCGGGAATAGGGAACTTGGCGGTGTGGGAAATTCATGGTTTCGGCCTTGTGGAATGAAGTGGTGCGTATTTTACGCCGCTTGAGAGGGAAAGGGCAGCCGGCAGTATCGGGTAGGAAAGAGGAGAAATGTGAAATTAAATTCTCAATGATATGTAGGATTTGAGTGTTTTGGATAGAAATTTAGTTCTTGAGTATTTGACAGGTGGGGAGGGGATGGCGTATAGTTCGCATCTTCGCTGCTTCCACGGCACCGTTTCGAAATTGGTTGGACTGATTGGTTTTGAGACGTGTCGTTTTTATTCGGGAGCGGAATTGTTCTTTAACAGTGAGATTACCGATAAGTGTGGATGTTTCGGCATCCGCACTGCTAAGAGAAGACAAGACGATGTTTTAGACATTGATCTGTTGGTTTCTTTGAAGCAGACCAGAAGTTTAAAGTTAGAGATTGAACATAAGAGTTTGATCCTGGCTCAGATTGAACGCTGGCGGCATGCTTTACACATGCAAGTCGAACGGCAGCGGAGGAGTGCTTGCACTTCTGCCGGCGAGTGGCGAACGGGTGAGTAACATATCGGAACGTGCCGAGTAGTGGGGGATAACCAATCGAAAGATTGGCTAATACCGCATACGCTCTGAGGAGGAAAGCAGGGGACCGAAAGGCCTTGCGCTATTTGAGCGGCCGATATCTGATTAGCTAGTTGGTGGGGTAAAGGCCTACCAAGGCGACGATCAGTAGCGGGTCTGAGAGGACGATCCGCCACACTGGGACTGAGACACGGCCCAGACTCCTACGGGAGGCAGCAGTGGGGAATTTTGGACAATGGGGGCAACCCTGATCCAGCCATGCCGCGTGTATGAAGAAGGCCTTCGGGTTGTAAAGTACTTTTGTTCGGGAAGAAAAGGGGACGGTTAATACCCGTTTCTGCTGACGGTACCGAAAGAATAAGCACCGGCTAACTACGTGCCAGCAGCCGCGGTAATACGTAGGGTGCGAGCGTTAATCGGAATTACTGGGCGTAAAGCGAGCGCAGACGGTTATTTAAGCAGGATGTGAAATCCCCGGGCTTAACCTGGGAACTGCGTTCTGAACTGGATGGCTAGAGTGTGTCAGAGGGGGGTAGAATTCCACGTGTAGCAGTGAAATGCGTAGAGATGTGGAGGAATACCGATGGCGAAGGCAGCCCCCTGGGATAACACTGACGTTCATGCTCGAAAGCGTGGGTAGCAAACAGGATTAGATACCCTGGTAGTCCACGCCCTAAACGATGTCGATTAGCTGTTGGGCAGCTTGACTGCTTAGTAGCGTAGCTAACGCGTGAAATCGACCGCCTGGGGAGTACGGTCGCAAGATTAAAACTCAAAGGAATTGACGGGGACCCGCACAAGCGGTGGATGATGTGGATTAATTCGATGCAACGCGAAGAACCTTACCTGGTCTTGACATGTACGGAACCTTCCAGAGACGGAAGGGTGCCTTCGGGAGCCGTAACACAGGTGCTGCATGGCTGTCGTCAGCTCGTGTCGTGAGATGTTGGGTTAAGTCCCGCAACGAGCGCAACCCTTGTCATTAGTTGCCATCATTTAGTTGGGCACTCTAATGAGACTGCCGGTGACAAACCGGAGGAAGGTGGGGATGACGTCAAGTCCTCATGGCCCTTATGACCAGGGCTTCACACGTCATACAATGGTCGGTACAGAGGGTAGCCAAGCCGCGAGGCGGAGCCAATCCCAGAAAACCGATCGTAGTCCGGATTGCACTCTGCAACTCGAGTGCATGAAGTCGGAATCGCTAGTAATCGCAGGTCAGCATACTGCGGTGAATACGTTCCCGGGTCTTGTACACACCGCCCGTCACACCATGGGAGTGGGGGATACCAGAAGCAGGTAGGCTAACCGCGAGGAGGCCGCTTGCCACGGTATGCTTCATGACTGGGGTGAAGTCGTAACAAGGTAGCCGTAGGGGAACCTGCGGCTGGATCACCTCCTTTCTAGAGAAAAGCGGGGCAGGAGCATCCACACCTATCGGTAATCACACAGATGCAAGAGAAGACCTTGGGTTTGTAGCTCAGCTGGTTAGAGCACACGCTTGATAAGCGTGGGGTCGGAGGTTCAAGTCCTCCCAGACCCACCACCACGCTGAAGCCAGAGGCAGAGCAGTAGAAACGCCCGAGGAGAGAGGTAAGGGGGCATAGCTCAGTTGGTAGAGCACCTGCTTTGCAAGCAGGGGGTCATCGGTTCGATCCCGTTTGCCTCCACCACAGACCCAGCACTTTTCAAATCAAAGCGAACCGCTTTCAGGCCACTTGAAAGCAGCTGGTTTTGATTTGCGAAGCGCAAGCGACGCATCGATCTTTAACAAATTGGCAAGCCGAAATCAATAAACAAACGAAGTAAGAGGGGGTGTGCCCCACTTACTGAAATTTGGGTAATGATTGTATTGACCGGATCCTGAGACAAAAGGCAGGATTCGGACACAACAAGCAGTAAGCTTTATCAGAGTAGAGGCCTTAAGTCCCGACTGTCGTCAACGCAGGGAGGGCAAAGTCAGAAAGGCACTTCAAATGATAGAGTCAAGTGAATAAGTGCATCAGGTGGATGCCTTGGCGATGATAGGCGACGAAGGACGTGTAAGCCTGCGAAAAGCATCGGGGAGCTGGCAATAGAGCTATGATCCGGTGATGTCCGAATGGGGAAACCCACCGTATTTTGTACGGTATCCTTATCCGAATCCATAGGGTAAGCGAAGCGAACCCGGAGAACTGAACCATCTCAGTACCCGGAGGAAAAGAAATCAACCGAGATTCCGCAAGTAGTGGCGAGCGAACGCGGAGGAGCCTGTATACGATAGCTGTTGAGATAGAAGAAGGAAATGGAAAGTTCCGCCATAGTGGGTGATAGCCCCGTATTCGAAATCTCGGTAGTGGTACTAGGTATACGACAAGTAGGGCGGGACACGAGAAATCCTGTCTGAAGATGGGGGGACCATCCTCCAAGGCTAAATACTCATCATCGACCGATAGTGAACCAGTACCGTGAGGGAAAGGCGAAAAGAACCCCGGGAGGGGAGTGAAATAGAACCTGAAACCTGATGCATACAAACAGTGGGAGCCCCAGATTTAAGTATCTTGGTTCTTTCAGCGAGCGAGCAGCGAGCTAAAAGCAGACTAAGGAGTGAAACTGGCAGATTTAAGCAAGATAGCAGGATGCTTAAATCTGGGGTGACTGCGTACCTTTTGTATAATGGGTCAACGACTTACGTTCAGTAGCGAGCTTAACCGGATAGGGGAGGCGTAGGGAAACCGAGTCTTAATAGGGCGACGAGTTGCTGGGCGTAGACCCGAAACCGAGTGATCTATCCATGGCCAGGTTGAAGGTGCCGTAACAGGTACTGGAGGACCGAACCCACGCATGTTGCAAAATGCGGGGATGAGCTGTGGATAGGGGTGAAAGGCTAAACAAACTCGGAGATAGCTGGTTCTCCCCGAAAACTATTTAGGTAGTGCCTCATGTATCACTTCCGGGGGTAAAGCACTGTTATGGCTAGGGGGTCATTGCGACTTACCAACCCATGGCAAACTCAGAATACTGGAAAGTGTGAGCATGGGAGACAGACAGCGGGTGCTAACGTCCGTTGTCGAAAGGGAAACAACCCAGACCGCCAGCTAAGGTCCCAAATGATAGATTAAGTGGTAAACGAAGTGGGAAGGCTTAGACAGCCAGGATGTTGGCTTAGAAGCAGCCATCATTTAAAGAAAGCGTAATAGCTCACTGGTCGAGTCATCCTGCGCGGAAGATGTAACGGGGCTCAAATCTATAACCGAAGCTGCGGATGCACGCTTCATTAAAACAGCTTACCGGAGCGAAGCGACGGAAAGCGCCCATCAAAGTCGAGCGTGACGGATGGTGGAAGCAGAGTTGTTTTAATGAAGCGTGCATGGTAGGGGAGCGTTCTGTAGGCCTGAGAAGGCGTATCGTAAGGTATGCTGGAGGTATCAGAAGTGCGAATGTTGACATGAGTAGCGATAAAGCGGGTGAAAAGCCCGCTCGCCGAAAGCCCAAGGTTTCCTGCGCAACGTTCATCGGCGCAGGGTGAGTCGGCCCCTAAGGCGAGGCAGAGATGCGTAGTCGATGGGAAACGGGTTAATATTCCCGTACTTGATTTAAGTGCGACGTGGGGACGGAGAAGGTTAGGTCAGCAAACTGTTGGAATAGTTTGTTCAAGCCGGTAGGTGGAAGGACTAGGCAAATCCGGTTCTTCGAAACACCGAGAAGCGATAACGAGCATCTACGGATGCGAAGTGACCGATACCACGCTTCCAGGAAAAGCCACTAAGCTTCAGCTTAAATCGAACCGTACCGCAAACCGACACAGGTGGGCAGGATGAGAATTCTAAGGCGCTTGAGAGAACTCGGGAGAAGGAACTCGGCAAATTGATACCGTAACTTCGGGAGAAGGTATGCCCTTCGACGTTAAGCCTTCGCGGCGTAAGCGTTGGAGGGTCGCAGAGAATCGGTGGCTGCGACTGTTTATTAAAAACACAGCACTCTGCAAACACGAAAGTGGACGTATAGGGTGTGACGCCTGCCCGGTGCTGGAAGGTTAATTGAAGATGTGAGAGCATCGGATCGAAGCCCCAGTAAACGGCGGCCGTAACTATAACGGTCCTAAGGTAGCGAAATTCCTTGTCGGGTAAGTTCCGACCCGCACGAATGGCGTAACGATGGCCACACTGTCTCCTCCCGAGACTCAGCGAAGTTGAAGTGGTTGTGAAGATGCAATCTACCCGCTGCTAGACGGAAAGACCCCGTGAACCTTTACTGTAGCTTTGCATTGGACTTTGAAGTCACTTGTGTAGGATAGGTGGGAGGCTTAGAAGCAGAGACGCCAGTTTCTGTGGAGCCGTCCTTGAAATACCACCCTGGTGACTTTGAGGTTCTAACCCAGGTCCGTGATCCGGATCGGGGACCGTGCATGGTAGGCAGTTTGACTGGGGCGGTCTCCTCCCAAAGAGTAACGGAGGAGTTCGAAGGTTACCTAGGTCCGGTCGGAAATCGGACTGATAGTGCAATGGCAAAAGGTAGCTTAACTGCGAGACCGACAAGTCGAGCAGGTGCGAAAGCAGGACATAGTGATCCGGTGGTTCTGAATGGAAGGGCCATCGCTCAACGGATAAAAGGTACTCCGGGGATAACAGGCTGATTCCGCCCAAGAGTTCATATCGACGGCGGAGTTTGGCACCTCGATGTCGGCTCATCACATCCTGGGGCTGTAGTCGGTCCCAAGGGTATGGCTGTTCGCCATTTAAAGTGGTACGTGAGCTGGGTTTAAAACGTCGTGAGACAGTTTGGTCCCTATCTGCAGTGGGCGTTGGAAGTTTGACAGGGGCTGCTCCTAGTACGAGAGGACCGGAGTGGACGAACCTCTGGTGTACCGGTTGTCACGCCAGTGGCATCGCCGGGTAGCTAAGTTCGGGAAGGATAAGCGCTGAAAGCATCTAAGCGCGAAACCTGCCTGGAGATGAGACTTCCCTTGTGGTATAACCACACTAAAGAGTCGTTCTAGACCAGGACGTTGATAGGTGGGGTGTGGAAGCGCGGCAACGCGTGCAGCTAACCCATACTAATTGCTCGTGAGGCTTGACTCTATCATTTGAAGTGCTTTGCGGTGGCTGGCCACCGGAGAGGACGGAAGATAAAGCTTACTGGAAAGAGATACACATTACCCGACGGTCGAACCTTGAGAGAGTTTGGCCGGAGAAGATTGATTGGCCGATAGCGATATCGGCGGCTTGACGATTTGTACAGTTTAGTTTGGCGGCCATAGCGGTTTGGTCCCACGCCTTCCCATCCCGAACAGGACCGTGAAACGAACCAGCGCCGATGATAGTACGGATACCCGTGCGAAAGTAGGACACTGCCAAACACCTATTCCGACACCCCGGCTTAATCAGCCGGGGTGTTTCCTTGTGGGGGACAAGCGAATTTCAGAGAAAATCTTGAGGAATAAAGTAGGGGAGAACATGTAGCGGCGGCGAGTTGTGGTTCAGTTTATACGAGGCAAAGCAGCCAAAGGCCCTGAAAAGTTTCAGGTAGCCTTTGCTTATGCTGTATGGGGAAAACAGCGAACAGGCTTGGACTTATTTGCCTGCTGCTTTCTCAGGTGGGGCGATGGCCTTGTCGGGACTGCCGGCGGGGGGCAGGGTGGCGTTGCCGGCGTTGCGGTCCATGCGGATGTCGCCGGTATAAACGGCGCCGTCTTCCACTTGCAGCGATTGGGTGCGGATGTTGCCGGTTACCCGGGCGTTCGGCTTTAGGTGGAGTTTTTTCACTTCGATCAAGCCTTCGGTTTTGCCGAATACCACCAATTCGCTGCCGCGGATATCGCCGTTTACCGCGCCTTTGTCGCCGATAATCACTGTGCCGCCGGCCTGCACATTGCCTTGAATCTGGCCTTCAATCTTTACCGATTGCTGGCTCAGGATGTCGCCCTGAATCCGGCATTGGGCGCCGATGATGGTATCGATGGCGCTGGGTGCGTTGCCGGTGGGTTGGGAACGTTCTTTCTTGTCTTTAAACATGGTTATTTCTCCGTGATTTGGCTGGAAGGAAGGGATAAGGATTATTTGGCGAGGCTGAGGAAGCCTGCGGGATCATGCGGTTCGTTGTTCAGGCGCACTTCGTAGTGCAGGTGCGGGCCGGTGGAGCGGCCGGTGGAGCCGAGTTTGCCGATGAGGTCGCCGGCTTTAACCGTTTGCCCGGTTTGCACGTCGATGTGCGACAAATGGCCGTACACCGTGCTGTAGCCGTAGCCGTGGCGCACTTTCACTACTTGGCCGTAGCCGTTCATGGTGCCGGCAAATTCCACCGTGCCGTTGGCGGTGACGCGCACTGGGTCGCCGATGTTGCCGCGAAAGTCTAAGCCGTGGTGGAATTCGCTGCCACGCCCGCTAAACGGGTTGTGCCGCGGGCCGAAGCCGGAAGACAGCCCGCCTTGTGCGGGGCGGCCGAGCGGCATGCTACGGGCGGCTTTCAGCAGTTGTTCGATGATTTGGCTGAACTCCGGCGTATCGGCCGGCGGCAGGATGCTGACCGGGCCGCCGGCCTGGCTGATGGGTTTGCCATCTTCGGATTTGGGCGGTGGCGGCGAGGGCACGTTGGCGCCGCGCTGGCGCAGATATTCGCGCAGCTCGGCTACGGCTTTTTCCGATTGCGCCAGCTGGTTGAGTTTGGCGGAAACTTCGGCGGAACGCGCTTCTTTCAAGTCTTCGATTTCTTGGGCGAGCTGTTGCGTTTGCGCCTGCTGTTGGGCAAATTGATGGTAGCTTTGGTAGTAGTGCCAGCCTAGCGCCAGCAGGCCGGCCAGTAGCGCTGCCGTGGCGAGGGAAAGCCCGATAATGGTGGGTTTGATGGCACGCAGCCGTGATTCTTCGATCACAAAGGTTTCGGTGTGCTGTTCGTCCAGCACCATTACGGTAACGAGTTTCTTTTGCTTATCCATTGATTTCAATAGTAAATGAGTTGTTACTCAAGACGGGGCATTGTATTACAAAATGCTATCGTTTGGCAAAAACAAATCTATCGTTTGGCGGACGGTTTTGGGTTGGTCAGTCGGCAGTTTTCAGGTAGCCTTAAGCCCATGCATGGTTTATCTTGCTTGTTTCGCTATACAATTTGGCTGCTGAAATACAGGAGGCGGGATGGGCAATTTTTTTCACACCATACGGCAGATACAACAGAACAAAGAGCGACTGAACCGCGATTTTGCGAAGATTCAATTCAGCCTGCCTTGGCTTTAGCTGAGCGGCATGTTGGTAGCCGCAGGCGTGGGTATGGGCGCCTTGGTGTCGGCGGCGGAAAACCACAAGCGCTGGCAGCATTTGCGCACGCCCGTATCCTATGTGCGCTATGGCAGCGGCGAACTGACGCGGCGCCAATGGTATGACGATGACGACAATCCGCATATCGCCGGCACCATTCGTACGGCAGAGACGGCACGCAGCTCAATCTGGATTGCCGCAACCCGGCCGACCCGCTCTGCCAATACGATGAAGAGCTGTGGCAGCGGGAAGAGTGCCTGCCGATGCAGCGCGTGGTGCGGGCCGGGGCTGAGCTACCGCGTGATCACCGAGCTGGACTACACCAAAGACGGCATCGTGCGCCAATACCGTGCCGAATTCAGCCCGCAGCAGGAAGCCGAGCAGTGGTGGTGTTATGCGCGCGGCTGGACACGCGCTGCCTTGGTGGCTTGGGGATTGTGGCTGTGGCTGAGCATCGCCTGGTATCGGCGCGCCCGCAGGCAGCGGTTGCGCCGCAAGAAACAGCAAAAGGCTACCTGAAAACTTATCCGTAAAGCAGCGGATGTTTTCAGGTAGCCTCTCCCACCCGCTTCCGATAAAATACCGCGTTCCGTTTTTTCCACACCCTTCATGCGTTTAACCCACATTAAACTGGCCGGCTTCAAATCCTTCACCGATCCCACCACCATCCACGTTCCCGGCCAGCTCGTGGCCGTGATCGGGCCTAACGGCTGCGGCAAATCCAACGTCATCGACGCCGTGCGCTGGGTGCTGGGCGAAGCCTCCGCCAAACAGCTGCGCGGCGAAAGCATGCAAGACGTCATCTTCAACGGCGCCGCCACCCGACGCCCTGCCCCCCGCGCCTCCGTGGAGCTCGTATTCAGCAATGCCGACGGCAGCCTGCAAGGCGCATGGGGGCAATACGGCGAAATCAGCATCCGCCGCCAGCTCACCCGCCAAGGCGAATCCAGCTACTACATCAACGGCCAGCTAGTGCGCCGCCGCGACATCACCGACCTCTTCCTCGGTACTGGCGTGGGCGCGCGCGGCTATGCCGTGATCGAACAGGGCATGATTGCCCGCATCATCGAAGCCCGCCCCGAAGAGCTGCGCGCTCACATCGAAGAAGCCGCCGGCGTATCCAAATATAAAGAACGCCGCCGCGAAACCGAAAACCGCCTGCGCGACACCCGCGAACACCTCCAGCGCCTCGGCGATCTGCAAGCCGAGCTCGGCCGGCAAGTGGAAAAACTCCAACGCCAGGCCGCCGCCGCCGAACGCTACCGTAGCCTCACCGCCGAGCTCAACCACGCCCAAAACCAGCACGACTTCACCCAATGGCGGCACACCCTTGCCGCCGCCGACCAAGCCGCCGAAGCCCACGAACACGCCCGCGCCCGCCAAGACGAGCTCGCCCGCCAAAACCAAGCCCTCGGCGACGCCGTGCACATGCTGCGCCAAACCGAGCAAAACCAGCAGGCCGAACAATACCGGCTGAACCAGCAACACGCCCTCCTGCGCGAGCAAAGCGCCCGCCTCGAAGAACAAATCCGCTCCCGGCAAAGCCAGCGCCAGCGCCTCGAGCGCGAGCAGGCTGCCGCCCAAGCCGCCATCCAAAAAATCGACAGCGAACACAGCGAGCTCCAGCAGCAACACCGCGCCGCCGCCCAAGCCGCCGCCGAACAGCAAGCGCAGCTCGAGCTCCTCAGCGCCGAAGCCGACGCCCTCGAAGAACAACTGCCCGCGCTTGAAAGCGCCGGCCGCCAAGCCGCCGAGCAGCAGCAAAGCCGCCGCGACGAAGCCGACCGACTGCGCCGCGAGCTCGCCCTCAAACAGCAGCAGCTGCAACACAGCCGGCAAAATATCGGCCGGCTGCAAGAGCGCCAAGCCAGGTTGCAGCAAGAAGCCGCCGCCCTCGCGCCCGCCGACGGCGCCGCGCCCGCTGCCGCCCAAGTGCACACCGAAGCCCTTGCCGGGCAATACCAACGCGGCGAGCAGCAGCTGCAACAACTAGAAGAGCAAACAGGCTACCTGAAAACCGCCCTGCAAGCCGCCCGCGAACACGAGCAGGAACAGGAACGCCGCATCCTAGCCGCCCAAGCCGAGCAGCACACCCTCGCCGCCCTCCTGGCCGAGCAGGCCGGCCACGACTTCTGGCAGGGCAGCGGCCAAGCCGAAACCCCCGCCCTGTGGCAGCACATCCGCGTGCCCGAAGCCTGGCAGGGCGCGCTGGCCGCCGTGCTCGGCGAGCGGCTCAACGCCCGCGCGCTGCCCGCCGATTTCCGGCCGCCTTCTCCGCTGCCCGAAGCCGCCGCCGCCTGGTTCAGCCGCGAAGCCCATGCCCACCGCACCGCCAGCCCCGCCCAAGCCCTAATCCACCAAATCCAGGCCGAGCCGCCTTTTCAGGTAGCCCTCGCCCATTGGCTCGAAGGCATCCTGTGCGCCCCCGATTTAGACTACGCCCTCGCCCACCGCAGCCGCCTCGAGCCCGGCCAAGAATGGCTCACTCCGCAAGGCCACCGCATCGACCGCCTCGGCGTGCTGCTGCACCATGAAGCCGGCGCCGGCCGCCAAATGCGCCTGCACAGCCGCCACGACGAGCTCGCCGCCCAGCTGGCCGAATGGCAGCCGAAATTTCAGGTAGCCCAAGCCGAAGCCCGCAAGCTGGCACAGCAGCAGGCCGAAGCCGAAGCCGCGCTGCGCCAAGCGCAAAGCGAACAGCGCCGCCTTGCCGCCGAGCTCGCCGCCGCCCGCCAGCAGGCCGGCGAACAGGCCGCCCGTGCCGCCCAAGAGCAGCAGCGCCGCCAGCACATCGCCCAAGAGCAGGCGCAATTGGCGCAGGAAATCGAAGAACTGAGCCTCGCCGCCGAACTCTTGGCCGAAGAAAATACCGCGCTCAAAGAAGCCCTGTCCGAGCTGGAAGAAGGCAGCCGCGAGCAGGCCGAACACAGCCGGCAGGCGCAGCAAGCCCTGCGCCAAGCCCAGCAGGCCGTGCTCGAAGCCGCCCGACACCGCAACGCCGCCGAAATCGAAGCCCAGCGCCAGCAACAGCAGCTGCACTATCTCGGCAGCCGCATGGCCGCGCTGGTGCAGCAGAAAGCCGACTGGCAGCAGCGCCAGCACGAGCTCGCCCTCACCTACGCCGAAGACAGCGAAGACGAACAGCGCCTCCAGCTGGAAGCGCTTGCCGAATCCGCCTTCGCGCTGGAAGAGCAAATGCAGGCCGCCGCCGCCCAGCTGGCCGCCACCCAAGAGCAGGGGCGCGAGCAATACGCCCGCCAGCAGGCGCTGGCCGCCGAACTGCCCCAATGGCAGGCCGCCGCCCAAACCGCCCTGCTGCAACAGCAGGAAGCCCTGCTCAACGCCAAACACTTCCACGACAATTTATTAGCTCGCCAAGCCGATTTGCCCGCACTCGAAGCCGAGCAGCAGGCAGGCTACCTGAAAAAAGACTGGTCGCAGCAAATCGACAGCCTGTCCCGCCGCATCCAAGCCCTCGGCGCCGTGAACCTGGCCGCGCTCGAAGAGCTGGCCGAAGCCCGCGAGCGCGACGGCTACTACCAAACCCAGCGCCAAGACCTGCAATCCGCCATCGAACTGCTGGAAGAAGCCATCGCCCAAATCGACGGCGAAACCAAGCAGCGCTTCCAAACCACCTTCGATGCCGTAAACGCCAAAATGCAAACCTTCTTCCCCACCCTGTTCGGCGGCGGCGAAGCCGCGCTGCATATGACGGGCGACGACTTGCTCAGCGCCGGCGTTTCCATCATGGCGCGCCCGCCCGGCAAGAAAAACAGCACCATCCACCTCTTGAGCGGCGGCGAAAAAGCCCTCACCGCCATGAGCCTCGTATTCGCCCTGTTCAGCCTCAACCCCGCCCCCTTCTGCCTGCTCGACGAAGTGGATGCCCCGCTGGATGACGCCAACACCGGCCGCTTCTGCAAGCTGGTGAAAGAAATGAGCGCGCAAACCCAGTTTCTGTATATTTCCCACAACCGCCTCACCATGGAGATGGCCGAGCAGCTCATCGGCGTGACCATGCAGGAAAAAGGCGTGTCCCGCATCGTGGCCGTGGATATCAAGCAGGCGCTGGAAATGGCGGAAACCGATTGAGCGCAAATTTTCAGGTAGCCTCCGCACACGGCAAAGGCTACCTGAAAACTAAAAAATGCAAACAAAACAAAACGCCGGCACAATGCCGGCTGAGCAAAAGGCTACCTGAAAAATGGAATCCATCATCGAACTGCGCCACCTCAAAACCCTGCTCGCGCTGGCCGAAACCGGCAGCGTGTCGCTGGCCGCCAAGCGCGTGTTCCTCACCCAATCCGCCCTGTCGCACCAAATCCGCGCGCTGGAAAACTACTACGCCACGCCGCTGTTCGAGCGCAAATCCAGCCCGCTGCGCTTCACCCCCGCCGGCGAGCGCCTGCTCCAGCTGGCGCGCGAAATCGTGCCGCAGGTGGCCGCCGCCGAGCGAGACATGGCGCAGATTGCCGGCGGCGGCAGCGGCGAATTGCGGCTGGCGGTGGAGTGCCACACCTGTTTCGATTGGCTCATGCCCGCCATGAGCGACTTCCGCCCGCTGTGGCCCAAGGTGGAGCTGGATATCGTGTCCGGTTTCCAGGCCGATCCGGTGGGGCTCTTGCTGCAACACCGCGCCGACCTCGCCATCGTATCCGAAGCTGTGCCGCAGGCCGGCATCCGCTACCAGCCGCTGTTTGCCTACGAAATGGTGGGCATCTGCGCGCAAGATCACCCGTTGGCCGCCAAGCCGGTGTGGCAGGCGCAGGATTTTGCCAATGAAACGCTGATCACCTACCCCGTGCCCGACGATATGCTCGACCTGCTGCGCAAAATCCTGCTGCCCGTGGGCATCAACCCGCCGCGCCGCCACAGCGAGCTCACCATCGCCATCATCCAGCTGGTGGCCAGCCGGCGCGGCGTGGCCGCCCTGCCTTATTGGGCGGTGATCCCCTACTTGGAAAAGGGCTACATCGCCGCGCGCACCATCGGTAGCCCGCCGCTCACCAGCGAGCTCTACGCCGGCATGCGCAGCGACGACGCGCACAAAAGCTACCTCGATAATTTCTGCCAAATCGTGCGCGAGCGCGGCTTTGCCGATTTGCCCGGACTGAGCGTGCTGGAATAGCGGCACGGGCGGAGGCGTGTCGGATTTTTCGGCACAAGCGGTATTCGGAGAGATATGGGAAAGGGTTGGCTCATGCGCCAAGGCGATTTTTTAAGGGGCTGTACTAGATTAGCAGTGATGTTACCCTCAAAATATGAAGATAACTCACTGCAAATTAAAGAAGAAAGCACAAAAAGAACTGCTCCGTTTTTTGTGTTGGAAGTTACCGCCCGTTCCTCTGCCGATATTTTAGGCATACAACCCAACTCTGCTATCCTGTTCTACCACAAAATCCGCCAAGTCATCAGCCATCATCTGGCACTGGCTGCCGATGAAATTTTCGCCGGCCCGGTTGAACTGGACGAAAGCTATTTCGGCGGACGCCGCAAAGGCAGGCGAGGACGCGGTGCGGCAGGCAAGGTAGTGGTATTCGGCATCCTGAAACGACAAGGACGGGTCTATACCATTGTGGTGGATAACGCCAAGTCTGAAACGTTACTGCCTGTCATCAAAAAGAAAATCATGCCGGACAGCATTGTTTATACCGACAGCCTGAGCAGTTACGACAAGTTGGACGTGAGTGGTTTTATCCATCACCGTATTAACCATTCCAAGGAATTTGCAGACCGTCAAAACCACATCAACGGCATTGAGAATTTTTGGAATCAGGCAAAACGTGTCTTACGCAAATACAACGGAATCGACCGCAAATCTTTCCCGCTGTTCTTAAAAGAATGCGAATTTCGGTTTAACTTCGGCACACCGTCCCGACAGCTTAAAATCCTGCGGAGATGGTGTGGAATTTAGGGCTAATCTAGTACAGGCCCTTATTTTTTCAAAATACGGGAAAACAAAATAAATAATCCATATTTTTAAGCATATTATGCCAGAAATCTTTTTTCAGGTAGCCTGCTATCGCTTTTTTTCCCACCTTCAGCCGTGCCAGAAATAGCGGACGATGTGGAAAAACACGGGTGCGGCGAAGCAGATGGAATCTACGCGGTCAAGCATACCGCCGTGTCCGCGTATCATGTTGCCCCAGTCTTTGACACCGTAGTCGCGTTTGATGGCGGACATCACCAGCCCGCCGAAGAAACCCATCAGGCAGACGACGAAGCCGATTGCGGCGGCCTGACCGTGGGTAAAGGGGGTAATCGGCGACATCAGTGCGGCGAGGACGGTGGCGGACAAAATGCCGCCGACCGTGCCGGATACTGTTTTGGACGGGGAAAGCGAGGGCATGATTTTGGCTCCGCCGACGAGTTTGCCCCAAACGTATTGCAACACGTCCGAAGCCTGCACTACGCCTATCAGGAAAATCAGCAGGAGGATGTTGCCGCCGCTGTCGAAGCCGTCCAAGTTCAGGAACATCAGGGCGGGGACGTGTGAAAGGCAGAAGATGCAAATCATAGCCATCCACTGCGTTTTGGCGGCGCGTTCGAGGAAATGGGCGGTTTGCCCGCTCAGGCTGGCGATAATCGGCAGCAGCAGAAAGCCATAGACGGGGATGAAAATGCTGAACATGCCGTACCAGCCGTCATAGACGAAATAATACTGCACGGGCAAAAGCAGGTAGAAACACGCCACCATGCTGTAATAGTCGCTGCGGCGGCGGTAAACGAGGGTCATAAATTCGCGCAGGGCGGCAAACGAAATTAGGAAAAACAGCACGACCGTCCCCGTTTTGCCGAACCAGAATGCCGCCAGCAGCACCAGCGTCATCAGCCACCAGGCGTAGATGCGGGCGTTGAGGTTGGCGATGGTGGCATTGCCTGCGCCGTTTTTGCGTTTGAGCCATTGCCCGATGACGCTGGCGAAAAGCAATACGGCAAAGACGCCCATAAAGATATAGCCTGCCTGCGGGGCTAAATGGGCGGCTTGGGCGGCGACGGGCGGGGAAGAAAGGGCAAGGCTCATGGCGGGGTCCTTTTGGGGTTTGCCTGCTGGGGCGGAATTTGCTGCGGGCGTGTTTGCTGCGTTGAAACCGAATTTTAGCTCCAAGCAAGTGGATACACAGTTTTCAGGTAGCCTGCCCCCTACCCCGTCCGGCATCAAACCAGCATCAGCCAGCCATACAGCTTAAACACCAGCCAGCCCAAAAACGCGCCCGCCGGCAAATCAATCAGATAGTGCTGCTTGGTAAACATGCACGAGAGCGCAATCAGCAGCGGGAAGGCAAATGCCGCCGCGCCCATGCTCGGGTAGGCGTGCATGGCGGTGAGCATCGCCACGGAAACGTGCATGCTCGGGAAGCAGTTGGTGGATTGGTCGAACTTCTGCACAAACAGCAGAAACTTCTCCGAAGCCGTTTTGCCCGTGTTGATGCTGCGCCAGTGCGGCGGCGTGGACACCGGCCACAGCCAGAAAAACAGCATCTGCGCAAACAGCAAAATCAGAAAGCTGAACGCCGTCATCACAAACTGCCGCGAATCCGCCATCAGCCAGTTTAAATACAAAATCGCCGGGTAATACAAAAAGCTATACACCCAAGACCACCAAGCCACAAACGGAATTTTCTCATCCAGCCGCGAATTCATCACCTTCGCCGCCCGCCGCGGATGGCGCTGGGTGAAAAAGTAAAACTGATACGCCCCCACAATCAAAATCGCGCTCAGCACCAGATTAACCACATAATCAACCGCAGACATCCGCACCCGATCCTTTGTAAAATGCCGTAAAGGCAGGCATTTTGGCAACCCGCCCCCCGTTTGTCAATTCATTCACCCCCGTACTTCCCAGCAACAGCCATCACCGCTTAAAATCCCAGCACATCCAGCACTCTTTATTCAAAACAAGCCATGCAAATCCTCCCCATCCCCGCCCTCGCCGACAACTACATCTGGCTGCTGCGCCACGGCAGCGAAGCCGTGTGCATCGACCCCGGCGAATCCGAGCCCGTATTAGGCTACCTGAAAACTCAGCGCCTCAGCCTGCGCCAAATTTGGATCACCCACCACCACGACGACCACACCGCCGGCCTGCCCGAGCTGCGCCGCCACTTTCCCGACTGCGCCGTTTATGCCCCGCCCGGCATCCCCCACGCCACCGACACCGTCGGCGAAGGCAGCGGCTGGACGCTCTGGCAGCACCCCGTGCGCGTGTGGCACACCCCCGGCCACACCGACAGCCACCTCAGCTACCTGCTGCAAACGGGCGGCCGGCTGCACGTATTCTGCGGCGACACCCTCTTTTCCGCCGGCTGCGGCCGCGTGTTCACCGGCACCCCAGCCCAGCTCTTCGCCTCCCTGCAACGCTTTGGCAGGCTACCTGAAAACACATTGTTCTATCCCGCCCACGAATACACCGCCGCCAATCTGCGCTTCGCCCAACACATCGAACCGCACAACCCCGCTGTCGCCCGAGGCCTGCAAGATGCCACGCACACCCCCACCCTGCCCGTATCCCTCGCCCACGAACGGCAAATCAACCCCTTCCTGCGCACCGATCATTTTCAGGTAGCCGACCGCGCCGCCGAGCTCGCCGGCCAAACCCTCGCCAACGAAGAGCAAGTCTTCACCGCCCTGCGCGAATTGAAAAACCGCTTCTGAGTTTCCCGCTCTCCAAACGCCAAAGAGGCTACCTGAAAAATTTCAGGTAGCCTTTATTGATACGGCGGATGAACAGGGCAGCCGAAAAACCGCCGCACGCCAGCGCTCTTTTTCAGGTAGCCTGTTTGGATAAACCAATCATGCAATCTGAGAGCGCTCGTTCGGGCTGAGATAACGCTTGCTTTAACTGGCTTCAACCAGACAGCTATTTTTCAGGTAGCCTTTTCCTTGCCAGCAAACGCGCTTACGGCAGCAGCAGCTCGCTCATCTCCGCCCAGGCTTTGCGGATTTCGGGCAGGCGCAGGGGCAGGTCGCGGCTGAAGAAGTAGTCCATGCTGCCCAGGATCATGGTGGCGAGCATATCGGCCTGGTAGTCCCAGTCTTTGTTTGGGTCGGCTTTGGGGTGGCGGCGCACGAAGCGCAGGAATTGCTGCTTAATCAGGCCGTGCATGTCGCGGTAGAGGTGGTGGCGGCGGGTATCGACTTTCCACAGGGCGAGAATGAGCCGCCGCCGGCTGTGTATCCACTCCGAGGCTTCGGGCATCACGCTCAAAAATACATCGAAACTACTCGCCTGAAATCGGGTAAGAATAATGACACTGTATTCGGCTTTGAAATCGGCAATCATCTTGCCGGCCAAATCGCTTTTGCCGGAATAGTATTTATAGAAGGTGGAGCGGTTTACCGGAGCGCGCTCGAGGATGTCCTGCACGCTAATCTGGGCGAAGGGCTTTTCGTGCAGCAGCTCGATAAAGGCTTCACGGATGGCGCGGTGGGTTTTGATGATGCGCGGGTCGGTGCGGGTTTCGGTGTCGGCCATGATGTTTCCTCAGGGTGTTGCCCGAGGCCATTTTGCATTTTTCCATGCGCTTAAGCAACGGTTTTGTCGTTTCCGTATGCTTAGTGGCACGGCCAATCGTTTTTTAGCGGTTTGCAGCGCCCGGCCGCGCCTTTAGAATTATTCCTATTCACGCCTTGCTTTGAGGGATTCCCATGAAACTGCCTAAACGTTTATTGCTCCTGCTGCCGCTGGCCGCCATTGTTGGTATCGGCGCACTTGTGTTCCGCCAATACGGCGCGCCCGACCCGCTCGCGGGCATCGCCCATGCCAACGGGCGGCTAGAATTTGCGCGTATGGATGTGGCCAGCCTGTATGCCGGGCGGGTGGAGGAAATGCTGGTGAAGGAAGGGCAGTATGTGGAGGCGGATACCGTGCTGGCGCGGCTTTCTTCCGATACGGCGCAGGCGCAGCTTTCCGAAGCGCAGGCCGGCAAGGCGCAGCTGGAGCAAACCGTGCGCCGCGCCCAGGCGCAGGTGAGCGCGCAGCAGCAGCAGCTGAAAACCGCGCAGATGGAAGCCGACAATGCCCGCCAGCTGTTCCGCGACAATTTGATTTCCCAAGCCGAGCTCAATACGCGCCTGGCGCAGCGTGATGCCGCCCGAGCCGCCGTGCAGGCCGCGCAGGCCGCGCGTAACGAAGCGCAGGCCGGCGTGGGGCAGGCGCAGGCCAAGATGGCGCAGGTGTCTTCCGTGATTGGCGACTTGTCGGTGCGCGCGCCGCAGGCCGGGCGGGTGGAATACCGGCTGGCCGAGCCGGGCAACGTGCTGCCCGCCGGCGGCAAGGTGGTGAGCCTTTTGAACTTGAACGACGCTAGCATCAGCCTCTTCCTGCCCGCGCCCACGGTGAACCAAATCCCGCTGGGCAGCGAGGCGCGCATCAAGATGGACGGGCTGGACGCAGTATTCCCCGCCACGGTTACCTATGTTTCCGCCGAAGCGCAGTTCACGCCCAAATTTGTGGAAACCGCCGAAGAGCGCACCAAGCTGATGTTTCGGGTGAAGCTGCAAATTCCGGCTGATGTGGCCGCCAAATACCAGGGCTACCTGAAAGGCGGCATGACGGCCACCGGCTTCGTGCGCACCGATGCCAAGCAGCCCTGGCCGGCCGAGCTGCACACCCGCCTGCCGCAATAGGGCAAAGCCATGCCAAACGCCATCGAAATCAGCCAACTCTCGCACGCCTACGGCAAACGGCAGGCCTTGCGCGGCGTGTCGCTCACCATCCCGCGCGGCACCACGGTCGGCCTCATCGGCCCCGACGGCGTGGGCAAATCCACGCTGCTTTCGCTGATTGCCGGCGTGCGCACCATCCAAAGCGGCGAAGTGCGCGTGCTCGGGCACAACGTGGCGCACAAAGCCGAGCGGGAGGCGCTGTTGCCGCGCATTGCCTTTATGCCGCAGGGCTTGGGCAAAAACCTCTATCCCACGCTTTCGGTGTATGAAAACATTGATTTCCACGCCCGCCTGTTCGGCCTGAGCAAACCGCAGCGCCGGCAACACATCGCGCGCCTGATGCAGTCCACCGGCCTTTCGCCTTTCGCCTCTCGCGCCGCCGGCAAGCTCTCTGGCGGTATGAAGCAGAAGCTCAGCCTGTGCTGCGCTCTGGTGCACAATCCCGACCTGCTGATTTTGGACGAGCCCACCACCGGCGTGGATCCGCTGTCGCGCCGGCAATTTTGGGAGCTGGTGCGCGAGCTGCGCGCCGAAAACCCCGGCATGACCGTGCTGGTGGCCACGGCTTACATCGACGAAGCCGAGCAATTTGAGCAGCTGCTGGCCATGGACGACGGCCATATTTTAGTGAACGGCGGCACGCAATCCATCCTCGCGCAAAGCGGCTGCGCCACGCTGGAGCAGGCCTATATCCGGATGCTACCTGAAAGCAAACAAACCCATTGGGACGACGCCCAACTGCCTCCCTTCCTCCCCGACGATTCCCTGCCGCCCGCCATCGAAGCCGAAAACCTCAGCAAGCGCTTCGGCAATTTCACGGCGGTGGACCACGTGAGCTTCCGCATCCGCCAGGGCGAAATTTTCGGCTTCCTCGGCTCCAACGGCTGCGGCAAAAGCACCACCATGAAAATGCTCACCGGCCTCTTAGACGCCAGCGAAGGCGAAGCCACCCTCCTGGGCGAGCCCATCGACGCCGGCAGCGCCGCCGTGCGCCAGCGCGTGGGCTATATGTCGCAGGCCTTTTCGCTGTATGAGGAGCTGAGCGTGCGGCAAAACCTGGTGCTGCACGCCCAGCTCTACCAGCTCGGCGAGAACAGTGAAGCCGCCATCGCCGCCGTGTTGCAGCAGTTTGAACTCTCCGATTTGGCCGGTGCCACCCCCGCCGCCCTGCCGTTGGGCGTGCGCCAGCGCCTGCAACTGGCCGCCGCCTGCCTGCACCGCCCGCAGGTGTTGATATTGGACGAGCCCACCTCCGGCGTCGATCCCGCCGCGCGCGATATGTTTTGGCAATACCTGTTCCGCATGGCGCGGGAAGAGCGTGTGACCATTTTCGTGTCCACCCACTTCATGAACGAAGCCGCCCGCTGCGACCGCATCTCCCTGATGCACCGCGGCCGCGTGCTGGCCGTGGGCGAGCCGGAAGAACTGCGCCGCCGCCAGCACGCCGACTCCTTGGAAGAAGCCTTTATCCGCTACTTGGAGCAAGACGAAGCCGCCGAACAGCAAAGGCTACCTGAAAAATCTGCGGCCACCCCCGACGCCCCAACTGCCCAAGAAAGGCTACCTGAAAAACCTGCGGCCACCCCCGACGCCCCCTCCGGCCTGCGCTACTGGCTCGCTTCCGTGTTCACCTTTGCCCGCCGCGAAGGCAGAGAGCTGCTGCGCGACCGCATCCGCCTGATGTTTGCCCTCATCGGCCCGCTGGTGTACCTCCTGGCCGGCAGCCTTGGCGTATCGTTCGACGTAAACGAAATGGACTTCGCCGTGCTCGACCAAGACCAAAGCCAATACAGCCGCGAGCTGGCACAAGCCTTCGACGGCTCGGCCTATTTCCGCCAAACCGCCGAGATCGCCTCCCGCGCCGACATCGGCGCCACCCTCACCGCCGGCCGCGCCCGCATGGTGCTGGAAATCCCGCCCGATTTTGGCAAAAACCTGCAATTGCAGCGCCGCCCGCAGCTCGGTTTCTACATCGACGGCTCCTGGCCCTTCGTGGGCGAAAACATCAGCGGCTACGCCCAAGGCATCCTCAGCCAATACGCCGCCGGCCTCTATCGCCAACACGGCATCCGCCTTGCCGCACCCACCGAAATGCAAACCCGCTTCATCTACAATCCCACCTTCAAAAGCATCAACGCGCTCACGCCGGGCTTCCTCATGCTCTCGCTGATGATGATTCCCGCCATGCTCACTGCGCTCTCCGTGGTGCGCGAAAAAGAAATCGGCTCCATCATGAACCTGTATAGCTCGCCCGCCTCGCCCTTTCAGTATCTGCTGGGCAAGCAGCTGCCCTATGTGCTGCTTTCCATGCTCAGCTATCTGTTTTTGCTCGGCGTGGTGGTGTTCGGGTTGGGCGTGCCGCTGAAAGGCTCGTTTGCCGCGCTCACCGCGGGCACGCTGTGTTTCGTGCTCGCCTCCACCGGCTTCGGGCTCTTGGTGTCCACCTTCGTGCGCACGCAGGTGGCGGCGATTTTTGCGGCGGCGATTTTGGCGATGATTCCGGCGCTGGATTTCTCCGGCATGATCTACCCGGCTTCCACCCTGAGCGGCGCGGGCAAATGGATCGGCATCCTCAGCCCCACCAGCTGGTTTCAAACTATCAGCCTGGGCACCATCACCAAAGGCCTGGGCTGGTGCGATGTGGACACGCTGTGTGGCACGCTCTTACTGTTTTTCGCCGTTTATTGGCTCGCCGCCGGGCTGCTGCTGAAGAAACAGGAGAAATAACATGCGCCAATGGCTGAAAAACGTGTGGTATTTGGGCGGCAAGGAAATCCGCAGCTTCTTCACCGATTACGCGCTGTTTGCGCTCTTGGTGTTTATGTTCACATTCAGCGTGTATTCCGTGTCGAAAAACGTGACCACCGAAATGAAAAACGCGGCGGTGGCGGTGTACGACCAAGACCGCAGCGCGCTCACCTACCGCATCCGCGACGCCATGCTCGCGCCACAGTTTAAACAGGTGGACAACATCGAGGCCGGGCAAATCGACCGTGCCATGGACGTGGGCGAATATAGCTTCATCCTCTCCATCCCGCCCAACTACACCGCCGACCTCCTGGCCGGCAAACGCCCGCAGCTGCAATTGTTGGTGGACGCCACCGCCATGTCGCAGGCCGGGGTGGGCTCGGTGTATATCGGTCAAATTGTGAACCGCGAAGTGGGCGATTATTTGGGGCCGCGCCATGCCGCCGCCGCGCCCTTCGAGCCGGTGGTGAACGTGCTGTTCAACGAAAACCTGCGCAGCGAATGGTTTATGCCACTCACCCAGCTGGTGGGCAACGCCACCCTGCTCACCATTCTCTTGGTGGGCGCGGCCGTGATCCGCGAGCGCGAGCACGGCACGATTGAGCATTTGCTGGTGATGCCGGTGGGCGCGGGCGAAATTGTGATGGCGAAAATTCTGGCCAACGGGCTGATTATCCTCATTTCTTCCGTGCTCTCGCTGCTCTTGGTGGTGCACCGTGCCGTGGGCGTGCCGATTCACGGCTCGCTGGCGCTGTTTATCGTCTGCCAGGCGGTGTACCTTTTTTCCATGGCCGGGCTGGGCGTGCTGCTGGCTACGCAGGCGCCCACCATGCCGCAGTTCAGCCTGTTGTGTATCATTGTGTATATCGCCGTGTTTCTGCTCTCCGGCAGCTCTTCGCCCATGGAAAATCTGCCGCCCGCCGTGCGCTCGCTCTCCGAGCTCTCGCCGATGACCCAGTTCGTCGCCATCAGCAAGGAAATCGTCTTCCGCGGCGCGGGCTGGAGCATCATCCGCCACCGCGTGCTGATTACCGCCGTTGCCGGCGCCCTCTTCACCGCCCTGGCCGTGATCCGCTTCCGCCGGATGCTGGCGCAGCAGAATTAGCCAAATAGAAAGGCTACCTGAAAAAGTATGTTTTACTTTTCAGGTAGCCCAAGATGCCCGAAAGTCTGCCTGAGCCCACCTCCCTTCTGTTTTCAGGTAGCCCACCCCAAGGAAACCACCATGTCCGCCTCCAAACTCCTCCCCATCGCCCTGGCCCTCCTTCTCACCGCCTGCACCGCCACCCAAATCAACCGCCAGTCCAACATCACGCTGCCCGAACACTTCCAGCACACCGGCCAATCCAACCCCGCCCCCGGCCCCGACCGCTGGTGGCGGCAATGGCCCGACCACCAGCTCGCCCGCCTCATCGAACAAGGCCTGCAACACAACCACAGCATCGCCCTCGCCCAAAGCCGGCTCGAAGAAGCCCGCGCCACCGCCCGCCTCGCCGAAGCCGACCTCCTCCCCAGCGCCGGCCTCGCCGCCAACGCCTACGGCTACCGCAACCACCGCCGCGACCCCTACCTCGGCAACGGCGGCCACCTCGCCTCCGCCAGCTTCAGCGCCGCCTGGGAGCCCGACATCTTCGGCCAAAAAAGCAGCGACGCCGATGCCGCCCGTGCCGCCGCCCTCGGCGCCCAAGAGCAGCTCCACGGCAGCCGCCTCCTCATCAGCGCCCAAATTGCCGAACACTACCTGCGCGCCGCCCACATCCAGCAGCAGCAAACCCTCATCGCCCAACAGCTCGCCACCCTGCGCGAACTGTCGCGCTACATCGCCGGCCGCTTCCAAGCCGGCCACGCCACCGCCCACGACACCGGCGCCATCGCCGCCCAAATCCAAGCCCTGGAAGCCCGACAAAGCACCCTGGCCGCCCAGTTCGATGCCCAACAGCGCAGTATCGCCGTGCTCATCGGCCAAACCCCGCAAAGCTTCCGCCTCGATAGCGAAGCCATGCGCCGCGCCGCCGAAATCCAAGCCCGCAGCGCCCAGCTCGCCAGCGCCAAAGCCGACCTCCTTCCCCGCTTCAACATCCAATTCCTCTGGCAAACCGGCCGCATCGAGCTCAACAGCGACCTCGCCCCCCTCAACCGCGCCCGCAGCGGCAACGGCGGCCTGCTCAGTATCGGCGTGCAGCTCCCCCTCTTCACCGCCGGCCGCATCCGCGCCAACATCCAAGCCGCCGACGCCCGATTGCAATCCGCCCTCATCCAATACGACCAAACCCTGCTGCAAGCCCTCGCCGACGTAGACAACGCCTACCAAGCCCAACACGCCCTCGCCGCGCAACAGCAGCAGCTTCAGCAAGCCGAGCGCACCGCCCGGCAGCAAGTGCGCAACGACCAACAGCTCTTCCGCTACGGCCGCAAAACCCTCGATACCCCCCTGCAATCCCGGCTCACCGCCGCCGACTACAGCCAGCACCTCCTCGACAACCAGCTCGCCGCCGGCCTCAACCTGCTCAACCTCTACAAAGCCATCGGCAGCGGCTGGCAGCAGGAAGGCAGCCAGCCCGCCGCAGCGGAAAGCGCAGCCAGGCCGTAAAATAGGCTACCTGAAAAATCTAGCTTCGCAGACACTTTGCTGCGCTGCGTTTTAACTTCATTGAAACTCACGTTTTCAGGTAGCCATAATAGAAAATGAATGGAGAAATGGCTGCGTTAGGCAGCATTAAGACCAGATGCTATTCTCTTGAGAACAGGAAAATAAATAATGACAGACCCATATGAAAACGATATTGGAATGCAGATAGCCCGTGCAAACCGAGAAGGTAATATCATTTTTCTGGAGGAAATGAGTGATACAGGTAAATTTGATCCGCTTTATATTACTGATCCTGAAAAATGGAACTATTTACATAGAGTTAATAGAAATGCTCATAACCCGGCTCCTCTCTCCACAGTCCTCTTCTATTTGGGAAAAGGCGTAGAGGTAAACGCCCAAGATGGCTACGGCATGACCCCGCTGCATTACGCCATGCTGGCTGAGAACGGCGATGCTGCCCTAGCCCTATTGGAAGCGGGCGCTAACCCCAATATACCCAATCGGGACAATGTGATCCCCTTGGGCATGATGGGCGCCATGCCGCATCGGCTGGATGTGTTGAAAAAAATGCTGGAAAACGGTGGGGATGTGCACTACCCCAATGCCAATAGCGGGATGGAACTGCTGGCTTTTACCAAGCACTATCGTTCCGAACGAGATGGCTTTAAAGAAATTATTGAACTGATGGAGCAATATGCTTAAATCACCATCGCAGCCGATGGATTGCCAAATTAAGGCTACCTGAAAAATTTCGCTTCGCAGACTCTGCTCCAAAACTCACATTTTCAGGTAGCCTCCACAGCCCTAGCCCCGAAGCTAAAGCATCATGCCCATCCAACCCCGAATCCGCCGCACCGTTCCCGCCGACATCCAAACCGTGTGGCGCACCGTTACCTCGCTCACCGACTATGCCTGGCGCAGCGACGTGCAAACCATCGAGCCGCTCGGCGCCGCCCGGTTTTGCGAATGCAGCACATCCGGCATCCGCACCCTGTTCACCGTCACCCAATCCCAGCCGCCGCACCTGTGGGCGTTCGATATGGAAAACGAGCTTTTCTCCGGCAGCTGGGTCGGCCGCTTCACCGCGCTGGGCCAGGGCCGCACCGGGCTGGATTTCACCGAATCCGTTACCCTGAAGCAATGGCGGCCGCGCTGGCTGGTGCGGCTCTACCTGCGCCGCCAGCAGCGCCGCTACTGCCGCGATTTATGCCGCAAATTGCAGCAAACCCTGCCGGAAACCGAAAAGGCTACCTGAAAAATGCCGCCACATTTTCAGGTAGCCTTTTCCTGTTCCCGGCCAGTTTGCGGCTTTAACGCCAGCAGGGCTTCGCGGGTGCGCGTGAGGAAACTTTCCTTGTCTTCGTTATCGCGCAGGGTCAGTGGTTCGCCGATGTGGACTTCGCACAACAACGGTACGGGCAATATCTTGCCTTTGGGCAGGACGCGGTTGATGTTGTCTATCCATATCGGCACAAACTCGGTGTCGGGTTTGCTTTTTGCCAGATGGTAAATGCCTGATTTGAAAGGGAGTAGGATGGAGTCGTCGTCCGTGTTGCGCGTGCCTTCGGGGAAGATGATCAGCGAATCGCCCGCTTGGAGCGCGTGGTTCATCTGTTCGGTAATCGCCTGCGGGTTGTCGCTGTGGCGCGGAATCAGGAGGGCATTGAAGACGTTTTGGATGATGAAGCGTTTGAGTTTGCCGGTCAGCCAGTAGTCCGAACCGGCAACGGGGCGCGTGGACTGCCGCCAGCGGCGCGGCAGGGAAATCCACACCAGCACGAAATCGCCGTGGCTGCCGTGGTTGGCGTAATACACTTTCTGCTGCGGGTTGAACGCCAGCTCGCGCGGGCTTTTGGGGCGCACGCCGGTGAGGAAGGATACCGACAGGGATAAGAGTTGGTCGGTCAGCCAGGCAAGTTGTTTTTTAAGAAAATTTTTCATGGCATCAGAGGATTTGGATAAGGAAGGCTGAGGATTGCGCGGCGGTCAGATACAGGCTTTTGCGCCACAGGGCAAGTGCGCCAGATACGCGGCGCGGCATGGAGGGGTCGTCTGAAACGCGGCGCAAACCGCTTTGCCGCAAGGATTGGTCGAAGGCTTCGGGCGTGTATTTCCCTTCTGCAAAATCTTGGAACACGCGGTGGTCGAACCCGATGCGGATGTGGCAGTACAGCAATGCCGCCGCCAAGACAAGCTGCACCGCCGACCACGCGCCGCCGCGCTGCGCGGAGAGGGCGAACAGCAAGGCATTGAACACGGCGGTGCAGCGGGAGGTGGCGAGCAGGCGGGCGGCAATCAGGCTGTCGGTTTCGGGTGTTGTGTTCATGTTTGTCCTTTTCGTTTCCGCAAAATTTTCAGGTAGCCCGTTTCAGACGACCTGCCGCGTTTTCCACTGCTTTTGCCGTTTCTTCGGGCAGCACCGTCTGCGGGCGCACCTGTTTCAGTTCCGCCGCCGCCTGCGCCAAATCGCGGCAGCCGCCGTAAACCAGCAGCCAAGTGAGTATCACCGCCGCGCTGCGTCCGTAGCCCAGCGCGCAACAGACCAAAACCTTGCCGTGTTGCCGGCGCAATGTTTCCAGCAACGAAGCCGCCTTCATCAAATCGTTTTCAGACGGCGCAACCATGTCCAATAGCGGCAAAGCGCGGTATGCGCCGCGATAACGGGGGCGGGGATATTCGGCGCATACGTCCAATACGGCGGGAAGGTCGTCTGAAATCCCTAACACACTGCCGATTGCCACATCATCGCGCACCCGAGCCGTTTTCGCCTTGCCGCGCAGCCAATAAGCCATGTTCAGCCGCACGCCCGCCAGATAAGGCAGCAGCAAAACCGTTGCCGCCGCCGACAACCTGCCGTCCGCCTGTTTTTGGAACACCGCCGCGTTGCCCGTCAAATAGGCAAACGCCACCAACGACAGCGAAACGCCGACCCACAAAACCCACAACCACGCGCCGCCAAGCAGGACGGGCAAGACCGTCAACATCGCGCCCGCCAGATACAACATGGCGGTTTTGCGTTCGTGGGAACGCGTTTTCGGAGTTTTAAGCCCGCAAACACCTGCATTTCCTGCTTTCAGACGACCTTGTGTTGCAAAAGGTCGTCTGAAACCTAAAGGCGATACGCCGTGTTGCGGGATTGCCCACAACACCAGCCAACCCAGCAGCGCGCCGGTCGGCACGTCGATAAAATGGTGTTGGTACGTCGTCAATACCGACAAGGCAATCAGGCTCTGCCACAGTAAAAGCGGCACGCGGATTTTGGGAAACCGCGTCCAATAAAACGCACCGACAATGACCGCCAGCGCGATATGCAGCGACGGAGCCTGGTTATACGGCAAATCGAATGCCGCCAGCGAATCAAAAAGCCAACCCCACAACCCGTCGGTAGGCGGCTTCGGCCAGCCGAAATGCAGCGGAAACAGCATGAAGCAAATGGTAGCGACGATTTGCGCCGTCACCAGCCGTGCGACGTAGCGGTTTTGTTCGCCCGCATCTCGGCAAAGGAAAAATGCCGCTGCATACATCAAATTCAACGACCAATACGGCACAATCGTCCACGCCCAAAACGGAATGTTGCGCTCCCACGCAAAAGCGATTTCCGGCACATAGGCCAGCGATGCCGCGTAGCGGTTGGACAGGCCATAGCTGGTGTAGAACAGTGCGCCGACCAAGGCAAGCTTGAGTAGAGAGGTTTTCAGGGTGGGTTTCATGGAGTGGATTGTAAACGTTCGGTGCAAATCAGATGAAATCTGCTTTTAATACAAGGCATGCTGATGTGGTGGCAGAAAGTAAGTTAAATTTCCATATCGGAAGCATAATATTATTTTACTGTTATGTTAGTTGCATATTCTTGCCGGAGGAATACAATAGCGCCCGCTGTTGGGCAGATTATTCATTTGCTTTAGAAGCAGCGCAGGCAGCTTTGAGGCTACCTGAAAAATTTCTTGATGCTCAATTAGGAGTCATAACTATTATGAAACTATTATCTGTTGTTACTGCGGCTGCACTGGCTGCCGTTTCCCTGAGTGCTGCGGCTGCGCCCGGCGGCATGGTTTCCTACACCTGCGACAACGGCAAACAGTTGAACGTGTTGTATGAGTTCAACCGCCAAGGCAAGCCGGTAAGCGCTGCGGTTAATGCCGCCGGTACGCAGGTAAACCTGGCTTATAACAGAAGACAGTCCGACAGCACTGGTACCACCTTTACCAACCGTCGCGGCTACTCTCTGTCTGCCGGCTACATCGACAGAAACACCCACACCACCTCCGATGTGGTGGGCTTGACCGCTCCTGGCGGCCGTTTCGTGGTGAAAAACTGCTCACCTGTGAACGCCAGCAACTAAGATTTTTCAATAAAAGGCCGTCTGATTTTCAGGCGGCCTTTTCTTATTTTATTTTTTCACCGCCAGACTTACGGTGAAAATACCGTATTCGTCTATCCATTGGCGGATTTTTTCAAAACCGGCTGTTTCAACCAGCTGATCCATTTCCCACTGGCTGCGGCGGCGCATTACCCAATTCGGGCTGCCTGCTTTGTGGCTGGTCAGCGCGCGGGCAATCATTTCGAGCTGCGGATGCCATGGCTGTCCGGTGTAAATCAGGTAGCCGCCTGTTTCAATCGCATCGCCGAAGCCGTAGAGCGAGTTCAAAATCAAATCGTTGTCGGCAAACAATTCATGCAGGCCGGAAACGATACCCAGTGTGGGGCGGGGCTGCAAATCCTGATAATTAGCGCGGTCGTAGGCATTAACTTCGTTAAAAGTAACCGTGTCTTGCAGGCCGCGTTCGGCAATCAGCTTGCGTCCGGCTTCGACGTTAATCGGGCTGTAATCGCGCAGGCGCACGGAATCGGGCAGCGTGTCGGCAGTCAACGCGTCGAGCACATAGCGGCCGTGCCCCGAGGCAATATCGAGAACGTGTACCGGTTTGCCCGCTTCGCGCAGCTTGGCAAATGCCGTCTGAATCGCTTTGCCGATATTGATTTTGCGTTGGCGGATGCCGCGCCAGCCGATGACGTTGAGATAGTGTTTGTCCACTGCCACACCAAAGGCATTGCTGCCCTGCGGCTGGTTGCGATAGACGTAATCCAGCGTGTTGCCCGAATCGAATCCCGTTTCCTTGCCGATTTTCAAGCCTTCACTCCAGCGTGCGCCGAGGTCGAGGGAGGCGCGGTAAGCTGCCCAGAATGCACCACGCGGCGACCAGACGGGCAGGGGCGTTGCCAGTTCGTCGGCTTCGCGGCGGCTTTCGCCGTGTAAGTGGGCTTGGGTCAAATCGACTTGATATAAAGGCTGATTGAAACGTTCACGGATAAAGCGGTGCATTTCGACAAAGGCAATTTCGCGGTTTTGCTCGCCCAATGTGTCGTGATAGAAGCCGGGCAGGATATGGCGTTCTTTGATGCGGCTGCCCAAGCGGTTGTAGAAATCGTGTTGCGGTTTGTGGTGGACAACCCAGTCGCTGCCGGAAATCAAAAGCTGCACGGGCGTAGTAATCGCCTGCGCGTCGGCGACGACGCGTTCGGCGGCTTCGTACAAACCGAGCAGGATGCGAACGGAAATGGCGCGGGCGATCAGCGGGTCGTTGTCGTAGTTGGTTTGGCGTTCTTTGTTGTGGGTCAGGTAATGGGCTTTGACGTAGCTGTTGACAAAGAAATTGCCGCGCCATTTCTGCATGATTTTCAAGCCGGTGCGGGCGAAGGGGACGTAGAGTTTGACTTTGAACGCGGGCGATGCCAATACGGTGCAGCGGATTTTCGGCGCGTAGTCGTGCAGCCAGGCGGAAACCAATACCGCGCCGACGCTTTGCGCGATGACGCAGATGTTTTCAGGTTTGATACCGTATTCGCTTTGGATGTGGCGGATGAAGTCGTCCACGTCGGCAACGGAAATGCTGATACTGGGGCTGTCGCCGCGCTCGCCCGGGCTGTGTCCATGACCGCGCGCGTCCCATGCGAAATAGGCAAAATCGTCGAAACCGAGTTCGTCGGCAACAAACATCATCCGTCCCGAATGTTCATGTCCGCGATGGAACAGGATAATGGCTTTATCCGCCGAACCGTCGGCAGCGGGTCGGTAACGGTAGAAAAGTTCGGTACCGTCTTGGGTGGCGAAGTGTTTTTGCATTTCCTGCATGGGTCGTACTCCTTGGTGAAATACATTTTAAAGAGGCTACCTGAAAATCGGTTTGATGCGTTTTCAGGTAGCCTTTAACAGTTAAGATTGGCTGCCCAAACGCTTGTCGGGGCGGGTGAATAGGAAAATACACAGCAAAGTCAGTGCGCCCAGTGTGTCGGCGAGCATATCTTTTTGCGCGTCCCAAATGTCGCCTTGCGAGCCGAGCACTTCCAAGCCTGCTTCGCCGCCGTCGATGACGGCATATTGCCACTCGATGATTTCGTATGCCGCCGCCACGCTCATGATGAAGAACAGGGAGAAAAACAGGGCGAGGGTAGGGCGGCAGAGTTTGCGGCGCAACAGCCATTCTGCCATCGGATAGGCGTAGAAACCGATGATGTAGTGTCCGACGCGGTCGAAGTGGTTGCGGTTTTCGCCCAAGAACGGGGCAAGCAGGCGGTTTGCCCAATCGAAGGGGCGTCGGCGAAGGTGTAGTGTGCGCCGACGGTGTGCATAATCAGCCAGAAACTCATGAATATGTACGCCAGATTGCTGAAACGGAAGCGGCGGTAAGTGGCAATCAGTGCGATGAATACGGCGGAAACGGGGAGGATTTCGGCGTACCAGACGACGCGGTCGGACGGGTTGATGCCCGACCAGACGATGAGTGCGGCGATGAAAATGGTGAGCAACAGGGGGATGGTGTGCAGGTTTTTTTGCATAAGGTTTTCTTTTATTGAGGGAAGAGAAGACGGGGAACGGGTTTCAGACGACCTTTAAGCCGTTGGCGATGCGCTTGTAGCAGGTGTAAGCCAGTGCTGCGCAAGCCAGCCACATGACGGCGTAGAAAACCGCATGGAAGCTGCCCGCCGCTGCGTACCAAACCGCCAGTGCGCCGATAAAGAACGCGCGGTCGCTTTTGCCGAAGGGTCCGTCATAACGCCTGCCGTTGCCGTGTACCTGCCCCAATGCGCCGCAAAATTCGGTCATTGCAGCAAGCCAGACAAACAGGGCGATTTGTGCGCCGCCAAACGGGGCGATGAAGGCGAAAGGCAGATAGAGCGCGGCATCGGCGGCGACGTCGGTGATTTCGTTCAGGTAGCCGCCCAGTGCCGACTGCTGGCCGAACTCGCGCGCCAGCATTCCGTCCACCGCGTTCAATGCCATGCGGACAAACAGCCACACGGGCAGCAGCCAGAACAGCGTCGGGATATGTGCAAACACGGACAGCAGCAGCCCGAGCGCGACGGATATGGCGCAGGCAAAAAGCGTTACCTGATTGGCGGTAATGCCTCTTTGGTAAAGACGCCGCACCAGTGGGCGCAGCAGGTTTTGGAATTTGGGTTTGAGGGCGTAGATGCTCATGGCCAGGAGCCGGGGCGGGATGATGGCGGCATTATAGTGAAAAAATGAATAATTGGATGCGCTTAGGCGGCGAAACCAGAAGAGGGCAGGGCGTTTTTGATGCGCGGGATAAACAAACCGGGCGTTGGCCGGATTTAGGAATTGTCAATAAATTGTAGGAAAGGGTAAAATAGATAGGATAAATTTAACGCAAAAGTCGGCCGGTTTGCCGGAAACCGATATTCGTAACAAACAGATTTTTAGATTTTGAACAGCACCGCTGGAAAGGGAAAATTATGTTGATGGCCTTTGTTTTGGGGTTTTGGTGTATTTGGATGGGCGAGCGCGAGCCGAGCGTGGCGCTGGAAGGCCTGTTCTTCACCATCATGGCGATTGTTGCCAACAGTTTTATGCATTGGACGATGCCGGAGCCGGATACCGTGTGGGCCTTGCAATGGGGCTTGGTGTGGGCTTGGGCTGTGCTGATGATGTTTTTGGTGGATAAGTTTGGCGAGAACGGCTTGATCAGGCTGGTGATTGCCTTGGCGGCTGGCGGCGGTTATTTCTGGCTGGAACGGAACGGTTGCGGCTTGGCTGCGGGCTGGCTGGGCACAGAAGCGGAATGCGTGAAAAGCGTGGCCAATGCTGCTCAGTTCCGCTAGAGCCGGCGCTTGAGGATTGAAGCCGGGCATGGCATCGCCAAACTGATTAGATTGTAAAAGGCTACCTGAAAATTTTAGCTCCACGAGTGGCGGCGGGGTTAAAGTTTTCAGGTAGCCTTTTTGTGCGGTATGGCATGGCTGCTGTGTGCGGTTTGCTGCGGTTTGCCGAAAAATGGCTTGGCTTGCAAGCGGCGGGATGCTACCTGAAAAATGGTTTCGGGCATAGTTAAGCCTTTTGTTTTGCCGGGGAAGGCGGATGATGCCGTGCAAAAAACAACACAGAGGTTTTCAGGTAACCTCTGTGTTGTTTTGTTTGCATGGCTGCCGGGTTTACACCACGGCTTCTTCTTTCTGTTTCTGCGGCTTGTGGATATTCTCGCGGGTGAGGCCGAAGAACAGCAGCAGGGGGCTGGCCACCAGCACGGAAGAATAAATGCCGAATACGATGCCGATGGTGAGCGCGATGGAGAAGCCGTGCAGTGCGGCGCCACCAAAAATCAGCATGGAAATCACCATGGCTTCGGTGGAGCCGTGGGTGATGATGGTGCGGCTCATGGTGGCGGTGATGGCGTTGTCGATCACTTGCGGGATGGTTTTGCCGCGCATGGCGGGCTTGTGGATGTTTTCGCGGATGCGGTCGAACACCACCACGGATTCGTTCACCGAATAGCCGAGCACGGCCAGGATGCCGGCCAGCACGGTGAGCGAAAACTCCCATTGGAACAAGGCGAAACAGCCGAGAATCACCACCACGTCGTGCATATTGGCGATGATGGCGGATACGGCAAAGCGCCATTCGAAACGCATGGAGAGGTAGATGATGATGCCGATTACTACCATAAGCAAAGCGAATATGCCGTGCTGTTTCAGCTCCTCCCCAACTTGAGGTCCGATAGATTCTACTTTTCGTAGGGTGACATCTGAACGATCTTGCTTCAGCAAATTCATTACACGATTTGATACTTCAGCAGTAGAAACGTTATCTTTATTAGGCAGGCGGATCAGCATCTGTTTGTTAGTACCAAGAGTCTGCACTTGAGCCTCGCCCATGTTGAGCGTGCTTAAGCGGTCGCGCACCTGGTTCGGATCGGCGCCTTGTTGGCTGTATTGCACTTCAATGATCGTGCCGCCGGTGAACTCAACCGAATAGTTCAGCCCTTTGGCAAACAGGAAAACCACGGCGGCGATGAAGGTGAGCAGCGAAATCAGGGTGGTGATTTTGCCGTAGCTCATAAACGGGATGTCGTGTTTCAAACGGTGGAAAAAATCCATCTCAGTGCTCCTTGACCGGCAGGGGGATGCCGATGGACAGGTTGCTCAGCTTGCGGCGGCGGCCATACCACAGATTCACAAAGGTACGGGATACCACCACCGAAGAATACATGGAAGTGAGGATGCCGATGCAGTGCACCACGGCAAAGCCGCGCACCGCGCCGGAGCCGAAAATCAGCAGGGCGATGCCGGCAATCAGCGAAGTGATGTTGGAATCCACGATGGTGTCCCAAGCGTGGTGGTAGCCCTCGCTGATGGCCTGCTGCGGCGACATGCCGTCGCGCAGCTCTTCGCGGATACGCTCGTTAATCAGCACGTTGGAGTCGATGGCCATGCCGAGCGTGAGCGCGATGGCCGCGATGCCGGGCAGGGTGAGCGTGGCTTGCAGCAGCGATAAAATCGCAATCAGGAACAGCAGGTTGGCGGTGAGCGCCAGCACGGAGAAAATGCCAAACAGGCGGTAGTACACCACCATGAAGCCGGCCACCACGAGGAAGCCCCACAGCGTGGAATGGAAGCCTTTGCTGATGTTTTCCTTACCCATAGACGGGCCGATGGTGCGCTCTTCGATGATTTCCATCGGCGCGGCCAGCGAACCGGCGCGCAGCAGCAGCGCGGTATCGTTGGCTTCGGCGGTGCTCATGCTACCTGAAATCTGCACGTTGCCGCCGGGAATTGGCTCGTTGATCACCGGCGCGGTTACCACTTCGGCCTTGCCCTGGTCGATGAGGATCATGGCGGTGCGGCGGCCCACATTATTGCGGGTGAGGTCGGCGAAAATGGAGGTGCCGGCACTGTCGAGCTTCAGGTTTACCGAAGGCTTGCCGTCTTGCGTGAAGCCCGGCTGGGCATCGTTGATGTTATCGCCGGTGAATTCCACCTGCTTGCTCACCAACACCTGCGCGCCATCGGAAGTGGGCAGGATTTCATAGCCGGCGGGCACGTTGCCGGCGGCGGCCTGCTGCTCCAGCACGGGGTCGTCGGCCACCATGCGCACTTCCAGCGTGGCGGTGCGGCCGATGATGTCTTTGGCTTTGGCGGTGTCCTGTACGCCGGGCAGCTGCACCGCGATGCGATCAGGACCAGCTTTTTGGATCACTGGTTCAGCCACACCCAATTCATTCACGCGGTTGTGCAGGGTGGTGATGTTTTGCTTCACAGCATCGCCTCGGATTTGCTCCCGCGTGCTTTCCGGCAGGCTCACCACCAGGTTGTTGCCATCGGCTCGCAGTTCGGCGTCGTTGGCGAGTTCCTTCAGCTTGGGCAGCGCGGCCTGGAGGCTGGCGGCGTCTTGGAAGGGGATCACCAGCGTATCGCCGTTGCGGCGGATGGTGCCGGTGCGGATTTTGTCTTTACGCAGCTGGCGTCGGAAATCGCCGGCGATGCGGTCGAAGGTTTTGTCGATGGCCGCGTGCATGTCCACGCGCATGGTGAAATGCACGCCGCCGCGCAGGTCGAGGCCGAGGAACATCGGATTGGCGCCGAGCTTGGTCATCCAATCCGGGGTGTTGGCGATGAGGTTGAGGGCGATGATGTAGTTGTCGCCCAGTTTGTGTTCGATGGCGTCGCGGGCTTTGCTCTGCACTTCTTCGTTGGGCAGGCGCACGCGTAGGCTGCCGTCGGCGATAAACATGCCGTTGTGCGGGATGCCGGCCTCTTTCAGCGCCTGTTCCACGGCCTGCTCGGTGGTTTGGTCGATGGCAACGGATTGGCGGTTAGTGGACACCTGCACCGCGGGGGTTTCGCCGTAGAGGTTGGGCAGGGCATACACGGCCGATACGATGACGGTGAGCGCCACCAGCAGGTATTTCCAAAGCGGATAACGGTTCATAACGGGCTTTCAGAAACGGAAAATGCGCAGCGTGGCCGGAAGGCTGCTGCGCCGTGCGGGATTCGGTTTAGACGTCCAGCTTTTTGAGGATGGCGTCGCGGTGGAATTCGATGACGGTGTCGGGAGAAACTTCCAGGCCGATGATGTCTTCACCGATTTTGAATACTTTGCCGAGCATGCCGGAGTTGGTCATGACTTTGTCGCCTTTTTTCAGTTCGGTGAGCATTTGGCGGCGGCGTTTTTCTTCTCTCTGCTTGGGGCGGATGATCATGAGGTAGAGCATGCCCATCAGCAGGAGCAGCGGCAGAACGTTCTTGACGAAGTCGGCGGGGGTGGCCACGCCGTCGGCAATGATGAAGTGGAACATGGGGTAAAACTCCAAAAAGAAACAAAGGAAACGAAAGGCCGCCATTGTAAACGCCCTGTGGGGTTTTTCCAACCCGTCGGGCGGATTTTTCGCAGAGCCGGGCGGCGTTGATTTTTTCAGGTAGCCTTATTAGGAGGGGAAAGAGGCTACCTGAAATTTGCTAGGGCTCGGCATGCGGTTTGCGGAATGGCATACCTGCATGAGGCTACCTGAAAATTTCGGTTTTCAGGAAGCCTCAATTTAATCCAGCGCAAAATGCTGTGTGCTCACGCCTTCGGGGGAAACGACGAGGCAGCCGCCTTCTTTGCCATACCAGTCTTGCAGCACGAAGCGGGTGAAGCTTTGGCCGTTGGGCAGGGTGTGGCGGTGGGCGGCGGGCGGTGGGTGTGGCCGTGGATGAGGTCGGCGCCGGGGTGCTGCGCCATGAGGGCGAGCACGGCTTCTTCGGTTACGTCGGAGACGGCGCTTTTGCCGTTTTCGGCTTTGCCTTGTTCGCTCATTTGGCGGATTTGCCGGGCGAGCACTCGGCGTTCGGCCAAGGGCTTGGCGAGTACGGCAGCCTGCCATTGGGGATGGCGCGATTGGGCGCGGAACTGCATATAGGGCAGGTCGGCGGTGCAGAGTTCGTCGCCGTGGGTGAGCAGGTAGGGGCGGCCGTAGAGGGTGAGCGCGTGCTGCTCAGGGAGGAGGGTCATGCCGCTGCGTTGGGCGAAGTCTGGGCCGAGCAGGAAGTCGCGGTTGCCGTGGGCGAAGTAGAGGGGGGTGTGTTGGGAAAAGCTGTGTAGCTCGGCGGCGATGCGGTCGGTGAAGGGGTTGCGGTCGTCGTCGCCGATCCAGGCGTCGAAGAGGTCGCCGAGGATGTAGAGCGCGTCGGCGCTGCCCTGCCATTGGTGCAGCTGGCGCAGGAAGAGCTCGGTGAGGGCGGGGGCTTCTTCGGAGAGGTGGAGGTCGGCGATAAAGATGGTGTGCGGCATGGTTTAGGCGAAGATTTCGGAATAGAGTTCGGGGGAAAAGCCAACGTGGATGCGGCCTTGGTGTTCGAGCACGGGGCGTTTGATCACGGAGGGTTGGGCCTGCATCAGGGCGATGGCGCCTTCGCGGCTGCCGGCGGCGGCTTGCTCGGCGGGGCTGAGTTTGCGCCAGGTGGTGCCGCGGCGGTTGATGAGGGTGTCTTCGCCCACGGCATCGAGCCAGCGGGCGAGCTGCCCGGCTTCGGGGGCGGCGGTTTTGAAGTTGGCAAAGGTGTAGGGCTCTTGCCGCTCGTCGAGCCAGGCGCGGGCTTTTTTGACGGTGGTGCAGTTGGGAATGCCGTATAGGGTAGTGCTCATTGTGTATAATCCGTGATATGGAGAAGCGGCCGTATTGTACGGGTTGCGTATTTTTTTGTCATGATGGCAAACTGAAGGATTGGAGCGAATGATGGATAAACGGATGCTAACGGCCTTGGCGGCCATCGGGCTTTTGGCCGGCTGCGGCGGGCAGGAAGCGGGCAAGGGCGCGTTTCAGGATGCGGTGGAGCGCTATGTGGGGCAGCACGAAATCTGCCTGCCGGTGGCGCTGGACACCGACGGCGGCGCGCCCGTGTGGCTCGGCGCGGAGCGGATTGTGCTGCCGCTGCGCGATGCCGCAGGCGAGAAAACCAATGCGGCGGCACTCAAGCAGCTGCGCACGCTGGCCGATGCCGGGCTGTATGACAAGCTGGACACGGAAAACGACGACGCGCCGGTGTTCGTGCTCACCGCCGAAGGGCGGCAGCATGTGCGCGTGAGCCCGGTTGCCCCGCTCTTGTGTATCGGCCACGAACGCGTGGAGAAGGTGCGCTACTACACCGAGCCGGCCACCACCGCCGACGGGCTCACCGTGTCGCGCGTGGTGTATGAGGCCAGGCTGGGGCCGTCCGGCTGGGGCAAACGCCTGCTGCGCCACGGCCGCGACGAATGGCGGCAGCGCCTGCCGCTGGAGCGGGTGGAACAGGCCACGCTGGTGAAAACCAACGACGGCTGGCGCGATTTGCGCGAACTGCCGCCGCAGTAAACCAAGTTGGCACAAAAGGCTACCTGAAAACTGGAAAATCGGTTTTCAGGTAGCCTTTTATCCGTATCGGATGGCTGGCAATATTTTTATAGTGAATTAACAAAAACCAGGACTACGTTGTCTCGCCTTGCCGTACTATCTGTACTGTCTGCGGCTTCGTCGCCTTGTCCTGATTTAAATTTCATCCACTATAACTCCGCAGAAGCTCCGCCTTGGCTGCGCCAAGACATTATTTTCAGGTAGCCTTCTGGCGGAGCAGCAGGCAATAAGCCGCTGGATTAGCGGTTAATCCGGTATTTATATGCAATTAAATTTCTATTTATAAAAATATAAGGTATTAAATTCCAATATTAGGCTAAAATGCCGTCTGCTGCGCCAAGCCGTCGGTGTTTCGGGCAGGAAAACTGCGTAATCGTGGGCCCGGCGGCGCGGGGCGGCTTGCCGTGCGCTAAATTTTGTTAAAATCGCGCCTTTGTTTAATTTGCTTGATTGGCGGTAAACGCTATGAAAACTCCTGCTTCTTGGTCGTCTAAAATCGGCTTCATCCTGTCTGCGGCGGGCTCCGCCATCGGTTTGGGCGCGATTTGGAAATTCCCCTACACCGCCGGCACCAACGGCGGTGCGGTGTTTGTGTTGATGTTTTTGATTTTTACCTTGCTGGTGGCGCTGCCGGTGCAGCTGGCCGAGTTTTATATCGGGCGGCGCAGCGGCAAGAATGCGGTGGATGCGTTTAAAACGCTGGCGCCCAACAGCCTGTGGCCGTGGATTGGGCGCATGGGCGTGTTTGCCTGCTTTATCTTGCTGTCGTTTTACAGCGTGGTGGGCGGCTGGGTGTTGAATTATGCGGTGCACGCCTTCGACGGCACTATCCACGCCGGCTCGGATTTCTCGGCGCTGTTTGGCCAAACCATTGCCAGCCCCGCAGGCTCGATTGCCTATCAGGGCTTGTTTATGCTGATGACGGTGTGGGTGGTGAAAAGCGGCATTGCTTCGGGCATTGAGCGGGCCAACAAATATATGATGCCGGCGCTGTTTGTGCTGCTGCTGCTGTTGGCGGTGCGCTCGCTCACGCTGCCGGGCTCGCTGGCGGGCGTTTCCTTCCTGCTGAAGCCGGATTGGTCGCATTTCACGTCGCAAACCATGCTCACGGCGCTGGGGCAGGCCTTTTTCGCGCTCAGCTTGGGTGTGTCTACCATGATTACTTATGCCGCTTATTTGGATAAGAAACAGGATTTGTTCCGCTCGGGCAATAGCATTATGTGGATGAATCTGCTGGTGTCTTTGCTGGCGGGCTTGGTGATTTTCCCTGCGGTGTTTGCTTTCGGCTTCGAGCCGGGGCAGGGGCCGGGGCTGATTTTTGTGGTGCTGCCGGCGGTGTTTATGAAGCTGCCGCTGGGCAATCTGCTGTTTGCGGTGTTTATGCTTTTGGTGGTGTTTGCCACGCTCACTTCGGCTTTCTCCATGCTGGAAACGGTGATTGCGGCCGTGATCCGCGAAGACGAGGGCAAACGCAGCAAAACCACTTGGATCATCGGCACGGCCATCTTTATCGTGGGCATTCCTTCCGCGCTCTCTTTCGGCGTGCTCTCGGATTGGACGCTGTTTGGCAAAACGCTGTTTGACCTGTGGGACTACATGATTACTGCGCTGATTATGCCCATCAGCTCGCTGCTGGTGGCGATATTCGTGGGCTGGATTCGGCAGAAGAGCGATGTGTTCGAGCACATGCGCGAGGGCAGCAGCGTGCCGCAGGCGGTGATTGCGCTGTGGCTCACCGCGCTGCGCTTTTTGGCGCCGGTGGCGATTTTGCTGGTGTTTGCCAACACCTTGGGCTGGTTGTAAGACGGCATGAATGTTTTCAGGTAGCCCCAAGCAGATGAGGGGCTACCTGAAAAAAAGAGGGGATGATTTCCCCATAGTTTATAGCGAACCAACTTAACTTTCGCTACGGCGTTAGCTCGCCTTGCCGTACTCCTGTACTGCCTGCGGCTCGCTGCCTAGTATCGAAAGCCAATTTGATTCGCTATAGGAGAGAATGATGAAAAAATTAGCCTGTTTGCTGCTGTTGGGCCTGGGCTGCCTGCCCGCTTATGCGCTGGATGCGCAAGACCAGGGCGACTATGTGATTCTGCACAGCCAAACCCAGCAGCCCACCGGCATGCAGATGCGCTTTTATTTGCAGGGGCGGCAGTGGATGATGGACGGCCGTCAGCTGCCGGAAGCCCGCTGGGAGCCGGTGTGCCGCGGCACGGGCGAATGCCGGCTGGCGGCTGCTTCGGCGAGCGATGTGGCGCAATGGAAAGCCACCCTGCCCGCATCTTGGCAGGCGCACCGCTTCAGCTGCATCAAAAACCAGGCGCTGGGCTTCTGCCACGTGGAAGACCGCAACCACCCTGGCCGCCGCGCCTATTGGATGTTTGCGCTGGTGAACGGCTATCCGCAGGCGATGATGGTGAACCGTTTGCGCTAGGCTGATGGGCGGTATCGAAAGGCTACCTGAAAATGTTTCGGCATTTTTCAGGTAGCCTTTCTGTTGTTGGGCAGGCCGGAAGGCTTTGCCTTGCGCGGCAGGGGATAAGGTTTCAGGTAGCCTTGGCACTGCGCTTGGGGCTACCTGAAAAATATCGCGTATTGCGGGCTGCCTGTATTGTCCGTGCCGAAGCTGATTTTTCAGGTAGCCTTTGCGGCGGCGGCGGTCGGCTCGGCGAAGCTTTCCTGCAAAATGTGCAGCACGGCGGTGATGCGGGCGGATTGGATGCGGTGCGGGGTAACGGCGTGGATGGCGATGGCGGGCAGCTGCCATTCGGGCAACACGATTTGCAGGCTGCCGCGCTGCACGGCGCCGGCGGCTTCGCCTTCGATGATGAGGACAAGGCCGAGGCCGGCTTCGCACAGGCCTTGCACGGCGGCGATGTGGTTGCAGCTTAAGCCGCTGCGGATGCTGAGCAGGTGGCGCTCGCGGCCGCGGGCAAGCTCGAAGTGCGGCGGCTGGTGGTATACCCATTGGTGGGCGTCGAGGCGGGCGGGGTGGGTGAGGGCGGGGCGGTTTTCAGGTAGCCGGGAGCGGCGCAGATGCGCCACGGCCATTCGGCGAGCTTGCGGGCGATGAGGTCGGGGGCGTCGAGGGCGTGTTCGCCGCCGCGCAGGGCGATGTCGATGCCGCCTTCGCGCAGGTCGGCCAGGGCTTCGCCCAATTGCAGCTCGATTTGCAGGGCGGGGTGTTCGCGGGCGATGCGCAGCAGGGCGCGGCGGAAGGCGGCGGCGTTGGCTAGGCCGGTGGGCGCGGCAAGGCGCACGCTGCCGGCAATGTCGGTTTTGAGGGCGGAGAGTGCGAGACGGGTGTCTTGCATGGTGGCGAGCAGGCGGCGGCAATGGCCGGCGAGCGCCTGGCCGGCGTCGGTGGGGGCAAGGCGGCGGGTGCTGCGGTGCAATAGCTTCACGCCGTGCAGTTTTTCCAGCCGCCTGATGTGCTGGCTCACGGCGGAGGGGGTCATGCCCAGCGCTTGGGCGGCGGCGTTCATGCTGCCGTGGGGGCGTTTTCAGGTAGCCTTTAATGGTGGGGGACGAAGCGGCTGCCGTTGAAGCGGTAGCGGAGGCGGTGTTGGGTGGGGGTGTGCGTGTGGGGGCTGATGTGGGGCTGGCTGATGGTGTGGCTGCCGGGGTCGTAGAAGAAGTAGTTGTTGGCGTGGCGGCCGCGGTAGCGAAGTGCAGGCGGTGGGTGGGCTCGGCATCGGGGGTGGTTTGGATGAGGGGCAGGGGCTGGAATTGCTCGGCGGCGAAGTGGAATAGGTGGAGGGATTTTTCGGTGTGTTCGCCTGCGCTGTGTTCGGCGAGGAGGAGGTAGGCGTTGCCGTGCGGGGGGAGACGGGCGGTGTGCAGGCGTTCGATGTGGCCTGCGGGGGTGAGGGCGGGGTGGGTTTGGGTGTGGCCGCCGGGGCTGCGGGGTTGGGGCAGGGGGGGGCGGCTGCCTTGGTGTGCCAGGAGAAGCTGCGCAGGCGGCCGTCTTGGCTGGTGTGGAGGATGAGGCCGGCGGCGCGGGCTTTGGGGAATCGGCAGGACCAGGATTCGGGTTTTGCAGGTAGGCGCTGAGGCTGGGGCGGGGTCGAGCCCGGCGGTGAGGCTGGCGGCGGTGTGGGCGTCGGCTTGGGCGGCGCGGCGGGCGCGCAGGGGGGTGGCGAGCAGGGTTTGCAGGGCGATGAGGGCGTGGCGGAGCATGGCGGCGGGTTTTGTTGGGGGGAGGTGTTTTAATGTCGTTGCAGCTTACGTTTTCAGGTGGCCTTTAGGGGGTGGGAAGGCTACCTGAAAAGGTGGCTTTCATGAGCTTTCTGCGGGGATAAAATGGGTTTGGCGATTGCTTTGGCTTGGGCTAGACGATGCCGTCTTCGCGGTTGTATTCGATCATGTCGTTCACGGCTTGGGCGAGCCATGCCCAGCAGGCGGGGAATTCTTGGCGCTGCTCCCAGCCGGGGCGGGCGAAGTCGTGGATGAGCTGGACTTTGCCGCCTTTGCCGATTTCGAAGCAGGCGGTGTCGTCGCAGTCTCCGCGTTTGGCGAAGGGGATGAGCTGCCGCTCGGGATAGCGGGTTTGCAGGCCTTGGTGCAGTGCGGCGGCCCAGTCGGCGTCGAGGAGGTGCCAAATGTCGAAATCAATTAGCTTCAGCTCGATTATTTTTTTAAACGATTCGGGGTATTGGAAGGAGGGAATGTTGAGCATATAGCTTTTCATGGATTGGCTCCTTATGCGGGGCTACCTGAAAATCAGGATGGCGGGAAGGCGGCTTATTTTTCAGGTAGCCTTTGGCACGGCGGATGAAGGCTACCTGAAAATGTGAGCTTCAACAAAGTTTCTGCCCGGCAAAATATCCGCATCGGCCGGGGCGCAAAAAACAGCAGGGCGAGCCTGCTGTTTTGGTGTGCGCATCAGTCTTCGCCCCACACTTCTTTGGCGATTTCTTCCACCAGCCGCACTTTCGCCCACTGCTGCGCTTCGGTCATGATGTTGCCTTCCTCGGTGGAGGCAAAACCGCATTGCGGGCTCAAGGCCAGTTGTTCCAGCGGCACGATTTGGGCGGCTTCGGCAATGCGCGCTTTCACGGCGGCTTTGTCTTCCAGCTCGGGGAATTTGGAAGTAATCAAGCCCAGCACGATGCGGCCTTTGTGCGGGTTGTCGTTGAAATATTTCAGGGGCTCGAAGCCGCCGCTGCGCTCGTTGTCGTATTCGAGGAAATAGCCGTCATACGCGGTTTTGCCGAACAAATCGGGAGCCACGGGGTCGTAGGCGCCGCTCAAAAGGTAGGACGATTTGTAGTTGCCGCGGCAAACGTGGGTGGTGATGGTCATGCCGGCGGGTTTGTCGGCCAGAATGGCCTGCACGTTTTCCAGCGCGTAGCGTTTGCTGTCTTCAAAATCGAAATCGGGCTTGCCGTAGTTGTTGCACAGCGTGCCCCAATACACGTCGTCGATTTGCAGGTAGCGGCAGCCGGCGTCATAAAAGGCGCGGATGGCATCTTTGTAGGTTTGGCGCACGTCTTCGGCAAAGGCCTGTTTGCTTTCATACACGCCGGTATCCCAAATAAACGGATACATCAGTTGGTTGGGGCTGGGGATGGTGTATTTCACAATGCCGCGCCCGCCCACGATTTTTTCAAGCGATTGATAATGTTGGATAAACGGGTGGTTTGGATTCCACGATACTTTGCCGTTGCAGCGGGTGTTGTATTTGCGGACTTCGGTGTCTTTGAAGGCGTAGGCCTGCTCGGGGATGAATCCTTCGATGCCGTTGAGGTTTTCGAGAAAGTCGATGTGCCACCACGAGCGGCGGAATTCACCATCGGTGATGATTTGGATGCCGGCATCAAGCTGGTCTTGCACCAGTTTGGCGATTTCTTGGTCTTCCACGCGGGTAAGCGCTTCGCGGCTGATTTTGCCTGCGGCAAAGTCGGCGCGGGCTTGTTTGAGCGCGGCGGTGCGCAGATAGCTGCCGACGGTGTCGGCGTGCAGGGGGAGGGTTTTGCTCATGGGATGTCCTTTTTGAAGAGGGAAGGGGAAGGCGTAATGCTAACGGGTGGGGGCGGGGTTGTGCAAATCGGCGGAAGGGTTGGTCTGTGCGGGAGCCGGTTTCAGGTAGCCTGGGTGGGCGGGGAAGGCTACCTGAAAAAAGGCTTGGCGTTTTGTTGGCGCTTTGTTTCATTCCGTTGAGGCGGGTGTTTCAGGTAGCCTTTGGGGAAACAGGCTACCTGAAAACGGGTTGCTGCGCAGTGAAAAATATTGGGCAAGCCCAAGCCGCAGTTTCAGGTAGCCTTCAGCGCCCGCCGCCCTGTTCCAAATATGCCCGCACCCGCGCTTTGCCGTTGGCATCCAAATTGAGGTAGCGTTCGATAACGGCTTCGGCGGAATCGGCAGGCTGTTGCGCCGCCGCGCCGAAGAGGGAGCGGACGTAGCTGTCGGCAGGGGTGTTTCGGATTTGGTCGGGCGTGCCGACCTGCACGAGCCTGCCTTCGTGCATGACGCCGATGCGGCAGGCGAGTTTGGCGGCTTCGTTCATGTCGTGGGTAACGAAGACGATGGTCGTGCCGAGTTTTTTGTGAATCAGGGATACGGTTTCCTGAAGGGAGGCGCGGGCGAGCGGGTCGAGGGCGGAGAAGGGTTCGTCCATCAGGAGGATGTCGGGTTTGGCGGCGATGGCGCGAAGGATGCCGATGCGCTGCTGTTCGCCGCCGGAGAGTTCGTGCGGGTAGCGGTCGAGGTAGGTGTCGGGCGGCATTCTGACCAGCTCGAGCAGTTCGTTGGCGCGGGCGGTGCGCTGCGGTTTGCTCCAGCCCAAGATGTCGGGCATCAGCTCGATATTCTGCCGCACGGTCATGGTGGGGAACAGGGCGATTTGCTGCAAGACGTAGCCGATTCGGTGGCGCAGGGGGCGGATATCGTAGTCTTTGATGCGCCTGCCGTTGAAATAGACGTCGCCGTCGGTCGGCTCGGTCAGCGCGTTAATCATGCGCAATGTGGTGGATTTGCCGCTGCCGCTGCCGCCGACCAAGACGAAAAATTCGCCTTGATAAATGGTAAGGTTGAGATTGCTGACGGCAGCGCGGTTTTCGTAGAGCTTACTGACGTTTTTGAACTCTATCAGCGGGATGCGTTCAGGCTGCATAAATTTCCTTTGCGGTTTCGGCAAAGCTGCGCGGCGCGTGTCCCAACAGTCGGCTAAGGTCGTCTGAAACGGCGGCAAGCTCGCCTTGGGCAATGGCGGTGTAGGTGGAAACCCAGGCTTCGATTTGCCAGTCGGGTGTGTCGGGGTAGTCGCGGCGGCGGTTGGCGAAGGCTTCTTCCACGGTTTCGTTGCGGTAACGGTGCGGTTTACCGGTGATTTCGGTTAAGGCGGCGGCGATTTCGGCGAAGTTTAAGGATTGGGAGCCGGTCAGGGTGTAGGTTTGGTTGTCGTGTTGCCCGCTGCCGCGCACGATGTCGGCGATGACGTTTGCCGCCGCTTGGGCGACGTCGCGCTGTGAAACGCAGGCAACGCGCCCGTCGGCGGCGGGGCCGGCAATCGTGCCGCCGGCATCGGCAATGGTTGCCATCATTTCGCTGTAAAAATTGTCGCGCAGGAAGGTGTGGCGCATGGCGGTTTGCCGGATTGCCTCTTCGGTAACAGCATGGGTGCGCGCCAGCGTGAAGGTGCTGTGCGGGCTTGCGCCTGCAAACGAGAGGTACACCAAATGCCCCACGCCCGCATCTGCGGCGGCGCGGACCAAGGTCAAATGCTCCTGCTCGCGCGTCGGGCTTTCGGCGGCGGACACCATAAACAATACGTCAGTGCCGTCCAATGCCTGTTTGGCAAGGGCGTAATCGCCGTAGGCAAAGCGGCGCGCTTCGCAGTCGGGCAGGTCGGGGGCTTTGGCGGGGTTACGCAAGGGAAGGACAAGCGGCAGTCCGAGTGCGCTCAAATGGCGGGCGACCATGCCGCCGATATTGCCGCTTGCGCCGGTGATGGCGATGTTCATGGGGTTTTCCTTGTGTGATGGAACGGATAGATAAAGGCTACCTGAAAAAAGGGGTTTTGGGGAGGGAGGGTTGGAGGCGGTTTTCAGACGACATTTTCAGGCAGCAGGCAGCAGGTTCATCCGTTCACCACCACCACTTTTCCAAACCCTTCCGCGCTTTGCAGGAAGCGGTGCGCTTCGGGGACTTGTTCCAGCGTGAATACGCGTTCAATCAAAATTTTCACGTCAAACCGGCGGATATGCTCAAAAAGCGCGTCCAGCTTGGCTTGCGACACATTGCCCGAATAAAACGCGGTGAGATAGCTGTTGTTTTTGAGTTCCATAATCGGGTCAAAATCGTTCACGCCCCAGACGTTGCCGAGCTGCCCCGTGTTGCAGACGATGCCGTATTCGTTGATGTGGGCGAAAGAATCGCGCAGGGTTGCCGGCCCTACCAGTTCCAAAATTTTGTCGTAGCTTTGGTCGGTTTGCAGCCTGCCGTCTGTTTCGATAACGGTTTCGTCGAATCCGACCGCCAGCAAACGGGCGGATTTGGCAGGATGGCGCGTCGAGCCGTGCAACACGGTATGCGGAAACTGCGCTTTGAGCAATCGGGCAAACGCCACGCCCACGCCGCTTCCTGCGCCGCGTACCAGCACGCGGTCTTGCGGCGCGATGCGAAGCTGCTGCAACGAACCGAACGCGGTGTAGTAGGTTTCGGGAATCGCGGCGAGGGTCGTCCAGTCCAAATCGGTGCGGACGGGGTAAATCTGCTCGTTGGGCAGCAAAACGTATTCGGCGTAGCTGCCGTCAAAAGCACGCCCCATTTCGCCCATAATGGAAACCGCCTTCTGCCCGACCGCCAGCGCGGGCGTGGAACTCTGCACCACTTCGCCCACGCATTCGATGCCTAAAATGCGCGGGAACTGCACGGACGGCGATTTGCCTTCGCGCGTGAAAATTTCGGAATGGTTGATGCCGAAGCCTTTGATTTTCAACAACGACCAGCCGTCTTTGATTTCAGGCAGCGGCACGTCTTGGTAAACCAGTTGCTCCGGCCCGCCGGCTTGGCGGATGACGATGGCTTTCATGGCGATTCCTTTTCTATGGGATGGGTGGGCAGGGTAATCCGTTTAATCGCTCAAACCCAGCAGCCGTCTGGCGTAAAACACCTGCCCCGAGTGCATGACCGCGTCGTCGATGATAGAAACCAAACGCACACCGCGAGTAACGGGCGGTGTCCAGTTTTCGTCCACGATGTCGTCGAGTTCGGTTTCGCGCAGTTTGGCGATATAGGCCGCCGCTGCGTCGGTGGCGGCTTTCAGGTAGCCCAGCAGTGTGCCGGTGTTGCCGGTGCGGATGCGTTGCGCCTGTTCGAGCGTGTGCCGCCAGTCTTGCTCGTCGTCGGCTACAGCGAAGGGGAAGCGGTCTTTCCAGCCTTGGCTGTGCCACAGCGGGGAGGTGCCGTTTAGGGCGGCAATCTGGAAATCCAGCTCGCGGGCGGTGTGCCAGCCAGCCATGCCATCGATTTGATTTGCGGCGCGCTGCCTGCGGCGGGAAAGGCGTTCGCCTGCTCTGCGCTCACGCCGTCAAAAGCGCGGACGAAGCGTTCGTAGGCGCGGTTGCAGGTATCAACCAGTAAATTGGGATAGGTGGTCATGTGAGACTCCTTGAATGGGCTTGGATGGAGTGATTTTCCGGCAGGCCGGACGCAACAGGCTACCTGAAAAACGGATTGGGTATTTTTAGCCTCGCAGAAACTCCGCTTTCTTCGGAAGCTCCGTTTTCAGGCAGTCCGGCTTGATTACCTTGCGCCGCCGATCAAGCCGTTTCTTTGCAAATAATCCCGCGCCACGTCGGCAGGTGTTTCGCCGCCGACTTTCACGCGGTAGTTCATTTCAATCATTTCTGCTTCGCTGATTCTGCCTGCCAGTTTGTCCAATGCGTTTACGATGTCGGAATGTTGTTCTGCAAACCCGGTTTTCATCAGCGGCGCGCCTTGGTAGGTGGGGAAGAGAGAGATGTCGTCTGAAAGTACGGCGAGGCGGTATTGGCGCAGTTCGCTGTCGGTGGAATAGGCTTCGATGAGGTCGATTTTGCCGTTGGCAAGCGCGGTGTAGCGCAGGGCGGGTTCGAGCGTGGAGAGGCGGGGGAAGCGTATGCCGTGCTGTTGCAGCCCTTTGTAGCCGTCGGCGCGGTCGGCAAATTCGAGGGTGAAGCCTGTGCGGATTTGGTTTTGCACGCGTTTGAGGTCGGATATTTTGTTCAGACTGTGCGCGGCGGCGTAGTCTTGGCGCACGGCAAGGGCGTAGGTGTTTTGGTATGCCATAGGCGGCAGCAGGGTCAGGTTGAACTGCTGCGCGAGCAGGGTTCGGGCGGCTTGGTAGGTCTGTTCGGGGGAAAGGCGGCGGTTTTGCTCTTCGGCGGGAACTTTAACCAGACTCTCGAGGACTGTACCCGTGAACTCGGGATAGATGTCGATTTCGCCGCTGTTTAGGGCGTTGAACAGGAACGAGGTTTTGCCGAAATTGGGTTTGAGCTCGACTTGGATGCGCGGATTGTTTTCTTCAATCAATTGTTTGTACATATTGATGAGGATGTCGGGTTCGCTGCCGAGCTTGCCTGCGATGGTGATTTTTTGTGCGGACGGGGTCGTCTGAAACATCGGGGCGAAGCCGAGTGCAATCATGAGGGCGAGCAGGACGGCGGTAATCGGCAGCCTGCGTTTGGATTTTTGCAGTATGCCGATCAGTCCGCTGACGGATACGGCGAGCAGGGCTGAGAGCAGCGCGCCGGTGAAGGTCATCGCCATGTTGTTGCGGTCTATGCCGAGCAGTATCAATTTGCCCAAACCGCCCGCGCCGATGAGGGCGGCGAGCGTTGCCGTGCCGACTATCATGACGGACGCGGTGCGTATGCCGGAAATCATGGCGGGCAGCGCCATCGGCAGCTCGATGCGCCACAATGCCTGCCAACGCGACAGGCCGAACGCGGTATGCGCTTCTTTGACGGCGGGGTCGATTTGGCTCAAGCCCAGATAGGTGTTCTGGAAAATCGGCAAGAGGGCGTAGAGCGTCAGCGCAATCAAAACCGGCGGCGAACCGATGCCGACAAAGGGAATCAGCAGACCGAGCAGGGCAAGCGACGGGATGGTTTGCAGGATATTGGTGATTTGCAAAACGCCTTCCGCCCAACGCCGCCGGTTTGCCAGCCATACCGCAGGCGGCACGGCAAGCGCAACGGCGCAAAGCAGGGAAATCAGGGAGAGGCGGAGGTGTTCGAGCGTCGCCTGCCAAAGCTCGGCGGGCGGAACGGGGAGAAAATCGGGCATAAGAGTTTGATAATATTGGAAAGCGGGTGTAGGCAGTATAACAGAAAGGCTACCTGAAAAACGGCCGGGCTTTGGGCTGCTGCGTCGGAGCGGCATTTATAGTGGATGAACAAAAACCAGTACGGCGTTGCCTCGCCTTGCCGTACTGCCTGTACTGTCCGCGGCTTCGTCGCCTTGTCCTGATTTTTATTCATCCACTATACATAAAAACCGCTCCGTCCGTTTAACTCCGTTTAAGCCCATGCTTTCAGACGACCTCTTCCTCCATCCAGCCCAACATATCAGTCAATCTTCACCCGTTTCAACCTTAAAGCATTGCCCAACACGGAAACCGAGCTTGCCGCCATTGCCGCGCCTGCGATGACGGGGTTTAGGAAGCCGAGTGCGGCGAGCGGGATACCCAAGATATTGTATAAGAAGGCGAAAAACAGGTTTTGCTTGATGTTTTTCAAAGTCGCCTGCGACACCAGCAGCGCGTCGGCGAGCTGGTTGACCGAATGCTGCATCAGCGTGGCGGAGGCGGTGTGTTCGGCAACGTCCGCGCCGCCTTTCATGGCGAAGCTGACGTTGGCGGCGGCAAGCGCGGGCGCGTCGTTGATGCCGTCTCCGACCATTGCCACGGTTTTGCCTGCGGCTTTGAGTTTCTGAACTTCGGCGGCCTTGTCGCGCGGACTCATGTTGCCGAAGGCGTGTTCTATGTCCAGTTGTTTGGCGACGTATCCGACCGTGCCTTGGTTGTCGCCGCTCATGATGTACACGTCGATATGATGTTTTTTCAGACGACGTATGGCTTCGGCGGTGTCGGTTTTCAACGCGTCGGCGAGTGCGAACGCGCCTGCGGGTTTGCCGTCAACAGATACGGCGACGATGGTGGCGATGTTCCAAACGTCGTCTAAAAGGTTTTCAGGTAGCCTTAATTCGGCAAAATCAAGTTTGCCCGCTTTTACCAAACCTATCCCTTCAACTTCGGCGGCAATGCCTGCGCCGACAACGGTTTGCGCGTTTTGTGCGGCGGGAATGTCCAAACCGCGCGCTTGGGCGGCGGAGACGATGGCGCGGGCGAGCGGGTGGGCGGCGGTCTGTTCGACGGCGGCGGCGGTGCGGAACAAAGCGTCTTCGTCCAAACCGCCCTCGGGTGCGAGCCAGACGGCGGCGACTTGCGGTTTGCCCTCGGTCAGCGTGCCGGTTTTGTCCAACACGACGGCATCGACGTGGGCAGCTTCTTCCATCGCCGCCGCGTCTTTAAACCAAATGCCGTGTTTCACTGCTTTGCCCATGCCGACCATAATCGCAGCGGGCGTTGCCAAACCGAGCGCGCACGGACAGGCAATCACCAGCACGGCAACGGCGTGCATCAGCGCGACCGTCCAATCGCCTTTCACCAGCCAAGTGGCAATGAAAGTCAGAAGCGCGATGCCCACGACGGACGGCACGAACACCGCCGCCGCCTTGTCCGCCACACGCGCAATCGGGGCTTTGCTGCCCTGCGCTTCGGACAGCGCGTTCATCATGTCGCCGAGCAGGGTTTGGCTGCCGAGCTGCGTGGCACGGTACACCACGCTGCCTTCGGTCATCAGCGCGCCCGCCAACACTTTGCCGCCCGCTTTTTTCTCTTCGGGATTGGATTCGCCGGTGAGGTGGCTCTCGTCTGCCCAGCCGCTGCCGCTTTCGATGATGCCATCGGCAGCGATACGTTCGCCGTGGTTGGCGCGGATAAGGTTGCCGATTTGCACTTGGTCGATGGGCAGCTGTTTCCACCCGCCTTCACGCTGCACGTTCACTTGCGCGGGCGTGAGTTTCAACATCAAAGACAGGCTGTTTAAGCTGGATTTTTTGGTGCGGTGTTCCAAAAACTTGCCCAGCGACACAAACCCGATGACCATCACGCCCGCTTCAAAATAAACGTGCGCCATGCCGCTGTGCCCCATCGCGCGGTGGTGGAACAGCATATAGACGGAATACAGGTAAATCGACACCGTGCCGACGGTAACGAGTACGTCCATATTCGCCAGCCCGCCCTTAATGCTCGCCCACGCGCTTTTGTAAAACGGCACGGCAAGCCAAAGCTGCACCACACTTGCCAGCACAAACTGCCACAACGGCGGCAGCATCCAATCGTGCCGACCGACCATCATCCCCGCCATACCGATAAGGAACGGAATATTGATGGCAAACAGAAGCCACAGCCGCCAGCCTATATGTACGGCTTCTTCGGCTTGCGGCAGCGCATCTTCCGTCTTCTCCTTCGCACCGTAACCCGTCTTCTCGATGATTTTGGCGATGTCGGCGGCGGAAGTTTTGCTGCCGTCAAACACGACCTGCGCCTCCTCGCTGGCGAAATTCACACCCGCCGATTCGACAAAATCCTTCTTATTCAATACCTTTTCAATGCGCGAAGCACAAGCCTGACAGGTCATGCCTTCGATTTGGAAACGGACTTTTTGTTGCATGGCGTTTGGCCTCTTGTGTGTGGTGGAGGCTACCTGAAAAACAGTTGGGCTGTTTGAGATTGGGCGAAGCTGGCGTTTCAACGAAATTCGCCCCGCTCATTTTAACTCCGTTACAGCGCAGGTTTTAGCTTCGCAGAAACTCGGCTGCGCTGCGTTTTAGCTTCGCAGAAACTTCGCTGCGCTGCGTTTTCAGGTAGCCTTGGGTGCGGCAGGCTTACAGAGCCGCATCGTAGCCGCCGTCTTCCACGGCTTCAATCAGCGCGGCGGCATTGGTTTTCGCCGGATCAAACTCGATAACGGCGTTTTGCTTTTCCAGGCTCACCTCGGCTTTGGCCACGCCTTCGGTGTTTTCCAGAATGCGGGTAACGCTTTTCACGCAGCCGCCGCAGCTCATGCCGCCGATGTTGAGGGTAAGAGTTTGCATGGGGATTCCTTTCTATTTTTCAGGTAGCCTCAAACGATGGAATGCGGGCTTGTTTTCCCGCCGTGTGCCGCCACTATAAAGCTTCACCCCGAGTAAAGGTCAAGCGCCATGATGAACATTAGCCAAGCCGCTGCCGCCAGCGGCCTTTCCGCCAAACAAATCCGCGATTATGAAACACACGGGCTGCTCACGCCTGCCGAGCGCAGCGAAGCGGGCTACCGCCGCTACAATCAGGCAAACCTTGCCCGCCTGCGCTTTATCCGCCATGCACGCGAAGTGGGCTTTTCGCTGCCGCAAATCGGCCGACTGCTGCAGTTGCAAGACAATCCGCAACGTACCAGTCGCGAAGTGAAGGCGCTCACCGCCCAACACATCTCCGAGCTGGAAGCGCAAATCGGCAAACTGCAAAACATGGTGGCCGAGCTGCAACGCTGGCACGATGCCTGCGCCGGCAGCGATTGCCCGGAATGCGCGATTCTGGCGGGGCTGGAGGAAAGCTAGGCACTGCCGGCGGAATGGAAAAAGGCTACCTGAAAACGCAACGCAGTGAAGTTTCTGCGAAGCTAAATTTTCAGGTAGCCTTTTTGATGTTGCCAACAGCATAGAAAAAGGCTTGCCGAAGCAAGCCTTTTCGTTGGGTTACTAGACTAAGCTAGCCACAAATTAGAATTTGTGTACCAAGCCAGTACCAATGCCCCAAGAGTTCAAGTGTTCAGCGTCAGAGTTGACTTTGTCGCGCAACCAGCCTACAGATACCAAACCGGTAGTGCGGCGAGAGAAGGCGTAGTCAGCGCCAACGATGGCTTGCAGGTAGCGGGCGCCATCAGTACCTCTAAAGTTGGTATCAGCACGACCGTAAGCTACAGTAATCTTCGGTGTAACGGCACCGAAAGTGTAAGCTGCGGAAATTTGAGCCTCTTTGGTTTTGGCGTCAACTTCATTGCCCGCAGAGATAGCGATATCGTAGGGATCTGGGTTGACAGCAGGATCATTAAAGCTCGGGTTTACGTTTTTACCGTATTGGAAGGCACCGGCAACATACAGGTTGTTTGCATCATAGCCAACGCTCAGGTTGTGTACATGAACATCCTTCTGGTCGCCAGAAGCACCAGCAGCGCGGCGGGCATATTCAACAGCGTAACGACCGAAGAAGCCGCTGTTTTTGTAGCCCAAGCCCAAACCGAATACCGGTCTGCCGTCATTGGTAGTGGTGTCGCCACCATGGGCGTTTTTACCGGGGGTCAGCTGGAAGCCGAAATCAAAGCCGCCGAAATCAGGAGAATGGTAGTTCAAGCTGGCACGGCGTTTACCGAAGCGGCCATAACGACCCAAGCCCAAATAGTTGCTGTTGTATTCCCAGTTGTCTTGGGCGTCAAGGGTTTCTTTCAGGGGAGAGGTTACATGACCCAGTTTGAAGGTACCGAAGCCGCCTTCCAAGCCGATGAAGGTGTCGCGTTTGCTGCTGTCAGAGCCGCTACCTTTATCAGCCAGATTAACTCGGTTTTCTACCTGCCAAATAACTTTCAGGTTGCCACCGAGGTCTTCCGAACCCTTGAAGCCGATGTAGCTGCTGTAGTCTACTACGCTCCAAGAATTCTTCTGGTAGTTTTCTGCGGAGCCGGCGGGCCCTTGATTTTTGCTTTGAGCACCGTCACGAGTAAATTCAACACCGCCACGGATTTTACCGTACAGAATCACTTCTGCAGAAGCGGCAACCGGCAAGGAAACCAATGCTAATGCAATCAGGGTTTTTTTCATGCTGCATTCCTTTATCTATGTCTAAACTAAAAAATACACACTTAAAAAAGAAACTTGTCTTTCTTTCTAAGCTCTCACGCAATCGCCGCATTAGCGATTTCATGGCTGCAATATAATTGTTTGGCGGCAAAAAAACAAATCCAATCGCAGGCAAAAGGGCAGATATGGGCGAAAGTGTATGCTTCATGCAACAATGTATCGCGGTGGCGGCGGGCGATTTCGGCTGCACGGCGCTTGCCGCTTTCAGGTAGCCTTTTATGCCACAAAAAGGGATTTGCCCCGCTGCGCGATACGGCCTATCATCTTATTAATTGTATGTGTTCCGGCTGCCCGGCAGGGCTGGGTGGCGGCTTAAACGAAGACTGGGAGCTTATGAGCCATACTGTACATTTGAAGTTTGACGACATCGACAACGCGGTTTTGCAGCGGCTGTGCGGGCCGCTGGAGGAAAACCTGGAAATGCTGGGTAAGGCGCTGTCGGTGGAAATCGGGCGGCGTTTTGCCGAATTCACCTTTATCGGCGCCAATGCCCACGCGGCGCGGCAGGCGCTGCTGAAGCTGGCGGATATTGCCGAGCGGCGCGATTTGGATAACGGCGACATCCAGCTGGCGGCGGTGGAAGCCAAAACCGCCGATGCGGAGTTTGTGCCGCAGAGCGAGCCGGGGCACCAATATTTCCTGCAAACGCGGCGCGGCAAGCTGGGCGGGCGCACGCCGCGCCAAAACGGCTATATCCGCGCCCTTTTAAACCACGATATCGTGTTCGGCCTCGGCCCGGCGGGCACAGGCAAGACTTATCTGGCCGTGGCGGCGGCGGTGGATGCCATGGGCAAGCACGAGGTGGAACGCATTGTGCTGGTGCGCCCTGCGGTGGAGGCGGGCGAGAAACTCGGCTTCCTGCCGGGCGATTTGGCGCAGAAAGTGGATCCCTACCTGCGCCCGCTGTATGACGCGCTGTATGACTTGATGGGCTTCGACCGCGTAACCAAGCTGTTGGAAAAGGGCACGATTGAGATTGCGCCGCTGGCCTATATGCGCGGGCGCACGCTCAACGGCGCCTATGTGATTCTGGACGAGGCGCAAAACACCACGCCCGAGCAGATGAAGATGTTTCTCACGCGCATCGGCTTCGGCGCCAAGGCGGCGATTACCGGCGACATCAGCCAAATTGACCTGCCGCGCAACATCAAATCCGGCCTGAAAGACGCGCGCGAGAAGCTGCAAGGCATCGAAGGCATTTATTTCCACACCTTTACCAGCGAAGACGTGGTGCGGCATCCGCTGGTGCAGAAGATTGTGGATGCTTACGATGCGGCAGATGCGGCGCGGGAAAGTGAAGAGGCTTAAGGCAGGTTTTCAGGTAGCCTGTTGCGGCATTAGGGCTACCTGAAAATGGTTTGACAGGTTTTTCAGGTAGCCCGAGTTATATATAGGAGAAAGAATAGGATGCAGAATATCCGTTTCCCTTTGCGTTTTCATTTTAAGATTTTCACGCCGTCCAACGATTTCAGCGTGCTGGATGAGGGCGGGCAGGAGATTGCCTACACGCGCCAGAAGATTTTCAAGCTGAAGGAAGAAGTGGAGATTTTTCGCAGTGCGGATCGGCGCGAGCGGCTGTACCGCATCTGTGCCGACCGCATCATCGATTTCAACGCCTGCTATCGGATTTTCGGCGAAAACGGCGCGGAGCTGGGCTCGGTGCGGCGCGACGGGATGCGCTCGCTGTGGCGCGTGCGCTACCGGATTTTCGGCGCAGACGGGCAGCCGCTCTACCAAATCCAGGAGAAAAACCCGTGGATTGCGTTTTGGGACGGGCTGGTGGGCGAGATTCCGCTGATTGGCGCGCTCAGCGGCTATATTCTTAATCCGAGCTATGAGATTACCGATGCTTCGGGGCAGCAGGTGTATCTGCTGAAGAAAGAGCCTTCGCTGGTGGAGCGGCGTTTCAGCTTGGAGAAAACGGGCACGGCGGCGCATGATGAATTGGTGGTGTTGTCGCTAATGATGCTGATGCTGCTGGAGCGCTCGAACGGCTAGGGCGTGCAGGAGGCGGGCATGGCAAACCCGCCGGCCAAGCAAAAAGGCTACCTGAAAAATTTTAGCTTCGCAGAAACTTCGCTGCGCTGCGTTTTCAGGTAGCCTTTTTGTGTAACGCGGGCGGTTAGCCGAGCTCGGCGGCGTATTGCTCGGCGTTCATCAGGCCGTCTAAATCAGCGGGGTTGGCGGGTTTGAGGCGGAAGAACCAGCCTTCGCCATAGGGGTCGCTGTTTACGGTTTCGGGGGCGTCGGGCAGGCCTTCATTCACAGCCACCACTTCGCCGGCGATGGGGGAATACACATCAGACGCGGCTTTCACGGATTCCAGCGCGCCGGCTTGGTCTTCGGCGGCCAGGGTGGCGCCCACTTCGGGCAGCTCGACGAATACGATTTCGCCCAGCAGCTCTTGCGCGTGGTCGGTTACGCCAACGGTTACGCTGCCATCGGCTTCGAGGCGCAGCCATTCGTGGCTGGCGACATATTTGAGTTCGGCGGGGATGTTGTTGCTCATGGTTTTTCTCCGTAGTTAGAGGGTGGGAATGGTTAGGGTCATTCACATTATACAGGTTTTGCCTGTATGGGGTTTGCGCTGGCGCAAGGCTACCTGAAAAATCGGGCGGCCTGCGCGGCAAATTTGTTGTTGTGTGTGTGAATTGTTTGGGCTTTCGGAAGGGCTGCGTTTGGATTTGCAGTTTTCAGGTAGCCTCAACGCTCTTGCAGGGCGCGGCGGATTTTCTGGTCGGTTTTGTATTGGCTCAGGGCATACACCGACCAGATGGCGGCGGGCAGCCAGCCGATGATGGTGAGTTGCAGAATCAGGCAAATGGTGCCGGCAAACGGCCTGCCGATGGTGAAGAATTGCAGCCAGGGCAGGAGCAGGGCGAGGATAAGGCGCATGGTGGTTCCTTTCTTGATGCGGGTGGGTAAGGGGTTGGTTATGTTGAAGCTAATGTTTTCAGGTAGCCTAAATTATTGTTGCCGGACTTGCAAGGCGCGTTCGAGGGCTTGGCGCCTTTCGGCAGGCCAGCTGGCGGTATGCTGTTCTACCAGGGCTTTGATTTGCGGGTATTGCTGCATATTGGAGGCAAGCGACCAGCGGGCGGCGCCGTAGGTTAGGATGTTTTCGGCATCTTGCTGGGTGGGGTTGGCCGGTTTCTCGTCGAGCAGCTTGGTGTTGTCGGCCACATAATCGACGATGCGGTAGATGTATTCGGGCTGGCCGGTGGCATAGAAGCTTGCCCAGTGGATGTCGAGGGTTGCCGGCGCGAAGTTCAGGCTTAGGAAGTTTTCTGCGGTGGGGACGGGTCTAATCAATACTTCCCTGTATTCGGGCGGCAGTTCAAGCTGGCCTAGGCACTTGCCGCTATCCGGCGTACCGGAGAGTTTGAATATCAGGATGAGCTGATTATTGGGGTGTTGCTGCCGCAACTCCTGACACCACGCCATGGTTTGATCCGGATGTGTGGCCAAGATTTGCGCTGCCCAAACGGAGAAGTTGTTGAACGGGCCGGGCTTGGCTCCGGGCGTGGTCATGATTGGGTCGTTCAGTCCTTGATGCAGGATGGCGAGCGCACGTTTCAAACCGGGGTCGGGCGTTTGGTAATACACGGGCACGGCATCTTTCCACGAGCCTTCCAGCGCAACGGGTGCGGCGGCGGTTGGTGCCTCGGCAACAGGCGCGGGAGCGGAAGCGGCGGCAGGCGCGGAGGCGGCAGCAGTTGGCGTGCTTGGGCTGTTGTCCTGCGGCGAGCAGGCGGCCAAGCCGAATACGGCGAACAATAATGAAATCAGCAGGTTTTGGCGCATGGTGGGGAGCCTTTGCAAAATAGCGGAATCGGTTTTCAGGTAGCCTCTATGTTGTTATGGGCAGATGCCGACGGCAAGCAGCTCGTTTAAGCGGGCATGGTGTACTTTCGCGGCCTCGGCGATGCCGGCTTGGTTTTGGCGCCATTGTGTTTTGATGTTGTCCGGTATGCCGGTGGCGGCGGAAAAATCAAGCGTGGCAGACTGCACGGAGCGGTTGGCCGGGTTTTTCGCTGCTACGCCGCTACTGCGGAAGACAAAGCGGTTTTGGTTTTGATGCCTGCCTTGGTAGTACATATTGTCGGCAATTTTCACGGCCACGCCTTTGCTGCGGTAGTCAGTGCAAATGCCGTGTGTGGCGCGGACATGGTTTACTTCAATCGTGCCGGCATTTTTGCTGAACACATACGCCGTGAAGCTTTTGGCGTTGGCTAAGGCTTTCAGGTTTTCGGCGCGGCTGTTGCCTGCGTGGTCGCGGATAGCGATGCTCAAATCTGCATTCATGCGCACGATGTTGAGCGAAAATTGGTTGCTGATGGTAACTTCGCCGGCGATTTTGCCGTCGCCGCCATAGGCGGTCATAAAGGAAGCGGTGTGCAGCCGACCGTTTGTGTCGGAAAAGGGGATAGGCTGGGTATCGCCACTGCCAGCCAGCCCGGCGCAGCCTGTTAGGGCAAGGCAGAAGAATAGGGCTGCTGGTTTGAATTGGGATGTCATGGATGCGGTTTCCGTGGTGGGAAGCTGCTTTTTATTTTCAGGTAGCCTCTATGCCCGATTGGGCATCAGGCTACCTGAAAACTTTCTACACGGCCTGCGGTTTAATCAAACTGTTTTTGGCCGTTGCGCACGAAGGGCAGCTTCAGCACGCGCACTTCCACTTCGCGGCCGCGGATAACGGCTTTGGCGGTGCTGCCTTCAAAGGCTTTGGGCACGCGCGCGATGGCGATGGACTGCTTGAGGCTGGGGGAGAACACGCCGCTGGTGGTGATGCCTTTGCCGGCGTCGGTGATCACTTCCATGTGTTCGCGCAGCACGCCGCCTTTGGCCAGCAGGAGGCCGACTTGTTTGACGCTCACGCCTTTTTCTTTCAGCGCGAGGAGCGGGGCTTTGCCCACGAAGTCGCGGTTTTCGTCTTTCAAGTCCACCGTCCAGGCCATGCCGGCTTCGAGCGGGCTGGTGTCGTCGTCCATGTCGTTGCCGTAGAGGTTCATGCCGGCTTCCATGCGCAGGGTGTCGCGCGCGCCTAGGCCGCAGGGTTTCACGCCGGCTTGCTGGAGGGCTTTGAAGAAGGCCACGGCTTCGCCTGCGGGCAGGATCACTTCCACGCCGTCTTCGCCGGTGTAGCCGGTGCGGGCGACAAACCAGTCATGGCCCAAATCGGCGCCTTGGAAGGGTTTGAGGCCGTTTACGGTGTCTGCCCATTCGGGTTTCACGGTGAGCAGCTTGGCGATGGCTTTGGGGCCTTGCACGGCGAGCATGGCCAAGTCGTAGCGCGGGGTAAGCTTGATGCCGAACTCGGCGCCGATTTTCTGGAATTGGGCGGAGTCTTTTTCGCGGGTGGCGCCGTTGGACACGATGCGGTATTGCGTTTCGGCTTCGTTGCCGCGATACACGATGAGGTCGTCGATGACGCCGCCTTTGTCGTTGAGCATGGCGGAATAAAGCGCTTTACCCACGAAACCGAGCTTGGTCACGTCGTTGGCCAAAAGCTTGCGGAAGAAGGCTTTGGCTTGGTCGCCGGCCACGTCGGTAACCAGCATGTGCGATACGTCGAACATGCCGGCGTCGGTGCGCACGGCTTCGTGTTCGGCGATTTGCGAGCCGTAGTGGATGGGCAGCTCCCAGCCGGCGAAATCTACCAGCTTGGCGCCGGCGTCGAGGTGGGCTTGGTGGAAGGGGGTGGTTTTGATTGCAGACATGATTCGGAGTCTCCGTTGGCAGTAATGGGGAAGCCTCCCTATCTGTCCGGGGTACCTGAGATTTTCGGCAGGGGATGCCTTGTATCCTTCGGTGGGCAATGAATGCCGCTCTCCAGATGAGGCCGTTTCAGGTAGCCCGCGCGGGCAGGCAGGGGAAGATGATTGTTTTGAAACGGGCTTGCAGTCCTTTTACCTGAGCGATTTAAGGGGTTTTGCGCCTTCGGTGCCGTTGTTGTATTAACGGTCTCTCCTGCAAACGTCTTGATTATCGCTCGAAAGTAGGAAATTGGGCAAGATTATTGCCTATTGTCAAGCATAAATTGATGGTTGGAATAGCAATTCTAGCGGCAAAGGTGTAAACTAAAACCGTAGAAAGCGAGAGGTTGTTTGAGATTGGAGCCGGTGCTTTCCGGCCAAACCGGCTTCGGAAATGCCCAAATGACGTAGAGTTAAGGCGGTATATTTCGCTATTAATGAAAATTATGGCGGATTATTCCAACACAAATACAATATAATATGCACGAATTTTCGTGCATGCAGCACAGGCCGGCCACAAGCCGGCCATATTGTTGTCGCCCCGGCTGCCTGCCCGGAGTGGCGCACATACTGCCTTTAAACCAGAAAGTATGATTGGATACCGAATCATGACAACTACTGTTTCGCTGGATAAAATCGACCTGAAAATCCTCCAGGCTCTGCAACACAACGGCCGCCTGAGCAATGTGGAGCTGTCCGAACGTGTTGCGCTTTCCCCTTCGCCCTGCCTCCGCCGCCTGAAACAGTTGGAGTCCACCGGCATCATCCGCGGCTATGCGGCACTGGTACACCCTTCTGCCGTGGCGCTCGGCTTGCAGGTGTTTATCCGTGTGTCGGTGGATAAGGCCAACCACCTGCGCGACGGCTTTGCCGAATCTGTGCGCAAATGGCCGCAGGTGTTGCGCTGCTTCGCGCTTACCGGCGAAACCGACTATATGCTGCACGCCTTTTTCTCCGATATGGAAAGCTTCTCCCATTTCATCCTGGATACGCTGCTGGCGCACCCCGGCGTGGTGGATGCGCGCTCCAGCTTTGTGTTGCAGGAAGTGAAAAACTCCACCGTGTTGCCGCTGGATCATCTGCAAACCGCCGAATAGCTTGGCTGGAAAACTGTTTTCAGGTAGCCTTTATGCCCGATTGCGGCATCAGGCTACCTGAAAATTTTTTTTGCGGGGCGGAATGGATAATATCAATATTGCAAACAACCCTATATGGCTCGGCGCGGCTTTTTTGGCGGCAGGGCTGGCGGCGGGCGTGCTGTGGATACGGCGGCGGCGCTTGTGCGGGCGCGATTCCTGGCTGCCGCTGTGGCGGCCGCTGGTGTGGCTGGCGGGCTGGCTTTCGCTGCTGTTGGGCATCATCGGCATTTTCCTGCCGGGGCTGCCCACCGTGCCTTTCGTGCTGCTGGCGGCGGGCTGCTGGTCGCGCACTTCGCCTCGTTTCCACCGCTGGCTGAGCACGCACCGCTATTTCGGCCCGATGGTGCAAAATTGGGAGCGCAAGCGGGCGATTCCGCTCAAGGGCAAGATTTTGTCGGCGCTGATGATGACGGCTTCGTGCGCTTGGATGTTTTACCGTTTTCCGGAGCGCTGGTGGGCAGGCGCGGGGATGGCTGCAGTGTGTTTGGCGGTGGCGTTGTGGATGTGGCGGCTGCCGAGCGAGTGAATGCGGTGGAAAAATGTGCCAAAAAGGCTACCTGAAAAATGTTTGTGCACTTTCAGGTGGCCTTTTTTGGTTTATGGCTGTTTACAGCCCGTACACTTTAAAGCGCTCGGCAACCGGGGCGAATTGTTTTTCGCCGGCGGGCGCGGCGATGCCGCCGAATACGAGCTGGGCGCGCAGTGTCCAATCGGCGGGGATTTGCCATTGTTCAGCCACAGCGGCGTCGATCACCGGGTTGTAGTGTTGCAGGTTGGCGCCGATGCCGGCGGCGGCGAAGGTGGTCCACACGGCGTATTGGTGCATGGCGTCGGCGTGCTCGGCCCACACGGGGAAGTTGGCGGCGTAGGCGGGGAACTGCGCTTGCAGGCCGCGCACCACGGATTGGTCTTCAAAGAAGAGCACGGTGCCGGCTGCGGCGGCGAAGCCGGCCAGCTTTTGGGCGGTGGGGGCGAATTTGTCGGCGGGTACGATTTGGCGCAGGGCCTGCTCGGTGAGCTGCCAGAGTTTTTCGTGTTCGGCGCCGAAGAGCACTACCACGCGGGTGGACTGGGAATTGAAGGCGGAAGGGGTGTGCAGCACGGCGTGCTCGACGATGGCGGCCACTTCTTCGGCGGGCAGCGGCAGGGTTTTGTTCAGCGCGTAAACGGAGCGGCGGGCGCGGGCGGCTTCTTGCAGGGTTTGGTGGGTCATGATGTTTCCTTTTGATGGGGTGGATAATGGGGCGCAGTATAACGCGCTTGGCGGAAGAGGGGTTAGCCGTGCTGGGAAAGGTGGTGTTTCCGGATAGGAAAACGGCGCGGCGGGCTGGAAAAGGCTACCTGAAAAACAGGCTGAAGCGGTTTCAGGTAGTCTTTCTGCGTTGTTGGCTCTCTATTCTATGAGAGAAGGGTGTGTAAACCTTAGGTTCGATTGAATTTCGATACTAAATGAATTTTCAGGTAGCCTTTTACTATTCATACCTTGTTTACTTTTGCGCCTCATGCCGGCGCGGGCACTTCCTTTCTTTGCTTCGCCAAAGAAAGGAAGCAAAGAAAGGCGACTGCGGGCACAGGTTTGGCTTTGCCAAACTTCCCTCACTCCGCACGGTTTTTCGGGCGGGCTCGCAACTTGCGGCTGCGCCGCTTCGAACATGCAAGCCCTTGTTTCCCGAAAAACCGCGCTCCATTCGGCTGCGCCAGCAGAGAACGGTGCAGCTCCAACCTTTTGCGCTCAATATGTTGTGCGTGGGGATGCAAAAAGTTTTAATGGAAGGAGAAAGGCTACCTGAAAACCTTTATCCGCTTGGCAGGCGCCACCTTTTCAGGTAGCCTTCCCGTTTTTGCCCAAACTGTTTCCTTGCCCGCCATGAACACCGAACACGAAGTGCAAACCGCCCCCGACATTCTCGAAGAAACGGCTGCCGAAAACGCCGCTGCCGCCGCGCCGGAGCCCGCCGCTGCCGATGCGGCCGCAGTGGAAGAAACGCCCGCCGCGCCTGTATCCCATCCCGCCGAAGCGGAAGGCGAGGACGATGAAGACGCCGCCGAAACCGGGCGCGAATGGCGCGAAGGCCGGATTGTGGACGCCGCCGTGCGCGTGTGGGACGCAGCCGAGCGCACCGGCATTGCCGACGTGGTGAGCAACAGCGAAGACGAACCACCGATCAGCGTGTTTTTGGTGGGCGACCTCTTCGCCGCCACCGACCTTTCCCCGCAGCCGGGCGACGTGTTGCGCGGCGTGTTGCAGAGCCACCCCTTCGGCGGCCACTGGCTGCTCGACAGCGCCGAAAACGCCGCCACTTCCAGCCTGCAACGGCGCAGCCCGGAAGAAGAGGAAGCGCTGTTTAAAGAGCGCAAACAGGCCAAACGGCAAGATAAATTGGTCAACGGCGAAACCTATGTGGGCAAAGTGGTGCGCTGGCGCGACGAAGAGCGGGCGGGCTACATCAAGGTGAAATCCATCAAAGCGCGCGTGTTTTTCCCGCAATCGGCCTTTGTGTTCCGCGACAAACGCCCGGCCAAACACCAACAAGTGAGCTTCGTGCTGGGGCGGCGGCGCGGCGAATGGGTGGCCACCCGCGTGATTCCGCAAGGCTACGAGCTGGGCTGGGCCGACCGCGAAAGCACGCCCTCCGGCACGGTGTTGGGCGGCGGCTTCAGCGAAACCCTGCTCGGCAGCGCGTTTATCCTGCTTTATTTGGCCGCCGTATCGTTTATCTCCCTGCCGCTGGCCTCGGCCTACCTGCTGGCCAGCTGCCTGCTGCTCATCCTCTACCGCACCGACAAGCGCAGCGCGCAAAACGGCCGCACCCGCGTGCCCGATTTCGTGCTGCACCTCCTGGCCGTGCTCGGCGGCTGGCCGGGCGGCTTGTTGGCGCAGATGCGCTACCAGCACCACACCGCCAACATCGGCTTCGTGCGCGCCTTCTGGTTCAGCGTGGCGCTCAATGCCGTCGGCAGCTACGTTTTGCTGGTGTATTTGGTGGGCAGCCTGCCTTCGTCTTCCTGAAGAACTGAGCGATGGATTATTGCACTTTCGCCCACAGCCTGCCCGACGACGGCAGCAACCCCAACAAACACTACCACGACCACCTCTACGGCTTCCCCATTGCCGACGACAACGAGCTCTTCGGCCGCCTGCTGCTGGAAATCAACCAGGCCGGCTTGAGCTGGACGCTGATCCTGCAACGCGCCGAAGGCATCCGCGCCGCCTATGCCGGCTTCGATATCGCCGCCGTGGCCGCCTTCGGGCAGGCCGAGCGCGAACGCCTGCTGGCCGACCCGCGCGTTATCCGCAACCGCCGCAAAATCGACGCCGCCATCCACAACGCGCGGCAAATCCTGCGCCTGCAACAAGAATCTGGCTCCTTCAAAAGCTGGCTCGACAGCCACCATCCGCAAGACTTGCCCGCCTGGGTGAAGCTCTTCCGCCAAACCTTCCAATTCACCGGCCCCGAAATCGTGTGCGAATTCCTCGTGAGCACCGGCTACCTGAAAGGCGCGCACCGCGACGACTGCCCCGTTGCCGCCCAAGCCGCCGCAGCCAATCCGCCTTGGCAGAGGGGCTAGGGCGGAGGGAAGGGCTACCTGAAAACGAGTTTTGCGGGTTTTTGCGAGCTAAAATTTAGCGGCGCAGAAACTTGTTGCGCTGTGTTTGATTACGTTTTAATTTTGTTGAAGTTGCGTTTTCAGGTAGCCTCTAAGCCAAGAGGCTACCTGAAAAATTTGGCGGCATAGATATAGCAAAAGGCTACCTGAAAAAGAGCTTTGCGAGTTTCTGCGAGGCTAGGGTTTTCGGGTAGCCTTTTGGTTTAAACGGATGGGCCGAGCCGGCGGATGGCGGCGTTGATTTCCTGCGCTGCTTGGTAGATGGGGTAGCGGGCGAGGGTGGGGAAATCCGGCCGCTGATATTCGTTCCAATAGCTGACGATGCGGCGCTGCTGGGTTTGCCAGTAGCGCGGGTTTTGGGCGCAGAGGCGGGCGAAGGCGGCGGGGTTGAGGCGGAAGAGGTGCACGGCGTCTTCTTGAATGGGCAGGATGTATTCGCCGAGCAGGGCGAGGGCGAAGGGCAGCACGAAGTCGGCCTGCCCGGCGCGCACCAGCCGCCGGAATGCGGCTTGGCGCACGAAGCCGTTGTGGTGGCGGCTGTGCAGGCAGTCGGCGATGAGTTGGGCGGTGTTGTTTGGCTGGGTGGCGTGCGGGTGCGGGGCGGGGTGGTAGAGGCGGCGGGGAGGTGCAGGGTTTCGCCGTTGAGGCAGACAGCTTGGCTGGGCATGTCGGCGGGCTGGATGTGCAGGCGGCGGATGACTTCGTCGGCAGTGTCGTGCAGCGCGGCGGGGAAGGCGGCGGTGAGGGGGAGAGGGTGCATGGTGTTGTGGTTTGAGCGGTGATGCGGAGGCTACCTGAAAATGGGTGAAGCCAAGGCATGGGTTTTAAGGAAGATAAAAACGCGGTGCATATTTTCAGGTAGCCTCAATATGCCGAAAGAGGCTACCTGAAAAAGATAGTGAGTTAAATTTAAAACGCTACGGCGTTGGCTCGCCTTGTCCCGTTTTTTGTTAATCCACTATAACTTTGCCGTTTTTCAGGTAGCCTCTCGCTGCACGGCGCCTTCCAGCACGCCGCGCATCCATTGCTGCACGGGGTCGAAGTGGGTGCGCTCGTGCCACAAGAGCAGTTTGTCGTAGCCGGCGCTGGGGAAGGGCAGGGGCAGGGTGGCGAGGCGGTTGCCGGGCTGCACCAGCCGCGAGGGCACCACGGCGAGCAGGTCGCTTTGGCGCAGGAGCTCGGGAATCAGGGCGAAGTTTTGCACGGAGAGGGCCACGCGGCGGCTGCGGCCGAGCTTGGCCAGCTCGCGGTCGATGGCGCCGGAGAAGCTGCCGCCGTAAAACGAGCCGAGCGCGAAGGTTTGGCGGCAGAAGGTGTCGAGCGTCCATTCTTGTTGCAATACGGGGTGGTGTTCGCGCAGGGCGCAGATGAAGTGTTCGTGGTAGAGCTTTTTGTGGCGCAGGTTGTCGGGCGCGGCGGGGTGCGCGGCGATGGCGGCGTCGAGCCGGCCTTTGGCGAGCTTTTCTTCCATTTCTTCGCGGCGCAGCTTGAAAAAGGCCACGCGGGTGTGCGGGGCGAGGCTTTGCAGTTGGGCGGCGAAGGGAATGCCCACGGTGCGGAAGCTGTTGTCGGTGGTGCCGATTTTGAACTCGGCCTCCAGCTCGGCGGGGGAAAATTCGAGCGGCTGCACCAGGGTTTCAATCTGGCCGATGATGCGTGCCAGCGGTTCGGCCAGGGCTTCGGCGCGGCTGGTGGGCATCATGCCTTGGGCGGTGCGCACCAAAAGCGGGTCGTCGAAATACTGGCGCAGGCGGGCGAGCATGCCGCTCACGGCGGGCTGGGTGAGCGAGAGGCGGGCGGCGGCGCGGGTAACGTTGCGCTCTTCCAAGAGGGCGTGCAGGGCTTTGAGCAGGTTGAGGTCGAGGTTGTGCAGGCGGCGCATGGCGGGGAAATTGCAAAATGAGATAAGGGGTATGCGATTTTATGATTTTGTTTATGCGAAAGATAGCGCTATGATGGGCAACGGGTTTTATCTTGCCCGCGCAAACGGTTATACTGCCGCCCCTTTGTGTTGCCTTCTTTGCCGGAAAAGCGATTTATGTGGAAACGCCTGATATTGAAAACGTTTAAAGTGTTGCTGATTTTGCTGGTGGTGCTGGCTGCCGCCGGCTTTGCTTTTTATCAATTCCACCCCGTGTTCGGTGGGCAGCCGGATGAGGCGAGCATGGCGAAAATCCGCGCCTCCAAAGCGTTTAACGGCAGCGAGTTTGAAAACCTCGAGCCCACGCCGCTGATGACGTCCGACGAATCGCCCTCCATTCTCGAATGGGGCTGGAAAATGCTCAATCCGCCCCCGGGCAAACACCCGGCCAAGCCCCTGCCCACCGTGGCTCTGGACACATCGCAGCTCCAAGACGGCAGCGTGGTGTGGTTCGGGCATTCCACCGTATTGTTCCGCACCGGCGGGCAAACCTTTATCACCGACCCCGTGTTCTACCGCGCCTCGCCCGTGCCCTTCACCGGCAAGCCTTTCGCCATGAGCCACGTGCCCACCGTGGGCGAGCTGCCCGACATCGACGCCGTGCTGATTTCGCACGACCACTACGACCATTTGGATTACCAAGCCATCCGCGAAATCAACGCCAAAGCCAAGCGTTTTATCGTGCCGCTGGGCGTGAAAGCGCACCTACAACGCTGGGGTATCCCCGACAGCAAAATCACCGAAATAGATTGGGAAGAACAAACCCGCGTGGGCAGGGTTGCCGTTACCTACGTGCCCGCCCGCCATTTCAGCGGCCGCACGTTTGAGCGCAATAAAACCCTGTGGGGCGGCTATGTGGTGAAATCGCCCGAATTGTCCATTTATTTCAGCGCCGATAGCGGCTACGGCAAACATTTTGCCAACATCATCGCCCAACACGGCCCCTTCGATTTCGCCATGATTGAAAACGGCGCCTACGACCCAGCCTGGGCGCTTATCCACGAAACCCCCGAAGAAGCCGCCAGCGCCGTGGCCGACATCGGCGCGCCGCTGGTGATGCCGATACACTGGGGTAAATTCGACCTCGCCAACCACCATTGGAAAGACCCCATCGAACGCTTCACCCGTGCCGCCGCCGAACGGAATCTTCAGGTGGCCACCCCGCGCATCGGGCAGATGTTCCAAATCGGCAAGCCGCCGCAGGAGAAATGGTGGGCGGATTTGGAGTAAAGGCGCGGAAGGCTACCTGAAAAAGTTAAAAGGGCTACCTGAAAATGTGTTTTCGTTTTCAGGTAGCCTTTTTCAGGTAGCCTCTTCGGCTCAAGCGTAAAGGTGCGGTGTAAAACATCAGGCGGCAATAAAGGCAGCCCGCACCAAGAAGGCTGCCTTTATTGCCGTTAAACAGAATTAGTGTGCGGCCGGAGCGTTCGGCAGCTGGCCGATGAAGTTGATGAAGCGCAGCGGACGGTGGCCGGTGTTTTTCAGCGCGTGCGACTGGCCGGGGCGGGCGATTGTAATGTCGCCGGCGGCTACCGGAGTTTCCTTGCCGTTGGAATCCACGAAGGTGCCGCGGCCTTCCACAATCAGATACACGTCTTCATTGTTGGCGTGTTTGTGCAGGCCCACGGAGGCGCCGGGCGGCAGGGTCATCCAGCCGATTTCGCGGATGGCGTCTTGGTCGTTGGTTTGGTGGCGGGTGTAGGCGAAGCGGCCGAGCAGGTGGCCTTGGCCGCCTGCGGCTTGGTCGCGGTCCCAGCGTTGCAGGTCGGCGCGGCGGTATACTTGCACGCTGCGGTCTACCGGCTCTTTGCTCGGCTCGTTGATGTCTTTCGCCCAAGCGCCGGCACTGGCCAGCAGGGTGGCGGCAATCAGGGATACGGCTAGTTTTTTCATGCTTGCTCCTTAGGGGTGCTTGAAGGGGTGGAAACGTTTAATCCGGCGGGCATGCTATGCGGTTTGCCGAAACGGGGTCAAGACGGCGGCGCGGCAGGCGGGGATTATCTGGCGATTATTTGATATAGGCCAAAACGATGTGAATATGGCAGCCGCGTTTCAGGTAGCCTCCATGCGGCGGAAGGCTACCTGAAACGCGGCTTCAATGCAGTGAAAACGGGCAGGGCGGGCGTTTGTGCAGGCAAAACGCGGGTTGCAGCGGAGCGGGAAGCGGCAAGCCCGCCCTCAGTCTGGTTTGGGTGCGGCAGCCAGCTGCGTAAGAAAGCCAAAACAATCCGACTGTTGGCGGGAAGTGTCGCTTTTGCGCGGCGCGGCACAGGTTTTTGGCGTATTGCGGGCGAAACTTGCTATAATCGCGGGCGCATTGCAGCGGCTTGCTTTTTAAACTTCATTGAAGCCCACACTTTCAGGTAGCCTGTTGCCGATGTTTTAAAGAGGCTACCTGAAAAATTAGCATGGCAGAATTTAAGGAGAAAGGCATGGTCAAGCGTTCCATTCTAGGCTGGATGAAGCTGGTCTGCCTGTGCGGCATGATGATCCTGCTGTGGCGGGGGAACGCCGCTTATGCCCTGCTTCCTTTGTTGGCCTATGCCGCTGCCGAAATACAGCAGAGGCGTAACGAACGCGCCGCCCTTGCCGCGTTCCGCGCCAATCCTGAAGCCGCCCGCCAATGGTTTGCCGAACACTTAAGCGGCGAACGCATCGCCGATATTAAAGCCGTCCGCGCCCGGTTCAGCCTCTCGTTGCGCGATGCCGTGGCTGTGTTGGGCGAACACGTGCAGCAGGAAAAGGATTGAATTGGCAGGGAAATTGCTGCCAGTCAAGCATATTGCAAACACATCAGGCCGCCTTTGAGGCTACCTGAAAAATTTCCGGAGCAGCCGGCGCTCCGCTCGATACGCCGGCACAGCGGCGCGCCGCCGGCCACTTTGGCTAAACTAGGCGCGCCAACCCATTCATCTTGATAGGAGATTCATCATCGCACAAGAACGCGAAGCACGCATCAACGGCGAAATCAGCGCCAAGGAAGTGCGTTTAATCAGCGGCACGGGCGAGCAGCTCGGCATCGTAACCGTGAAAGAAGCCTTGGCCATGGCCGAAGAGCAAGACGTGGATTTGGTGGAGATTTCCCCCACCGCCAAGCCCCCCGTCTGCAAACTGATGGACTACGGCAAATACAAATACGAGCAATCGAAAAAGCGCGACGAAGCCAAGAAAAAGCAGAAGCAGGTGCAGATTAAGGAAATCAAATTCCGCCCCGGCACCGACGAAGGCGATTACCAAATCAAAATGCGCAACGTAAACCGCTTCCTCGCCGACGGCGACAAAGTCAAAATCACCCTGCGCTTCCGCGGCCGCGAAATGGCCCACCAGCATTTGGGCGCGCAGCTTCTGGAGCGCGTGAAGGCCGATTTGGCCGAAGTGGCCGCCGTGGAGCAGTTCCCCAAAATGGAAGGCCGCCAGATGGTGATGATGGTTGCGCCGAAGAAGAAGTAAACGTATAATCCGCCGTTTTCCGCTCCGCCGCACGCGGGAAACGGCTTTGATGTTGTGTGCGGCATAAAACCGTGGTGCCGGGTTGCAAGCGCCGCCTGATTTCAGGCAGCCTCCCGATGCCTAATCCGATAAACCGATGGAGTTTTCCCATGCCTAAAATGAAAACCAAATCCAGCGCGAAGAAACGCTTCAAAGTGCTGGGCAACGGCGGCGTGAAACGCGCTCATGCGTTCAAACGCCACATCCTCACCAAAAAAACCACTAAGAACAAACGCCAGCTGCGCGGCACCTCTATGGTGAACGAGCGCGACGTGGCTTCCGTTCACAGAATGTTGCCCTACGCATAAAGGAGTCTGAAACATGCCACGCGTAAAACGCGGTGTAACCGCACGTGCCCGTCATAAAAAAGTATTAGCTCTGGCCAAAGGCTACCGCGGCCGCCGTAAAAACGTCTACCGCGTTGCCAAGCAGGCGGTAATGAAGGCAGGCCAATATGCCTACCGCGACCGCCGCCAGCGCAAACGCCAGTTCCGCCAGCTGTGGATTGCCCGTATTAATGCCGGCACCCGCCAAAACGGTCTGTCTTACAGCAAATTCATGAACGGCCTGAAACGCGCCGCCATCGAGCTGGACCGCAAAGTGTTGGCCGATTTGGCTGTGTTCGACAAAGCTGCTTTCGCGCAGCTGGTTGAAAAAGCCAAAGCCGCTTTGGCCTAAGCCAAGTAAGCAAGTAAGTGAATAAAGCTCAGCCGGGAAGGTTTCCTTTCCCGGCTGAATTGCGTTTGGCGAAAGCAAAATGGGAGGGCGGCGTAGCAACCCGCCCTCCTGCGGAAACCTGGTTTCAGATAGCCAGAGTAGGGCTGGGCGATTTTTTAGGTAGCCTCAATAAGCAAAGGCTACCTGAAAGCACAACTTCAACATCGTGAAAACGTAATCTTCAATGCAGTGAAAACCCAGCGCGGCATCGTTGCGGCGAAGCTAAAAAAATAGAACGGCGCGAACTTTTGCCATTTTTGGCGAGTTCTTTTGCCCCCTGCTCATAAAAAATTGACAGTTCTTTTGCCACTTTTAACCCCCGTTTAACGACCTGTTAAGCGGGGGTTTCACACGCCTGCTTGAGCCCGCCGTCAGAACTTATAAATCAGGTGGTCATCGTAGCGCGAATTGCGGTTGATGGTGCTGCCCACTGTCAGGGTTTGGCAGCCTGCAAAACGCTCCCAACCGGGCAGGCGCAGCTCGGCTACAAGGTCGAGATAGGCGGGCAGCTCGCTGCGCGTACTCGAAAAGAATATGAAGGGCGGCCTTACCATTGCCATCAGGCGCAGGAACTCGACCATGCCGAAGTAGGCTGCCTTACGGTAGTTTCCCTGCTGGGTGCAGACGTAGGGCGGGTTAGGCAATACCGCTATTTGGAGAGCAACCAATTCCCCAGCGCTTAAATAATCACTCATAATCATCCCCAAACATCAGCTCCGGCGTTTCGGCCTTTTTGACGTTTTCGCGGTGGTAGGCGAGCAAGGCCAATACACCGGTCAGGGCTTCGATGGTCTCATCCACACCACTGCCGTCTTCGTGCCATTTAGCCAATAGGGCGATGGCTTCCGCTGTTTGGCTCTGTACTTTGGCAATGTCTGCGGTAGAGCCTTTGCGGCCGCGTGGGATTTCAATGACTACACGGTCGCCATGCAGCACGCTCAAATACTCGCTGATGTAGCGACTGCCAGTTAAAGCCTCAAACTGGGCTATCCGGTTAAGTGGCATGGTGTTTTCGAGTAGCCAGCGGTAGTACGTTTTGAGCTCCACGCCCATCAGGTCAGCCATTACCTTGGATGGCAGCCTGCGTTCTTTAGCATGGCGCTTGGCCAGCTCGATGGCATGGTCGAGCGAGGTGGCTTTGGGCTGTTTTTTGATGTTTCTCATAGTAAAAATCTACTGGGCGGGATTTTGAGAGCGTGATTTTTTCGTTTTTATTCCGTACAATGTACTTAAGCATTAACAGCATGGCGTAAAACTGGATGGTAATTACGAGCAGCGTATCGTTGCGGCCAAATCTGCTCAGGATTCATATCCAAAGCTGCTGCAATAAGCCGCTCACTCTTCGGGTACGGTTTATGCAAAGCACACCAAATTGTGCTGCGGTGTACATTAGCCTCGCGCGCCAATGCACTTATCGTCCATCCTCTTTTTTTTAGGGCAGCCATAATGTCTGCTGGATGCCAGTCTTGAGACACAAGCTGGAGATTTTGAGCTGTATTTTTTTTCATCTTAAATTACCTACATGTTGTCTGTTATCGTCTTAACTACATGTCGGCATATCAAACGTAAATCTTAAAACTTTCAAGGTTAATCTTTAGATTTTGGCTATTATTTAGTTATACGTCTGATTATATTGTAGATTTAAGTTTAGTTTAACGTTAAACTTGCTTTAAACAAAAGGTTAAACTTTCCATGAGTAACGCGAACCTAGAATTTGCCGACAGAATGGCTAAAATTTTGGATATTTTTAACGGCAATGTTTCAGAGCTCGCCAGACAGGCCGGTATTGCCCCCCTTCCGCGCAACGATGGATTGATGGCGAATCTGATCCGAAAATGAGTAACCTCTTGAGGCTTGCAGATGCAGCTAATGTGAATCTGTTATGGCTTGCAACAGGGCAAGGCCCTATGTTTGCCTCAGGTGCTAACCGCTTAAAAGAACCTCAGGCATCCTATAACGTTTCCGAGCAAGACGAAGGCCGCCGGCTGCTGCAACAGCGGCTGGCTGAAACGAAAAATACATTGAACAATATTAGAAAAGCCGAGCGTGGAGAGCCGACCAAAGAAGGCTGTGCCTTTGACGTACAAGGCAGACCTGTTGATATAGATGAGTTTGTATTTATCCCGTTATATGACGTGGCTTTATCAGCCGGGCATGGTGCATGGGCAGATGATATACCGCCAAAATCTACCTTGGCTTTCCGGCGCGACTGGTTGGAAGCATTTGTTACAACAGATTTTAATACCTTATCTGTAGTTATGGTTAAGGGTGACAGCATGGCCGGTGTCCTCAACGACAAAGATGCCATCCTCGTCAATCACAGCCGCACCGAGGCTAGTGACGGCCTGTATGCCCTCCGGATCGGTAATGAAATATTTGTAAAACGGGTACAGCGCTTACCGCATGCCCTGCGAATTACCAGCGCGAACCCTGAATATGACCCATTTGAAGTACCCCTGCAGAATGGCGACAGCAGTGATAACAGTGTCAGCATCATCGGCAAGGTGGTATGGCTAGGTCGTGCCCTTTAACCGGCGTTTAACACCCGGTTAAATCCAGCCCATTTTTTCCGCTTTTTTGCCCACTCCCATCCATTCCCTGACCATTCTGCACCAAAATTCTGCCCATTTTTGACCACTTTTAGGAAAAAGATCTGTCAATTTTTTTTAGTCAGTAAAATGGCCGAAATCCGCGTTGTTAAAGGATTCCGGCCATTTTCTTGTTGTCCCGGTCAGGGGGTAAAAGATATCACTCCCCCAGTAAAAATAGCGCCAGCCGGTGTTATACTATCGCACCTTTCACCAACCACAGGGGGCGATGATGAGCATTTTGGTAACCGGCGCTTCGGCCGGGTTCGGGCGGGCAATCTGCCGCAGGCTGATTGGGGCGGGCTACCGCGTGATCGGCGCGGCGCGGCGTGCCGACAAATTGGCTGCATTGCAGGAAGAGCTGGGTGCAAACTTTCTGCCGCTGGCAATGGACGTGGGCGATACCGCTTCGGTGGATGCCGCCTTGCAAGGGCTACCTGAAAATTTCGCCGAGATAGATTGCCTGGTAAACAACGCCGGCCTGGCGCTGGGCTTGGATCCGGCTTATCAGGCCGATTTTGCCGACTGGCAAACCATGATTCAGACCAATATCATCGGCCTTTCCTACCTCACCCGCCAAGTGCTGCCCGGCATGGTGGCGCGGCACCAAGGCTATATTATCAACCTGGGCTCGGTGGCCGGCACCTATCCCTACCCCGGCGGCAATGTGTATGGCGCCACCAAAGCCTATGTGCGCCAATTCAGCCTGAATTTGCGCGCCGACTTGGCCGGCACCGGCGTGCGCGTGAGCAATATCGAACCAGGCTTGTGCGGCGACACCGAGTTTTCCAACGTGCGCTTCAAGGGCGACGACCAACGTGCCGCCGCCCTCTATGCCGACGTGGATTTCATCCGCCCCGAAGACATTGCCGACACCGTGCTGTGGCTGTATCAGCGCCCGGCGCACATGAACGTGAACAGCATCGAAATCATGCCCGTGGCGCAAAGCTTTGCCGCTTTGCAAGTAACGCGCAAACCCGCCGGGAAGGAGTCGCCATGACCGACCATTCCGCACTCAGCCACAAAGAAAGCATTATCGAGCGCGCCCGCGCACAAGGCTTGCAAATCACCGCCCTGCGCGAGCAGGTGCTCGACATCGTGTTGCAGCAGGATGGCGTGATTAAGGCCTACACCGTGCTGGCGCAGATGCAGCAGCGCAGCAAAGGCGTGGTGGCGCCGCCCACCGCCTACCGCGCGCTGGATTTTTGGGCGGAACACGGCGTGCTGCACAAAGTGGCTGCGGTGAACGGCTATGTGCTGTGCAGCCACGCCCGCCACGATTGCGACGAACATTGCCACAGCCCCGACGAGCAAAGCCGCCACCACAGCGCCTTCATTTTAGTGTGCACCGAATGCGGCGCCACGGATGAGCAAACGCTGAGCCGAGAATGGCGCGCGCTGCGGGCGGGCGTGGCGGCGCGCGGTTTCAAACTCAAAGAGGAACACGTTGTTTTAACAGGAATATGTAAAGAATGTCAGAAATAAAGAAAGCAAAAGTGCATTTGGTGTCCGGCTTTTTGGGCACCGGCAAAACCACCGCCCTGCGCCACCTGATGGAGCAGAAAAACCCCGATGAAAAATGGGTGATTGTGGTGAACGAATTCGGCGAAATCGGCATCGACGGCGCCGTGTTGAGCGACAACGGCATCCCCGTGGCCGAGATTGCCGGCGGCTGCCTGTGCTGCGTGGCCGGCGCGCAGATGGGCACCACCATCAACCGCATGGTGAGCGGCAACAAGCCCGACCGCATCATCATCGAAGCCAGCGGCCTGGCGCACGCGGCCAGCGTGATCGACGAGCTGCGCGCCAAGCCTTTCGACCAAATGCTGGACATCGGCGCCGTGTTTACGCTGGTGGACCCGCGCCAGTTTGTAAACCCGGAATACGCCAACCAGCCGCTCTACCGCGACCAGGTGAGCGTGGCCGACGTGCTGGTGGCCAACAAGGTGGATATGTGCTCGCCCGAGGAGCTGGCCGAGTTCCGCAGCCGCGCCGCCAAGCTGTTTCCGCCCAAGGCGGAGGTGGTGGAAACGCAGGATGCCTATTTGGACATCGCGCTGCTGGAAACGCCGGTGGCGGAGAAAAGCCGCTATCGTATCAAGGAGCTGGCCGACAACACCATGGGCTTCCAATCGCAGGGCTACACCTTCCCCGCCGACAGCAGCTTCGACGGCGAAAAGCTCACCAAGTTTTTCAATGATCTGCCCAAGCTGTGCGACGGCCTGGTGCGTGCCAAGGGTGTGTTTAAGGTCTTGGGCAGCTGGGTGTGGCTGAACTGGAGCGAGGGGCAGTGGGGCGCCAACCAAGTGGCGTGGCGGCGCGACAGCCGCTTTGAAGTGATTGCCAAATCGTTCGACAGCGACGTGCTGGAGCAGAGGTTGCAGGCAGCGCTGGAGAAATAAGCGGAAGGCCGGCTAAAAAGCAAAGTGCGTTTTCAGGTAGCCCTAGTTTGACGGCAGGCTACCTGAAAATGTGGGCGGCAATGCGATGGTGAAGAAACAAGCGCCTGCAAGTTAAGCCATCAGTGCTGAATTTCTCTGCTTCGGATGACCGTCAAACCAATTTGAGGCTACCTGAAAACCCGTTTTTCAGGTAGCCTCAATATTCATGGAGGCTACCTGAAAGCTATTCGGAATATTCATCCTGTTGCTTGCGCACTTCTTCGGCCAGGGTATGCTCGGTTTTGCCGATTTCCTGATGTTCGACACGCATCAAGGCTGCTGCCGCCAACACGGCAAATGGTGCCACCAGCCAAACTGGAATATCGGGCAGGCGGTTCTTTGCCACAGCGATGAGGCCGAGAGCGAGGGCAGCGCCAATCAGCCATGCCGGTTTTTTCCGCCGTGCGGCGCGATGCCGCATTTTCTGTTCGGTGAAGTCAGCGGGATTTTGCAATTCAATGGTGAGCGGCTGCGGGTATTTGGCGGCAAAATAGCAATACGGCAGAAATATAATAAACAGCCAAGTTGGCCAGTTGGTATCAAATCCTGCCAGATAACCCGCCAAAATCACAAACTGGCAAACAAGGAACAACCCCAATAGCAGGGCAGAGCACACAATGCCGAATTTGGCGTAATGCGCGTTTACCAATTGCATTTGCCGCTCGTCCAATTCCTGCGGGTATTTGCCGATCCAAAATTTAAATATCCTGTTGTATAGCCTGCTGCCCATCGTTTTCATGCGCCTGCTCCTGCGTCCAAAATAAAGTGTTCAAATCACTTTCCAATACCCGTGCCAATTTCAGGCACAGCGACAGCGTGGGGTTGTAGCGGTTGTTTTCGATCAGATTGATGGTTTGCCGAGCCACCTCCACGCGTTCCGCCAACTCTTGCTGCGACCAGCCCTTTTGCCGCCGCAAATCACGTACTTGGTTGGTGTTCATCCATTATCCATTTTGTCGTGTATAGATGACATTCTAAAAACGCACGGTATGGAATGTCAAATATAAATGACAAGAGGCTACCTGAAAACCCGTTTTTCAGGTAGCCTCTCCCTTTTTCATGCCCCGCCGCCCCATCATGCTCACCCCGCAAAGCTGCGACCTGTTCCAACGCCCCTTCTTCCAGTTTGCGCAAATCCGCCAATACCAGCCCGAAACCGAGGCGCAAACCAAGGCGGAATACAAAGCCGCGTGGCAGGTGTGGCGGGCGCTGGTTTTTCAGGTAGCCTCCGAGCTGGGCGCGGGTTTCGCCCCGCCGCACATCGAGCGCTGGTGCAACGGCTGGCAGGTGCGTGCGCACTTTTTCGCCTATTTCAAATATGCCGCCCATGCCGATACGGCGGTGATTCTCTCGTTGCTGCTCAACCGCCGCCGGCTCACCGCCAGCCTGGAATGGCACGAATACCGCGCGGCAAAATCCACTCTGCCGCTGGCCTGCTACCAGCAGGCGCTGGCCGGTTTCCCGCGCCATGAGTTTGCCGACTTCCAAATTTGGCACGGCCGCGACAGCGAATATGCCGACTATCCCGCCGTCTCCTCCGCGCCCGCCGCCGCGTTTGCCCTGCAAGACGCTGCCGATTTCCTCTGCCTCGGGCGGCATTTGGAGCGGGAGAAATTGGCGCAGACCGACAGCGCGGCATGGCTGGCGGAGAGCATCCGCCGCCTGCTGCCGGTGTATGAGGCTTGCCATAATGTGCGGCTGTGAGCGGAACACGGCGGGCGGCCGCGCGTTGGCTTTGCGCCATGCGCTGCTGTTAAAGGCTACCTGAAAACGGTAGTGTGCGGATGGCTGGCAGTTGATTGGCAACCGCCGGGCTGCCGTTGGGTTTTGCTTGTTCTTCTAACATTTTCAGGTAGCCTGTTCACCTTCCTGCGGGAGGGTGCGGCAAACCGCAGGTATGCCTCACAAGCAGCCCGTTGCATTCTGCCGTTTGAAACAATAAAACATCGGAGAAACTCATGGACATCCCTTTTCTGCTGTTGCTGGCCGCCGGCTTTTTGGCCGGCCTGATGGACGCGGCGGTGGGCGGCGGCGGGCTGCTGCAATTGCCGGCGCTGTTCGGCGTGCTGCCGGCCGCCACACCCGTGCCCACTGTGCTGGGCACCAACAAGCTGGGCTCTTTCGCCGGCACGTTCACCGCCGCCACGCAGTTTGCCCGCCGCATGCCGCTGCCGTGGAAAATGCTGCTGCCGGCCGGCGCGCTGGCGTTTGCCGCTTCGTTTGCCGGGGCGAAAATGGTGGCCTATGTGCCGGTGCAGTATATGAAACCGGCCATGCTGGCGATTATGGTTGCCATGTTTGCCTACACTTTTTGGCGCAAGGATTTGGGGCAAACGGCGCGCACCGCCGCGCTCCCCCGCCGCGAAACGGCGCTGGGCATGGCCTTCGGCGCGGCCATCGGTTTCTACGACGGCATCTTCGGCCCGGGCACGGGCAGCCTGCTGGCCTTCGTGTTCGTGCGCTTCTTCGCCTACGATTTTCTTACTGCCACCGCCTGTGCCAAAGTGATTAATCTGATGACCAATCTGGCGGCGCTGAGCTTTTTCGTGCCGGGCGGGCATGTGCTGTGGCAGTGGGCTTTGCCCTTGGCGGCGGCCAACCTACTGGGCGGTTTTTGCGGCGCGCGTTTGGCCGTGCTCGGCGGCAGCCGCTGGTTGCGTTATGGCTTTATGGCGCTGCTGTGTCTTTTGATTGGCAATTTCGCCCGCCAGCTGTGGCTGGGCTGAGGGCGGGTTTTCGGCGGCGGGCAAAAAGAGTATGCTTGAGGCCGAAGATTGCTTTGTTCACTTGATATTGGTTTTTCAGGTAGCCTCAGCCCAAAGGCCCTAAGAGCTACCTGAAAAGTATTTCCTTTTACCATTCATTCACTTGGAAAAGACATCATGCCCCACTCCAAACCCCTCCACCCGCAAACCTTAGCCATCCGCGGCGCCAAAGAGCAAACCGGCTACAACGAACACAACCAAGCCCTGTTTATCACCAGCAGCTTCATGTTCGACACTGCCGCCGACGGCGCCGCCCTGTTTGCCCACCAAAAGCCCGGCTTCACCTACTCGCGCACCGCTAACCCCACCGTGGCCGCCTTTGCCCAACGCATCGCCCTGCTGGAAAAAGGCGAAGCCGGCATCGCCACCGCCACCGGCATGGCCGCCATCCAAGCCGCCCTGCTCACCTTCCTCAGCGCCGGTGACCACCTCATTACCAGCCGCAGCCTGTTCGGCACCACCATGGGCTTCATCACCAACCACCTCACCCGCTTCGGCATCGAAGTTTCCCTCGTGCCGCAGAGCGACTTGGCCGCCTGGCGCGCCGCCGTGAAGCCCAACACCAAAATGCTGTTTGTGGAAACCCCCTCCAACCCGCTCAACGAGCTGGCCGACATCGCCGAGCTGGCCAACATCGCCCACGGCTGCGGCGCCCTTCTGGCGGTGGACAACTGCTTCTGCTCGCCCGCGCTGCAACAGCCGCTCACCTTCGGCGCCGATTTGTCCGTGCAATCCGCCACCAAGGCCATCGACGGCCACGGCCGCGTGCTCGGCGGCGTGGTGTGCGGCAAAGCCGATTTGATGGAGAAAGTGGCCATGTATGCCAACTCCGCCGGCCTGCTGCTCTCGCCCTTCAACGCCTGGGTGCTGCTTTCCGGCTGCGAAACCCTGCCGTTGCGCATGGAAAAACAAAGCGCGCAGGCGCTGGAAATCGCCCAATGGCTGCAAGGCCGGGGCGAAGTGGCCAAAGTGTATTACAGCGGCCTGGCCGACCACCCGCAAGCCGCTCTGGCCGCCAAACAGCAGGCTTCCGGCGGCATCGTGGTGGCCTTCGAGCTCAAAGGCGGACAGCACGCCGCCTGGCAGGTGATCGACCACGTGAAAGTGTTCTCCAAAACCGCCAACCTCGGCGACGTGCGCTCCACCATCACCCACCCCTGGACCACCACCCACTGCCGCATGGAGCCCAAAGCCAAGCTTGAAGCCGGCATCCGCGAAGGACTCATCCGCCTCTCCATCGGCCTGGAAGACAGCGCCGATTTGATCGCCGATTTGCAGCAGGCGCTGGAACGCATCCAATAAGCCCGCCGCGCATAGCAAAGGCTACCTGAAAATGCCGAAACATTTTTCAGGTAGCCTTTCTATTGCCCGCCATATCGGGCAGAATAGCGCCGTTTGAATTGAGCCAAACAATTTTAGCTTCGCAGAAACTCGCTTTGCTCGTTTTCAGGTAGCCTGCTATCCCGTGAAGGCTACCTGAAAAACCAAGCCTCGGCGCCGCAGGCTAAGCGTCTGCCAAGCCCAAACGCAAACCCATCCCATCAGTCCAACCGAAAAATCCAACCGAAAACACACACCATGACCGCCTTCACCCCGCCCCCCTTCGCCGGCCACAGCCCCTTAAGCTGGTACCAAGCCGCCGCCCAACAGCCCGGCTTCATCCGCGATGCCGCCCAAGAAACCGCCGTCCGCCGCCTTGACCGGCTCTGGCACGAGCTCGCCGCCCACCGTTCGCAGCGCGGCAGCCTGTTCGGCAAACTCTTCGGCAAAAAAGCTGCCCCGCCCAAAGGCCTTTATTTTTATGGCGGCGTCGGGCGCGGCAAAAGCTTCCTCATGGACGCCTTCCACGGCTGCCTGCCGCCCGGCAGCGCCCGCCGCGCCCACTTCCACGCCTTCATGGCCGAAGCCCACCGCCGCATGCGCGAACACAAAAACCAAACCAACCCCCTGCAAGCCGTCGCCCGCGACATCGCCCGCGAAGCCCAAGTGCTCTGCTTCGACGAATTCCACGTGAGCGACATCGCCGACGCCATGATCCTCGGCCGCCTGCTCGAAGGCCTGCTCGCCGAAGGCATCGTCCTCGTGGCCACCTCCAACTACGAGCCCGCCGGCCTCTACCCCCAAGGCCAAAACCGCAGCAGCTTCCTGCCCACCATCGCCCTGCTCGAACGCAGCCTCGACATCCTCAACGTAGACAGCGGCCAAGACTACCGCCAGCGCAGCCTCACCCCTGCCGACATCTTCTTCATTTCCGACGATGCTCGCAGTGAAGAGCAGCTCGCCGCCCTGTTTGCGCGGCACACCGGCCAAGCCCCTCAAGCCGGCACGCTGCCCCTGCTCGGCCGCCAAATCCCCACCCAAGGCCAAGCCGACGGCGCATTATGGTTTCATTTCGACGCCCTGTGCCGCGGCCCCCGCTCCCAGGCCGACTACCTCGCCCTGGCCGAGCAAAACCGCATGATTTTCGTCTCGCACATCCCCAAGCTCGGCGAAAGCGAACACGCCGAAGCCCGCCGCCTCACCTGGCTCATCGACGTGCTCTACGACTACCGCGTCAAACTCAGCGCCAGCCTCGCCGCCCCGCCCGAACAGCTCTACACCCGGGGCAGCTTCGCCCACGAATTCGTGCGCAGCGCCAGCCGCCTTACCGAAATGCAGTCCGAAGCCTACCTCGCCCTGCCGCACCTCACGCTGGACAAAGAGGCTACCTGAAAAACCAGACACAACAGCAATCCCGCGAAGTGAAAACCGAATCTTCAATTTTTCAGGTAGCCTTTCCGCCTAAGCCAAAGGCTACCTGAAAGACCAAACCAAAGGACACCCCATGCCCATCAAACTCATCGTCGGCCTCGGCAACCCCGGCCCCGAATACGACGACACCCGCCACAACGCCGGCTTCTGGCTGCTCGACGAGCTCGCCCACAAATGGCAAGCCCGCTGGCAAGACGACAAGAAATTCTTCGGCCACAGCGCCCGCAGCGTGCAGCCCGAAGGAGAAATCCGCCTGCTCAAACCGCAAACCTATATGAACCGCTCCGGCCAATCCGTGCAGGCGCTCGCCGCGTTCTACAAAATCAAGCCGCAGGAAATCCTCGTGATCCACGACGAGCTCGACCTCGAGCCCGGCCGCATCAAATTCAAGCTCGGCGGCGGCAATGGCGGCCACAACGGCCTCAAAGACATCCAAGCCCGCCTCGGCACGCCCGATTTCTACCGCCTGCGCCTGGGCATCGGCCACCCCGGCGAACGCAGCGAAGTGATCAACTACGTGCTGAAAAAGCCCCGCGCCGAAGACCGCGAGCTCATCAGCCAAGCCATCACCAAATCCATCGACACCCTGCCCGCCATCCTCGCCGGCGACATCGCCGCCGCCCAGCGCGTGCTGCACGGCAAATAGCGGCGCGGCTCGGGCAGATACTGGTAGATAAAGGCTACCTGAAAAACAGGGGATGAGCATGAGCAAAGATTTTCGTGTTTTAAAAGCATCGTTGGCCGCAATGATTACTGCGCTGGCAACAGGCGTGGGCTTGGGTGTAACAACGCTGCTGTTGGTGGTTTTAGGGCTGCTCACAGATGTATTTGAAATGTATTATGATGATGCCAATCAGGCGTTTTGGGCGGGGATGGCATTATCGCTGGCGGGTGCATTGATAGCGGGGGCCGTGGTGTTTGTCACTGTTTATTCTGCTTATTCTGCCGACGACGAAAAGCAGGACGGCAAGCGGCGTGTTCACATCCGCCGGAGGTGATGAGGAGTGAGGGTTTTCAGGTAGCCTCTTGCCGGGCGGATTGTCCAAACCGGCCGCCCGGCGTATAATCCGCCTTCCTTATCTGGGGGCGACCTTGGTTTCGACGGGGGTTGCAAAGCAGATGCGGGCATACCGGGATCTCAGATTTCCCGTAAAACACTGAATTCAAATAGTCGCAAACGACGAAACTTTTGCATTGGCCGCTTAAGGCCTGCCGTTGCAGCAGTTGGTCAATGGGCTGTGTGGCGCAAGCCACGGCAACGTCATTTCACATTGACTGGTTTTCCGCCGGGTTACTTGGCGGGAAATAAGATTTAAGGTAACTGGCCTCCAAACAGCCTGTCTGTCGGCGGAATGGGGGCGAGATTCAAGTTGGCACGACTAAGTATGTAGAACGCTCTGTAGAGGACTTTCGGACGGGGGTTCGATTCCCCCCGCCTCCACCAATTGGCAAAAATACCCTGCTTTATGCGGGGTATTTTTATTGCCTGCCGTTGGGGAGAGGCTACCTGAAAAGTGGCATGCGGCTGCTATAGCGGATCAACTTAACTTTCGCTACGGCGTTAGCCTGCCTTGCCGTACTCCTGTACTGTCTGCGGCTCGCTGCCTGGTATCGAAAGCCAATTTGATTCGCTATATGCGTTTAACACCATCTCGGGCGCAGGGTGCGGCTGGCGGGGTTTTGGAAGAAGGGGTGGAGCAGGCGCTGCAAGTGGGGCAGGAGCGGGGCGATGGCGGGCTCGCGGCAGTGGGCGGCGCGGTAATAGAGGGCGAAGATTTCGGCCTGCTGCTCCATGTTGAGGCGGCTGAGGTGGGGTACGGCGGCGAGGTGGGGCAGGCGGTAGGCGCGCTGTTTCAGGTAGCCGCCGCGCAGGGCGGTGAGGAGGCCGCCGAGCCACACGGGGAAGCCGTTTTGGTGTTGCCACACGTGGGCGAGCTCGTGTATCAGCCGAGCGCGTTCGGGCTGGGGCGGGCGGAGAAATCGGGGCAGAGTTTGCAGGCGGGGAAGTGGATGTGGCCGAAGGGGCAACGGCCACGCCGAGGGGCGGCAGCCACCAGGTGCCGAAGCGCAGGCGGATGCGGGAGTAGTCCAGCCCGTTGCCGAACACGCTGCGGCGAGCCGGGTTTCGGCGGGGGTGAGGGGCGGAATGGCGGGGCATGAATGGGAAGGGGAGTGGGCGGCGGTGGAGGCTACCTGAAAATGTGTGGGCGGCTGGGTGTGCGGCAGTTTGGTTTTATTGTGGGTGTGTGAACTTGTGGGCTGCTGGTGCTTTGGCTGCGCAGACATTTGCTTTGTTTGTTTTTCAGGTAGCCTGCTGTGTGTTGGCGGCGTTTGGATTGCAGCGGGCGAGCACTTCGTCGGCGAGTTCCAGATAGGCCAGGGTGCCTTTGGCTTTGGGGTCGTAGGCCAGGGCGGGCATGCCGTAGCTGGGGGCTTCGGCCAGGCGCACGTTACGCGGGATGATGGTGCGGAACACGAGGCGGGAGAAGTGTTTTTCCAGCTGGTCGCTCACTTCCAGGGAGAGGCGGCTTTGGGTGTTGTACATGGTGCGGGCGATGCCGAGGATGTCGAGCTTGGGGTTGATGGCTTTGCGGATTTTGCGCACGGTGGCGATGAGGTCGGAGATGCCTTCGAGCGCGTAGTATTCGCACACCATGGGCACCACGAGCTTGTCGGCGGCCACGAGGCCGTTGAGGGTGAGCAGGGTGAGGGTGGGCGGGCAGTCGATGAGGATGATGTCGTATTCGGACAAAAGCGGCTGGATGGCGGTTTTGAGGCGCATCTCGCGGGCGATTTCCTGAATCAGCTCGACTTCGGCACCGGCCAGCGAGCGGTTGGCGGCGAGGATGTCGTAGTGGCCTTTGGGGCTTCTGAGGCGGGCTTCGGCGGCGGGGATTTGTTCGAGCAAGACTTGGTAGGTGCCGGCGCGCAGGCTGCTTTTGTCGATGCCGCTGCCGGTGCTGGCGTTGCCTTGCGGGTCGAGGTCGATCAGCAGCACGCGCTGTTGGCGGCTGGCCAGGGAGGCGGCCAAATTGACGGCGGTGGTGGTTTTGCCCACGCCGCCTTTTTGGTTGGCAATGGCGATAACTGTGGCGCTCATCATTCGGCCTTTCTGTGTGGAGGGTTTCAAGTAGCCTGCGCGGCGGCGGCGCAGGCTATTTCTGCCGCATGATTACCATGTGCCGCTCGGCGTCGAGCATGGGCACGTTGAGCTTGTCGGCGGCCACTACTTCGATGTCGGCGGGGAGCTGGGCGATTTCTTCGTAGGGGTACACGCCTTTCATGGCGGCCCAGTAGCCGTGTTCGTTGAGCAGGTGTTTGGTGAGGGCGACGAAATCGGCGAGCTCGGCGAAGGCGCGGCTGGTAACCACGTCTACTTTTTTGTCGTAGATGGTTTCCACGCGGCCGGAAGCCACGGTAACGTTGGAGAGGCCGAGTTCGATTACGGTTTGCTGCAAGAAGGCGGTTTTTTTGGTGTTGGAATCGAGCAGGGTGATGTGCAGGTCGGGGCGGCAAATGGCGGTGGGAATGCCGGGCATGCCGCTGCCGGAGCCCACGTCCATCAGGGTTTTTGCCTCTTGCACATAGGGCAGCAGGGTGAGGCTGTCGAGGATGTGGTGGCTGATGATTTTGTCGTCGCGGCGCAGGGCGGTGAGGTTGTACACGCGGTTCCACTTTTGCAGCAGCGAGGCGTATTCGAGCAGCAGGAGCTGCTGGGCGGTGTTGAGGCTGAGGCCGAGCTCGGCGAGGCCTGTTTGCAGTTTTTGTTTGTTGTCCATAATGATTGCGAAAGATTAGGGCTACCTGAAAAAGGGTTTCGGCTGTTTTCAGGTAGCCTGTTTGAAAGTTTGGCTAATTTTACTCTATCCGGCGGTTTTGCAAAACCTAATGCGCTTCGGATATGCCCTGCCGCCGCGCCAGCAGGCGGGCACGCAGGTGGTCGAAGGCCCAATTGTAGGCCAGGGAATAGAGCACGATGAGCAGGGTGAGGCCGAGGTCGGCAAGCAGCGCCTGCCACAGCTTGATTTGCAGAAACCAGGCAATCAGCGGCGTGGTGAAAAACAGCAGCCCGCCTTCAAACGCGCCGGTTTGCAGCATCCTCACGCCCCAGCCGCGCCGCTCGCGCCGGCCGGTGAAGATTTTGTCGAAGCCCCAGTTGAACACAAAATTCCACACCATCGCCGTTACCGACACCGCCACGCTCATGCCAAACGCCGTGCCGGCCTGCGAATGCCCGAACAGCAGCACGGCAATCGCCGAAATCAGCACCGCGCCGATTTCAAACAGCAGGGAATGGATAAAACGCTCGAAGAAGCTCACGGTTTGGCTCGGATAAATCGGATAAAAAGGAGGCGGTATTATACCGCAGAGGCTACCTGAAAAAATTTCAGGTAGCCTTTAATGTGTCGGGCAGCTTGGGCATCCATGCCCGAGCCGGCGGGATTTTTCAGGTAGCCCCTATCCTGCTAAATCAGCCCGCGCTGTTTCAGCTCGTTTTTCAGATAAGCATAATACACCGGCGCGATGATGATGCCGCCGATGCCGAAAATCCGCTCGAACACCACCATCACCAAGAGCAATTCCCACGCGCTCGATTCAATCTGCGAGCCGATGATTTTCGCGTTTAAAAAATACTCCAGCTTGTGCACCACCACCAAAAACACCAGCGAAGCCACCGCCACATAGAGCGACACGCCCAGGCTGAGGATGATGATGACCGTGTTGGAAATCAGGTTGCCCGCCACCGGAATCAGCCCCACCACAAAGGCAATCACCAACACCGTGAGGCGGAAGGGCAGCGCCACGCCGAAGAGCGGCAGAATCAGATACAGATACGCCGCCGTTACCGCCGTGTCGATCAGCGAAATCTTCACCTGCGCAATAAACACGCGCTCGAAGCTGTGCTGGAAGTTCACCACGCGGCGCACCAGCTCGGCCTTAAACGCGGGCATTTGACGGCGTTGGCGTCGCAGGTTCAGGCGGTGGAAGCTGAGCAGCGCGCCGATGATCACGCCGATGATCACATACACGAAGGAGGTGAAACTGTTGCGGCTGATGCGGGTAAGCGTGGCGCCGTATTCGGTAATCAGCTCGGCGGCGGCGGCTTTGATTTCGGCCAGGTTTTCCGGCAGCATGTTTAGGATGGCGGGCGGCAGGTCGCTGCTGTTTTTTGTGTCGGCTAGGATGGCGGCGAGCTTGCCCAGCATTACGGAAATGTGCCCGCCGTGCAGCAGGCGGTACACGCCCAGCGCCATCAGGAAAATGGCCAGCAGCACCAGGCCGATGGTGAGCGTGGCGGAGACGAGGTTGATGTTGCGCACGTTGAGCGAGCGGTGCAGGAAGGTGTTGTGCGGCAGCAGGCGGCGGCGTATCCATAAAATCAGGCCGTTGGTTTGGCTGATAAACACGTAGGTGAGGATAACGGAGAGCAGCAGCGGCAGAAAGCGGTAGTGCAGGATCAGCAGCAGGGCGGCGGCCATCAGGATGTAGGAGGCGGTGCGGTGGGCGGGGTGGTCGGGTTTGGCGGGGAGCATGGGCGAGTTCGTGGTGTGGATGGGAGTGAGGGGCTACCTGAAAGTGGATGGCATTGGTTTCATTGAAGCTAATGTTTTCAGGTAGCCTGGGCGGGATAGCGGCGGCTGGGAGGCTACCTGAAAATTTCCGCGGCGGGTTTAGGGTTGGTGTTCCGTTTCGGCTGCGGCGGCGCTGTCGGTTTCTTTCACCAGCCGCCGTTCGTACACGGATTGCGCCAGCGTTCCGGCGTCGATGTATTCCAGCTCGCTGCCCAGCGGCATGCCCTGCGCCAGGCGGCTCACGCGGTAGGGCAGGTTTTTGAAGAGCTCGGCCAGCACATAGGCGGTGGCGTTGCCTTCGGGGGTGAAGGCGGTGGCGATGATCACTTCTTCCACTTCGCTTTCTTGCAAACGCGCCACCAGCTTATCCAGCGCGATGTGCTGCAAATCCATGCCCTGCGCGGGGCTGATCTGCCCCATGAGCACGAAATAGAGGCCGTCGTGGCAATGGGCGGCTTCCATGCCGGCCACGTCGGCGGGCAGGTGCACAATCATCAGGCGGCGGCGGTCGCGCTCGGGGTTGGCGCAGATGGCGCAGAGCTCGCCTTCGCAGAAGGTGTTGCACAAGCGGCAGTGCTGCACGGCGGTGAGGGCGTGCTGGAGGGCGGCAGCCAGCTCGGCGGCGCCGTCGCGCTTGTGGCGCAGGAGCTCGTAGGCCATGCGGCGGGCGGATTTGGGGCCGACGTTGGGCAGGATTTCGAGGGCGGCGGTGAGGCGGGCGAAGGCGTCGGTTTTTTTGCGGGTCATGGTGGGAATGGGTTTCAGGGGCCTGGGCGCGATATGGGGCCGAACGGCGGCGGCACAAGCGCGATGGTTTTCAGGTAGCCTCTTCTTTCTCCGATGAGGCTACCTGAAAACGCTGCGGCGGCTATTCGCCGGCTTCGCTGTTGTCTTCCGCCGGGGCGGGGTTGTCGAAGGAGGGCGGGGGTGGCAGCAGGTTGTTGAGCGTGAGGGCGGCGGGGTTGAGCGTGGGGTGGCCGCTGAAGCGGGCGGTGTAGCCGCCGGCGCCGTTGCCGCGGATGGCGGTGGGCACGCCCAGCGGGAAGGTGGCGAGGTTGCTGATGTGGCCGAAGGGGAAGCCGGTGAGCACGGGGATGCCGCTGATGCGGCGCAGGGTGCGGATGACGCTGGAGAGGTCGTAGCCGCCGTCGTACACGTCGCGGGCGTTGCCCATGCGGAAGTTGCCGAGCACGATGGCCTGCTGCCGCTTGAGGATGCCGGCTAAATGCAGGGTTTGCAGCATGCGCTCGAGGCGGTAGGGCTGCTCGCCCACGTCTTCGAGGAAGAGGATGCCGCCTTCCGGCTGCGGCAGGTAGGCCGAGCCGGCCAGCGAGGCGATGACGCTCAGGTTGCCGCCCCACATGGTGCCGTGCAGGGTGGGCACGTTATCGGCCTGCACGTCGGACACCTGGATGCTCAAATCGGCCTGCGTGCTGCCGTCGATGAAGGCCTGCATGGCATACACCGAGGGCTGCGCCTTGCCGAAGCCGCTGTAAAGCATGGGGCCGGCGAAGCTGCACATATTGCCCTGCGCCAGCAAGGCGAGCTGGATGGCGCACACATCGCTAAAGCCGAAAAACAGTGTGCCTTGCTCGCGCATGCGCGCGCCGAGCGAGGCCCAATCGATATGCGGCAGCAGGCGCACCGCGCCATAACCGCCGCGCATGCCCATCAGCACCTGCGGCGTGGGCACTTTGCCCGAAGCCACGTCTTGGAAATCGGCAATGCGTTCGGCATCCGTGCCGGCAAAACGCTGGTAGCGGCGCTCCACCGCCTGCTGGTTGGTGATGGCAAAGCCGGCGTTATACAGGCGCAACAGGCCGGCCTGCGCCTGCTCGGGGCGCGGGGCAAAGCCCGAAGGCGCCACCACGCGCAAAGCCGTGCCCCCGCCGCTGCGGCGTGGCTGGGTTTGGCCGCCCGGGGCAACGGCGTGCCCGGGCGAAGCAGGCATCACCGGCGCGCTGCACGCCTGCAAAATGCCGGCACCGGCCAGGGTGGCGGAAGCGCTGAGGAAGCGGCGGCGGGAAAGATGGGGAAACAGCATGGCGGGAATCCTTAATCGGTTGGTGTAGTGTTTGGGTGTTTTAGCTTCGCAGAAACTCAGCCTTGGCTGCGCCAAGACATCGTTTTCAGGTAGCCTTTTCGGGGTTTGGGCTACCTGAAAGCAGTTATGCCAAATCAAATTCCTGTTTCATCTGTTCTTGTTCTTTTTCGCTGAACAAGCAGATGCACAAAGCCTGGCAATCGTATTTGCTCCAGCCGTTTTTCGCTTCAAAGTCAAACAGGGCTTGCGACAGGGCTTCATTATTGTCCGCCACGTTGCCGAATGCGGCTTGGAGCGTTGCCGCGGCCACCGGCTCGGGCGTATCAATCAACATAACACCGCAATTATCGGCCAAATTTAAAGGCTCGGATAACGGCAGAGAGAAATAAGTTTTGCTGTCCCAATCCTGCAAAACGAGCTGGTTTTCGCGCACAGCAAAGAATGCGTCCGTGCCGAGCAGATACCACAAGTTTTCATATTCGCCCTCAATCGCATAATCTGCAAACGCTTGATGGAATTCTTTTAGGAAATTGTCTTGGCCGTTATCAAATAAAATGAGCGAGCTGGGCGAAATCGTCAATAAATACGGCTGTTTCATCACGCTTTTCCATTCCATCATTCACAACAAATACCGCCGTTAAAGCAAGCCCGCGATAGCGGTTTCAGGTAGCCTTTGCATTGGGCGAGCGGCAGGCATTATACCAGTCGCCCCTCACGCTTCGGCAGCCAGCAAAGCCGCCACCTGCCGCTGCCAATCGGCCGGCAGCGCCAACTCGGCTTCGCGGCGCGGCGCGGCCCAAATCGAATCGGGGAAACAGGCATCGTTCTCAAAGCGGGCAATCACATGCCAATGCAGGTGCGGCACCTGGTTGCCCAGGCTGGCCAGGTTGATTTTGGCCGGGCGCAACACTTGCCGCATCGCCGCCTCGGTGCGCCACACCGCCGCCATGATTTCCTGCCGCGCTGCTTCCGGCAAATCCGTCATTTCGGCAATATGTTCGCGCCAAATCACGCGGCAAAACGCGGGCGCGGCGGGGCTGTCGTTTACGGCGATGATGCGCAGGCGGCTGTTTTGCCACAATACGGTTTCATCTTCGGCGCGGCACAGCGGGCAGGAGGCGGGCATGGCGGTTTCCTTTCGGGCGGGTGGGTTGGTCAGCCGGGGCAAGGATAGGGCACGGCGGCGGGTTTGCCAAGCGCTTTAACGCTTCGGCGGGAAAGGTAAAGGCTACCTGAAAAACATGTCTTGGCGCAGCCAAGGCTGGGTTTCTGCGAAGCTGAAATCGCTTCAACGCAGTTCAATGGGTGAAAACTTTTTCAGGTAGCCTTTATCGGCATATTGGAAGCCGCCATCAAACAGGCCGTTCCAATTCCCTATCCCAAAACGCCTGCCAGCTGCCGCCAGCCTTGCCGAGGTAAACGGAAAATTCGCTGTTCGCATGGTCGGCGCCATAATCGATTTGCGGCGGCTCGGCTTCATAGCAAACGATGGATACGCTGAATTGATGCGCTTTGCGCCAACGCTCCTGCGTCCAGCCGGTTTGGCGGTGCGCTTCGGGCACGGGCGATGCGGCAGCGCGTTCGCAATCGGCCTGAACTTGGTTGTCTATTTCGTTTAGGGCGCTCAAAATTTCCGCCATCTCGGCTTCGTATTCGTTTTTGAAATATAAGACAATATGGCCGGCGCCCGCGCCCAATTCCAATTCGGTATAGGCGCCATGCTCCGCGTAGCTGCCGCTTTCGTTGCACAAGCGGCGGGTGGCGGCCGCCAGCTCTTGCGCCCAGTTGGTGCCGGCAAAACGGTTGCGCGGAAATGGCGGCTCGGATTGGGCAAGTAGTTGCTTGAAAAAAGAAAACATAGGGCTCCTTGATGGAGTTGGGTTGAAAAGCGGCAAGGATTGCCACGCTTCGGCATCAATCCCCACGGCAATAGATAACGGCATCTAACTCCATGCTTTTTTGATAGAAACTTTATGATTTCGCCGTATCCGTGAACAGCCTGCAGGTAATTGGCCAAAATCTGCTGATGAGCGGGATAGAGCTTGGTGTCGCCGTAAGGGTCTAAATAGATTCCTGTTTTTTCTTTTAAGTGGGAAATGGCGGCCTGAATGGTGTGCTCATCGGTGTCCAAATCCAAATATCGGTATCCGCTGGTGTCTTGGAAATAAATATTCAACATTTTTGCTTTTCTTGAGAAGAAGCGTGGCAAGCATTGATGCAAAGGCATGCGGGCTATACAACTTGCAAGTGAGTTTAATGTACTGTTCCTGCGGGTAGTTGCTGCAGTCTGGCAGGATGCGGCATATTTTTCAGGTAGTCTCTCCCAGCATCCCCAGCAATTCCTCCTCACTCAACACAGCCACGCCCAAGCTCTGCGCCTTTTCCAGCTTGCTGCCGGCGGCTTCGCCCGCCACCACGAAGTCGGTTTTTTTGGACACGCTGCCGCTCACTTTGCCGCCGGCGGCTTCTATCAGGGCGGCGGCCTGGTCGCGTTTCAGCGTGGGCAGCGTGCCGGTGAGCACAAAGGTTTTGCCTGCGATTGCGCTGTTTTCGGAGTGCAGGCTGCCTGAAACGCCGTCCGCACTTTTTTCAGGCAGCCCTTCCGTGAAGGCGGTGATTTCCTGCAACAGTTTGGCGTGTTCAGGCTGGCTGCGCCAGTCTTGCCATTCCTGCGGCAGGGCGGGGTCGGCGGTTAGGGCGTGCAGGCTGCCGGCGAGCTGCCAGAGTTCGGCGGCGCGTTTTTCGCTGAGTTTGATATTGGGCAGACGTTGCAGCCATTGCTCGGGCGCGGCGTATTCTCGGGCTTGGGGCGACGGGGCGGCGGCCTGCGGGGCAACGTGCTGCAATAAGTCGTCCAACATTTTCTGCTGTGCAGGCTGCCTGAAATAGTGGGCGGCGGCATGGGCGACGACGCTGCCGATGTCGGGCAGGCAGGCGAGTATGGGCTGGGGGGCGCGGCGCACGGTGTCGAGGTTGCCGAAGGTGGCGGCAAGCTGTTTGGCGGTGCTTTCGCCGATGTGGCGGATGCCGAGGGCGAACAGGAAGCGGGCGAGCGGCGGTGTGCGGCTTTGGGCGATGCTGTCCAAAATGTTCTGCGCCCATTTGGTGGCGGCGGATTTGTTGTCTTTAATGGTTTGCAGCTTGGCAATATCCAGTTGATAAATATCGGCAAAGCTGTGCAGCACGTCTTGCGCGACGAGGGCTTCGATTTGCCTGTCGCCCAGCCCTGCGATGTCCATCGCCTTGCGGCTGGCGAAATGGATGAGCCCTTGGGCGCGCTGGGCCTGGCAGAGCATTCCGCCGGTGCAGCGGGCGACGGCTTCGCCGGCTTCGCGTTCCACCGCGTTGCCGCACACGGGGCAGGTTTCAGGCAGCCTGAACGGGTCGTACTGCGGTTCTTTGAGGCTACCTGAAAACAAATCGGGTGCAGGCTGCTTTTCCACCATCGGGCGGCGTTCCAGCACCACGCGCACCACTTCGGGAATCACGTCGCCCGCGCGGCGCACCACCACGGTGTCGCCCACACGCACGTCTTTGCGCGCCACTTCGTCCTGATTGTGCAGCGTGGCGTTGGTTACGGTTACGCCGCCCACGAACACGGGCGCAAGCCGCGCCACGGGGGTAATCGCGCCGGTGCGGCCGACCTGCACGTCAATCGCTTCCACCGTGGTGAGGGCCTCTTCGGCGGGGAATTTGTGGGCAACCGCCCAGCGCGGCGCGCGCGACACGAAGCCGAGTTGCCGCTGTTCGGCCAATGAATTGACCTTGACCACCATGCCGTCAATTTCATACGGCAGATTCGGGCGGTGTTCGGCCAGCCGCTCGTATTCGCGCAACACGGCCGCCGCGCCGGTGTACACGCCGAAATAGCCGTAGGGCAGCGAAAAGCCGAGTTCGCCCAGCAGCGCGAGTTCTTCGATATGGCTTTCAGGCTGCCTTGGGATGCCCGCCAGTTGGGCGATGCCGTAAGCAAAAAAATGCAGTTTGCGCTGCGCGGTAATTTTGGAATCGAGCTGGCGCAGGCTGCCGGCGGCGGCGTTGCGCGGATTGGCGAAAGGCTTCTGCCCCGCCGCGAGCTGGCGTTCGTTTAGCGCGGCAAAATCGGCTTTCAGCATCAGCACTTCGCCGCGCACTTCCATCATTTCAGGCAGCGTGTCGCCGTGCAGTTTCAGCGGGATGTTGCGCACGGTTTTGATGTTTTCGGTAACGTTTTCGCCCGTGGTGCCGTCGCCGCGCGTGGCCGCCTGCACCAAAATCCCGTTTTGATACAGCAGGCTGACGGCCAGCCCGTCAAACTTCGGCTCGACGGCGTATTCGGTCTGCGCCACGCCCAGTTCCTTGCACACGCGCTCGTCGAACGCCAAAAATTCGGCATGGTCGAACGCGCCCGTGTCGTAGTCGCGCGGCGAAAAAGCGTTGTTCAGCGACAACATCGGCACGGCGTGGACAACGGTCTCGAAGCCGTCCAACACCGCGCCGCCCACCCGCTGCGTGGGGCTTTCAGGCAGCCTGAACTGCGGATATTCCGCTTCCAGGGCTTCGAGTTCGCGGAACAGGCGGTCGTATTCGCTGTCGGGCACGGTGGGCGCGTCCAAAGTGTAGTATTCGCGGGCGTAGCGGTTTAGCTGGAGAGTGAGATCGCGGATGCGTTGTTGGGCGGTCATGGCGGCGGTGTGATGTGAACAAAAGACGGCGCATATTATCACGCGGGCAAGGAGAAGAGGCTACCTGAAAACGATGTCTTGGCGCAGCCAAGGCTGAGTTTCTGCGAAGCTAAAAACCGCCAAGCATTTTTCAGGTAGCCTGTATAATGCGGCGCATCTCAAACAAAGGAAACCGCCATGGCCGAACTTAACGACCACACCTACCAGCAAATCACCACCCTGTGCGAACAAGGCGATACGCTGGCCGATGAATCCCGCCACGCTGAAGCGCTGGAACACTACTGGCAAGCCTGGGATTTGCTGCCCGAGCCGCAAACCGAATGGGAAGCCGCCACCTGGATACTCGCCGCCATCGGCGACACCGAATTCCTGCGCGGCCGGCACGAAGCCGCCCGCGAAGCCCTCAGCCACGCCATGCACTGCCCCGACGCCATCGGCAACCCCTTCCTGCACCTGCGCCTCGGCCAAGCCCAATTCGAGCTCGGCAATCACGAGTGCGCCGCCGACGAACTCATCCGCGCCTATGCCTTGGGCGAAGAAGATTTGTGGGCAGACGAAGACCCCAAATACCTCGACTTCCTCGCCACCGTGTGCGACGGCATCGAAAACCACAGCCGCAAGCATTAGCCCGCCCTGCTCGATTGCAGCGGCTGGTTGGGGAGCGAAATACTGGCCAGTTCTCTCGCTCCAACCGTGTAGAGCCGGGGCGCTAAACTGGGTTTGGGTATTCCATTTGGCCATTAGTCCTGATTTTTCAGGTAGCCTTTGTCTGGGCAGCAGGCTACCTGAAAAATAAACGTGCCGGCATCATACATCAACGCGCTGTCCAAGCCGCTCCGCAAAACAAAATCCGGTATGCAAGATACCGGATTTTTTATGGGGAAACCCCGCGAGTGCCGTTGGGCTGGATTCGCTTGAACCTTGAGTCAAGGTTGGCCACTTTCGGCAGTTTCGGGTACGTTCACGGGGAACGCGCGCGCCCACCACACAATCTGCAGCCTGAAGCGATGTTATTGGTTCAAAGGAATGGTATGCCTTCGCGAACACCGCAGGGTTAAAAGAAGAATAACTAATTTATTTTTCCAAATCAAGTGCTTTATCGCAATTTTCTATTATGGTGCTTATTCTACGCTCAATTTCGCCGATTGCCAAACCGTCTTTCGCGCTCATTTTGAGCAAATCGTGGGTGAGGTTCAGCGCGGCCATGATCACGATTTTGTCGGTTTCCACAATCCGGCCGGAAGACTGAATCACGCCGATTTTCTGATTCAGCATGTGCACGGCCTGCAACAGGGTTTCTTTTTCGCTGTTGGGCGTGCCGATGTTGAATTGGCGGCCCAAAATATCCACGTTTACTTGTTCGATACTCATGCTGCCTGCTCCTCTTGGGCGGACACGGGCAGCCGGTCGAGCAGGGCGCGGATGCTTTCGGCGCTTTCTGCCAGCAGCTTGCGGTAGGCGGCGTTTTCCTGCTGCAAGGCTTCGATTTGGCCGGTGAGCTCGCGTTCCATGCGCGTCATGCGCTCGCTGTAGGCCAGTTGCAGGCCGTCGATGGTGGCGCGGTGGTCGTGCCGTTGTTTCTGCCAGGCGGCGTCCATCTCGCCGATTTTTTTGTGCAGCGCCTGTTTTTCGCGCACGGCGGATTGGTATCTGCCCACCAGGGTTTCGATGGAGGTTTGCAAATGCTCTAATTGGCTGTTCATGAATCTGCCTTTGTCAATCTTGGGCGCCGGCGCGAATCCGGGCGGGCGCGATAGTCTGCCCGCATTATACTGAAACTTGTGCCGCTCGGAAGCGGCGGCGGGTAAATTTACGCGTTATTCCACGCGGATTTCGCGCAGCATCAGCCGCTCGGCCACGCTGCCGACGTTGATTTTGCCGTCTAAGAGTTCGTTTAGGATACGGGTGATGGGCATGTCGATGCCGAGTTTGGCGGCTTGCACACCGGCTTCGCGGATGGTGTACACGCCTTCGGCCACATGGCCGAGCTCGGCAAGAATCGTGGGCAGGGGTTTGCCTTCGGCGAGTTTGAGGCCGACTTGGCGGTTGCGGGAGAGGGCGCCGGTGCAGGTGAGGATGAGGTCGCCCATGCCGGCGAGGCCCATCAGGGTGGTTTGTTTGGCGCCCAGGGCCAGCGCCAGTCGGTTGATTTCGGCCAGGCCGCGCGTCATCAGGGCGGCGCGGGCGTTGAGGCCGTATTGCAGGCCGTCGGCAATGCCCACGGCGATGGCCATTACGTTTTTCACGGCGCCGCCCACGCCCACGCCGACCATGTCGTCGTTGGCATAGAGGCGCAGCACGGCGGAGCTGAGCTCGGCAGCGAGGCTTTCGACCCAGGGCAGGTTGCTTGAGGCGAGGGTAACGGCGCAGGGCAGCTGCTGGGCGAGCTCTTGGGCGAAGCTGGGGCCGGAGAGGATGCCGATGCGGCTGTTGTCGGGCAGCTCTTGGCGGGCGACTTGGTGGGGCAGCAGGCCGCTGCCTTGCTCGAAGCCTTTGCAGGCGGTGAGGAGGGGGATGTTGCTCCAGCCCCATTGGCGGAGGGTTTGCAGGCTGCCGCGCAGGCCGGCGGTGGGGTGGCGATGATGACGAGGTCGGGCCGGGGGCGGGGTGTCGGCGATGCTGAGTGTGGCGGGGGAGGGGGAGTTTTTCAGGTAGCCTGTGTTGCTGCGTTCGGCGCGCATGGCGGTGGCGTGTTCGCGTTCGCGCGTCCACAGGCTGACTTGTTGGCCGTTTTGGGCGAAGTGGATGGCGAGGGCGGTGCCCCAGGCGCCGGCGCCGATGATGCAGATTTGCATGGGTTGCTCCTGTGTGGATTGCTGGCGATAAAGGCTACCTGAAAAACGGCAAACGGGTTTTAGCTTTGCTGCGTTTTCAGGTAGCCTTCTTTGCTTTCGGTGCTTGCGTTAATCAGCCGGTGAAGCGTTTGAACGCGAGGGTGCCGTTGGTGCCGCCGAAGCCGAAGGAGTTGGAAATGGCGGCGCGGATGGGCAGGTCGCGGGCTTCGTTGGCGCAATAATCCAAATCGCAGCCGCCTTCGATGTCTTGCTCGAAGATGTTGATGGTGGGCGGCGATTTTTGGTGGTGCAGCGCCAGCACGGAATACACGGCTTCCACGCCGCCGGCGCCGCCGAGCAGGTGGCCGGTCATGGATTTGGTGGAATTGACCACCAGGTTTTTGGCGTGATCGCCGAAGGCCAGCTTCAGCGCGGTGGTTTCGTTGGCGTCGCCCAGCGGGGTGGAGGTGCCGTGGGCGTTCACGTAGTCGATGTCGCCGGGGTTGAGGCCGGCGTCTTTCAGGGCGCGGGCCACGGCCAGGGCGGGGCCTTCGGCGTTGGGCGCGGTGATGTGGTGCGCGTCGGAGCTCATGCCGAAGCCGGCCAGCTCGGCATAGATCTGTGCGCCGCGTTTTTTGGCGTGTTCGTATTCTTCCAGCACCAATACGCCGGCGCCTTCGCCCATCACGAAGCCGTCGCGGTTTTTGTCCCACGGGCGGGAGGCAGTGGCGGGGTCGTCGTTGCGGGTGGAGAGCGCCTTCATGGCGGCAAATCCGCCCACGCCGAGCATGCACACCGCGCCTTCTGCGCCGCCGGCCACCATCACGTCGGCATCGCCGTACTGGATCATGCGGGCGGCGTCGCCGATGCAGTGTGCGCCGGTGGTGCAGGCCGATACGATGCCGTAGCTGGGGCCTTGGTAGCCTTTGAGGATGGTAACGTGGCCGGCAATCAGGTTGATCAGCGAGCCGGGGATGAAGAAGGGGTTGATGCGGCGCGGGCCGTTTTCGTGCACCACGATGCCGGTGGCTTCAATGGAGGGCAGGCCGCCGATGCCGGAGCCGATGTTCACGCCCACGCGGGTTTTGTCGAGATTGGCGCAGTCGTCCAGCCCGGCGTCGGCAATGGCTTGCAGGGCGGCGGCAATGCCGTAGTGGATGAAGGCGTCCATGCGGCGGGCTTCTTTGCCGCTGATGTATTCGCCGATGTCGAAATCTTTCACTTCGCCGGCAATTTGCGCGCTCAGCTCGCCGGCGTCAAAACGGGTGATTTTGCCGATGCCGCTCACGCCGGCCAGCAGGTTTTGCCAGGCGCTGGCCACGTTGTTGCCCACCGGGGAAATCTGCCCCAATCCAGTTACCACCACTCTTCTTTGGCTCATAATTGTTTTGTCTTGTGTTTTCCGAAATTCTCCAGCCTGCCGCGAAGGCGGGCTGCATAACAAAAGCCCCTGCCGCCGGCGAACGATACGCCCGAGGCAGAGGCCGGTATTCTGCGGTTAAACCTGCTGCCGGTTAGTTGGAGCGGGAAGTAACGAAATCGATGGCTTGCTGAACGGTAGTGATTTTTTCAGCTTCTTCATCGGGGATGTCGCAGCCGAAGGCTTCTTCCAAAGCCATTACCAGCTCAACCACGTCCAGAGAGTCGGCGCCCAAATCTTCGCTGAAGGAAGATTCGTTTTTCACTTCGCTTTCGCTCTTGCCCAATTGTTCGGCAACGATTTTCTTAACGCGTTGTTCGATGTTTTCCATTGTGGGGTCCTTGTCCTTAATAAACGGGAAAAAATTAAAGGTAGTTCTCTAAAAGGCGGCATTGTAACGGATTTGCCCGCAGTTTGCTATCCGTATGTTGCGGATGAGCGGCGGCTTTGCCGATACGCGGCGCAATCAGGCTACCTGAAAACAACGGTGCGCATATTAGCATAGCGCGGCGGCTTTGCAAACTGTGTGAAAAACCAATATAAACAAACAACCTATGCGCGCTTTCCTACTGCCGGGGCGCCTATGCTGCGCCAGAGGAAGAGCAGCACGGCGGCGAGCTCGGCGGCCACTTCTTCCTGCGAGGCGTTGCCGGTGTGGCCGCCGGCTTCGGGGGCATAGAGGCGGCTTTCCGCGCCGATTTCGCGCAGGCGGGCGTGGAATTTGAGGGCGTGGGCGGGGTGCACGCGGTCGTCGCTCAGGTTGGTGGTGATGAGGGCGGGCGGGTAGGCTTGGGAGGCGTGCAGGTTGTGGTAGGGCGAGAGTTTTTTCAGGTAGCCTCTGTCGGGCTCGGTGTCGGGGTTGCCGTATTCTTCGAGCCAGGAGGCGCCGGCGGAGAGGTGCGGATAGCGCAGCATGTCGGTGAGCGGCACTTCGCACACCATCGCGCCGATGCTCTGCGGGGCGCGGCAGTAGGCGGCGGCGCACACCAGCCCGCCGTTGCTGCCGCCTTGCAGGGCGATGCGTTCGGGCGCGGCCAAGCCCCGCGCGGCCAAATCCTGCGCCACGGCCACCAGGTCTTCGGCGCTTTTGTGTTTGCGTTCAGCGCCTTGGGCGGCGCTGTGCCAGGCGGGGCCGAATTCGCCGCCGCCGCGGATGTTGGCCAGTACGAAGGCGCCGCCTTGGGCGAGCCAGTGCCGGCCGATGATACCCAGATAATGCGGCAGCTCGGGCACGCCGAAGCCGCCGTAGGCATACACCAGCGTGGGCACGTTTGGCTCGTTGCCGCCCACGTGGTAATACGGAATGCGTTCGCCGTCGGCCGATACGGCGTGAAACTGGCGCACGGCCAAGCCTTCGGGGCTGAACTGGGCGGGCTGGCGTCGCATCACGCACCATTCCTGCCGCTGCAAATCCAGCGTGTAGAGCGTGAGCGGCGAGAGGAAGCTGCTGGCGGCAATATAGAGCACGTCGCCGCCCCACGGCTGATCGACGATTTCCACCACGCCGGCCGCGCCTTCCAGCGGCAGCTCGGGAACGGCGGCGTCCTGCCATTGCCCCTGGTGCAGCCGCCAGGCCTTGAGGCTACCTGAAACATTATCCAGCAAGGTGGCGGCCACGAAATGGCGCGTGGTTTCCACGCCTTCCACCGATTGCCCGGCCTGCGGCGCAAACAGGCAGTGCGCCTGCCCGAGCGCGCCCTTGTTCAGCTTCACTGCCAAGAGGCTGCCGGCGGCGTAAGCATGGTTGGCCCGCTGCCAGCCGCTGCGCAGCAGCACCAGCAGCCAGCCGCCCAGATAGCCGCAGATTTCCGCATTTTCAGGTAGCCCCAAGGGCAGCAGCGCCCCGTCTGAGGCTACCTGAAAATATTGCCGGCTGAAAAAGCCCGCGCTTTCTTCCAGCAAATCAATCGGCGCGCCTTGCGCATCCAGATAGCGCCAGGCGTGCACCCACACCGATTGCGCTTCTGTTTGCAACACCGGCTGAGCCTCCTCGAAGCTCTGACCGCGCCGCAGCAGCCACACCTCGCGCGGGTAGCCCGAAGCCGTGAGCTGGCGCTCGTCCCAAGCCGGGCACACCCACACGCTGTTTTCATCGCGCCAAGCGATGTGGTTTTTGCCGGCGGGGAAGTGGAAGCCGTTGGGCACCACTTGGCGCGTTTCCAAATCAAACTCCAACGTGAACGCCGCATCGCCGCCGCCCGGGCTGAGCGAAAGCAGCACCTTGTGCGGCTGCTCCACATAGTGCGACACGCCGTCTAAATACACATCCGCGCCCAAAATTTCGTCGAAATCCGCCACCGAAAACAGCACTTCCCATTCCGGCAGCCCGGCGCGATACGAAGCCGCGCTGCACACGCGGTACACGCCCTTGGGAAATTCCTTGCTCTGATAGAAGTGATACATCCGCGCGCGGTGCTCCTGGCAAAACGGAATCTGCTGCTCGTCTTGCAGCACGGCCAAAATATCGCGGCGCAGCGGCTCGTAATCGGGCTGGCTTTCCAGCCAGGCTTGCGTTTGCGCGTGTTCGGCGGCGGCAAAGGCGGCGGTTTCGGGGGCGGCGAGGTTTTCAAATACGGCGTGGCGGTCGGCGGGCATATTGGGCAGCCTTTGGATGGGGAAATGGAAAGGCGGGCATTGTAGCAGCATTGGCGGGGCGGGATGAGGCTACCTGAAATTTGCAGCCTCTCGAACACTTCGCGGCATGGTGTTTTCAATTCCTTGGAGCGGAGGTTTTCAGGTAGCCTGAGGTGGTTCACGCCCAAAGCCCAAGCGCTTGCACCGTGCTAAAATCTGCCGCCCGCAAACCAGCTTCATACCAAAGGAAACCCATGCGCCCATCCCTCTCCCTTGCCGCCGTGCTGGCCATTGCCGCCCTGCCGGCCCACGCCCACGATGCCACGCGCGGCGCCTTGCAGCACGACCCCGGTTTGGCCGGCTACGGTTACAACGTTCAAGGCCAGCGCCCATCCGGCAGCGGGCAAGGCAGTCGCACCCAATTTGCCCGGCCCGGGCCCGGCGTATTCCGCGATTCCAGCGCCTTCGTGCGCAACAGCCCCAGCCGCTGCGCTCCATTGAGCGGCGGAGAAAAAATCTGTTATCAGGCCTATCTCGACCCCAGCCTCAGTGCGCAGAAAGTGGAAATCTATTTTCAAAACCGACAAAACCGGCGCCACGGCCAAGCGTTCCACTACGAAAACGGCATTTTTGTGGAAAACGTGGCCTATGTGGACGGCAACGAATGGTGGACGGGTGGCAAGCGCTACAGCCGCCTCAATGCGCACACCTACGCCGTGGAAGAATACGGCCGCTACGGCAGGCGCGTACCCAACTCGCGCGCCGAAGTGCCCGCCGAACAGATGCTGCGCGAGCTCGGCCTGAAAAGCGTGCGCCTGAAAGACGCCGTGCCGCCCGAATTTTATGAAGAAATCATGCAGCGCGCGGAAGCGGCGCGGCGGAACAGATAGCTTGATGGGGTTGCATAAAAGGCTACCTGAAAAATTTCAGGTAGCCTTTTGCTGGGAAATTGCCGAAGCCGCTGAACCGTGCGTTGTCGAATATGAAGCGAATTATTTTGCGTCCAGCACCATAAATTGGTGGAGAGGGAGATCGGCAACAATTTCCAGTGAATCAAAATTCTTGTGCAAAATCTCCATCGGCCATGTCTGTGAACTGCTTATTTTCAGGTAGCCGTAGGGCGGATGATGAATTAGCTTCCTTGGCACGGGAATAGGATGCGGCTACGGATAATTTAAGTGGTCTTTGATAAAAGCTTCAAAGCTGTTCCAGTGTTTATTGAATTGTTTGGTTTCAATAAATTTTTTAATATTTTCAGCTTCAATGAAAAATACTTCATCTGTATCTTTGTCATACAGAATATAATCATCCAGCTCATTGTTTAATAATGAGAAATATTGATTTGGCAGCCCGATGTTGGCTCTTAAGCTTTCGGTTTGGCTGCTCGAGGGGTCTTCCAAATCCATGGATAAATCCACTAAATAGCCAAACTTCCCATAAATTTCATCGCTATATACAGACCAGAATTCGGTGAAGCTGCGGTTTGTTTCGTTAAATCCTAGAGAGGCAAACAAATCGCGGTATTCCTTTTGAATATCGGGCATGATTCTGCCTAATTCATCATCAAGATACTCTTTAAAATTTTCGTCCAACATGGCGGCTTTGTACTTTGTGGTTAGGTATGGCATGGATGCCTGGGTTTGGAGGCTACCTGAAAAATTTTAGCTGCGCAGAAACTCCGTTTCCTTCGGAAACATCGTTTTAGCTTCGCAGAAACTCAGCTTCCTTCGGAAACATCGTTTTCAGGTAGCCTTTTGCGCGGCTGGCGGCGTCACACGCGGCGGATGCTGTCTTTGTAGTGGCCGGCGCGTTCGCCGCCGATGAGGCGCGGGCGGCTGGCCAGGGCGCAAACGTGGGCGGCGCCGAGCTCGCGCTGCTGCGGGCGCAGGGGGATTTGCACGTGTTTGATGTGCATGCCGATGGAGGTGTCGCCGATGTCGAGGCCGGCGTGGGCGGTGATGAATTCCACTTCTATGGGGTCGCGCATGTATTTGAAGGCGGCCAGTTGGGCGCTGCCGCCGGCGTGCAGCCCGGGCAACACGTTCACGATTTCGAGCCCGTATTTTCCGGCCAGCTCGCGCTCCACGGCAAGGGCGCGGTTGATGTGTTCGCAGCCTTGCACGGCGAGGTAGATTTTGCGCTCGTTGAGGATGTCGAGCAGGGTTTTCACGATGACTTCGCCCACTTCCTGGTTGGAATCTTTGCCGAGGCGCCCGCCGATGACTTCGCTGGTGGAAAGGCCGAGCACGAATATCTGCCCTTCGCCGATGGCGGATTGGTGCAGGATGTCGAGGGCGAGGGCGCGGGTGTGGGCGGCCAGTTGGGTTAAATCCATGATCTTTCTCCTTGGGTTGCGGTGGGGATGAGGGGATTCTATAGTGGATTAACAAAAATCAGGACAAGGCGACGAAGCCGCAGACAGTACGGGTAGTACGGGAAGGCGAGGCAACGCCGTACTGGTTTTTGTTAATCCACTATACCAGCCCGGCGGCGGCGGGGTGTTGATAAAGATAAAGGCTACCTGAAAAACGATGTCTTGGCGCAGCCAAGGCTGAGTTTCTGCGAAGCTAAAACAGAAACACTATTTTTCAGGTAGCCTTTCCATAGTGAGAACGGGCTTAGAGCTGCTCTTTCTTCACGGCGGCGAGTGCGCGGGCGAGGTTGTGGGCGAGCACGTCGTCCACCAGCTTGGGCACTTCTTCCAGGAAGGATTGCTGCATATTTTGAATTATCAGCGCGGTTTGCTTTTGCAGCGCGGTTTTCACCATGCCGGATACGGCGTCGGCCAGGTGGGGGCGCAGTTTGTTGGCCAGGGCGGCGAGCAGGGCGGGCTCGCTGAGGCAGAGCACGGACGGCCGGGCTGGGCGGGCGGGGCATACACGTTGAGCAAGACGATTTTTCGGCGGCGGCGGCCAGCGCGGCAGTGCTGCCGTCTGTGTCGGCGGCTTCTGGCGTGGCGGCGAGGGCTTCTTGCGCCTGCTCAATCTGCTCGGTGATTTCCTGCTCGGGGTAACGCGGCTGCGTGGCTCGGCCAGCCATACGGTGGCCTGCTCGGCTATGGGCTGGTCGCGGCCGATGTGCAGGGCGTTTTGGGCGTTGAGCCAGTCTTCTTGAAACAGGATTTGCGGGTTGTTCAGCTCGGCTTCGGAGGCGGCGGTTTGCAGGTTGTGCTGCTGCTGCCAATGCTCAAGGTAGGCTTGGTAGGCCTGCTTTTGCTCGCTGAGGTTGAGGCGGCGGCCGCGGCTGCTGCTGAGCAGGTGGGACGGGGCGGGGCGGGGGCGGATGCTGTCGTTTGCACGCTTGGCGCGGCTTGCGGGCGCGGTTCGGGAGCGGCGTGGCCACGGGCGGCACGGGCGCAGCAGGCTGCACAACGGGCGGAGCGCTGCGGCGGCATGGCGGTTGGATTGGGCGGCTTCGGCGGCAGGCTGGTGGCTTTGGCGGGCAAGGTGGCGGCGATTTTGTTGCAGGCGCTCCAGGCCTTTTTCCCAGTCTTCTGCTTCGGCGGCGGGCGCGGGCTGGGGGGCGGGGGTGTCGTCGGTGAGGGTGAAGACGATGTTGTCTTGGGGTGAGGTCATGGCGGTTTCCCGAAGAATGGTGAGGCGGTGTTTTTTATCCCTCTTTTTTTTCAGGTAGCCTGTTGTGCCGCAGAGGCTACCTGAAAAACTGGTAGGCGGTATTATTTCATAAATTGGGGAGGAGTGGGCTGCCTGCTGTCCAAGCGGAGGGCTTGGGCTTATAATCCGCCGCATGTTCCGGCGCCGTGCGCCGCCTTTGAAAAGGATGAGGAAATGGAAGAAATCGAACAAAGAATCAGCTATTTGGAAGAAAGCTGCGAAGCCTTGCGCGTGCAAAACCTGGTGTTGGGCAGCGCGATGAAAAGCCTGCTGGGCAGCCTGCCCGCCGATTTGGTGCAAGACGCGCTGAAGGCCGTCCGCGCCGGTTTCGACAGCGAGCTGAACCGCTTGGAATACGAAGACAGCGCGCAGAGCGAGCTGTTCCACGATGCCACCTACGCTTTTTTCGGCGAGAAAAATTATTAAACACATCAAGGGAGTGAAGCCATGAATGCCCCGTTCCGTTTGCCCTTTTTCGGTGTGGTGGAAGTGGATGGACAAGACGCCGCCGATTTCCTGCACAACCAGCTTTCCAACCACATCTTGGATTTGCAGCCCGGCGAGGCCTGCTTCGCCACCTACAACTCACCGCGCGGGCGCGTGTTGGCCAACATGCTGGTGGTGCGCCGCGCCGAGGGTTTTCTGCTGCTAATGGCGGCGGATTTGCTGGAAAGCACGGTGAAGCGGCTGCGCATGTTTGTGTTGCGCAGCAAAACCGTGTTCCATACCGACAGCGCTTGGCAGGCATACGGCCTCAGCGGTGCGGCGGCGGAGGGCATCGACCCGGCGGCGCTGAAGCTGGCCGCGCCAGAAAGCGCCGAGGGGCTGATCCGCATCACGCTGGCCGGCGGCGACCAAATCCTGCTTAGCCCGCAGCCGCTGCCCGATGCCGAGCAGCCTGCCGCCGCCGAAGCCTGGCTGGCCGCCGAAATTTTGCAGGGCAGGCCGTGGATTGCGCAGGCCACCGTCGAGAGCTGCGTGGCGCAAATGCTGAACCAACACCGGCTCGGCGCGGTGCACTTCAAAAAAGGCTGCTACCCGGGGCAGGAAATCATCGCCCGCGCCCAATACCGAGGCCAAGTGCGGCGCGGCCTGGCGCTCACCCGCAGCACGCAGGCGGTGGCCATCGGCAGCAAAGTGGAAGCAGAGGGCGAAGAGGCGGGCATCGTCATCAACAATGCGGCGCACGAAGGGGTGTTTGTGCAGCTTGCGGTGATCAAACACGCGGCGGCGGGGAAGGCTTTGCAGGCCGGCGGGCAGGGCTTGGAAACACTGCGGCTGTGGCTTGAGGCCGAAGGGGCGGAATAAGCATCTTCGTGCAGGATAAGGAACAGGCTACCTGAAATTTTTTCAGGTAGCCTGTTTGTCAGATACCAAGATTATGGTTGTTGCGGTTGTTTGGCTGCACCGAATGCGCCGCTGTATTCACCTTGTTTGTGGAAAACACCGCCCAATTCTGCGGCATTCGGGCCGTAGAAGCTGCCTTGGAAAGAGACAGGACCACTGCCGGTGCCGGAACCGGTGCCGCTGAAGTTGGAACCGGCAATTTGGCCTCTGCCGAAATCACCTAATGTAATGGTGTCTGAGTCGACATTGATGATGCCGGATATGCCCGGTTGAGCGCCATCGAAGTTGACATCAAAGCGGGATGAGCCTGTGGAGAGTCCGGAGCCGCCCACTTTGGCGAGCACAGCATACCCGTTATAAACGGCTGAACCCGTGGTCGGCATATCGGTTGCGGTTTCGCCTTGCGCTACCATGTAGCCGTTGGCCGTATTGTCGCGAACATAACCGAATCGGGTATAGGACAGGGAAGAGCTGCCGACCGCACGTTCGCGTGAGGGGGTGGGGGGTTCTGAATAGGTGGTGCCGGCAGTGATACCATCGGGAATAATATCGATGGTTTTACCTTCTACGATGAGTTGGTTGATTCGGCCGCTATCGGCAAACTGTTGTGCATTGGCAGCGATAAAGGCATAACTACCTGGAGTAATTTGCAGCCGGTGATTTGTGCGGGAAACCACGGGATCCGGTTGCGGGTTCGGCTGTGGGTTTGGATTTGGGTTAGGGCTCGGATTGTGGCTGCCGTCGCCTAAAATACTGCCGCTGCTGCCGCCAGCGCAGGCGGAGAGGCCGAAGGCGGCGAGGGTGAGGGCGAGTAGGGTAGAAGTTTTCATAATGAATGCTCCTGTGGTGGGAAATATTGAGGGGTTGGGCCGATTTCAGTTTGGGCGAAATCGGGATAAGGTTTGTAATGGATTGTATCCTAACACGCGGCAGGCAAAGGATAAATTCAAACGGCTTACGTGCTCATCAGGCGGACGGCTTTCAGGTAGCCTGCTTGGGCGCTGGCAAGGCCGATGAATTCGCCGCTTTCGCTGTAGATGCGCAGGGGGGTGTGTTCGGGCAGGCCGGCGGGGGCGGCGGGTTTGGCCGAAGCGCAGGGCTGGATGGCGGCGCCGGGCAGGGTGTGGGCGGGGAGGTGTTGCACCAATACGTCGCAGGGGAGGAGGAGGGCGTCGCGCTGTTCTTCGCTGAGCGGGGTTAATTGATCGAGGCTGTGACTTTGTTCGATGCTGAATCCGGCGGTGGCGGTGCGGCGCAGGGCGGTGAGGTGGGCGAGGGTGTGGGAGCTTTTGGCGATGTCTTCGGCGAGGGTGCGGATGTAGGTGCCTTTGCTGCATTGCACGCTGATTTGGGCTTCGGGGTAGTGGAAGCGGAGGATTTGGATGGCGTGGATGCGGACGCTGCGGGGCTCGCGGGGGATGCTGATGCCCTGGCGGGCGTATTGGTAGAGGGGTTTGCCTTGGTGTTTGAGGGCGGAATACATGGGTGGGAGCTGCTGCTGTTCGCCGAGGTGTTGGCTGCAGGCTACCTGAAAATCGTTTGGGCTGACGGGGGTGTCGCAGCTGTCGGTGGGGCTGCCTTCGGCGTCGCCGGTGTCGGTGGCTTGGCCGAGGCGGAGGGTGGCGAGGTAGGCTTTGTCGGCGTCGAGCAGGTATTGGGCGAATTTGGTGGCTTCGCCGAAGCAGATGGGGAGGAGGCCGGTGGCGAGGGGGTCGAGCACGCCGGTGTGGCCGGCTTTTCCGGCGCGGTAGAGGCGGCGGGCTTGCTGGAGGGCGCTGTTGCTGGAAATGCCGGTGGCTTTGTCGAGCAGGAGGACGCCGCTGAGGGGGCGTTTTTGGGGTTTCATGGTGTGATGTCGGTTGTGGGGTTGGGGTGTTTTTCAGGTAGCCTTTGTGGTGCGGAGGCTACCTGAAAAATGGGTTGTGTCGGTATGGCGATGCGGGCTTAGGGTGTGCCGGTGTTTTCAGGTAGCCTTTTCGAGAAAGACGGAGGCTACCTGAAAAATATCGGCGGCTTTATTCGGCCAGCAGGCTGTCGGTGAGGCGGTACACTTCGGCGAAGTCGGGCTCGCCGACGAAGGTTTTCACCACTTGCCCTTTGCTGTTTACCAGGAAGGAGGTGGGGGCGGCGATAACTTGGTAGGCCTGCTGGGTGTGGCCTTGTTCGTCGTAGAGCACGGTGAAGGGCAGGCGGTGCTGTTCGGCGTAGGCTTTGACCACGGGCAGGGGGTCGCTGGGGACGGGGATGGAGACGGCGATGATTTGGAAGTTTTTGCCTTGGTAGTCGTGCGCCATTTGGATGAGCTTGGGCATTTCGGTTACGCAGCCGGGGCAGGAGGGGAACCAGAAGTTGATGAGGGTGACTTTGCCTTGCAGGGCGGATTGGTTCACGGTTTGGCCTTGCAGATTTGGCAGGGCGAAGGCGGGGGCGGGCTGGTGTTGGGGGGAGAGCAGGATGTAGCCGGCGGCAGCGAGCACCACGGCGAAGAGGAAGGTGCCGAGCCATTTTTTCATGTTGCGTCCTCCGCTGGGGGGATTTGGGCGGCGATGGTGTGGCGCAGGTTTTCGGGGAAGCTGATGGCGCGGCCGGAGCTGGGGTCGATGAGCATAAAGGTAACGTCGGCCTCCACCAGGATGCGCGGGTTGCCGGCTTGGCGGATGGTTTGGCGGATGAGGGCTTCCCGGCGGCTGATGCCGGCAAAGGCGGTTTCGATTTCGAGCTTATCGCCCAGGAGGGCGGCGCGACGGTAGCGGATGTCGATGTGGACGATGGCCATGCCGTAGCCGCCGTCGCGGAAGAAGGGGGCGAGGCCATGTTGGTCGAAATAATCCCAGCGGGCTTCTTCGAGGAATTCGAGGTAGCGGGCGTTGTTTACGTGGCGGTATACGTCGAGGTGGTAGCCGCGGACGGTGAGGCGGGTGAGGGGTGGCATGGCGGCGGGCTTAATCTTCGATGGGCGCGTAGGGCACGCGTTCTACTTCGCGGGCGGAAAGATCACCCACGATGGGGGAGAATTGGATGTGGAACCATTCGGCGAAGATGTCGGGGTGCAGGTCGGGCCACTGGTTTTCGTCTTCGCACCAGTCGGCCAGCTCGGCGGCGAAGATGGCTTCGATTTGCGGCTTGATTTCGGCCCACACTTCTTCGAGGTCGTCGCAGGGGTTGACGAGGTAGGCGTTGGCGTTGTCTTGCATTTCTTGCAGGGTGAGGCCGTCGAGGTCGGTGTCGGGCAGGCTGTCGAGCCAGTTCCAAAAGGGTTGCAGCGGCACGAGGCGGAATAGGCTGCGGTTAACTTCGTACATGATTTGCTCCTTTGATAGGTGAGTATTGATATTTTTAGCTTCGCAGAAACTCAGCCTTGGCTACGCCAAGACATCGTTTTAGCGAAACTCGCTTTGCTCGTTTTCAGGTAGCCTTTGGAACGGGATAGAGGCTACCTGAAAACTGTTTAAGCCGCGCAATCGCTGTTTGATTGGTTGCACGGGTGAATACTGGGATTTCAGGTAGCCCGGACAGATGGAAGGCTACCTGAAAATTTTGCCGGCGGAAACGGCGGCATGGGCTATGGGCGCTCGGTTTCCACGCGGATGGTGTTGGGCGGAAGCGGGCTGCCTGTGTTGTTAGCAGGCGCTGCGGCTTCGGCGGCCGCTTCGGCTGCTGGGGTGGCGGGCAGGTTGCCTGCGGTGGGCGCGGGGGTGCTCACGGTTTGGGCGGTGCTGCTTGTGTCCGCAGCGGGGGCGTTGTCGGCGTTGTTGCCGCCTTCTTCAAAGCTGGGCACGTAGTCGTCTTGGCTGCCGGGCAGGGTGGTGCCGGTTTGTTTGGCGCGGGCGGCCATGTAGGCGTCGCGGACGAAGGCGTAGCGGTCGAGTGCGGCTTGCTCGACGCTGTCGGTGAGGTCGAGCAGGCTTGCGCGGGTGTCGAGCACTTTCACGCCGGTGGCGGCCCAATAGCCGCTGCCGTTGCCGAAGAGGGCGGATTCGGGCGAATACGCGCTGGTGATGGTGTTGCCGACGGCGTCGCGCACGGTGCTGGGGCCAAGCAGGGGATAGACGAAGTAGTTGCTGTTTTTCCAGCCCCAGCTGGCGAAGGTGTCGCCGAGGGTGTTTTTGTTGTTGGGCATTTGCGCTTCGCCGGCGATGTCGATCAGGCCGCCGAAGCCGAAGGTGGTGTTGATGCCGACGCGCACGAGGTCGGTGCCGGCTTTGGAAATGTCGAGCCGCAGCAGATTGCTGCCCACGCTCACGATGTCGCGCAGGTTGTTGAAAAAGTTGCCGATGCCGCTGCGAACGGGCTTGGGCGTAACGGCGCGGTAGCCGCGGGCGGCGGGCGACAATACATGGCGGTCGATGCGGTCGTTCACGCCGAACATGAAGCGGTTGTAGCCTTCGTAGGGGTCGTAGGCGACGCCTTCGGCCAGGGCGTTGCTGCTGAGGCTGAGGGCGAGCAGGGTGAGGGTGAGCAGTTTTTTCATGAGGGAATCCAATCGCCTACTTCATACAGTTTGGCCAGCTCGGCCACGCCGGCGGGAATGCCGGGAAATGCCCAGTCGGCTTCGGGCAGGCTGCGTTTGGCGGCGGCCAGAAGCGAAATGCATACGGAGTCGGCTTGGCCGACGCCAGAGAAATCGACGGTGGGGCGGCTGCTGTTTTTCAGGTAGCCTAATTGTTGGCAGTAGGCGCGAAACAGCGGAGCCGTAACCGTGGATACGGTAACGTCTCCGCTCACATACACCGCGCCGTCGCGGCATTCGCTGTGCATGGCCTTAGTTGCCGTTTTTGCTGCGCAGTTCCTGAATCAGGCCGTCGATGCCTTTCTGCGCGATGGTGTTGTTGAACTGGCTGCGGTACACGGTAACCAGGCTGGCGCCTTCCACGGCCACGTTATACACGCGGTATTTGCCGCCGCTTTGGTACATGGTGTAATCCATGGTTACCGGTTTGCCGCCGCTGGGGGTCACGTCGGCGGTAACGATGATGCTGTTGCCGCGCTGCACGGGGTTGTTGCGGATAACTACATTGGCGTTGCGGTATTGCAGCATGGTGCCGGAATAGGTGCGAATGAGCAGGGTTTTAAACTGCTCGGTGAGCGCGGTTTTCTGCGCGGGGGTGGCGCTGCGCCAGTTGGCGCCCACGGCCAGCTCGGTCATGCGGGTGAAGTCGAAATAGGGGATGGCGTAGTTTTCGGCCTGGCGGCGCACCTGCACGTCGTTGTTGCCGCTGGCGCGTTGCAGGATGTTCAGGATTTGGGTGCTGTTTTGTTTGAGCTGGTCCACGGCCTGCTGCGGGGTGGCGAAAGCCAGGCCGATGCTCATGATGCCGATGCTTAAGGCGGCGGTGAATGCGGATTTTTTCATGGAGTTTGTCCTTTCAAAGTAAAAAATGGAAATGTTGCGGTGTGTTTACTGCGTGGCGCCGTTTTTTTCTACGGAGTTGGTCATAAACTTGCCAATCAATTGCTCCAGCACCAAGGCGGAGCTGGTGATTTCGATGGTGTCGCCGTTTTTCAGCTCGGTATCCTCCGCGCCTTGCTGCAGGCCGATGTATTGCTCGCCCAGAAGTCCGGAAGTGAGGATTTCGGCAGAAACGTCGGTGCTGAAGCGGAATTGGTTGTCGATATTCAGCACCACGTTTGCGCGGTAGGTTTTCGGGTCAAGCTCGATGGAGGAAACGCGGCCGACCACCACGCCGGAAGCTTTCACCGGCGCTTTCACTTTCAAACCGCCGATGTCGGTAAAGCTGGCGGAAACGGTGTAGTACGATTGCTTGGCAAACGATTGCCCGCCGGCCACGCGCAGCGACAAAAATACCACGGCGGCAATGCCCAAAGCCACAAAAATGCCAACCCAAAGTTCTAAAGTGCTTCTTTTCATAATCCGTTTATCCGATAAACATGATGGCAGTTAAGACAAAATCCAAGGCCAAAACGGTGAGCGCGCTGCTCACCACGGTGCGGGTGCTGGCGCGCAAGATGCCTTCCGGCGTGCTGCGGCAGTGGAACCCTTGATACACGGCAATCAGCGAAATGGCCACGCCGAACACGGCGGATTTAATCAGGCCGTTTACCACATCGTAGCCGAAATCGATGTTCGACTGCATCTGCGACCAGAAAATGCCGCTGTCCAAGCCCAGATGGCGCACGCCGATAAGGTAGGCGCCGTAAATTCCGGCCACATTGCAGATGGAGGCTAAGAGCGGCATCGACAGCATGCCCGCCCAGAAGCGCGGTACCACCACGCGGGCAACGGGATCCACCGCCATCACCTTCATTGCCTCCAGCTGCTCGGTGGTTTTCATCAGGCCGATTTCGCTGGTCATCGCGCCGCCGGCGCTGCTGGCAAACAGGATGCCCGCCAGCACCGGCCCCAATTCGCGCAGCAGCGAAGCGGCCACCATATAGCCCAAAATGTCGGCCGATTTGAATTTGGCTAGCTGCGTGTAGCCCTGCAAACCCAATACCATGCCTACAAACAGGCCGGACACGGCGATGATGATGATGGAGAGCACGCCGGTGAAATACATTTGGCGGATGCCCAGCCGCAGGCGCGGCAGCAAGGTGCCGGAGCGTGCCAATACGGCGAACAGGAACAGGGTGGTTTTGCCCAATTCCTGCAAAAAAGCCAGCGTTTTGCGGCCTATCGTGCGAAAAAATTCCATAGTCAGCGCTTGAGCAATGCTTGTTGTACGTTGGTTTCCGCCGGATAGCGGAAGGCGACCGGGCCGTTGGGCAGGCCGTTGACAAATTGGTGTATCCACGGCGAATCCAGGCTGCGCATTTCTTCCGGGCTACCTGAAAACAGGATTTCGCCGTGCGCTAGGAATACCACTTGGTCGGCGATTTGCAGAGAGCGGCGGATGTCGTGCGTAACCATCACGCTGGTGGAGCGCAGCGCGCGGTTGATTTTGCTCACCAGGTCGGTAATCACGCCCAGCGAAATCGGATCGAGGCCGGTGAAGGGCTCGTCGTAGAGTGTGAGCGCCGGGTCGAGGGCGATGGAGCGCGCCAAGGCTACGCGCCGCGCCATGCCGCCGGAAAGTTCGTCGGGCATCAGGTCGGCGGTGCCGTAGAGGCCGACGGCGTTGAGCTTGAGCTGCACCAGGTCGCGGATGATTTCTTCGGGCAGATCAGTTTGCTCGCGCAGCGGGAAGGCCACGTTTTCATACACCGACAAGTCGGTAAACAGGGCGCCGAACTGGAACAGCACGCCCATGTTGCGCCGGTGTTGGTAGAGCTCGCCGGCGTTGAATTGCGCGAGGTCGCGGCCGTTGATGAGCACGCGGCCTTCGGTGGGCAGGATTTGGCCGGTAATCAGCCGCAGCAGGGTGGTTTTGCCGCTGCCGGAGCCGCCCATCACGGCGGCAAACGCGCCTCGGGCTACCTGAAAACTGACGTTGTTCAGGATGGGCCGGTCGCCGTAGGCAAAAGCGACGTTTTGCATTTCGATAAAGGGTGTGGCCATGGGCTGCTGCGGGCTTCAGATACATACAAGGGTGTCGATTATAGGGAAAAAGGACACTCGGTTCAATGATTTTGCTTGTGGGCGGCGGGGATGCGGCGTGGGGTGTGGCGGATTTTTCAGGTAGCCTTTGCTTGCGGGGAAGGGTGATTTGATTCAATGGGATGGGCGGGCATAGAGGCTACCTGAAAAATAAATTGCCTGCCGTGCGAAGGGAGGTTTTCAGGTAGCCTTTTAGGGTGATAGTGCACAGCTATCGGGTGGTGCGGTGGCGTTGCCAGTGTTCGGCCATGCCCAGGGCGGTTTGGATGGCGGTGAGCAGGCTGCCGTGGTCGGCGCGGCCGGTGCCGGCGAGGTCGAGGGCGGTGCCGTGATCGACGGAGGTGCGGATGAAGGGCAGGCCGAGGGTGATGTTGACGCCTTGGCCGAAGGAGGCGTATTTGAGCACGGGCAGGCCTTGGTCGTGATACATGGCGAGCACGGCGTCGGCATCTTTGAGCAGGAAGGGCTGGAACAGGGTGTCGGCGGGGTAGGGGCCGCGCACGTCGAGGCCCTGGGCGCGCAGGGCTTGCAGCTCGGGCTCGATGATTTGGATTTCTTCCCAGCCGAGGTGGCCTTGTTCACCGGCGTGAGGATTGAGGCCGGCCACGAGGATGGTGGGGCGGGCGATGCCGAATTTGGTTTGCAGGTCGGTGTGCAGAATATGCAACACTTGGTGCAGCAGGGGGCGGGTGATGGCGGCGGCGATGTCTTTGAGCGGGAGGTGGGTGGTGGCGAGGGCGACACGCAGGCCGTTGCCGGCCAGCATCATGACGACTTGCTCGGTGTGGCTAATGGCGGCGAGGTATTCGGTGTGGCCGCTGAAGGGGATGCCGGCGTCGTTGATGATGCCTTTGTGCAGCGGGGCGGTAACCATGCCGGCGAATTCGCCTTGGCAGATGCCGGCGTAGGCGCGGTCGAGCAGGGCAAGGACGTAGCGGGCGTTGGCGGGGTCGAGCTTGCCGGCATGGCAGGGCGCGGCCAGCGGGATGTGCAGGACTTCCAATGTGCCGGGGGCGGGGGTTTGGTTTGTTTGGTAATCGGAAATAGCGATTGGGTAGCCGAGTTGTTGGGCGCGGCTGGCGAGTAGCGGTTTGTCGCCGAGGACAACGCAGCGGCAGGGAAGCTTGGTGCGGGCGAGGGTGAGGCAGATGTCGGGGCCGATGCCGGCGGGTTCGCCGGAAGTGATGGCGAGAATGGGTTGTGTGCTGGGCATGATGAGGCTACCTGAAAAACGGATGGCGGGATTATAGCAGTTGGCAGGCAGCCGGGTTTGGATGAGTACAGTGTGTAGCGCGGCATGAAAAAAGGATGCTGCCTGAAGCAGCATCCTTGGTTTGGCCGATATGGCCGATTACTTATTCGTCGGCGCCAGTGTAAGGGCGAACGTTTACGGTTTTGCGGTTGTGGGCGCCTTTTACGGTGAATTCCACGTAGCCGTCCACTTTGGCGAACAGGGTATGGTCTTTACCCATGCCCACGTTGTTGCCGGCGTGGAACTTGGTGCCGCGCTGGCGAACGATGATGGAACCTGCGGGAATCAGTTCGTTGCCGTAGGCTTTCACGCCCAGGCGTTTGGCTTCTGAATCGCGGCCGTTTTTAGAGCTACCGCCGGCTTTTTTGGTTGCCATATTAAATACTCCTTAGAAATAATCTCGATGGGAATCAGGCAATGGCCACGATTTCAAGCTGGGTGAAATTCTGACGGTGGCCTTGGCGTTTCTGATAGTGCTTACGGCGGCGCATTTTGAAAATGCGTACTTTCTCGCCACGGCCGTGAGCCACTACTTTGGCTGTTACTTTTGCGCCTTCGATAAAGGGTGCGCCTACTTTCACAGACTCGCCGTCAGCAATCATCAGAACTTCAGTCAGTTCGATTTGGCTGTCGAGTTCGGCAGGTATCTGTTCTACTTTCAATTTTTCGCCAACAGCAACTTTATACTGCTTGCCGCCGGTTTTTATGACCGCGTACATACTCAACTCCATATATATGGTTAAAAATGATTCATACTACATACCAATGTGTCCGCCATAGAAGGCTAGAGCACAAGAGAGCGGCATTCTAAAGTAGTGTTGGGCTGATGTCAAAAAATTATTTTCTTTTGTGGTTCTGATAAATGCGTCCGAATGGGAAAATTATTTTCAAAATATGTTTGACAAAGATTTTATGCTGGCGTATAGTTCGCATCTTCGCTGCTTCCACGGCACCGTTTCGAAATTGGTTGGACTGATTGGTTTTGAGACGTGTCGTTTTTATTCGGGAGCGGAATTGTTCTTTAACAGTGAGATTACCGATAAGTGTGGATGTTTCGGCATCCGCACTGCTAAGAGAAGACAAGACGATGTTTTAGACATTGATCTGTTGGTTTCTTTGAAGCAGACCAGAAGTTTAAAGTTAGAGATTGAACATAAGAGTTTGATCCTGGCTCAGATTGAACGCTGGCGGCATGCTTTACACATGCAAGTCGAACGGCAGCGGAGGAGTGCTTGCACTTCTGCCGGCGAGTGGCGAACGGGTGAGTAACATATCGGAACGTGCCGAGTAGTGGGGGATAACCAATCGAAAGATTGGCTAATACCGCATACGCTCTGAGGAGGAAAGCAGGGGACCGAAAGGCCTTGCGCTATTTGAGCGGCCGATATCTGATTAGCTAGTTGGTGGGGTAAAGGCCTACCAAGGCGACGATCAGTAGCGGGTCTGAGAGGACGATCCGCCACACTGGGACTGAGACACGGCCCAGACTCCTACGGGAGGCAGCAGTGGGGAATTTTGGACAATGGGGGCAACCCTGATCCAGCCATGCCGCGTGTATGAAGAAGGCCTTCGGGTTGTAAAGTACTTTTGTTCGGGAAGAAAAGGGGACGGTTAATACCCGTTTCTGCTGACGGTACCGAAAGAATAAGCACCGGCTAACTACGTGCCAGCAGCCGCGGTAATACGTAGGGTGCGAGCGTTAATCGGAATTACTGGGCGTAAAGCGAGCGCAGACGGTTATTTAAGCAGGATGTGAAATCCCCGGGCTTAACCTGGGAACTGCGTTCTGAACTGGATGGCTAGAGTGTGTCAGAGGGGGGTAGAATTCCACGTGTAGCAGTGAAATGCGTAGAGATGTGGAGGAATACCGATGGCGAAGGCAGCCCCCTGGGATAACACTGACGTTCATGCTCGAAAGCGTGGGTAGCAAACAGGATTAGATACCCTGGTAGTCCACGCCCTAAACGATGTCGATTAGCTGTTGGGCAGCTTGACTGCTTAGTAGCGTAGCTAACGCGTGAAATCGACCGCCTGGGGAGTACGGTCGCAAGATTAAAACTCAAAGGAATTGACGGGGACCCGCACAAGCGGTGGATGATGTGGATTAATTCGATGCAACGCGAAGAACCTTACCTGGTCTTGACATGTACGGAACCTTCCAGAGACGGAAGGGTGCCTTCGGGAGCCGTAACACAGGTGCTGCATGGCTGTCGTCAGCTCGTGTCGTGAGATGTTGGGTTAAGTCCCGCAACGAGCGCAACCCTTGTCATTAGTTGCCATCATTTAGTTGGGCACTCTAATGAGACTGCCGGTGACAAACCGGAGGAAGGTGGGGATGACGTCAAGTCCTCATGGCCCTTATGACCAGGGCTTCACACGTCATACAATGGTCGGTACAGAGGGTAGCCAAGCCGCGAGGCGGAGCCAATCCCAGAAAACCGATCGTAGTCCGGATTGCACTCTGCAACTCGAGTGCATGAAGTCGGAATCGCTAGTAATCGCAGGTCAGCATACTGCGGTGAATACGTTCCCGGGTCTTGTACACACCGCCCGTCACACCATGGGAGTGGGGGATACCAGAAGCAGGTAGGCTAACCGCGAGGAGGCCGCTTGCCACGGTATGCTTCATGACTGGGGTGAAGTCGTAACAAGGTAGCCGTAGGGGAACCTGCGGCTGGATCACCTCCTTTCTAGAGAAAAGCGGGGCAGGAGCATCCACACCTATCGGTAATCACACAGATGCAAGAGAAGACCTTGGGTTTGTAGCTCAGCTGGTTAGAGCACACGCTTGATAAGCGTGGGGTCGGAGGTTCAAGTCCTCCCAGACCCACCACCACGCTGAAGCCAGAGGCAGAGCAGTAGAAACGCCCGAGGAGAGAGGTAAGGGGGCATAGCTCAGTTGGTAGAGCACCTGCTTTGCAAGCAGGGGGTCATCGGTTCGATCCCGTTTGCCTCCACCACAGACCCAGCACTTTTCAAATCAAAGCGAACCGCTTTCAGGCCACTTGAAAGCAGCTGGTTTTGATTTGCGAAGCGCAAGCGACGCATCGATCTTTAACAAATTGGCAAGCCGAAATCAATAAACAAACGAAGTAAGAGGGGGTGTGCCCCACTTACTGAAATTTGGGTAATGATTGTATTGACCGGATCCTGAGACAAAAGGCAGGATTCGGACACAACAAGCAGTAAGCTTTATCAGAGTAGAGGCCTTAAGTCCCGACTGTCGTCAACGCAGGGAGGGCAAAGTCAGAAAGGCACTTCAAATGATAGAGTCAAGTGAATAAGTGCATCAGGTGGATGCCTTGGCGATGATAGGCGACGAAGGACGTGTAAGCCTGCGAAAAGCATCGGGGAGCTGGCAATAGAGCTATGATCCGGTGATGTCCGAATGGGGAAACCCACCGTATTTTGTACGGTATCCTTATCCGAATCCATAGGGTAAGCGAAGCGAACCCGGAGAACTGAACCATCTCAGTACCCGGAGGAAAAGAAATCAACCGAGATTCCGCAAGTAGTGGCGAGCGAACGCGGAGGAGCCTGTATACGATAGCTGTTGAGATAGAAGAAGGAAATGGAAAGTTCCGCCATAGTGGGTGATAGCCCCGTATTCGAAATCTCGGTAGTGGTACTAGGTATACGACAAGTAGGGCGGGACACGAGAAATCCTGTCTGAAGATGGGGGGACCATCCTCCAAGGCTAAATACTCATCATCGACCGATAGTGAACCAGTACCGTGAGGGAAAGGCGAAAAGAACCCCGGGAGGGGAGTGAAATAGAACCTGAAACCTGATGCATACAAACAGTGGGAGCCCCAGATTTAAGTATCTTGGTTCTTTCAGCGAGCGAGCAGCGAGCTAAAAGCAGACTAAGGAGTGAAACTGGCAGATTTAAGCAAGATAGCAGGATGCTTAAATCTGGGGTGACTGCGTACCTTTTGTATAATGGGTCAACGACTTACGTTCAGTAGCGAGCTTAACCGGATAGGGGAGGCGTAGGGAAACCGAGTCTTAATAGGGCGACGAGTTGCTGGGCGTAGACCCGAAACCGAGTGATCTATCCATGGCCAGGTTGAAGGTGCCGTAACAGGTACTGGAGGACCGAACCCACGCATGTTGCAAAATGCGGGGATGAGCTGTGGATAGGGGTGAAAGGCTAAACAAACTCGGAGATAGCTGGTTCTCCCCGAAAACTATTTAGGTAGTGCCTCATGTATCACTTCCGGGGGTAAAGCACTGTTATGGCTAGGGGGTCATTGCGACTTACCAACCCATGGCAAACTCAGAATACTGGAAAGTGTGAGCATGGGAGACAGACAGCGGGTGCTAACGTCCGTTGTCGAAAGGGAAACAACCCAGACCGCCAGCTAAGGTCCCAAATGATAGATTAAGTGGTAAACGAAGTGGGAAGGCTTAGACAGCCAGGATGTTGGCTTAGAAGCAGCCATCATTTAAAGAAAGCGTAATAGCTCACTGGTCGAGTCATCCTGCGCGGAAGATGTAACGGGGCTCAAATCTATAACCGAAGCTGCGGATGCACGCTTCATTAAAACAGCTTACCGGAGCGAAGCGACGGAAAGCGCCCATCAAAGTCGAGCGTGACGGATGGTGGAAGCAGAGTTGTTTTAATGAAGCGTGCATGGTAGGGGAGCGTTCTGTAGGCCTGAGAAGGCGTATCGTAAGGTATGCTGGAGGTATCAGAAGTGCGAATGTTGACATGAGTAGCGATAAAGCGGGTGAAAAGCCCGCTCGCCGAAAGCCCAAGGTTTCCTGCGCAACGTTCATCGGCGCAGGGTGAGTCGGCCCCTAAGGCGAGGCAGAGATGCGTAGTCGATGGGAAACGGGTTAATATTCCCGTACTTGATTTAAGTGCGACGTGGGGACGGAGAAGGTTAGGTCAGCAAACTGTTGGAATAGTTTGTTCAAGCCGGTAGGTGGAAGGACTAGGCAAATCCGGTTCTTCGAAACACCGAGAAGCGATAACGAGCATCTACGGATGCGAAGTGACCGATACCACGCTTCCAGGAAAAGCCACTAAGCTTCAGCTTAAATCGAACCGTACCGCAAACCGACACAGGTGGGCAGGATGAGAATTCTAAGGCGCTTGAGAGAACTCGGGAGAAGGAACTCGGCAAATTGATACCGTAACTTCGGGAGAAGGTATGCCCTTCGACGTTAAGCCTTCGCGGCGTAAGCGTTGGAGGGTCGCAGAGAATCGGTGGCTGCGACTGTTTATTAAAAACACAGCACTCTGCAAACACGAAAGTGGACGTATAGGGTGTGACGCCTGCCCGGTGCTGGAAGGTTAATTGAAGATGTGAGAGCATCGGATCGAAGCCCCAGTAAACGGCGGCCGTAACTATAACGGTCCTAAGGTAGCGAAATTCCTTGTCGGGTAAGTTCCGACCCGCACGAATGGCGTAACGATGGCCACACTGTCTCCTCCCGAGACTCAGCGAAGTTGAAGTGGTTGTGAAGATGCAATCTACCCGCTGCTAGACGGAAAGACCCCGTGAACCTTTACTGTAGCTTTGCATTGGACTTTGAAGTCACTTGTGTAGGATAGGTGGGAGGCTTAGAAGCAGAGACGCCAGTTTCTGTGGAGCCGTCCTTGAAATACCACCCTGGTGACTTTGAGGTTCTAACCCAGGTCCGTGATCCGGATCGGGGACCGTGCATGGTAGGCAGTTTGACTGGGGCGGTCTCCTCCCAAAGAGTAACGGAGGAGTTCGAAGGTTACCTAGGTCCGGTCGGAAATCGGACTGATAGTGCAATGGCAAAAGGTAGCTTAACTGCGAGACCGACAAGTCGAGCAGGTGCGAAAGCAGGACATAGTGATCCGGTGGTTCTGAATGGAAGGGCCATCGCTCAACGGATAAAAGGTACTCCGGGGATAACAGGCTGATTCCGCCCAAGAGTTCATATCGACGGCGGAGTTTGGCACCTCGATGTCGGCTCATCACATCCTGGGGCTGTAGTCGGTCCCAAGGGTATGGCTGTTCGCCATTTAAAGTGGTACGTGAGCTGGGTTTAAAACGTCGTGAGACAGTTTGGTCCCTATCTGCAGTGGGCGTTGGAAGTTTGACAGGGGCTGCTCCTAGTACGAGAGGACCGGAGTGGACGAACCTCTGGTGTACCGGTTGTCACGCCAGTGGCATCGCCGGGTAGCTAAGTTCGGGAAGGATAAGCGCTGAAAGCATCTAAGCGCGAAACCTGCCTGGAGATGAGACTTCCCTTGTGGTATAACCACACTAAAGAGTCGTTCTAGACCAGGACGTTGATAGGTGGGGTGTGGAAGCGCGGCAACGCGTGCAGCTAACCCATACTAATTGCTCGTGAGGCTTGACTCTATCATTTGAAGTGCTTTGCGGTGGCTGGCCACCGGAGAGGACGGAAGATAAAGCTTACTGGAAAGAGATACACATTACCCGACGGTCGAACCTTGAGAGAGTTTGGCCGGAGAAGATTGATTGGCCGATAGCGATATCGGCGGCTTGACGATTTGTACAGTTTAGTTTGGCGGCCATAGCGGTTTGGTCCCACGCCTTCCCATCCCGAACAGGACCGTGAAACGAACCAGCGCCGATGATAGTACGGATACCCGTGCGAAAGTAGGACACTGCCAAACACCTATTCCGACACCCCGGCTTAATCAGCCGGGGTGTTTCCTTGTGGGGGGGCGGGTGTCAGCACTACATGCCGAACTTTTTCAGGTAGCCTCTGCTGCTATAATTCACCTCTCTTTGTTATTACCACATCTTTCAATATCGTGCTCGCATCCCCCTCGCAAAACACACTCCTCTCCGGCCTCAACCCAGAGCAGCTTTCCGCCGTCACCTGGCCGGCAGAATCCGCCTTGGTGCTGGCCGGCGCCGGCAGCGGCAAAACCAAAGTGCTCACCACCCGCATTGCCTGGCTGCTGCACACCGGCCAAGCCAATCTGCATTCGGTGATGGCAGTAACGTTTACCAACAAAGCCGCCAAAGAAATGCGCGCCCGTTTGGAAACCATGCTGCCGCTCAATATTCGCGCCATGTGGCTGGGTACGTTCCACGGCTTGTGCCACCGCTTTCTGCGCCTGCACCACAAAGATGCCGGCTTGCCCGCGTCGTTTCAAATTCTCGACAGCAGCGACCAGTTGGCACTTATCAAACGCCTGCTCAAATCCCTAAATATCGCAGAAGAAATCATCGCACCGCGTGCCTTGCAGGGCTTCATCAACGCGCAAAAAGAAGCCGGCCTGCGCGCCGAACTGCTGCATGCCGGCAATCCGTATGAGAAACGACTGATTGAGTGTTATGCCGCATACGACTGCCTCTGCCGCCAAGAAGGCGTGGCAGATTTTGCAGAGCTCATGCTGCGCAGCTACGAAGTGCTGTCTGCCAACGAATTGCTGCGCACCCACTACCAAAACCGCTTCAGCCACATCTTAGTGGACGAATTTCAAGACACTAACAAGCTGCAATACGACTGGCTGAAACTTCTCGCTGGCCGGCATGCCGTGGTGTTTGCCGTGGGCGACGACGACCAAAGCATCTACCGTTTCCGCGGCGCGCGTGTGGGCAATATGGCCGACTTCATGCGCGAATTTCAGGTAGCCTCACCCATCAAACTGGAGCAGAATTACCGCTCGGTGGGCAACATCCTCGCCGCCGCCAATGCTGTAATCGAACACAACGACGGCCGCCTCGGCAAAAATCTGCGCACCGAAGCTGAAAGCGGCGAGAAAATCCGCTTCCTCTCCGCCTTCACCGACGGCGAAGAAGCCGAATTCGTGGTGGACGAAATCAAGGCGCTGCACCACGAAGGCATGGAGCTGCACCACATGGCCGTGCTTTATCGCGGCAATGCCCAATCGCGCGTGCTGGAGCAGGCGCTGTTCCGCGCTGGGCTGCCGTATAAGATTTACGGCGGGCTGCGCTTTTACGAGCGCCAGGAAGTGAAACATGCGCTGGCCTACCTACGGCTGGCGGTCAATCCCGAAGATGATAACGCCTTGCTGCGCGTGATCAACGTGCCCGCGCGTGGCATCGGCAGCCGCACGGTGGAAAGTATTCAAGCCGCGGCGGCGGAAGAGGGCGTGTCGCTGTGGCAGGCAGCCTGCCGCGTGGCAGTGAAAAACGGCAAGGTAGCCGCCTTTGTGCGCCTGATTGAAGGCTTGCAGTCGCAAATCGGCCAGCTGAGGCTACCTGAAAACGTATCCGAAGCCGTGCACGCCAGCGGCCTGTATGAACACTACCAAACCCAAAAAGGCGACCACCAAGACCGCCTCGACAATTTAGACGAGCTCATCCGCGCCGCTGAAGAGTTCCGCCCCGAAGACAGCAATTTCGAAACCCTGCCCGCCGATGAGCTTGGCAACCCCGCCTTCCCCGTGCTCGCTTTCTTGAGCAACGCCGCGCTCGAATCCGGCGAAAACCAGGCCGGCGCCAACGAATCTGCCGTGCAGCTGATGACCGTGCACGCCGCCAAAGGCCTCGAATTCGACGCCGTGTTCCTCACCGGCATGGAAGAAGGCCGTTTTCCCAGCGAGCTAAGCCTGGCCGAACACGGCGGGCTGGAAGAAGAACGGCGGCTGATGTATGTGGCCATCACGCGCGCGCGCAAACGCCTCTACATCAGCATGGCGCAGCAGCGCATGCTGCACGGCCAAACCCACTACGGCACCGTTTCGCGCTTCGTGGAAGAAATTCCGCCCGATCTGCTGCACCTGCTCACCCCCGTATCGAAGCCGCGTTTCCCCGTGCCCGAAGGCATCCCGCCGCGGGGCAGGGCGGAGCCGCAGCCCGAATGGGTCGAGCCCGCCGATTACGGCGGCTTCAGCATCGGCCAAAATGTGCGCCACCCGAAATTCGGCACCGGCGTCATCATCGAAGGCGAACGCAAAGCCGACGGCGCCCGCCTCACCGTAAACTTCGGCAAGCAGGGCATCAAAGTGCTCGACACCAAATTTGCCAAACTGGAAGCCCTGTGAATTTTCAGGTAGCCTTAAGGGGCTACCTGAAAAATGTATGAGCCGGCTGCAGTTGCCACACGGCGCAAGCTGCTTCAGAGGCTACCTGAAAAAACCGTCCACCCAAGGAGAACACCATGTCCGCATACAACCCCGACAACATTTTCGCCAAAATCCTGCGCGGCGACATCCCCAACCACACCGTGTATGAAAACGAGCAAATCCTCGCCTTCATGGACGTGATGCCGCAAGCGCGCGGGCATGTGCTGATTGTGCCGAAAACACAGGCCGTGGAGCTGAGCGATTTGCCCGCAGAATATGCCCAAGCCGTGTTTGCCGCAGCCAAAAAAATCATCGCCGCCCAGCGCAAGATATTGAAACGGCACGGTATAGTGCAAATGCAGCTCAACGGCGAAGAAGCCGGCCAAAGCGTGCTGCACTACCACATGCACCTCATCCCCGGCCATGTGCACGAGCTCGGCCAGCACGAAGAAAAAATGGCCGACCACGCCGAACTGGCCGAGCTGGCTGCCCAACTGCGCGCCGCCCTGGCCGAATAAGGCGCAGCCGGGCAGCATGCCGTAAAACCTGCGCCCGCGTTGCCCAAACCAAACAGGCTACCTGAAAATGGAAAGCTATTTTCAGGTAGCCCTCATCCTACCGCCGTTCGCGCAAACGGTTGGGCGGCATCAGCCAGCCCATATAACGGATACGGCACGGTCCTGCCCCAAACAGCATTCGCCCAGCGCAGGCTACCTGAAAAATATTGCGGGGAAATAATGCCTTTGCCAATCCGTTAAAATATTTTGCCGAAAAAGCTTGACTCAGGTTCGATAAACTGGTGTAATAGCGAACTTCAAAAGCGGCCAGATAGCTCAGTTGGTAGAGCAACGGATTGAAAATCCGTGTGTCGGCAGTTCGATCCTGCCTCTGGCCACCATTAACCGCTTTTTAGCGGTTATTTTTTTGTCTAACGCCGTCTATCCAAATCTACAAAACCCAAGCCCAGCAAGGCTTTCAGCCATGTTTAGGGCTTGTTTGGTATCTGCCGCCGTCTATCCGAATTGCGTTGAAGCAACAGAAATTTGGGGGTATTTTTTACGGTATTTTGAAAATGCCGCAGAAAAATACCCCCAAAAATGCCGCTAGCCCATAAAAAGGCTACCTGAAAACGGAAGAATAGTTTTCAGGTAGCCTTTTGCCGTTTAGCCGAGCCGTTCTTTAAACTGCTGCCCCATAAACACGCGCTGCTGGTTGCCGCGTTCCACTTGGTAGAGTGATTTGTGGGCGCCGGCGGCGTGCTGTTGCAGGGCGCTTTGGTGGTGCTCCGCCAGCTTGAGGGCGAGCAGCTCAAGCGCGCGTTTTTTGTTGGCGTGCTGGCTGCGTTCGCTTTCAACGCGCACGGCGATGCCGCTGGCTAGGTGTACGGCGCGCACCGCGGATTCGGTTTTGTTTACATGCTGGCCGCCTTTGCCGCCGGCGCGGCAGGTTTGAAACTCGATGTCGCCATCGTTGGGCAGCTCGGGGATTTCAGGTAGCCTGAACACGCCGATATACCAATTTTTGCGCGGGTGTTGCGGCCGCAGCGGGCTGGGGCAGACCCATTGCAGGGTGCCGAGCCAGCGTCCTGCCAGGGCTTCGGCGTTTTTGCCGTTGAATTTGAGCACGGCGGAAAGGATGCCGTACTTGCTTGGCGTTTCTTCCAACAGCTCGGCCTGCACGCCGGCCTGTTCGGCTTCGCGCAGTATTTGCCGCAGGGCGAAAGCGGCAAACATCTGGCATTCGGCCGGGCCTTGAGCGGTGGAGATTTGCAGGTAGATCATGCTTTGTTTCCTTTCATTTTCGGCCGGAAGGAGCGTCTGGCATCGAATCCCTTGTTGCCGATTTTGTCTTTGTCGGGCACAGGCGGGCTGGTTTCGGCTTCGCTTTTGAGCTGCGATAAATATTCGCAAAGGTGTTGCCACACGATATCGGGGTCGAAATAGACGCCGAGGCCGGAGAGCTGGGGGTTTTCGGCAAAATCCTGGCGGCTGTCGAGCCGGGTGGGGCGGTGCGGGTCGGCATAATAGGCGAGCAACAGCGGCACTCGGCGGTGGGCGGCAATGCTCGGCTGGCTGCGGTTGCAGCGGCGCGGGCTGAAGTCGGGCTCATAGCGGTGCTGATACCAAGGCCAGTAGTAGTTGTCGAATTGCGGCAGGCAGTATTCGCGACCGTCGAGAAAGCGCACCATGTTCAGGCCGCGGCGATAGCGGCGGTGTTGCAGATACACGCTTTCGATGTCGTATGAGCTGTACACCTGCTTGTCGGTGGCAAACAGGAACACGCGCAGGTTGCCGACATACAGCTCGGACACCACGGCGCAGGCGCCGAATTCCTGCTGCCAGTCGGCGGGCGGCTTGGGCAGACTATGCAGGATTTCGCTGCCGGGAGGCTGGCGGCGGTCGAACACGAGCACGGGGTCGCTGCCGTATTTGGCCACTTTGTGGTCGTAGAAATCTTTAAATTTGCTGATGATTTTCATGTGTCATCCTCCGCAGACGCCGCTGGTTTTATAAGTGAGCACGGGTTTGAGGCGGGCTATCGGCTCGATGAGGCCGGCATGCTGCATGGCGGCGATGATGCTGTCGATGTTTTTGTAGGCTTGCGGCGCTTCTTCGTATACCAAGGCCTTGTCGGCGCACACCACCAGGCTGCCGAAGGCGGTGCGGCGCAGGCTGTCGGCGCTGTATTTGTGCGACAGGCGGCCTTTGCATTCGCTGCGCTGCCATTTGCGGCCGGCGCCGTGGGCGAGCGAATTGAGCGCGACGGTGCAGTCGGCGGCTGGCTCGACCAGATAGCTGTAGTCGCCGCGCGAGCCGGGGATGAGCACCAGGCCGCAGTCGGATGGGGTGGCGCCTTTGCGGTGCAGCCAGCCGGTTTCGCCGCCGACTGCGGTGTGTTGCAGAAAGTTGTGGTGCACGTCGAGCAGGCGGCGGCCTTGGGCGTCCCAGAGCGCGAGCATGCGTTCGGCAATCAGCTGGCGGTTGGCGCGGGCGAAGGCGAGGGCATTTTGGTGCTCGGCGAGGTAGGCGGCGGCTTCGGGGCTGTTTTCAGGTAGCCCTGAGTGGCCGTGTGCTTCCACGTGGCGGCGCAAAATCTGCTGGCCGAATCCGCGCGAGCCGCTGTGCACAAGCAGTTGCAGGCAGGCGGCATTGAAATTTTCAGGTAGCCTTTCGGGGCGGTAGACGGTGTCCACAGTTTGCAGTTCGGCAAAGTGGTTGCCGCCGCCGATGGTGCCTAAGGCTACCTGAAAAGGATGGGGCGGCAGGATTTCGCGGATGCGCGGCTGCCAGCTTTCATCCAGCGGGGCATCGATATTGCCGAGCTGTTTGGCCAGTTTGGCGGGCTTGGCTTTGTGTGCAGCCAAATCGGTTTGCCACAGCGCCATGCCGCAGCCGATGTCGTTGCCGATGAGCGCGGGGTAGAAACGGCCGCTGCTGAAAAACGCAGCGCCGACGGGATAGCCGCGCCCGGCGTGCAAATCTGGCATGCCGGTCACGCGGCGCATTTGCGGCAGGCGGGTGGTGGTTTGCAGCTGTTGGATGGCGTTGCCTTCAATCCAGGTGTGGGAATCGGCGATTAAAACGGTGTTTTCGGAAAGGTATTGGGGGGTTTGTGTGCCCATATTCGTACTTTCTTGCTGGTGGCGGGAAACCGAGCATTCATACAGCAGCCTGCCTTGCCGTGCAGCAAAGCAATATGCTGAAAATGAAATGGTTTCGCGCCGAATGCAAACGGCAGGCGCAGCCAAACGGCGCAAGCGCTGCGGTTTACACGATGGGGAGAAAGTAGCCCGAAGCGGGCGGCACAAGAATGGGAAGCGGCCTTATGCTTCTGAGCTGCAAAGAATTGAACGGAGTGTGAAAACATGCGGCATGATGGGCTCCTTCTTTGCTGGATGGTGGATAAATAGGAAAATGGGCGGCTTAGCGCAGCCTCGTTTTGCGGATATTCCCGTTTGCCGGAGCAGGCGGGAAAGCGGGCGTCATGTTAGCGGGGAGAATGAGCTGGCGGCAAGTTTGGCGCGGGCAAATGCGGGGAATGTGTTGTGTTTTTTCCGCAAACGGGCTATTGCATGATGGGAAACGGAGTGCGGAAACGATAAAAACCGGCTGTCTGGCGACGGCCGGTTTTTGTGAACAGCTTTGCTGAATTAGCCCATATTACGTTCAGCATTAACTAAAGAACGACGAGCCAAAGCTAAGTTAGCCTTGCTTTTATCTAGTACAGAGTACAGGAACAAACCCTCATGACGAGCTAATGGGCGCATCAAGTGGTATTGGGTGCCCAAGGTAATTAGCACGTCTTCAATTTCGTCTTTCAAACCAAGCATTTTCATGGTTTTATTCTTAGCACGTATTACTTCGGTGTTACCTGCGGCGGCGATTTCCAAGTCAATCGCGGGGCTGCCGCCACCGGCCAGCAGCATGCCGCTGGAGTAGTCCACAACTGCGGCTGCCAAGGCGCCATCCACATTCAGCATTTCTGCTACGGTTTTATCGTAATTCATTTTCGACAAGATCTCCACAAAGAAAACAAAACAAAAAATCAATAAGCTATGGCTTCCTGACAACCAAAACATACTCTCTACTTTGTAACTCAGGAAATGCCGGCAGGCTTTATTATCTGAAATGCAGGCCTGCTTCTCTATGAGTTAAATTTAGCGTTTAGGCCGCAACAGCTTTATACAGCCGCATTCAACGCTGAATGGCAGTATATGCCTTTTGCTTTTCAAAGTAAATATTAACACCGTCATAATTGCGGCCGAGCTACTGCGCAGGCTATAGGCTTGTTATGCAGGAAACTTGCTGATATTTCTATGTTTTAATTGATGTTTGGGCATCTGTTTCGGAAGTGGTGCGGCAGTTGGGGAAAATGCGCAAGCTTGATATTTTCACTACATTTCCCCTGGTTTTTGGCTTTTTTTCTTTTAAAGCGGCCGTTGTTTCCGGTTTTTTACTGGTGGTTTTAGTTGATGCAGCGCAAAGGTTTTCCGCGTGGAAAGACCAGATGCGCCAAAATCCTGCCGATTGCGGGCAGCGGGCTTATAATACGGCTTTCCGTTTTTCACTTCATCGCAGTTTGTATTTTCAGGTAGCCTCACCATGACCACCCCATCCGTTTGGCAGGCCGGCCGTTTCCAAATCAGCCTGGCTGAGCCCAAAATCATGGGCATCATCAACCTTACCCCCGATTCCTTCTCCGACGGCGGCACCTATTCGCGCAGCGCCGCCGCAGCCTTGGCACACGCCGAGCAGCTGCTGCGGGAAGGCGCCGATATTTTAGACATCGGCGGCGAATCCACCCGCCCCGGCGCCGCTTATGTGCCGCCCGAAGAGGAGTTGGCGCGCTTGCAGCCGATCGTGCGCGAGCTGGCCAAGTGGAGCGTGCCGCTGAGCGTGGACACGCGCCGCACAGCGGTGATGCGCCGCCTGTTGGACGAAGGACTGGCCGACATCATCAACGACGTGGCCGCGCTGGAAGACGAGGGCGCGGTGGATTTGCTGGCCTGCCATGCCAACATCGGCATCTGCCTGATGCACATGCAGGGGCTGCCTGAAAATATGCAGGAAAATCCGCGTTATGAAGACGTGGTGGGCGAAGTGGCAGGCTATCTGAAAAGCCGTGCCGAAGCGTGCGCAGCGGCGGGCATTGCACGCCACCGGCTGGTGCTCGACCCGGGCTTCGGCTTCGGCAAAACGTTGGAGCACAATGTGCAGCTCATGCGCCACCTGCCCGAGCTTCAGGCGCAAACCGGCCTGCCGCTGCTGGTTGGCGTGTCGCGCAAACGGATGATCGGCGAGCTGAGCGGCGAGGCGGATGCGGCGGCGCGGGTGCACGGCAGCGTGGGCGCGGCGCTGGCGGCTGCGGCACGCGGCGCGGCGGTGCTGCGCGTGCACGATGTGAAGGCGACGGTGGACGCGTGGCGGGTGTGGCGGGCTTTGCAGTAGGCAGATGGTTTTCAGGTAGCCTTTTGGCTGGATGGGGCTACCTGAAAATGTTTGAGCCGGTTTCTGCTTAGTACACTGGCTTTGGGTTGGGAAAGATGGTTGTGTTTTTCAGGTAGCCTTCTTAGATATGCGGAGGCTACCTGAAAATGTTTTGTTTGTTTTTTAGTAATTTAAAAGGGATGGGCTAGAGAGGGAAAGTGAAGGCTACCTGAAATTTTCAGGTAGCCTTTGTGTTGGCGGGTGGTATTTAGCTGCCGGCTTTGGGTGTGCGGTGGGAGCCGCGCACCATATCGAGCAGGAAGAGGCGGCAGTCGAGCTTGCCGTTGTAGAGGGGGATTTTGCGCTTGGGGGTGAGGCGCATGAGTTTGGGCATGTCGCGGTCGGCGGTGAAGAGGCCGCAGAGCCAGCCGGGGTAGTGCTGTTTGAGCCAGGAGCCGAGCTGGGGGTAGAGGGCGTGCAGGGTTTGGATTTCTTCGAGGCGCACGCCGTAGGGGGGGTTGGAGAGGAGGATGCCGTTTTCGCCGTTGGGGCGGGTGTCGTGCACGTCGGCTACCTGAAAAATAATGTGGTCGGCCACTTGGGCTTCGCGGGCGTTGGCGGCGGCGGTTTGGATCATGTGGCGCAGGTTGTCGCTGCCGGCGATGGGGGCGGGGGCTTGGGGCAATATGGCGGCTTGGGCTTCTTGGCGCAGGAGTTGCCATAAATCGGCATCGAAGTTGGCGAGGTTTTCAAAGCCGAATGGGCGGTGCAGGCCGGGGGCGCGGCGGGTGGCGATGAGGGCGGCTTCGATGGGGAGGGTGCCGCTGCCGCAGAATGGGTCTTGGAAGGGCTGGCTGCCGTTGTAGCCGGCGAGGAGGAGGAGGCCGGCGGCGAGGTTTTCGCGCAGGGGGGCTTCGCCTGCTTCTTGGCGGTAGCCGCGTTTGAAGAGGGCTTCGCCGCTGGTGTCGATGAAGAGGGCGGCGTGTTGTTCGCTGAGGAAGGCGTGGATGCGGATGTCGGGGCTGGCTTTGTTGACGCTGGGGCGCTGTCCTTGGCTGCTGCGGAAGCGGTCGCACAGGCCGTCTTTGATTTTGAGGGCGGTGAAGTCGAGGCTTTTCACGCGGGCGCGTTTGCCTTCTGCTTTGATTTTGAAGGTTTGCCCGGCGTGAAACCAGTCTTCCCAGCGGATATTTTTGGCGAGGCGGTAGAGGTCGTCTTCGCTGCGGTAGGGCTGGCAGGCCAGTTGCAGCAGGATGCGGCTGGCGGTGCGGGAGTGGAGGTTGAGGCGGTAGGCGGTTTCGAGGCTGCCTTGGCAGGATACGCCGCCTTCTGCGGGGGCGATTTGGCCGGCGCCGTGCTGCTGCATTTCTTGGGCGAGGATGTTTTCGAGGCCGCGCGGGCAGGTGGCGAAGAGGGTGTGGCGGGTCATGGCGGGGAATCAGGGTTATATAGAGGGCTGGGATTATATCGGGAAACGGAGTGGTGCGGCGGAAAGGCTACCTGAAAAAAGGCGGGGAGAGGCTACCTGAAAATATCTTGCCCGCTATTTCGCTATACAATACGGGGTTTCGGTTTGAGCTTCGCGGAAACGTGCGGAGCGGTTTTCAGGTAGCCTTTGAGTGGAAACAACGAGCAATTTTGCCCGTCGGCTGGTGCGCTGGCAGCGGGAACACGGGCGGCACGGCCTGCCTTGGCAGGTGCGCGAGCCTTATGCGGTGTGGCTTTCGGAGATTATGTTGCAGCAAACGCAGGTGGCAACTGTGTTGGACTATTACCCGCGTTTTCTGGCGGCGTTTCCCGATGTGGCGGCGCTGGCGGCGGCGGATGAAGACGCGGTGCTGGTGCTGTGGGCAGGGCTGGGCTACTACAGCCGCGCACGCAATCTGCATGCGGCGGCCAAGCAGGTGGTGCACAATTTCGGCGGCGAGTTTCCCGATACGCGCGTGGAGCTGGAAACGCTCAAAGGCGTGGGGCGCAGCACGGCGGCGGCGATTGCCGCGTTTGCCTTCGGCCGGCGCGAGGCGATTTTAGACGGCAATGTGAAGCGCGTGCTGTGCCGCGTGTTTGCGCAAGACGGCGAAGCGGGCAACAAAAAATTTGAGGCCGAATTGTGGCGTTTGGCGGAAAGCCTGCTGCCCGAAGCGGAAGACATGACGGCCTACACGCAAGGCCTGATGGACTTGGGCGCGCTGGTGTGCAAACGCGGCAAGCCCGATTGCGCCGCATGCCCGATGGCAGAAACCTGTTTGGCCAAACAGCAGGGGCGGATTGCCGAGCTGCCGCGCAGAAAGGCGGCGGCCGCGGTGAGGGAAGTGGCGCTGTATTGGCTGGTGTTGCGCGACAGGCGGGGCAGGGTGTGGCTGGAGAAGCGGCCTGCGGGCGGCATTTGGGGCGGTCTCTATTGCGTGCCTTGCTTCGAGCGGCTAAATGATTTGTATGCGCGCGCGGCGGCCTTCGGCGTGGCAGCGGAGGATTTGACCGAGGGCGAGCCGGTAAGCCACCGGCTCACGCACCGGCTGTTGCAGATTACGCCCTTGCAGGCGGAGGGGGTGCCGGCAGGGCAGGCAGGCGGCGCCAACGGCGGTTTGTGGGCAAATCCGGCGGAATACGGGTTGCCCAAGCCTTTGGCGGAGTATTTGCGGCGGAATTGACGCGGCAACAACAGTTTTTGCACAAAAGATAAAATTTCTTTACCTTTATTTTGTCGCAATATTGAATTATTCTCAATTTACTGGCCGCATGGTGCCTGCCTGCGGTGCTGGGTTTGACTGCCTTGCCGGCGCGGGCGGCAGAAGAGGCGGTGGATTCTGCCGTGTTGCCGGTGATTGAAATCAAAGGGCAGCGGGCGCTGTCGACTTTAGCCGGGCAATCCCGCCTCTCCCGTGAAAATATCGACCAGCAGCAAGCCGATAATGTGGCCGCGCTGCTCGACCTGCTGCCCGGCACCAGCAGCTCAGGTTCGCCGCGCCCCGGCGGGCAAACGTTGAATATTTGGGGCTTCGGCGATAATGAAGACATCAAAATCTCCATTGATGGTGCCGCCAAAAATTTCGAGCGTTATCGGCAGGGCTCGGTATTCATCGAGCCGGAATTGCTGCGCCAGGTTACGGTGGATAAAGGCTCGTTTGACGTGTCGCGCGGCAACGGCGGATTCGGCGGTGCGGTGAAGCTGGAAAGCCGCGATGCGCAGGAGTTTTGCGCGAAGGGCAGAATGTGGGCGGATTGCTGAAAATCAGCCACCACACCAACGACGAGCAATGGCAAACCAGCACCGCCGTCTTCCTGCAAAACAACAGCCGCAGCTGGGACGGCCTGCTCTACACCTCGGTGCGGCGCGGCCACGACATCAAACAGCCCGATGGCGAGCGGCTGGCTTATTCTGCCAACGAGCAGCAGAGCTTTCTTTTGAAAAGTAACTATAGCCCCAGCCCCGAACACCGCTTCACCTTCTCGGCCATGTATGGCCGCCATCATGCCTGGGAGCCGTTTGCCGCCAAACGCGGCGAACTGCGCGGCCCTACTGAGCGTGAAATCCGGCTGTATGGTCTGGATGCCGCCTGGAAGCGCAAGCTGGTGTACCGTAGCCAAGACGACGAAAGCTATTCGCTCAAATACCGCTATATGCCGGAAAACCCGTGGTTTGATCTCACCGTGCAGCTGAATCACGCCAAAACCGTGCAAGACGACCGCCGCCCCGATAATGCCGGCTCCGGCTTTCTCGGCAGCATGGGCAATGAAAGCCATACCGCCTATCAAGACACCGGCCTAGGCATCAGCAACGTGAGCCGTTTCTCCACCGGCAGCCTGCAACACCGCCTCACCCTTGGCCTGCAAACCAACCGCCACGTGCGCGAAGTGATGATGTCTGACAAGAGCCGGCAGAATAATGCCAATTTCAACTACGGCCATTTCCAGCCCTACTATATGCCCGCCGGCAAACAGCAGCAAAACAGCTTCTACGTGCAAGACGAAATCCGCATCGGCACATGGACGCTCACCCCCGCCCTGCGCTACGACCACATCCACAACCAAGGCGAGCCCAACGTGGCGCGCGGCTACAACACCCCCTCCGCCGGCCACGACTACCGCAGCAAAACCTACAGCGGGTGGTCGCCGTTTTTGGGCATCGCCTGGCAACCCAACGACAACACCCTGCTGTTTGCCAATGCCAGCCGCACTTGGCGCGCTCCGGTAATCGACGAACAATACGAAGTGCAATCCGCTACCAGCAGCGCCTCCGCCACCAGCCGCTACCTCGAGCCGGAGCGGCTCACCTCCTTCCGCCTCGGCGGCATCCTGCGTTGGCAACACCTGCTGCGCGAGCAAGACAGCCTGCAACTGCGCGCCACCCTGTTCCACACGCGCGGCAAAGACGAAATCTTCAAAAACCGCGGTATTTTCTGCCGCGAACAGCTGCCTAACCGCCCCAGCAGTGTTTGCGACCAGCCCATCGGCAACTACCGCAACCTGCCCGGCTACACCATACGCGGCGGCGAAATTGAAGGCTACTACGAATCCGACCGCTGGTTTGCCGGCCTCACCTACTCCTTCATGCGCGGCAAACGCGAAGGTTCACCGCGCAACCCCTGGCACGACCAAGACACTTGGCTTGCCGACATTCCGCCTCGCAAAGCCACCGCTACCCTCGGCGCACGCTTCCCCGCACAAGGCTTAACCCTCGGCTGGAAAGCCGAATTTATCCGCCGCCAAGACCGTTCGCCCATCGACGGCGACCCCATGGCCGCCTACTGGGCGTTGCCCAAATCCAAAGGCTACGCCCTGCACGGCCTGTTTGCCGCCTGGCAGCCGCCGAGCTACAAACAGCTCACCTTGCGCCTCACCGTGGATAACCTATTCAACCGCCGTTACGCCCCCTATCTTGGCGAAGCCGTGAGCGGCGTTGGCCGCAACATCAAAGGCAGCCTGTCGTGGCAGTTCTGATGGCAAGTATTTGATGAGCCAATCAAAAAAGGCTACCTGAAAACCAGTTTTGTTTTTCAGGTAGCCTTTGTATTGGCAGGGCAATTAGGTAGTTGGGCGTTTGGCTTGATGGAAGCTTGCAAAGCCCTTTTTCAGGTAGCCTTTATCGTTCCGCAGAGGCTACCTGAAAACGATGTTTCCGAAGGAAGCGGAGTTTCTGCGAAGCTAAAGCGGAGCTTCAACGCAGTGAAAATGTAGCGTGGCAAAGTTTCCGCGAAGCCGAAATCATATCGCCACGCCCAGCTTCGCCAGCAGCCAATCCAGATAAAACAGGCTGTACACCGCTGAGAGCGCCAGCACGATGCCGATTTGGTTTACGGTGGAGATTTTCTCTTTGAAGGCCAGCGCGCCGGTGAGCGTGCCCAACACGATCACGCCCAAATTCATGCCTGCAAACACCAGCGTCGGGTCGCCGGCGAAGGCGTGGTGTGCCTTGATATAAAACAGGATATTGCCGAAATTAAGCAGCCCGAGCAGCAGGCCGCCGGCGAAATCTGCCGCCTTCAGCGGCTTGCCCTGGCGCCACACATAGCCCCACATCAGCACGCAGGCCAGCGCAAATGCCACAAACAAATTCAGCGACAGCGCCTGCCCGGTTTTAGATAACTGCTTGAACAAAATGTCGATTATGCCGAATCCCAGCCACACTCCCGCCAACCAGCTCATGCCGCCGCCCTTCTTGCCCTGGCCGGGCTTGTAGAGCAGGGCAGCCAGCGCGCTGAAGGCCAGCACGATGCTGACGATTTTGTTGCTGTTGAGCCGCTCGCCAAATAGCAGAAACGCCGCCAACACCGGCAACACCAGGGAAAGCCGCTGTGCCGCGTCGGAGCGCACGATGCCCGCCTGCTCCACCGCGCGCGCCATCACCACGAAAATGCTCGGCAGCAGCACGCCCAGCGCCAGAAACGGCCACAGGCTGCCGATGCCCGCGTGGCGCAGGTTTTCCAGTGGCGGGCTGAGGAACAACCAGCAGCAGGCGGTGGCCGCAATGTAGTTTACGGCGATGGCGTGCTCGATGTGGATGCCGTGCTTGCGCGCGGTTTTCAGCAGCACGGATACGGCCACGCTACACAGCACGGCCAATGCGAGAAACTGCCAAGTCCAAGTGGCGGGGAAGAGGGAAAGGGCGGACATGGGGGAAATCCTAGGAGAAAATGGGAAATACGGGGAATGAAGTTAGAAAAAATCGAAATCCATCTGCTCGGGCAGCTCCATGGAAGCCAGCTGCTGTTCGGCGGCCAGCTGGAGCAGCTTGCGTTTGCGCAGGCGGCACAGGCGCAGCACGTTTTGTTTCTGCGTGTCGGTGAGCTTCAGCCAATGCAGCCTCTCGTCGCGGCTGCGCAGGCAGCCTTTGCAGTAGCCCTTGCTGTTGGCCTGGCAAACGCCGATGCAGGGGCTGGGGATGCTGAAGAATTCGAGTTGTTCCATATTGTGTGCGAAACACGGCGCGAAGGCGGCATTGTATAGCAAGCGTTTGGGGGGAATCCAGCAGGGAAGGCTACCTGAAAAGTTTCCGCTTGCCGCGAGCGAATCGGTTTTCAGGTAGCCTGTTGACCCTGCTGAAGGCTACCTGAAAATATTATCGGGCGTTTTCGCAGCGCAGAAACGCTGCTTTTTTCGGCAACATCGTTTTTAACTGCGTTGAAGCTCCGCTTTAGCTTTGCAGAAACTCCGCTTCCTTCGGAAACTTCGTTTTAGCTTCGCAGAAACTTCGTTTTCAGGTAGCCTTTGCCGCCCCGCCGCTGCCAGCAAGGCGCCGATTGGCGATATAATGGCGGCCTTTCCGTGCCGAATGGGTTTGAACGATGCCTGCTCCTTTTGCTCCCGAACAAGCCGACCGCCGCCGCCTGCTGCTGTCGCTGGCGGCGCTTTCTGCTGCTGCCTGCCTGCCCAAGCCCGCCCGCGCGGGGGCGCAGCGCGAGGAAACGCTGTCGGACGACGTGGCTTCGGTGATGCGCCATTCGGTGAACAATGTGACCCCGCCGCGCCTGGTGTTTGAAAACCCGTATAACGCGCCGCGCTGGCTCAACGATATGTCGCTGCGGCTGGCGCGTTTTGTGGCCGACCCGCTGGAGCGCCGCCGCCTGCTGATCAACATCCAATATGAAACCACCCGCGCCGGGCTGGATACGCAGCTGATTTTGGGGCTGATTACGGTGGAAAGCGCGTTTCGGCAGTATGCCATCAGCAGCGTGGGCGCGCGCGGGCTCATGCAGGTGATGCCGTTTTGGCAGCGCTACATCGGCAAGCCGGAGCACAACCTGTTCGACATCCGCACCAACCTACGCTACGGCTGCACCATCCTGCGCCACTACAGCAATCTGGAAAACGGCAATATGGAGCGGGCATTGGCGCGCTACAACGGCAGCCTCGGCAGCCGGCGCTATCCCGACGCGGTGATCGGCACGTGGCAGAGCCGCTGGCAGTGGTCTTAGCCGGCAGGCTTGTTTGGCAGAGCGCCCACCTGCTTTTTCAGGTAGCCGCCAATATTTTCAGGTAGCCTCAAGCGCCATCAGGCTACCTGAAAAACAGATTGCAAGCAGTTTGAACGGCTTGGAAGGCCGCCGCGAAGCAAAAAGCCAATCCCGCCCGCCCCGCCGAAAAGCGCCCGAGGCCGCAAGCCTTCGGGTATAATCGCACCGTTTTCCACACCACACAGATTCCGCCGCTATGTCCCGACCTCCCCGTACCGCCCTGCTGCCGGCCGAATGGCGTGCCAGCGCGTCGCTTTCCGGCGTGTATGCGCTGCGTATGCTGGGCATGTTTTTGGTGTTGCCGGTGTTGGCGCTGTATGCCAAAGAGCTGCCGGGCAGCACGCCTGCTTCGGGCGGCCTGGCGATTGCGGTGTACGGCCTCACGCAGGCGCTGTTCCAGCTGCCGCTGGGCATGCTTTCCGACAAGCTGGGTCGCAAAAAGGTGATTTACCTTGGCCTGGCGGTGTTTGCGCTGGGCAGCTTTATTGCGGCTGCGGCAGATAGCGTTGCCTGGCTGTTGGTCGGCCGGGCGATTCAGGGCGCGGGCGCGGTGAGCGCGGCGGTAACGGCGCTGCTGGCGGATTTGACGCGCGAAGAAGTGCGCACCCGCGCCATGGCTTCCATCGGGCTCACCATCGGGCTCACTTTTGCCGCAAGCATGGTGGTGTCGCCGCTGCTCACGGAGTGGATTAAGGTGTCCGGCCTGTTTGCGCTCACGGGTGCTTTGTGCGTGCTGGCCGTGGGCGTGGTGGCTTGGATTACGCCCAATCCGCAGCAGGGCAGGTTTCATGCCGATGCGGAAATGCAAACTTCGCGCATTAGCGAGGTGTTGCGCAATAAGCGGCTGATGCAGCTTAATTTCGGCATTTTCGCCTTGCAGGCGGTGATGATGGCGATTTTCGCCAGCCTGCCGATTGTGATGCGCGGCCTAGGGCTGCCCAAGGAGCAGCATTGGCAGATCTACCTGCCGGCGGTGTTGCTCGGGCTCTTGCTGATGGTGCCGGCGATTGTGGTGGGCGAAACGCGCAACAAGCTCAAGCAGGTGTTTGTGGCGGGGATTGCGCTGATTGCGGCGGCGCTGGCCGGGCTCTATGGTGGACAGGCTTCGCTGCTGGCCATCGGCATTTCGCTGGTGGTGTATTTCATCGGCTTCAATATTTTGGAGGCCAGCCTGCCTTCCATCGTGTCGAAAGTGGCGCCGATTGATTTGAAGGGCACGGCCATGGGCATGTATAACACGGCGCAGTCTGTGGGCGTGTTTGTGGGCGGCGCGGCGGGGGGGCGTTTGTTTGAACGCTTCGGCTTTTTCGGCGTGTTTGTGTTTGCCATGGCGCTCACGCTGGCTTGGCTGCTGGTGGCCGTGTTGGCGCCGGCGCCGGCGCCGGTGCGCAATCTGGCCTTTGCCGTGTCGCCAGTTTGGCAGGGCTGCGAGGAGCGGCTGTTGGCCGTGTTGCAGCAATTCGACGGTGTGGAGGCGGCCAGCCTCAGCGCCGACCGTTCAACCGTTTACATTAAGGCGCGGCAGCAGGGCTTCGACGAAACTGCCGCCAAACAGATTATTTTAGGAGGAAACCATGTTGAATAAAGTGATGCTTATCGGCAACTTGGGGCGCGACCCCGAAGTGCGCTACCTGCCCAGCGGCGACGCGGTGGCCAATTTTTCCATCGCCACCAGCGAAAACTGGAAAGACCGCAACGGCCAGCGCCAGGAGCGCACCGAGTGGCACAACATCAGTATGTTTGGCCGCTTGGCGGAGATTGCCGGCCAGTATTTGAAAAAAGGCAGCAAAGTGTATATCGAAGGCCGCATCCAGAGCCGCAAATACACCGGCAAAGACGGCATCGAGCGCACTGCCTACGACATTGTGGCCAATGAAATGAAAATGCTCGACGGCCGCAACAGCGGCAGCGGCCACTACGAAGGCGGCGAACAATACGCCGCCGCGCCCAGCCGCCAGCAGCAGTCTGCGCAAGGATACAATGAGCCGGCACCGGCCTACGCTGCTGAGCCGCCCGCTCCGCCGCGCCGCCAGGCTCCCGCACCCGCACTGGCTCCGATTGACGATATCGACGACGATATTCCGTTCTGAGTTACATATAGCGGACTTGCCCGAACCATATCAAGGCTACCTGAAAAGTTGCTGCGGCAGTTTTTCAGGTAGCCTTTTGTTGTGAGGATGGTGTGCAAAGGCTTCAGGCTACCTGAAAATATGCGGGAGGATGCGGGCAGGGTTTTCAGGTAGCCTTTTATTGCCAGAATAGAAAACCGGCCTGATTGCTCAGGCCGGTTGGTTGGTGCAGCTTAAGGTTCAAGCTGCTTGGTGCCGGTTGGGCGCTTTGGGTTAAGCTTTGATGATCTTAACTTTGTAGCGGCCGTCGTCTTGACGGTAGGCACCGTGGATGTCGGTTTCGAAGCCGGGGAAGTGGGCGCCGATTTCGCACAGCATCATCAGGAATTCCAAGATGGGCTTGCTTTCTTCGGTGATCATTTCGCCAGGCATTACCAAGGGCACGCCGGGAGGATAGGGCAGAATCATGTTGGCGTTGATTTTGCCGATCATGTCTTCCAGGTAGCAGTCTTCAATCTGGCCTTTGAGCTCGAGCTGGAAGGCTTTGTGCGGGTTCATCACCATGGTCGGCAACACTTCGAATGCGCTGAACATGAGTTCGGGCAGGTTGTGTTTGCAGATCAGGCTGTGGATGCCTTGGGCCAGTTCTTGAATCCGCATGTCTTTGTAGAACGACGGGGATTCGTTGAACACGCGCGGCAATACTTCTTCCACGGTGGCGTTGGCGTCGTACAGGGATTTGAACTCGTTCAGGGCGTGCAGCAGGCCGAGGGCTTTGGTATCGTCCACGCCGATGCTGAACAGCACGAGGATGTTATAGGGGCCGGTTTTCTCTACGATAATGCCGCGGTCGTCCAGGAATTTGGATACGAGGTTGGCGGGAATACCGGTTTTTTCCAGCTGGCCGTTTTTATCGAGGCCCGGGGTGAGCAGGGTTACCTTGATCGGGTCGAGGTACATGTGCTGAGCGTCGATGTCTTTGAAGCCGTGCCATTTGTCGGTTTGATGCAGCTCCCAGCATTCGATGGTGTCGACGTTTTCAGGCTGCCATACGTCGAAATACCATGAATCGGAAGAGGCTTTGTGTTTCTTGATTTCCTTGCGGAATTTAATGGCGCGCTCTAAGGAATCCTGCATGATGCGTTTGCCGGGGTTGCCGCGCATCATGGCGGCGGCCACTTCGGTGGCGGCTACCATCGGGTAGAACGGGGAAGTGGAGGTGTGCATCATGTAGGCTTCGCCGAAGGTGGCGGTGTTCAGGTTGCCCTTCACGTGGATCATGGAAGCCTGTGAGAATGCAGCCAGAAGTTTGTGGGTGGAGTGGGTTTCAAAGATCACTTTGTCTTTGGCCTGTTTGCCGCCCATACCGGTTTTGCCTTCGTAGATCGGGCTGAAGTTGGTGTAGGGCACCCAGGCGGAGTCGAAGTGGATGGATTTCACATCGAGGGTGTCTTTGATTTTGTCGGTGTTGTAGAACAGGCCGTCGTAAGTGGAGTTGGTGATGACGGCATGCACCGGCCAAGTGGCGCCAGGAACTTTGGCGAGTTTTTCGTTGATGACTTCTTTGGTGAACTCTTTCTGCGGGATACCGCCCAAGATGCCGTAGGCGTTGCGGGTCGGTTTCAGATACACCGGAGTGATGTCGCTCATCATCAACAGGTGGGTTAATGATTTGTGGCAGTTGCGGTCGATCAGCACGGTGCTGCCGGCGGGCACGGAATACATACCCACGATTTTGTTGGCGGTGGAAGTACCGTTGGTAACGATGTAGCTGTGATCGGCATTGAAGGTTTCGGCGATGTATTCTTCGGCCTCTTTATGCGGGCCGGAGTGGTCGAGCAGGGAGCCCAGCTCGCCCATAGAAACTGAAATGTCTGATTTGAAGGTGTTTTCGCCGTAGAAGTCGTAGAACAGGCTGCCCACCGGGGATTGCAGGTAGGCGGTACCGCTCATGTGGCCCGGCGTACAGAATGTGTATTTGTTTTCGCCCACGTAGTCGAACAATGCTTTGGTGAACGGAGGCGTGATTTCGTCGATGTAATGGTGGATGGCTTTTTCGATTTTGTCCACCACGTCTTCATTACTGAACAGGTGGCAATCGATGAAGGTGGCATGGTCGCCCACGGCACCGAAGTCTACCGGCTGGTCGCAGTCGGTGGTTTTCAGGATAAATACAGGCAGCTCTTCGTTGAGCGCAATGATTTTCTGATCTAATTCCTTGTTAAAAATATCCAATGTGCAGAGCACGGAACCTATTCTGGCGTCATGTTTCAGAAGCGTCAGGATTTCTTGCTGGTCATGGGCTATCAGGATGGTGTACCCACCCTTTTCCAAAGAGGCAACGAGACTCTTGACATAGTCTCCCAATTCCTTCTGACCACAGCCTAATAAGATATTCTTCATGACATCAATCCTTATAAATAAATTAAAAAACAGCTGCTTTACTGCAAATCCGGGCAAGCCCGGCTCTTTTTGAAGCCGCCGTGCCGCAAATGAAGCCGGGCACAACAGCAACAAACTCCCGCCGTTGGCTGATGCAAACGGCAAAAAATAAACCTGCATACGGCATATGCAGGCAGGGTGCGATTGATAGAGTGTTAATGATTTTCCGATTCGGCAGGCTCGGAGGGCTTGGCGGCGGGCGCGGTCGGCACTGGCAGCGAAGCGGTACGGAGTCGGGAAATCCTATAAACGGTTAAGAACTGATAATTTTGCTTAACAGTTGATTCAGCCGTTGCACTCGGGTAAACGGGCTGTTAAAAACAGCCTGGCACCGTGCATGCATAAAAACAAACTGATTTTAAAGAACTATTTGATGTGGATTGTGCAAAATTGGCAGCTTGCTTGAATGGCTACCTATTTATTGATACATCATATCATAAAATGCGGGGAAATGGCTTGACCTTGGTCATAAAATTTTAGAGCTTGAGTTTGAAAGAAGTTTTTTCTGCCGTGTTGGAGCCTGTGGAGAGGGAGTCGGGGAGGGGGTTGCGTTTTGTTTGTGAATATCAAAACGGCAGGTATGATATTGTACACCTGCCATTGGGATTATTGGTTGGGTTGTCTTAAGGAGAAATTTGGCATGGTTTGCGCCAAAGTATGGGTTGTTTCGTTAGGTTTGATATTTTCAGGTAGCCTGAACAGATGATGTGGCTACCTGAAAATATGTTGTGGGGTTTGTGTATTGCATTCAATCAGGATGGGGCTACTTGGATATTTTAGCTTCGCAGAAACTCCGCTGTGCTGCGTTTTCAGGTAGCCCCTGCTGCGATTTTGGCTTCTTCGGCCTGCTGCCAGGCGGGGCGTTTCCATTTCGGGGCGTCGTGGAATCGGTAGGCGGCCATTTTGGCGAGCAGGGCGGGGATTTGGCTGTCTACGCAGACAAGGCCGGTGTTGGCGGGGGGCATGAAGCCTTGGTCGGCGGTGTGTTGCAGAAGGGCGGTGAAGGGGTCGAAATAGCCGCCGATGTTGAGCAGGCCGACGGGCTTGCGGTGCAGCTTGAGCTGGGCGGCGGAGAGGACTTCAAACAGCTCTTCGTAGGTGCCGAGGCCGCCGGGCAGGGCGATGAAGGCGTCGGCGAGCTCTATCATTTTGGTGCGGCGTTCAGCCATGCTGTCGGTGATGATGAGCTCGGTGAGGCGGCCGTGGGCCATTTCTTCGTGGCGCAGGAAGGTGGGGATGATGCCGGTGACTTGGCCGCCGGCGTCGAGCACGGCATTGGCGGTTTCGCCCATGAGGCCGATGCCGCCGCCGCCATATACGAGGCGGCTGCCGCGTTGGGCGATGGCGCGGCCGAGCTCGCGGGCGGCTTGGGCGTAGCGGGGGTCTTCGCCGAGGTTGGAGCCGCAATAGACGACGATGTTGTTCATTGGGTTCATGGTTGTGCTTTCGGGTGCCTCTTGGGGCGGTGGTTGGGTGTGTGGTGTGTCCGTTTCGCTGAAACCGGTTTTTCAGGTAGCCTGTGTGTGCGGGCTACCTGAAAAATGGGTGCGGCTTAGAACAGGCGTTGGCGGCGGCGGCTGATTTCGAAGCCGTGGTTTTGGCTGTTGGCGCAGGTCATGCCGCTGGTGCGGCTGGTGTACTGCCAGCCGTCGCCGCGCAGGGTTTGGCCGTAGGGGAGGATGCGGCTGTCGGGGCTGGCGAGGCTGTCGCCCACGCAGCCCATTTGGGTGCGGCCGGTGCGGGCGATGGTGAAGTTGCCGCCCCAGTCGAGCTCGCAGTCGGCCGGTTTGGGGCGGACGGGGTGTTCGGGAGCGGGAATCTGGCATTCCACTACGCCGGGGGTGTGGCCGTACATGCAGTTGATGTGGCCGCTGGGGCTGCGGAAGAGTTGGATGTCGGCATGGGCGGCGCCGGCGGCAAGGAGGAGGATGGCGGCGAGGGGGAGGGTGCGCATGGTGCGGTTCCTTAATATAGGGGAGGAAAGCGGGGATTTTACCTGAAAGCGGGGATGTGTGGGTTTCGTAGGCTTGGTTTTTAGCTTCGCAGAAACTCGGCTTCCTACGGAAATATGTTTTTCAGGTAGCCTTTTGCTGCATCAAGAGGCTACCTGAAAAATATGCGTGCTTAGAAGCGGCGCAGGCTGTTTGGGCTGATTTCGAAGCCGTGGCCTTCGGGGTTGGTGCAGGTCATGTTGCCGGATTGGCTGGTGCATTGCCAGTTGGGCTGGTTGAAGAATATGTACGACTTTCCTTCGGTGAGGACAACGCTGCCGCTGCCGTGCTGGTTGTAGCGGTTGCAGTTGAGGCGGGTGGGGCCGCTGCGGAATAGGGAGATGCTGCCGCTCCATTGGCCGGGCTCTTTTGGGGTGTCGCAATCTCGTGGTTCGGGGGTAACGGGAATGGGCTTGGCTAAGTGGGAAACTTCGCAGGTGATCTGTGGGTATGCGCCGCCGTATTCGTAGGTGATTTGGCCGTTGGCGTTTTGGAAGTAGCTGAGCTCGGCGTGGGCGGTGCCGGCGGCGAGGAGAAGGGCGGCGAGGGATAAGGTGCGCATGGGTTGTGCCTTTTTGTGTGTTTGGGAAAGGGTTTCCGCAAAGTGGTGATTTTGGTTTTTAGCTTTGCAGAAACTCAGTTTTCTGCGGAAATATGTTTTTCAGGTAGCCTGTTGTTGCATTAAGAGGCTACCTGAAAAATATGGCGGGCATTAGAGCACGGCTTGGGGATAGGCGCCGATGATTTTCACGAAGGCGGCGCGTTCGGTCATGGCGTCGAGGGCGTGGCGCACGGCGGGGGTGTCGGCGTGGCCTTCGATGTCAATGAAGAATACGTAGTCCCACAGGCCGGCGCGGCTGGGGCGGCTTTCGAGCTTGGTCATGGAAATGCCGTGGTCGGCGAAGGGTTGGAGCAGGTGGTGCACCACGCCGGGGCGGTTGGGGGTGGAAACGATGAGGGAGGTTTTGTCGCGGCCGGAGGGCTGGGTGTGGTTGTGGCCGAAGATGAGGAAGCGGGTGGTGTTGTTGGGCTCGTCTTCGATGTTTTCGGCGAGTTTGGCGAGTTGGTAGTGTTCGGCGGCGGCTTGGCCGGCGATGGCGGCGGCGTTGGGGTCGGCGGCGGCAAGACGGGCGGCTTCGGCGTTGCTGGCCACGGAAATGCGGGTGGCGTGGGGCAGGTGGCGGTTGAGCCATTCATGGCATTGGGAGAGGGCTTGGGCGTGGGCATACACTTTTTCGGGCTGCGGGCTGCCGCCGCTTTGCCGGAGGAGGTGGTGGTGGATGCGCAGGAGGACTTCGCCGCAGGCGCGCAGGGGGGTGGACACCATGAGGTCGAGGGTGCGGCCGACGGGGCCTTCGGTGGAGTTTTCCACGGGGGCGAGGGCGTAGTCGGCGAGGCGGGCTTCCACGAGGCGGAAGCATTCGTCGATGGAGGGACAGGGCTGGGTGTGGGCGGCGTGGCCGAAGTGTTTCACGGCGGCTTGCTGGGTGAAGGTGGCTTCGGGGCCGAGGTAGGCGATGGTGAGCGGGCGTTCCACGGCGAGGCATTCGCTCATCACTTCGCGGAAGAGGCGGGTAACGGCTTCGTCGGGCAGGAGGCCGCCTTGGCTTTGGTTGAGGCTTTGAATGCGCTGCAATACTTGGGCTTCGCGCTCGGGGCGGTAGACAATGCCGGTGCCTTTGAGCTCGCCGATGGCGCGGGCGTGGCCGGCGCGCTGGTTGAGCAGCTTGAGGATTTCGGCGTCGATGGCGTCGATGGCTTGGCGGTGGGGGGTGAGGGCTTGGTCGGTCATGGCGCGGCCTTTGGGTGAGGGGGGAATGGGCGGATTGTACCGCAAGAAGGCGGGTGGAAAACGTGCTCCGTTGGTTTTCATGCAGTTGAAGCTGATGTTTTACAGGCAGCCTCGCTATGCAAACGGGGCAGGAGGCTACCTGAAAAACGGGTTTCCGAGTTTTAAACCGCTTTGGGGTGCAGGTTTGGCTGTATGTCGGTTTACATTTTCAGGTAGCCTTTCGCCGGGCAGACTACCTGAAAGCATCGGCTTCTGCGAAGTGAAACGAGCAAAGCGGATTTCGGAGCAGCCAACAACGTGTGCGCCTGCAAAACGAAAAACCAGCGGCAAATTTGCGCAAAAGCAGCCTATCGTGCAGGCAAAACGTTTATAATCCCGCGTTTTCAGGTAGCCTCTGCCCGAAGTGGCTGCCGCTTCAAACTAAATCTAAAGAAAATCAATTAAATATGGATAAGCTCAAAATTACTGGCAACGGCCCCCTGCACGGCGAAATCGTGGTGTCCGGCGCCAAAAACGCCGCGCTGCCGCTGATGTGTGCCGGCCTCCTAACCGAAGACCTCCTGCACCTCACCAACGTGCCCATGCTGGCCGATGTGAAAACCACCCACAAGCTGCTGCAAGGCATGGGCGCGGAGGTGGAAAGCGACGGCGTGAGCCAATTCAAAATCAACGGCGGCACGGTAAACAACACCTGCGCGCCGTATGAGCTGGTGAAAACCATGCGCGCCTCCATCCTCGTGCTCGGCCCCACACTGGCGCGTTTCGGCGAAGCCCAGGTGAGCCTGCCCGGCGGCTGCGCCATCGGCTCGCGCCCGGTAGACCAACACCTCAAAGGCCTGGAAACCATGGGCGCGGAAATCACCATCGAACACGGCTACGTGAAAGCGCGCGGCCGGCTCAAAGGCGCGCGCGTGGTGATGGACATGGTAACCGTGGGCGGCACCGAAAACCTGCTGATGGCCGCCACCCTGGCCGAAGGCACCACCGTGCTGGAAAACTGCGCCGTGGAGCCCGAAGTGGTGGACTTGGCCGAATGCCTGGTGAAAATGGGCGCCCAAATCAGCGGCATCGGCACGCCCACCCTCACCATCCAAGGCGTGGAGAAACTGCACGGCTGCACCCACAGCGTGGTGCCCGACCGCATCGAAGCCGGCACCTTCCTCTGCGCCGTGGCCATGACCGGCGGCGATGTGCGCCTAGTAAACGCCGCCCCGAAAACCATGGAAGCCGTGCTCGACAAGCTCGCCGAAGCCGGCGCCGATATACAAACCGGCGAAAACTGGATCCACATCAAAATGGCGCAGCGCCCGAAAGCCGTGGATTTGCGCACCGTGCCCCATCCCGGCTTCCCCACCGATATGCAGGCGCAGTTTATGGCGCTCAACGCCGTGGCGGAAGGCAGCAGCCGCGTGGTGGAAACCATCTTTGAAAACCGCTTCATGCACGTGCCCGAGCTCAACCGCATGGGCGCGCAGATTAGCGCCGAAGGCAACACCGCGCTCATCAAAGGCGTGGCCAAGCTTTCCGGCGCCACCGTGATGGCCACCGATTTGCGCGCCTCCGCCAGCCTGGTGATTGCCGGGCTCGTGGCCGACGGCGAAACCATTGTGGAGCGCATCTACCACCTCGACCGCGGCTACGAGCACATCGAAGAAAAACTGGGCAAAGTGGGCGCCAAAATCGAGCGCGTGAAATAATTTGGTTTTTGCTCAACATAAAGGCTACCTGAAAGGTTTCAGGTGGCCTCTTCCCCGTCAACACCCTATTGCTTTTTAAACCGTTTTTAGGCATAATGCACCGCTTGTCTGTAGTATAGGCAAATCCCCTATACCCGCTTAGTAAAGGAAAATCATGAAACCCGAAATTCATCCCGACTACCACGATGTCAACGTTACCTGCTCTTGCGGTAACAAATTCACCACCAAATCGGCCATGGCCAAAACCGACTTCACCATCGAAGTTTGCTCAGAATGCCATCCGTTCTACACCGGCAAACAGAAAATCGTGGACAGCGCCGGCCGCGTGGACAAATTCAACCAGAAATACGGCAATATGTTCAAACGCTAATCCGCCGTGTTTCCTCGGGCTGCCAGCAGGCAGCCTTTTGTTTTGCCCGCAGGATTCGCACGGAGGAAAAGGTAATGCTTGGAAAAAATGCCTCACGCCGCCACCTGTCGGCGTATGATGTATTCAGCACCAGTTGGCACATAAGATGCTACCTGAAAAATCATTCCCTTTCCTGCCACCGCACACCGCCGGAAACACCATGCCCAGCGCTATTTCCATCACCACCTACAACATCCACAAAGGCATGTCGCCGCTCAACCGGCGGCTGCAACTGCCGCAAATGGTTGATGCCCTCCAGCATCTGGACACCGACATCCTATTTTTGCAGGAAGTGCAGGGCGCGCACGGCAAACGGCAGCAGCGCGTACCCGAATTCCCCGGCGAGCCGCATGCCGACCTCATCGGCCGCCGCCTCGCCTTCGCCAGCAGCTACGGTCAAAACGCCACCTACGCCAATCGCCACCACGGCAACGCCATCCTCAGCCGCCTGCCGCTGGAAACCCGCGCCAACCTCAACGTATCCGTAAACCGCCTCGAGCAGCGCGGCGTGTTGCATTGCGAAATCCGCCCGCCCGGCTGGGAAGTGCCGCTCACCTGCCTGTGCGTGCATCTCAACCTGCGCGAAGCCGACCGCAAGCTGCAATACCGCGCCATCGCCGACTACATCCAAAGCCAAATCCCCGCCGACGCCCCGCTGATTCTGGCCGGCGATTTCAACGATTGGCGGCACCAATCGTGCAGCCGTTTCGGCCGCCTGCTGGGCTTAGACGAAGCCTTCGTGCGCTTTGCCGGCAGCCAGCCCAAAACCTTTCCCGCCCGCCTGCCCATATTGAGCCTAGACCGCATCTACACGCGGCATTTAAACGTGCTGGACGCCATGAGCCACCAAGGCCTGCCCTGGCAATTGTTGTCCGACCATCTGCCTTTGTCGGCGGTGGTGGAGCTGCGGAGTTAGCGGCACAATAGTGAGGCTACCTGAAAAATATTGGCATGGAAGGGAGCGATATTTTTGGCCTCGCAGAAGCCGACGTTTTCAGGTAGCCTTTTGATATGCGCTGCCTTAGATAGAGAAAAACAGCCGCCGACAGGGAAACCGGTCGGCGGCTTGGTTTTGGCGGCGGGGTTTAGTGCCCTTGTTTGGCTGCCCATTCGGCCGGGGTGGCGGCCACGGAGATGGAAAGGGCGTGCAATTCGTTGCTGGCCAGTTTGTCGGCCAGGCCGTCTTTGATCAGGCGGTGGCGGGCGAGGCGGGCTTTGCCTTCAAAATCGGCGGATACGATGGCGGCGAAGAAGTGGTGGCCGTCGCCTTCCACTTGAATCAGCTCGGCATCAACGATTTCGCCAATCATGGCTTGTACTTGTTCGGGGGTGAGCATGGTGTGTCCTGTGTTGTGGGATGGAAAGGCGCGTTTATAGCAAAACGGGCGGGGATTGTCATGTGCGGCGGGGATTTTATTTGCACTTCGTTGCAGCTGTGTTTTCAGGTAGCCTTCAAGGGGGAGAGGCTACCTGAAAATATTGGCTTGATGGCTTTCAAACCAAGTTGCTGGCTGGATAGCTTGCTTGTGCTGATTTTGCACGGTGTTTCGGTTTTGCAAACACTCGGCTTTCAGCTGGCCTGTGCGGGCTGCAGAACGTAGAGGCTCACGGTTTCGCGGAGGCGGGCGTGGGCGAGGGGGTTGGCTGCGTCGCGGCTTTTGGGGTGCTGCGGGCGGGTGTCGAGGCGTTGGGCGACGGTGAGGCCGGCGGCGGCGATGTGCTCGGCCAGCTCGCCGGGCCGGCGCAGGCCGAGGTGTTCGGCGAGGTCGGACATGATGAGCCAGATTTGCCCGCCGGGATTGAGGTGTTCGGGGGCGCGCCGGAGGAAGGTTTGCAGCATGGTGCTGCCGGGGTCGTAGAGGGCGGTTTCGATGTCGGCGGCGGGTTTGGCGGGCAGCCAGGGGGGATTGCAGACGATGAGGTCGGCGCGGCTTTCGGGGAAGAGGTCGGCTTGCAGCAGGGTGATGTGGGGCAGGCCGAGGCGTTGGAAGTTGGCGCGGGCGCAGGCGATGGCGCGGGGGCTGTTGTCGGTGGCGGTGATGGCGGGAAGGCCGCGTTGGGCGAGGAGGGCGGCGATGACGCCGCTGCCGGTGCCGATGTCGAAGGCGCTTTGGGCGTGGGGCGGCAGCGGGGCGGCGGCGATGAGGTCGAGATACTCGCCGCGCAAGGGGGAAAACACGCCGAAAGGGACGTGGATGCGCGCGCCGAGGGCGGGGATTTCCACGCCTTTTTTGTGCCATTGGTGGGCGCCAATAAAGCCGAGCAGCAGATTGAGCGGCAGCAGGAAGGGCTCGCTGTTGGGTGCGCCGAACACGTCGGCGAGGGCGGCGGATACATCGGGGGCGCGGCGCAGGGCGAGCCGATAGCCGGGGCTGATTTCCACCAACAGCATGTTGGCCAGGCGGCTGCGCTGGGCCTGCTGCATGCGGTGGGTGTGGAAATCGGGCGAGGCGGCGGCGGGGAGCTGGCGTTTGACGGCGCTCAGGAGCTGCACGGCTTGGTGGTAGTCGCCGCGCCAGAGCAGGGCTTGGCTTTGGCGGAAGTTTTTGAGGGCAGCTTTGGCGGAAAGGTTGGGCTCGGCCACGGCGAGCTCGGCGGGCGGCTTCTGGGCGGCGGTGTGGCGCCATTCGGCTTGGTGGGTTTGGCCTTGTTCTTGCCAGGTGAGGGTGTGGGGCATGGCGGGTAGGTTTGGTTGTGTTGATGATTTCAGGTAGCCTGCTGAATTGATGTAGGCTACCTGAAAAATGGTTGGATGCTTGAGCAATAGGCTACCTGAAAAACTGCTTGTGCGGTTTCAGGTAGCCTTTTTTGCTGGTTTGGGCGGCTGGTTAGTTGGCGGAAATGGAAAGGGAGAGGATTTTGCTGTTGGGCTGGTAGCGGGTGGTGCGGCGGGGCAGGCTGTCGCTGCCGGAGTAGCGGCCGGCGTCTTCCACTTGGATGGTGAGCCAGGCGGGCTGGCGCTGGAAGGTGGCAAATTCGCGGGCTTCGATTTCGCTCTGCACGATTTCTTTCACGCGGCCGAGTTTGCCAACGGCTTCTTGCAGGCTCATGCCGGGGCGGACGCCGGAGACGGTGCGGCAGGCGGGGCTGCTGCTGCTGAGCATGGTGATTTTGGCGCGTTGGTTGATGTGGGAGCCGGGGTCGTCTGCGCTTTCTTGGTAGGCGAGGACGACGCTGCGGTCGGGCAGGGTGATGGCGATGTAGCCGACGCCTTCGCCGTCGCTGGTGCGCTGGAGGCGGGCGCGGGGGATTTGCTGCTTCACTTGGGCGGGGGTTTGGCCGAGGCGGATGCCGCCGATGCTGTTGGCCTGAATCAGGCATTCGGCGGCGGCGGGGGCGGAAAGGGCGGTGAGCATGGGTTTCATGGTGGGCTTTCGGTGGTTGGGGGATTTTGGTTTTCAGGTAGCCTGATTGTACAGGGAAGAGGCTGCTTAAAAGCAATTGATCGGCATGAGTTTTGTTGAAGCTCAAGTTTTCAGGTAGCTCATGCGCAAGCAAGGCTACCTGAAAAAATTTCATCCCCGCGCCAAACCGTCCAGCAGCTTTTGATGAATGCCGCCGAAGCCGCCGTTGCTCATCACGAGGATGTGGTCGCCGCTCTCGGCGTGGCTCAGGATGCTTTGCACGAAGGCGGCGAAATCGTTGCCGGTGTGCAGTTTGCCGCCGAGGGGGGCGAGGGTGGCGGCCACGTCCCATTCCACGCCGCCGCCGTAGCAGAACACTTGGTCGGCTTCGGCCAGGCTTTCCGGCAGGGCGGCCTTCATGCTGCCGAGCTTCATGGTGTTGGAGCGCGGCTCGAGCACGGCCAGGATGCGCGCCTTGCCCACCTTTTGCCGCAGCCCGGCCACGGTGGTGGCGATGGCGGTGGGGTGGTGGGCGAAGTCGTCATACACGGTGATGCCGCGCACGCAGCCTTTGATTTCCATGCGCCGCTTCACGTTTTGAAACTGCGAAAGCGCTTCGCAGGCTACCTGAATAGTCACGCCGGCATGTCGGGCGGCGGCAATCACGGCCAATGCGTTGAGGCGGTTGTGTTCGCCCAACAGCGGCCAGGCGATATGGCCGACAACTTGGCCGTGGTGCAGCACGTCGAACGCGCCGTGCTCGTCCGGCTCGCCGGCCTGCCAGCCTTCGGCACTGCCGAAGCCTTCCACCGGCGTCCAGCAGCCTTGCGACAATACTTGTTGCAGGCTTTCCTGGCGCGCGTTGCACACAATCAGGCCTTGGCCGGGGATGGTGCGCACGAGGTGGTGGAACTGGGTTTGGATGGCGGCCAGATTGGGGAAGATGTCGGCGTGGTCGTATTCGAGATTGTTCAGGATGGCGGTGCGCGGGCGGTAGTGCACGAATTTGCTGCGCTTGTCGAAAAAGGCGGTGTCGTATTCGTCGGCTTCGATCACGAAGAAGGGCGAACGGCTGGCCGGGTCGGCCTGGGGCGCCTGCGGCAGGCGAGCGGAAATGCCGAAGTTTTGCGGGATGCCGCCGATGAGGAAGCCGGGGGCGAGGCCGGCGTATTCCAGCACCCAGGCGAGCATGGAGGCGGTGGTGGTTTTGCCGTGCGTGCCGGCCACGCCAAGCACCCAGCGGCCGGCGAGCACGTTTTCCGCCAGCCATTGCGGGCCCGACACATAGGGCAGGCCGCGATTTAAAATGGCTTCGATCACGGGCATGCCACGCTTGGCCACGTTGCCGACCACATACACATCGGCGGGAAACTCGCCCAGCTGTTTGGCGTCGAAGCCTTCGTGCACGGCAATGCCCAGCTCGGCCAGCTGCGTACTCATCGGCGGATACATTTTGGCGTCGCAGCCGCTCACTTTGAAGCCTGCTTCTTGCGCGATGGCGGCGAGCCCGCCCATAAATGTGCCGCCGATGCCGATGATGTGGATGTGTTGCATAGCCGAAAGCCTTCTTTAGAAAACGGAAAGGCGGAATTATAGCGGATTGGCGCGGCGGCGGGCATGGGTTGGGGTTTGGGCGGCCTTAAGGGCAGATAAGAGGCTACCTGAAAAATGAAGTATGGCGTGTTGTTTATGCAGCACAGGCTGTGTCTGGGGCGGATTGGCAAATTTCAGTCGGCCTTTGGAATAAACCTGTTGATTTGACAATAAAACCGCTGAAATTTAGAATCGCGCCGTTTTGGCTTTCGGATAAAGGAAAATGGTAAAACGCGTGTTGGTGGTGTCGTATTCGCAGAGCGGGCAGCTGGCGCGGCTGAAGGAGAGTTTCCTGCGCGATTGGCGCGGCGATGCGGCCATCGAGGTGGACGATGTGGTGCTGCGGCCGCAGCGGCCGTTTGCTTTCCCGTGGCGTTTTCTGCCGTTTTTCGATGCCTTCCCTGAAACGGTGCATTTGCAGCCCGCGCCCATCGAGCCGCCCGAGCTGGCGCATGAGCGTTATGATTTGGTGGTGATTGCTTACAGCGTGTGGTTTTTGTCGCCCGCGCCGCCGGTTACGGCGTTTTTGCAAAGTGCGGCGGGGCGGCGGGCGTTGCGCGATACGCCGGTGATCACGCTGATCGGCTGCCGCAATATGTGGCTGATGGCGCAGGAAAAAATGAAGCGGCTGCTGGCGGATGCTGGGGCGCGGCTGATAGGCAATGTGGTGAAAATCGACCAATGCGGCAGTGCCGCCAGCTTCATTACCACGCCGCTGTGGATGTTTACCGGCAAACGGCAGGCCGTGCCTTGGCTGCCGGCGGCGGGCATCAGCGAGGCGGAAATCGCCGATATGGCGCGCTTCGGGCGGCGCACCGCCGAGGCTTTGCGGCGCGATGAGTCGCTGGATGAAACGCTGCTGCAACACATGGGCGCGGTGAAAATCAACGAAAAACTGATGGCCAGCGAGCGCGTGGGGCACCGCAGCTTTTTGCTGTGGGGGCGGCTGGTGATGGCGGCGGGGCGGGTGTCGCCGCTGCTCAGGCGGCTGGTGTTGTGCGTGTATATTGTGTTTCTGCTGGGGATGATCCTCACTGTGGTGCCGATCGGCGCGCTGCTGAAAACGTTGCTTGCGCCGATGCGCCGCGAGCGGATGCGGCGGGAGCGGGCGTATTATGCGGCGCCGTCGGGGGAGTAGCTCAAGGCCACCTGAAAAATATAGATATTTGATTAGTAATAAATATTTTCATATTTGCTAAATAATAAGGCTACCTGAAAATGCCAGATGGGTTTTCAGGTAGCCTTTTGTTTGGGCGGGCGCGGCGGCTAGAGGGCGAACAGCTCGCGGCCGTGCTGTTTGAGCCAGGCGGAGGCGGCGCTGCGGTGCGGGGTGTGTTGTTCGACCAGCGACCAGAAGGCGGAGCTGTGGTTGGCGTGGCGCAGGTGGCAGAGTTCGTGCACGCACACATAGTCGGCCACGTATGCGGGCGCACCGACGAGCCGCCAGTTGAGGCGGATGCTGCGCCGGCGGCACACGCCCCAGAAGGTTTGGGCGCGGGAGAGGGCGCTGTGCTCGGGGATAAGTTGCAGCCGCTCGGCGTGCTCGGCGAGGCGGGGGAGGAGGTAGGCTTCGGCTAGGGGCAGCAGGTGGCGGCGCAATCGGGCTTGCTGCTGCGGCCATTCGGCCGGCGGCAGGAGGATGCGGCCGGGCTGGATTTTGATGCCGGGTTGGGCATGGCTGTGCAGTCGGTGGGCTTGGCCGTGGAGCCAGATATGGCTTGGGGCGGCGGCGGGCGCGGGGGCGCGTTCGAGCATTTGGCGCAGGGCGGCTTCGTTGTGTTGCAGCCAGCGGCGCAGTTCGGGCAGGCCAAGCTGCGGCGGAGCGCTGAGGCGCAGGCTGCTTGCGCTGTGGGGGCGCAGGATGATGTTTTTCTTGGCGCGGCGGCTGAGGTGGAGCTGAATGGTTTGGCCGTTGGCGAGGGTGTGGGGGAGGAGGGGCATGGGTGGTTTTCAGGTAGCCTGAAGCGGGATTGGCCTAGTTAATATTTTGCTTTACTGGCGGATTGTTTGTTGGACAGCAGGTGTTTTAAAACGGTTAATGCCATGATTTCTTCATTGAAATGGTCAAAGCATGTTGATATTTCGAGAAAATTTAAGCTCTTCCGGTCTTCGGTTAAATAAAGCATGAAAAAAGCGGCATCATCCAATTGTTCAAACTCAAAATCGGCCGAGAACAAGATGGGGATGTTGTTTTTATTTGGCATCTTGTTATCGGAAGGTTCGGATAATGCTTCAAAATCAAGATACATTCCCCAGCCGCTGTTGTATTCCCTTTTTTTGACCTTTGATTTTTTAATCAGGTTTTCGACATACGCCCGCATGGCGCTATCTTCAATTTCTGATAAAACCAGCTCTAAGAATATTCTTTCGGATAGTGAGTAATTCAAATTTAAGTTGGTTGCCATTTTGTATCTACCATTACCGTTTTAATTGGCCGCTGGCGGAATGATACTGGGGTATAAATTTTTCAGGTAGCCTTTGCCGGTGCAAAAGGCTACCTGAAAATTTAGTTGGCTTGGCCGGCGGTTTCGGGCTGGGCGGATACGGCTTCGGTTGCAACAGGCTGGTGCAGGGTGGTGAGCTTGCGGGTGAGGATGTTGAGGATGAGGCCGTAGGCGGGCAGGAAGAAGAGGGTGCAGATGACGAGTTTAAACAGGTAATCGACGAAGGCGATGTGCGGCCAGTTGGCGGCCATGAAGGCGTCGGCGCTGGCGGCGAAGGCGATGGAGAAGAAGAGCAGGGTGTCGACGGCGTTACCGGCGAAGGTGGAGGCGGTGGGGGCGATCCACCAGGATTTGAGCTGGCGCAGGCGGTTGAACACGAAAATATCGAGGATTTGGCCGACGGCATAGGCGGAGAAGCTGGCCAGGGCGATGCGGAACACGGGCATCACGAATACGACGAGGGCGCTCCAGCCTGTCCACGCGCCTTCTTGAAACAGCACGGAGAAGGCGTAGGACACGAGCAGGGCGGGAAACATGACGAGGAAGATGATGCGCCGGGCGAGGCGTTGGCCGAAGATGCGCACGGTGAGGTCGGTGGCGAGGAAGATGAAGGGGAAGGTGAGGGCGCCCCAGGTGGAATGCACTTCGAAGCCGTTGGGCAGGGTAACGGTGAAGGGGAATTGCACGAGGTAGTTGCTGGCGGCAATTACGAGGATGTGGAAGAGGGTGAGCCAGATCAGGGCTTGGCGCTGTTGGGCGGGGGTGAAAACGTAGTTTTGCATGATGGTCCTTAGTTTTGGTTTAGATGGAAATCTGCGCGGGAGGGTTGCGAACCGCGCTGGGGGGAGGGGTTTTGTTTTTCAGGTAGCCTTTCGGGGGCTTAATCTTCGCCGCCTGCTTCAAAGGAAAAAGTGAGGCTGGCAAACCGGTAGAGGCTACCTGAAAAATATTGCCGCTATGTTTCCTGCTCGAATTCTGCCTGCATGATTTGGCAGGCTTGTTCAAAAGCGGCTTTCTCTTCTGTGCTGAACGCGGGCAGGGAGAGGGTGAGCCGTTTGGCTTCGTTTAGGCTGATGCGGCGGTTGGCCTGCACAAAGGCGATGCAGCCTAGAAATGCCGTGCCGCGCTGTTTCAGCCGTTGGATTTCGGCGGCCAGTGCGGCGTTATCCAACGGGGGCAGGGCGGCGGCGCGGCGTTTGATTTCTGCGATGGGCATGGTTTCAGCTAGCCTGTGGGCTTTACTGCATGTCGTGTTTGAACAGCCGCTCGCGCGCCAGTTGCTCGAACGCTGTGCCGGGGCGGCCCCAGTTGGCGAAGGGGTGGATGGCGATGCCGCCGCGCGGGGTGAATTCGCCGAACACTTCGATGTAGCGCGGGTTCATCAGTTTGATGAGGTCTTTCATGATGATGTTGATGCAGTCTTCGTGAAAGTCGCCGTGGTTGCGGAAGCTGAAGAGGTAGAGTTTGAGCGATTTGCTTTCCACCATTTTGATGTCGGGGATGTAGCGGATGAGGATGGTGGCGAAATCGGGCTGGCCGGTGATGGGGCAGAGGCTGGTGAATTCGGGGCAGACGAATTTGACGAAGTAGTCGTTGCCGGGGTGTTTGTTGTCGAAGGTTTCGAGCACTTCGGGGGCGTAGGTGGTTTTGTATTCGGTTTTCTGGTTGCCCAGCAGGGTGAGGCTGCCGAGCTCTTCTTGGTTTCTCATGATGATCCTTAGTTTTGGTAACGCGGGAGGGTTGCGAACCGCGGGTGGGAAAAGGGGCGGATTATAAAGGATTTTCAGGCTACCTGAAAAGTTTCGGGCAGCCTGTTTGTGTTAAGGGGGAGTAAGTTTCGGCGGTTTGCCGGATTTCAGGTAGCCTTTGGACGGCGAAGTTAGATTTCTCCGGCGCGCAGGGCGGCGAGCACGGGGGCGGTGTTGGGGGAGAAGCCGCGCCAGAGGCGGTAGGATTCGGCGGCTTGTTCCACCAGCATGCCCAGGCCGTCGGCGCTGCGCTGTGCGCCGGCATTTTGGGCGAAGCGCATAAAGGCGGTGGGCTCGCGGCCGTAGGCCATGTCGTAGGCGAGCTCGCATTGGGTGAATACTTTGGCGGCGATGGCGGGTACTTGGCCGCTGAGGCTGCCGGAGGTGGCGTTGATGGCGATGTCGAAGCCGGCGGCGGGCAGCTCGGCAAACTCGGCAGCGGATGCACCGAATGTTTCGGCCAGCTCGCGGGCTTTGGCGGCGGTGCGGTTGGCAATGGTGAGGCTGGCGGGCCGGCATTCGAGCAGGGGCAGGATCACGCCGCGTGCCGCGCCGCCGGCGCCGATAAGCAGGATGCGTTTGCCGGCTAAGGCTACCTGAAAATGGCGGCGGATATCGGCTACGAGGCCGAGGCCGTCGGTGTTGTCGGCATGGATTTGGCCGTTGGGCTGTTTGATCAGCGTGTTGGCGGCGCCGGCGGCGCGGGCGCGTGCGGAAAGGCTGTCGGCCCAGGCGCAGGCGTCGGTTTTGAAGGGCACGGTTACGTTGGCGCCTAGCCCGCCTGCGGCGAAAAAGGCAGCGGCGCTTTCGGCAAAACGGCCGGGTTCGGCCAGAATGCGCTCATATTCGATGGCGGCGCCTTCCTGCGCGGCAAACATTTGGTGGATGGCGGGTGAGCGGCTGTGGGCGATGGGATTGCCGAATACGGCGTAGCGGGGGACGGGCATGGCGTTTCTCGTGGTTGGGGAAAAATCAGGATTATATAGCGGATGCGAACAATCGGGCGGCGCTGCGCTTTTACCTAAGGCAACATTTTGCGACGTTGCAAAAACGCGGCGCCGCCCCATATTGCCGGCATGGCAGGCGGTTTGAGTTGCCAACGGTTTGTTTTACAGGCGTTTATATTTCGCGCAAACGGCGCAATTGCTGCTACAATCCGCCCTTCATTTGTTTTGCTTTTCACTATCAAGAGGAGTTTTCATGCAACCGAACAACGTTTACGACTACACCGACGTGGGCCGCAGTGCCGTGTCGCAGAACACTGTTTTGCGCAAAACCTACGGCCTGCTGGGCTTGTCTTTCCTGCCCGCCGCCGCCGGCGCGTTTTTTGCCATGTCCACCGGCCTGAGCCTGTTTGGCCTCACCGGCAACCGCTGGATTGCACTCGGCATTTTCTTCGCCTTCTTCTACGGCATGAGCTTTCTGATTGAGAAAAACCGCTACAGCAACGTGGGCGCCGCGCTCCTGATGGTGCTCACTTTCGGCTTGGGTTTCTCGCTGGGCCCGATTTTGAACTACAGCCTGGCCTTTTCAAACGGCATCGAGCTGGTCGGCATTGCCGCAGTGATGACCGGAGCCGTGTTTCTGAGCATGGCGGCAATGGCCAAATCGGCCACTTTCGAAACCAAAGCCATCGCGCGTTTTGTTTCCGTGGGCTTCGTGGTGTCGGTGATCGCCATGGTGGCCAGTTTTATTTTCCCAAACATTCCGGCGCTGTCGCTGGCGGTATCCGGCCTGTTTGTGATCGTCAGCTCCGTGCTGATTATGTTGCAGGTGCGCGTGGTAATTGAAGGCGGCGAAGACAGCCATATCAGCGCCGCGCTCACGCTGTTTGTGGCCATCTACAATATTTTCACCGGCCTGCTGCGCTTGCTGCTGGCTTTTGCCGGCGAGGAATAAGCTGATTTAAGTGCTGAACGGATAAAAGGCTACCTGAAAAGTTTCAGGTAGCCTTTTTTTAATGCTGCCCGGCCATTTTGGCCATACAGCGGCGCACGCTGCGTTTGAAGGAAACCAAGCGGTTTCCCGGCGTGGCGGTGTAGATGTCGTCGATGAGGCAGCGGCCGTTGGGGCGGCATTGCAGCACGAACTGCACTTGGGTGGCCGAAGTGTCGCCGGGAAACTGCTGGAACACGGCTTCGATGCGGCCGTTGGCCAGCGGCCGGATTTCCAGCGTCCGTTTCAGGCTGCCCCGGTCCCAGTCCTGTCCGGCGATGACGGGGTCGTAGTCGATGCAGCCGACTTCGCCCTCAGGTGTGTGCCGTTGGTCTTCTTGATACACGGCTTTCAGGTCGGCGGAAAAGTGGCGTTCGGGGTGTGCGTTCAGGGCGTTGCCGTTTTGGTAGGGGGCATACAGGCTGCGTACCAGTGCCAGCTTTTGCGCGCGGAAGCCGTCTGCTCCGGCGGTGGCGGCGCAGGCGGCCAATAGGGCGGCCAAGATGTATTTGGGCATAGGGTTTCTCCTAAATAAACATGGGTTGCAAAGGTGTTTTTACATCGTATCAGACAGATAAGGCTACCTGAAAATTTTAGCTTCGCAGAAACTCGCGGAGCTCGTTTTCAGGTAGCCTCTTGCTATGCGGCAAACCTTAATGGCGGAAGTGCCGCACGCCGGTTACCACCATGGCGATGCCGTGTTCGTCGGCGGCGGCGAACACTTCTTCGTCGCGCATCGAGCCGGCGGGGTGGATGATGGCTTTAATGCCCTGTTCGGCAATCACGTCCACGCCGTCGCGGAAGGGGAAGAACGCGTCCGAAGCGGCACACGCGCCGTTCAGGTCGAAACCTGCGTCCTGCGCTTTGCGGGCGGCGATGCGGGTGCTGTCCACGCGGCTCATCTGGCCTGCGCCGATGCCGTAGGTCTGCCCGCCTTTGCCGAATACGATGGCGTTGGATTTGACGTATTTGGCCACGTTCCACACAAACAGCAAATCGTTCCATTCCTGCTCGGTCGGTTGGCGTTGGGAGACGACTTTCAAATCGGCGCGGCGGATGCGGTGGATGTCGGGCGTTTGCACCAACAGTCCGCCGCCGACGCGTTTGAGCTCGAAGCGGTTTGCACCGTCCTGCAAGGGGATTTGCAGCACGCGCACGTTTTTCTTGGCGGCGGCGATTTCCAAGGCTTCGGCGGTGAACTTCGGCGCCATCAGGACTTCCATAAACTGGTTGTCGGTAATCTGTTTCACGGTTGCGCCGTCCACTTCGCGGTTGAAGGCGATGATGCCGCCGAACGCGCTGGTGGTGTCGGTGGCGTAGGCGAGTTGGTAGGCGGTCAAGGTATCGGCTGCAACGGCAACACCGCACGGATTGGCGTGTTTCACAATCACGCAGGCGGGCGCGTCGAAGGATTTGACGGCTTCCCAAGCGGCATCGGCATCGGCGATGTTGTTGTACGACAATTCTTTGCCTTGGAGCTGGGTATAGGCGGCGAGGCTGCCTGCGGCGGGATACACATCGCGGTAAAACGCGGCGTGCTGGTGCGGGTTTTCGCCATAGCGCATTTCCTGCACTTTAATCCAGCTTTGGTTGAACTGTTGGGGGAACTCGCCGATTTCAGGCTGCCCGTCCAACACCTCGTCCGAAATCGAAGTCAGATAGTTGGAAATCATGCCGTCGTATTGGGCGGTGTGGCTGAACGCCTTGCGCGACAGGTTGAAGCGGGTTTTGTCGGACAGGCAGCCTGAAAGTTCCAACTCGCTGATAATGCTTTCAAAATCGCCGTTGTCGGTAACAATGGCGACGTGTTTCCAGTTTTTCGCGGCGGAGCGCACCATGGTGGGGCCGCCGATGTCGATGTTTTCAATCGCGTCTTCCAGCGTGCAGCCGGGCTTGGCAATGGTGGCGGCAAAGGGGTAGAGGTTCACGCACACCAAATCGATGTTGCCGATGCCGTGTTCGGCCATTTTGGCGGTGTGTTCGGGCAGGTCGCGCCGCCCCAAAATACCGCCGTGGATTTTGGGGTGCAGCGTTTTGACGCGGCCGTCGAGCATTTCGGGGAAACCGGTATAGTCGGCCACTTCAATCACGGGAATGCCGACATCCGCCAACAGCTTGGCCGTGCCGCCGGTAGAAAGAATCTCCACGCCGAGCCGGTGCAGGGCTTGGGCAAAGGGGACGACACCGGTTTTGTCGGACAGGCTGATGAGGGCGCGTTGGATTTTGGGGAGCATGGGGGTTCCTTATGGGTGGATGGTGGGAAGGGTGGGCTACCTGAAAATTTTAGCTTCGTAGAAGCTCGGCCTTGGCTGTGCCAAGACATCGAGCTACCTCGTGGAAGTTGCGTTTTCAGGTAGCCTGTGGTTATCAACGGTTGTTCTGTATGCGTTGGCCGGCGCGGCGGGCGGCGGGGCTGTTGGGGTAGGTTTGCATCAGTTTGCGCCAGGTGGCGCGGGCAATGTCGCGCTGCTGCATGCTCCATTGGCAGCTGCCTACGCTGTAGAGGGCTTCGGGGGCTTTGGGGTTGGCGGCGAAGCGGGTGGCGAAGCGTTGGCCGCTGAGGATGACGGATTCGCAGTTGCGCAGTTTTTCATGGCTCTGCATGAGTAGGAATAGGGCGTTTTGCTCGGTGCGACCGCCGCTGCCGCTGCGTTCGGCGAAGCGCAGTTGGTGTAGGGCTTGGCTGTAGAGGCCGCTGCGGTAGAGCTGCTGGGCCTGGCGGTAGGCCTGCTCTTGCGGGTTTTCGGCGGGAGCAGGGGGGCTCGGCGGGGGCGGCGGTGCTGCGGCGGGCGGGGCGGGGTGCTGGTGGTGTTGCAGCTCGCTCAGTTGCTGGCGCAGCTCGGCGATTTGTTGTTGCAACTGGCCGATTTGCTGGGTGTGGGCATTGAGCTCGGCTTCGATGCGCTGCGGCGGGCTGCCGGCGGGGAGCGGGCCGTTTGGGGCGGGGGGCAGGGCGGTGCAGGCGGTGAGGCCGAGCAGGGCGGCGGGGGCAATCAGGCGCATGGGGTTTCCTTTGTTGATAGGTACAGGTTGGATCAGGGCTACCTGAAAAAGTTAGTCTGCGAAGTTGTCTTCATGCTGTAAATGGCGGATAAATGTTTCAAAATCAGGCGCAAGTTTGATGATTTCATAACCCAGTTCCTGCTCTACCAACACCACTTCCGGCTCGCCGTTTTTGCCGCATCGGCGGTAGTCCAGCGCAAACATGGCGTGCCCGGCAGTAGGGTCGTTGGCAAAATATACGCCGATGGGCGGGTATCCCCAGTCTCCCAGCCACAGTTTTTGCCCCATTTTGCCGCACAGGCTGCCCGGCTTGTTTAAGCCGATGCCCGATACTTCTTCAACGAACACATGGTTATCCGACCATGAGGTGGGTTGGGCGGTGGGATAGCATTTGTTTCGGAACGTGCCGCCGTTTTGTATGGCCATCAGTGTGATAAAGCTTTGCGGCAGCTTATAGCCTAATATCGTTTCTACTTCGGCTAGGATTTCTGGCGTAAACGGGGCTTCTTTGTAATGTTTGTCGGCATAACCGTTTGGCTCCCATACGGAGGATAAGTCGAAATCTTGGAAAGGCTTGGTCATGGGCATTCTCTTTCCTGAAGATGGCGTTTGCGCAGCAGGGTGAGGCCGTCGCCCAGGGGCAGGGTGAGGGCGGCTACGCGGGGATCGGTTTGCAGGGATTGGTTGAAGGCGCGGATGCGCTCGATGGATTCGGGCGCGGGGGCGCTGTTGGCTTGGTAAACGCGGCCGCCGAGCAGGAGGTTGTCGATGGCGATGAGGCCGCCGGGGTGCAGCAGGGTGAGGCAGCGTTCGTAGTAGTGGGCAGTGGGGGGTTTGTCGGCGTCGATGAGGGCGAAGTCGTAGCTGCCGCTTTGGCCTTGTGCGATGAGTTGGTCGAGGGTGATGAGGGCGGGCTGGAGGTGGAGTTGGATTTTGTGTTCCACGCCGGCTTCGCGCCAGAATTGGCGGGCGAGGGTGGTGTAGGTGATGTTGATGTCGCAGGCGGTGAGGATGCCGTCTTCGGGCAGGGCGAGGGCGACGGTGGTGCTGCTGTAACCGGTGTATACGCCGATTTCGAGGCAGCGTTTGGCGCCGATGAGCCGCACGAGGAAGGCGAGTAGCTGGGCTTGTTCGGTGGCCAGGTGCATTTTGCCCATGCGGTGCTGCTCGGTGGCCTGCCGCAGGCGTTGCAAAACGGGCGCTTCGGGCGGGTTGATGGTTTTCAGGTAGCCGGCAAGCTCGGGCGGCAGGTGGGGGGTGGCTGCGGTCATGGCGCGGCGCGTGGTTGGGGTTTAGTAGGAGTAGTAGGTGTAGGGCTTTTTGGCGATTTTGCCGGCGGCGAAGTCGGCCTGCTCTTCGGGGTTGAGCTCGACATCCCACAGCAGGCCGCGGTTTTCGAGGCGGCGCGCTTGTTCTTCGGGGTGGGCTTCGAGGTATTGGTTGAGGAATTGTGTGGCGTCGGATTGGTAGTGATACATATTGGGTTTTCCGTGGTGGTGTGCGGGTAAAAGCGGGTGTGGGAAATGCGGGCGTATTATAGCGGAAAGCGCTTTGTTTGGCAGCCGTTGCGGCGAAAGGTTATACTTCGCGTTTTCCGTATAACACAGCGCCTGCCGCACATTGCAGGCTACCTGAAAAACAAGAATAGGGAACACGCCTTATGCTCACAAAATGGCTGCGCAAAATCCTGCCCGGCAAACAACCGGCCGCGCCTTCGCACAAGCAGGTGCTGCCGCTGGCCGAACACGGCATCACGCCCGATGCCATCAGCTATGCGGCCGAGAAAGTGGTGTCGCGGCTGCACCAGGCCGGGTTTGAAGCCTATGTGGTGGGCGGCGCCGTGCGCGATTTGCTCTTGGGCATCGAGCCGAAAGACTACGACGTGGCCACCAACGCCCGCCCCGAGCAGGTGCGCAAAGTATTTCGCCGCAGCCGCATCATCGGCCGCCGCTTTCAGATTGTGCACGTGATGGTGGGGCCGGAAACGATCGAGGTTACCACCTTCCGCGGCGGCAAGCGCCCCGCCCGGCAAAACGAACACGGCCGCATTATGCAAGACAACAGCTACGGCAGCATGGAGCAAGACGCCGCCCGCCGCGATTTCACCTGCAACGCCCTCTATTACAACCCCGAACGCCAAGAAATCACCGATTTCCATCACGGCGTGGCCGACATCCGCGCCAAACGCCTAATGATGATCGGCGACGCCCGCTCGCGCTATCAGGAAGACCCGGTGCGCATGCTGCGCGCCGCCCGGCTTTCCGGCAAGCTCGGTTTTCAGGTAGCCCCCGACACCGCCGCGCCGATTGCCGAATGCCTGCACCTTTTGCCCAAAGAGCCGCTCGCTCGATTGTTTGACGAAGTGATGAAACTGCTGTTTTCCGGCGCGGCCGCCGATTGCCTCAAGCAGATGCAGGCCTTGGGTATGAGCGGGAAAACCGTACACCCGCTGCTTGCCTGCGCCCTGGAAAGGCTACCTGAAAACCAAGGGCGCGGCATCGTTTCCCTCGCGCTGGGCAGCACTGACCAGCGCCTGCGCGACGACATGGGCGTATCCGTGGGCTTCGTGCTGGCGGCCGTGCTGTGGCCGCAAGTGCGCGAAACCTGGCAGCGCGAGCTGGCCAACGGCCGCAACAGCGCCCACGCGCTCAGCATCGCCGTGGGCGAAATGCGCGCGCAGATGGAAAAAGGCTGGGGCGTGCCGCACCGCTTCACCGCCTCGATGCGCGAAATCTGGCAGCTCCAGCCGCAGTTCGACCACCGTCGCGGCGCCCGCCCCTTCCGCCTGCTCGCCCAGCCGCGCTTCCGCGCCGCCTACGATTTCCTGCTGCTGCGCGCCCGGGCCGGCGAAGCCGATCAGGCCGTGGCCGACTGGTGGACAGCCTTCCAGGAAGCCGACGAAGAACAGCGCAAACAGATGATTCAAAAAGCCGAGCAGCGCCCCGCTGCCGAAGGCGACGCCCCCGCCAAAAAACGCCGTCGCCGGCGCAAAAAGAAACCGGCCGGGGAGCAGGCGGGCGCGGCGCAGGTTGCGCCGCAGGATGGCGCGGCGGAGTAGGGCGCAAGTTTCAGGTAGCCTGTGTGCAGAAAAAGGCTACCTGAAAAACGGCAACGGTCTATTGTTGGAAAAAAGAAAGGAAATATCATGAAACAAGGATTACGCTATGCCCTGCTGGCTGCCCTGGCGGCAGCGGCATTGAGCGCTTGCGGCGCGGGCGCCGGAGTGGGCGTGGGCAGCCACCGCGACAGCCATGTGGGCCTGCGCGGCTCGGTGGATTTGAACAACGGCAGCAGCAGCGTAACGCCCTACGGCAAAATCGGCGTGGGCGTGGAAGCCACGCGCTGAATACCAACCGCGCTGCTTTCGGGCAGCGCTTTTTCGTGCGCAAGCGATATGCAGGCTACCTGAAAAATGTTAGCTCCGCAGAAACCCGCTTTGCTCGTTTTCAGGTAGCCTGTTTGCCTGTTTGTTACAGGCGGCGCGCAGTTTCGGGGGAAACGGGTAAATTTTGTCCAAATCGTTTATAATCAAACCTGTGCTGCTGTCATCAGGGCGGTTTGCCTTGCCCGGCATGGGCGGCGGCGCGGCACACAGACAGAATATAAATAATGCCGGCCTGCATGCCTGCTGGCTGCGGCGGCAACATGGGAAGATATAAAGGGAAAATATGATTCAGCATTACGACGTCGTGATTATCGGAGCCGGCCCTTCGGGGGCGGTGGCGTCCGCTTTGTTGAACAAGCGGGGATTCAATGTGTGTGTGGTGGAAAAGCAGCATTTTCCGCGCTTTGTTATCGGCGAGAGCCTGCTGCCGCACTGTATGGAGCTGCTGCACGAGGCGGGCTTCCTGCCGGCGGTGCAGGCCGGCTTTGGTTTTCAGTATAAAAACGGCTTTGCCTTTTCGTGGGGCGAGCGCAACACCAGCTTTAAGTTTACCGACAAATTCTCGCCCGGCCCTTCTTTCGCGTTCAACGTGGAGCGCGCGCGTTTCGACAAAATCCTGATTGACGAGGCCATCAAGCAGGGTGTGACCGTACAATTCGGCGCCGCGGCGAAAGCGTTCGACAACCACGGCGATTTCGCCAAATTGGTGGTGCAGCAGGAGGGCGGCGATCCTTATGTGCTGGGCGCGCGCTTCGTGCTGGACGCCAGCGGCTACCACCGTGTGCTGCCGCGCATGATCGGCTGGGACATCCCTTCCGATTTGCCCTTGCGCCACGTGCATTTCACACATATCGACGACCACATCACCGACCAAGCTTTCGACCGCAACAAAAACCTGGTGTGTGTGCACCCCAAGCACCGCGACGTGTGGCTGTGGCTGATTCCCTTTTCCAACGGCCGCGTCTCCATCGGCGTGGTGGGGCTACCTGAAAAACTCGGGCTGGAAAGCTCGGCGGTGATTTTGAAGAAATTCGCCATGGAAGTGCCGCTGTTGCGCCGCATCCTGAAAAACGCCCACTGGGAAAACAATTTCCCCTTCATCTATCTGCCCGGCTATTCGGCCAACGTGAAATCGCTGTTTGGCCGGCATTTCGCCCTGCTGGGCAACGCGGCGGAATTCCTCGACCCGGTGTTTTCCTCCGGCGTAACCATCGCCACCCATTCGGCCAAGCTCGCCGCCGACCTGCTCGCCCGCCAGCTGAACGGCCAGGCGGTAAACTGGCAGGAAGAGTTTGCCCGCCCGCTGATGTCGGGCGTGAACGTGTTCCGGCACTATGTGGAGGCTTGGTATTCCGGCTCGCTGCAAGACATGATTTTCGGCAGCCAGCGCACGCCGGAAACCGACCGCATGCTCAGCGCCGTGTTTGCCGGCTATGCCTGGGATCAAAACAACCCCTATGTGCACGACGCCCAGCTCTTCACCTCGCAGATTTGGGAGCCTGCGCCCAAGCACGACACCGCCGAAGCCGATTAGGCTGGGTTTGCGTTATAATCCCTCCGACCGCTGCTTCTGCGGAAGCCGATGTTTTAACTTCGCAGAAACTCAGCTTTCTGCGGAAACTTCGTTTTAGCTTCGCAGAAACTTCGTTTTCAGGTAGCCTGCTTTAAGGCTACCTGAAAATCTTTAAGCGGCTACCTGAAAAATCCTGCGAAGCACACAATCCCGTTCCAACAAACCTTAAGTTCCATTCCAAGCACATCATGAAATCCCCCGAACTCCTCCTCCCCGCCGGCGGCCCCGAGCGCATGCGCACCGCCTTCGACTACGGCGCCGACGCAGTTTACGCCGGCAGCCCGCGCTATTCCCTGCGCGCTCGCAACAACGAATTCGCCAAGCTCGATGTGCTGCGGCAAGGCATTGCCGAAGCCCACGCGCGCGGCAAAAAGTTCTACCTCACCGTGAACACCCTGCCGCACAACAGCAAGCTCAAAACCTTCCACGCCGATATGCAGCCCCTTATCGCCATGAAGCCCGACGCGCTGATTATGGCTGACCCCGGCCTGATTATGGTGGTGCGCGAACGCTGGCCCGATATGCCCGTGCACCTCTCCGTGCAGGCCAACACCACCAATTATTGGGGCGTGAAATTCTGGCAGCGCATCGGCGTGGAGCGCATTATTTTGTCGCGCGAATTGAGCATGGAAGAAATCGCCGAAATCCGCCAAAAATGCCCCGATGTCGAGCTGGAAGTATTCGTACACGGCGCGCTGTGCATTGCCTATTCCGGCCGCTGCCTGCTTTCTGGCTATTTCAACCACCGCGACCCCAACCAAGGCACCTGCACCAACTCCTGCCGCTGGGACTACAAAGTGCACGATGCCGAAATCGACGAAATGGGCGACGCCCGCCTGCTGCAAGGCTTTGATTTCAATAAAGCCCAAGAGGAAGCCAACGCCGCCTTCGAAGGCATCAACGGCCAAGTGCGCCACCCCAAAGCCAACAAAATTTTCCTGATAGAAGAGAGCAACCGCCCTGGCGAAATGATGCCGATTATGGAAGACGAGCACGGCACTTATATTATGAATTCCAAGGATTTGCGTGCCATCGAGCAAGTGGCCAGGCTCGCCGAAATCGGCGTGGACAGCCTGAAAGTGGAAGGGCGCACCAAATCCGTGTATTACGTCGCCCGCGTGGCCCAGGCCTACCGCAAAGCCATCGACGACGCCGTGGCCGGCCGCCCCTTCGACTACAGCCTGCTCGCCGAGCTCGAAGGCCTCGCCAACCGCGGCTACACCAGCGGTTTCCTCGAGCGCCACCAAACGCAAGACTATCAAAACTACCTCACCGGCCATTCCGTGGCCAAACAAAGCCAATACGTCGGCCACGTTACCGCCATCGACGCCGAAGGCTGGGCCACGGTGGAAGTGAAAAACCGCTTCGCCGTGGGCGACACGCTGGAAATCATCCACCCGCAGGGTAACCAAACCATCGTGCTGCAAGCCATGAAACGCTGGGGCGAAGCGGCCGAAGTGGCACCCGGCAACGGCATCCAAGTGCAGATTCCCGATATGGCGGGCAAGGATAAGGCGCTGATTGCGCGGATATTAAATCCTTAAACCGCCTGCCCGGCTCAGGCAGAGAGGCTACCTGAAAATCTGCGGCGGATACTGCGTAGCTTCACGCCCATTCCGCGGTATTCCGTTTTTCAGGTAGCCTCAAATGTTGTTGCCAAGCTGCTGCCCGTCTGTACGCCATAAGGCTACCTGAAAACGCAACCAGATATTTTCACAAACGATTTATTATGTTCAAACAGCATCCCCACGCCCACATCCTGCTGGCCTATCTGCGCGTGTTTGCGCTTTCGGTAGCGGCTTTTGTGGTGTGCACCACCGAGTTTATCCCCATCGCCCTGCTTACCGACATCAGGCGCGGTTTTGATATGCCGGCGGCGGATACGGGCATCATGATTACGGTGTATGCCTGGGTGGTGTCGCTCGCCTCGTTGCCGCTGATGCTGCTGGTGGCGCGGCTGGAGCGCAGGCGGCTGCTGTTGGCGCTGTTTGCGGTGTTTGTGGCGGGGCATGCGCTCTCGGCGCTGGCGTGGAGTTTTCCCGTGCTGCTGGCGTCGCGCGTGCTGATTGCGCTCACCCATGCGCTGTTTTGGGCGATGACGGCTTCGCTGGTGATGCGGATGGCGCCGATTGGGCGCCGGCAGCAGGCTTTGGGCTGGCTGTCGCTGGGCACTTCCATGGCCACGGTGCTGGGTTTGCCGCTGGGGCGGCTGGTGGGGCAGTGGCTGGGCTGGCGGGCAACCTTTGCGTTGATCGGCGTGTTGGCTTTGGGTGTGATGGTGTTGCTGGCGAAAATCCTGCCAATCTTGGAAAGCCGCAACGCGGGTTCGCTCTCCAGCCTGCCGCTGCTGGCAAAACGCCCGCGCCTGCTGGGGATGTATGCGATGGCGGTGCTGGCGGTGAGCGCGCATTTCACGGCGTATAGCTATATCGAGCCTTATGCGCTGGAGGTAACGCATATGCCGCCGGATACGGCCACGATGGTGCTGCTGGTGTTTGGCCTGTCGGGCATGGTGGCGAGCTGGCTGTTTGCGCGTTTCTACCCGAAACACCCGCAGCCCACGCTGCTGCTGGCGGCTTTGCTGCTGGTGGTGTCGCTGCTGCTTCTGCGGCCTTTGGGCGGCAGCGAGGCGGCGATGTTTGCGCTGGCGCCGGCGTGGGGTATCGGCATTGCGGTGCTGAGCCTGTGTATGACTGCGTATGTGATGCGCTATGCGCGGGATGCGGCGGATGTGGCCAATGCGATTTATTCGGGCAGCTACAATATCGGCATCGGCGGCGGGGCACTTTTGGGCGGGATGGTGATGCGACATTGGGGCTGGGCGCGCTGGGCTGGGTGGGCGCAGGCTTGGCCGCAGCGGCGCTGGCGGTGTTTGCTTGGACGCAGATGGGGTTTGCGGAAGAGAAAAGTTGAATGAGCGCAGGGCTGATGGGAGGCTACCTGAAAAACGCACGGGAATCCGTGCTTTTTTCATGGGGTAAAATGTAGAAATGTAGAACAAACCCTAAAATGTAGAACAAAACCGATGCCGAAAATGCAGCAAACCCGCTCGAAGCAGAGCGGGGTTTTATATTGGAAACAATCAGTTTTGTGGTGCCCGAGACCGGAATCGAACCGGTACACCCGTATTAGGGGCGACGGATTTTAAGTCCGTTGTGTCTACCAATTCCACCACTCGGGCCAGGCTGCGGCATAGCAGGCTCGGAGATTGGAGGCGGGGGCGCGGATTTTAACCGGCCTATACGGAGGTTGCACCCCCCGCAGCATGAACACTCTGCCACCCCGCCGTGATGATTGATGATGCGGTATTTTGGAGGCGGGAGTCGGAATCGAACCGGCGTACACGGCTTTGCAGGCCGCTGCATAACCACTTTGCTATCCCGCCAAATTAGCTTTTGGCCGACTGAATCGGCCAAATCGCTAAAACTTGGAGCGGGAAACGAGTCTCGAACTCGCGACCTCAACCTTGGCAAGGTTGCGCTCTACCAACTGAGCTATTCCCGCATTACACCCGAACCGAAAGTGGATAATGGAGCGGGAAACGAGTCTCGAACTCGCGACCTCAACCTTGGCAAGGTTGCGCTCTACCAACTGAGCTATTCCCGCTTGGGATTCGGATGATGTGAAACTTGGAGCGGGAAACGAGTCTCGAACTCGCGACCTCAACCTTGGCAAGGTTGCGCTCTACCAACTGAGCTATTCCCGCGTGGCGTGTTTTCCGGCTGCCGCCGTACTCACGAAAGCGGCATATTATAGGGAATTTTGGTCAATAGTCAATATCCGGCGGCAAAGACTTTCTTGGCGTTTGTTATTTATGCGGATTTTGCAACGCTTCGCCGGGCTGTTTTCCGCATTCGGCTTATTGCAGCCATTCCTGCAAGGCCGAAACAGGGATATCCCAGCACCAAATGCCTTCCTGCCCGAGCGGGTTGAGGCCGCGCACAAACAGGTAGCGCACGTGGATGGCTTCGGGCAGGGCGTGGCGCTGTTTCAGATAGCGTGCGGCGGCAACGGCGTAAATCAGGGCTTGCAGGTAGTAGTGGTGTTCGCTCACGGCGGCGCTCATGGCGGCTTGGCCGTAGTCGGCGAGGCGGTTGCCCAGGTGGTTGGTTTTATAGTCGATTACGCACACGCGGCCTTGTGCGTCGGCGGCGAGCAGGTCGATGAAGCCGTTGAGGAAGCCGTTTACGGTGTGGAAATCGAGCTGGGGCAGGTGGGCGGCGGCGTTTTCAGGTAGCCTGATGTCGGTTCGGGCAAACCAGCGGCGCAGTCGGGCGAGCCCGAAATCTTGCATGTGCAGCACAAAGCCCATTTCTGCCAAACGGTTGTCGGCGGGGATGCTGGCCAGGCGCATTTCGCCGAGCAACGGGGCTTGGCGCACGGTTTCTGTCATTTCCAACATGGCGGGCATGGCTTGCTCGGCGTCGTAACCGTGTTGGGCGAGGATGGCGGCGTAGGTTTCGCTTTGCGCGGCAGGGGCTTGGGTGAACTCGGTTTGCTCAAGGATGCTGTGCAGGCAGATGCCGGGGCCGGTGCCGCGCGGGAAGGCGAGTAGGGCGGTTTCGGCTTCGGCTTCGGCAGGCGGGGGCTCAGTTGCCTGCTGCGGGCTACCTGAAAAAGGGCGGCCTACGCTTTGATCGTTTTTGCTGTGCGGAAGCTCGTTGCTTTGGTTTTCAGGTAGCCTTTCGGGCTCGGTGCTTTCGTCGGCGAGGAATTTTTCAGGTAGCCATTCTTCGGTGGCGTGGGTGTGGCGGCTGAGGCCGGTGAAGCTGGTGTGGCGGACGGATTGCAGGGGGCGTTCGGGCAGCTCGAGGGCGCGGTAGCTGCCTTGCTGTGCGTCGCGGGCGCGGTAGTGAGCTTCGGGTGGCTCGTCTTCCAGCCATTGCAGCCAGCCGGGCGGGGCGCTTTGGATGCGGTGTTGCCAGGCTTGGCGCAGGGCGTCGATACGGGCTTGGCCCGCCAGGTTTTTCCAGTGGCTGCGGACGGCGTGGCAGTCGCCTATGGCAGGGTCGGCGAGGAGGTAGGCGAAGGTGTTTTCGGGGGTGTTGTTGCAGGGGGCGGCGTAGATAACGAGCTGTTCGCGGGCGCGGGTGAGGGCGACATATAGGATGCGCAGGTTCTCGCCGAGATCTTCGGCGAAGAGTTGCTGCTTGGCGGTATCGTCCAGTTGCGCTTCGGCGAGCAGTTGGCTGCGGCCGTTGTCTTGGCGGATGATGTTCCAGTCTTTAATCAATTTTTTATCGCTGGCATCCCATACGAAGGGGCAGAATACCAGCGGGTATTCCAGGCCTTTGGCGGCGTGCATGGTAACGATTTTGACCAGGTGTTCGTCGCTTTCCAGCCGCAGCTGGTGCTCTTGATTGTTGGTGTTGTCGGCGATTTGTGCGGCCAGCCATTGGGTGAGGGCGGCGGGGGAGCTTTGTTCGGCGGCGGCAAGGGCGAGGGCTTCGGCCAGCTGCCAGAAATTGGTGAAGCTGCGTTCGTTGTGGGTGGAGAGCAGGTGGGCTTCGAGGCCGCTTTGGCGGGCGAACCGGGTGAGGGCGGCGTAGATGCCGTGGCGCTGCCAGACTTCGGCGGCTTCGGCGGCGCGGTTTATCCACTCGGCCAGCTGCTGCTCGCTGGCGTTGAGTGCGGCTAAGTCGTGGGCGGTGCGGCTGTAGAGTACGCCGCCGAGCACGAAGCGGAGGTGTTCGGTGTGCTGCGGGGTGAGCCAGAACAGGAGCAGGGCGTGCAGGGCCTCGGCTTCGGGCGTGCCGAACACGGATTGCTGCTGCAACAGCACGCTGCGCACGCCGCGGCGTTTGAGCGCGCGCGATACCATTTCCCCTTGGCTATGCTTGCGCACCAATACGGCGATTTGGCCGGGATGCAGCGGTTTGTGTTCCCCGCTGTCTTTGTCTTCAATCAAGAGGCTACCTGAAAATGCTTGGTTCAGCTTGGCGGCGATTTCGCGGGCGCAATAATCGGCGGAGAGCTCGTATAGGTGGTCTTTGTTGGGCAGATTGCCGTTTTCGGCGGGGTTGAGCCAGCGCACGGTGATGGCGGCTTCGGGCGGCGGTTGCAGCAGGCTGTTTTCTCGTTTGGCCTGCACGTTTGGATAGGCAATCTGCGGCAGCACGAAGGGCTGCGGGCGGGGGGCAAACAGGTGGCCGATGCCGTTTACCAGGCGGCTGTGGCTGCGGTAGTTGGTGGCGAGGGTGTAGCTTTGTTCGGGGGCGGTGTGGGCTGCGGCGGCGAGGTAGGCGTGGATGTCGGCGCCGCGGAAGCCGTAGATGGCCTGCTTGGGGTCGCCCACGAGGAAGACGGGCACACCTTGGCGGATGAAGGCGGTGTGGAAGATGGCGTATTGCAGGGGGTCGGTGTCTTGGAATTCGTCGATGAGGGCGACGCGCCATTTGGCGGCGAGGGCTTGGGCGAGGGCGGCGGCCTGCTCGGGGCGCTCGGGGTTGGTGAGCGCGGCGTGGACGTCGAGCAGCAGGTCGTCGTAGTCGCGGCGGGTGCTGCGGCGTTTGTCTTCCTGCAAACGGGTTTTCAGGTAGCCTAGGCATTCGAGCTTGAGGCGGATGGCAGCTTGTTGTTTGGCAGGATCGAGTTTGCTCAGGCAGCGGCCGAGTTCGGCCAAGGGTTGGAGGGCGGCGATATCGGCGTCATCAAGGCAGCAGTTTTTTTTGAGTTTGCCGCGCAGGGCATCTGCCTCAAATAGAGACAATTTTTTCGGTTCGGAGAGGACGGCCTTGGGTAGGGCTTCTTGGGCGGCGTGTTGGAGTTCGGCAAACAGGGTGTCGATGGAGTCGTTGAAAGTTTTGCCGTTGAGCTGGGGCTTGGCGCGGCGGTACACGGTTTCGATGTCGCTCAGGTGTTGCTGCACTTGCTGCCACGCTGTGTCGTATTCGGCCAAAAGTTGCGGCAATTCGTTTTCAGGTAGCCTGTAATCCAGAAAGGGGCGTTTGAGGCTACCTGAAAATTCGGCGAGCACACTGGCGGGGGTGATGCCGAATTCGGCGGCAATGCGGGCGTTTTGCGGATGGTCGGCCACGTGTTCGCGCCAGAAATCTTGGGCGGCCACTAGGCGGGCGGCGGGGTCGGCGGGGCCGGTTTCCAGCTCGAAGGGGACGCCGCACAAAAAGGCGTAGTCGCCGAGCACGCGCAGGCAGAAGCCGTGGATGGTGTAGATGGCGGCGGTGTCGAAGCCGGAGAGGGCGGCTTGCAGCTGGAGGATGAGCTGGCTGCGTTCCTGCTTGGTCAGGGCTTCGGCGAGCAGGTTTTGCAGGAATTCGTCGGTGCTGGGCGTGTCACTTTGCAGAGCGGCCAGCGCTTCGCCTAGGCGGGCGCGCAGGCGGTTTTTCAGCTCGGCGGTGGCGGCTTCGGTGAAGGTGACCACGAGGATGTTTTCCGGCGCCCAGCCTTCGAGCACCACCAGCCGGGTGAAGAGGGTGGCGATGTTGTAGGTTTTGCCTGTGCCGGCGGAGGCTTCGATGAGATAGGTACCCTGCAGCGGCAGGGGCAGTTGCGCAACTTGGAAATCCTGCACCATGGTGTTGTCCTGTGTTTGGCAATTTCAGGTAGCCTGTGTTCGGCATATCTGCGATATTGTACGGGCTGGGCGGCTGCCTGTCTTGCCGCGGTGGGCAAGAGGCTACCTGAAAAAGTTTTGGCTTTGCCAATGTTATGTTTTTATGCCAAGAATTTTAAGCATGGGCAATACTGTGCCGCTGCCGAAAAATATGCGGCGGCAAGGTTGAAAAAGCAGAAAATGCCGCCAGATCTGTATCATTGATTATATTGCCATAAAACTTGGTAGACTATTAATATCAACACTTGGAAAGGCGGCGTGAATTTGAGATAATATATCTGATATTCAAGGAGATAGTTTTATTGAGCTAAGTCATAAAAAGCTTATAAAATGCCCTTATCCAGTGCATTGATAATAAAGAGAAGTTTTTTCATGGTTTGATTTAGGTTAAGCTTTGCGCGAATACTTTAGAGTTTCGCGCCCAAGGAGGCACAGACAATGCTATGCTTCCACTGTTTTGAGATTTAATTTTTTCGCGTTGTTTCTTTACTAACTATCAGGAGGTTCAATTATGGCTACAACAGCATCAGAACGCCCGGCCGCATGGGAAGGTTTTGTCGGCGGCAACTGGGAAAACCACATTGATGTGCGTGATTTCATCCAGAAAAACTACACGCCCTATGAAGGCGACGGCAGCTTCTTGGCGCCGGCCACCGAAGCCACTACTAAGCTGTGGGCAGAAGTGATGGAAGGCATCAAGGTTGAAAACAAAACCCACGCCCCCTACAAAATCGACGCCCAAGTGGTGTCTGGCATCACCAGCCACGGCCCCGGCTACATCGACAAAGATTTGGAAACCATCGTTGGCCTGCAAACCGACGAGCCGTTGAAACGCTCCATCATGCCCTTCGGCGGCCTGAAGATGGTGAAAGATTCCTGCAAGATTTACGGTGTTGAGCTCAATCCCGAAGTGGAAGAAATCTTCACCAAATACCGCAAAACCCACAACCAGGGCGTGTTCGACGTATACACTCCCGACATCCGCCGTTGCCGCAAATCAGGCGTGCTCACCGGCCTGCCGGATGCCTACGGCCGCGGCCGCATCATCGGCGACTACCGCCGCGTGGCCCTGTACGGTATCGATCGCTTAATGGAAGACAAAACCGAGCAATATAATTCTTTGCAGCCCGATTTGGAAGCCGGCAAAAACTTGGAAAGTGTCCTTCGCCTGCGCGAAGAAATCAACGAGCAGCACATTGCGCTGAAACAGATGAAAGAAATGGCCGCTTCCTACGGCTACGACATCTCCGGCCCGGCCAAAAACGCGCAAGAAGCCATCCAATGGACTTACTTCGCTTACCTCGCCGCCGTGAAATCGCAAAACGGCGCCGCCATGAGCTTCGGCCGCGTGTCTTCCTTCTTGGATATCTACATCGAACGCGACCTGAAAAACGGCGTGATCACCGAAACCCAGGCTCAGGAATTCATTGACCACTTGGTAATGAAACTGCGTATGGTTCGTTTCCTGCGTACCCCCGAATACGACCAGCTCTTCTCCGGCGACCCGATTTGGGCCACCGAATCCATTGGCGGCATGGGCTTGGACGGCCGCACGCTGGTAACCCGCACCAACTTCCGCGTGCTGCACACCCTGTACAACATGGGCCCGTCTCCCGAGCCGAACATCACCGTATTGTGGTCTGAAAAACTGCCGCAGGGCTTCAAAGAATTCTGCGCCAAAGTGTCTATTGATACTTCGTCTATCCAATACGAAAACGACGACCTGATGCGCCCGGACTTCAACAGCGATGACTACGCTATCGCCTGCTGCGTGAGCCCGATGGTAGTGGGCAAACACATGCAGTTCTTCGGTGCGCGCGCCAACTTGGCCAAAACCCTGCTGTACGCAATCAACGGCGGTGTGGACGAAAAATCCAAAGACCAAGTCGGCCCGAAAACCGAGCCGATTAAAGACGAAGTGCTCGACTACGATACCGTGTTCGAACGCATGGATAAATTCATGGATTGGCTCGCCACCCAGTATGTGACCGCGCTGAACTGCATCCACTACATGCACGACAAATACAGCTACGAAGCCGCCCTGATGGCGCTGCACGACCGCGACGTGCGCCGCACCATGGCCTGCGGGATTGCCGGTCTGTCTGTGGCTGCTGACTCCCTGTCTGCCATCAAATACGCCAAAGTGAAACCGATCCGCGACGAAAACGGCATTGCCGTAGACTTCGAAATCGAAGGCGAATACCCGCAGTTCGGTAACAACGACGATCGCGTAGACAGCATCGCCTGCGACCTGGTAGAGCGTTTCATGAAGAAAGTGGCCACCCACCCGACCTACCGCAACGCCATCCCAACCCAGTCTGTGTTGACTATTACGTCCAACGTGGTGTACGGCAAGAAAACCGGTAACACCCCCGACGGTCGCCGCGCCGGCGCTCCGTTCGGCCCGGGTGCCAACCCGATGCACGGCCGTGATGTGAACGGCGCTGTGGCTTCGCTCACTTCCGTAGCTAAACTGCCGTTTGAGTTTGCCAAAGACGGTATTTCCTACACCTTCTCCATTATCCCCGGCGCGCTGGGCAAAGACGAAGCCTCCCGCGAACGCAACCTGGCCGGTATGATGGACGGCTACTTCCACCACGAAGCCGGCGAAATCGAAGGCGGTCAACACCTGAACGTGAACGTGCTCAATCGCGAAATGCTGTTGGAAGCCATGGATCATCCGGAAAAATATCCGCAGCTCACTATCCGCGTGTCTGGCTATGCTGTGCGTTTCAACTCGCTCACCCGCGAGCAGCAGCAAGACGTGGTAACCCGCACTTTCACCAGCCACATGTAATCTGATGGCAAACGTGTTGCAGTGAAGAAAGAAAGTGCCGGAACAAGCTTCCGGCACTTTTATTTTCCCCGCGCGATATTTTTCAGGTAGCCTTCTGGTTTTTCAGGCAGTCCGCCCATAAATTCACTATAATCGCAGCCCGCCTTATTCTGGTTTTCAGGTAGCCTTCCGGCAGGTTTAGAGGCTACCTGAAAAATAAGAGCACACCCATTCCAACCACCTAAACCACCCAACATCATGTCCACCATCCCCATCCAGCCCGTTTCCGCCGACGCCAACGACGAAGTCAATCCCAAGCTCTACAACGGCATCGGCTACGTGCACTCCATCGAAACCGGCGGCGCCGTAGACGGCCCCGGCATCCGCTTCGTCCTCTTCATGCAAGGCTGCCTCATGCGCTGCCTCTACTGCCACAACCGCGACACCTGGGACAGGCACACCGACAAAGAACAAAAGCTTACCGTGCCCGAGGTGATGAAGAAAGTCCTTTCCTATCAACACTATTTCCGCGCCACCGGCGGCGGCGTAACCGCCACCGGCGGCGAGCCCCTGCTGCAATACCCCTTCGTCCGTGACTGGTTCGTTGCCTGCCGCAAGCACGACATCCACACCTGCCTCGATACCAACGGCTACGTCCTGCACTACGACCACATCCTTGAAGACCTGCTCGACCACACTAATCTTGTGATGCTCGATTTAAAACAAATCGATCCCGACATCCACAAAGTGCTGGTTGGCATCCCCAACACCAAAACCCTGCGCTTTGCCAAATATCTGGCCGAACGCAACCAGCCCACCCGCGTGCGCTACGTCGTTGTGCCCGGCTACACCGACGACGAACGCTCTGCCCACCTGCTCGGCGAATTCATCGCCGACATGGGCAATGTGGACACCGTGGAAATCCTGCCCTACCACGAGCTCGGCGCCTACAAATGGGAGCTCTGCGGCGACGAATACAAGCTCAAAGGCGTGCATCCCCCGCCCAAAGAAACCGTGCTGAAAATTAAAGAAATTTTAGAAGGCTACGGCAAACAAATCATCCTGTAAGCTGCCGTATCGCCAGCAAAAGGCTACCTGAAAAATATTTCAGGTAGCCTTTTTGCCGCCATCCCCCTTATATTGCCGCCCATCCTTTCCCCTCACTCGGAGAACCCCATGCGCCACGCCCAAGGTTTTGTCCTGCTGCAAGAAAACCAATTCGACCACGCCCGCTTCCTCCACACCCTGCAACACGAATAGGGCATCCGCCCCGACGCCGGCGAAGAACCCAGCCTGGAAGAAGGCATCCTCAGCTTCTAAGTAAACGGCCTCTTCTGTTCCGCTGCCCTCATGCCCGACCCGCTGCCCGACGGCGAAACCATCGGCTTCTCCGCCGAAGAAAAACTCGCCATGAGCCGCTCCCCCGCCGTGGCCGGCATTGCCGAAGAAACCCTGAAAATCGCCTATTGATTCAGCCGGTTCAACACCAAAGGCTACCTGAAAAAGCATAGCCCATTTTTTTCAGGTAGCCTTTACTGCCGATGGCTGCGCCATTGCCCGGCCGCTACGCCCCCAACTCCCGCCAAGCCTGCCGCACCACGCCCAAGCCGCTTTTCAGCACCAGCAGCGACAGCAACACGCTGGCCACGGCATCCACCCACTGCCAGCCCAGCAGCCAGGCCGCCAGCCCGGACACAATCGCCACCACCGAGCCGAACAAGTCAGCCAAAACATGCAGATAGGCGGCTTTCACATTCAGGTTGGCATGGTCGCCCTTCATCATCAGCCAAGCCACGAAAAGATTCACCAGCAGGCCGGTGCACGCCACCGCCAGCATCGGCAGCGCCAACATTTCGGCGGGTGCCGCCCAGCGTTCGGCCGCTTCCCGCAAAATCATCGCCGCCACCAGCACCAAAGATGCGCCGTTGGCCAGCGCCAGCCATTTTTGCCGCCGCGCAGAGAGAAACAGCGCCAGCAAGGCGAGCAGCAGCGACAGGCTGTCATTGGCCATATGGCCGGCGTCGGCCATCAGCGCCAAGCTGTTGAAATACCAGCCGCCAAGGAATTCCACCACCATATAGCCGGTGATAACGGCAAAACTGAGCGCGAGGATTTGGCGGTTTTGCGGGATGTGGCTGTGCGCGTGGTCGTGGGCATGGTCGTGGTGATGGCTGTGGCCGGGCAATGGCTTGTTTGGCATAACGATTCTCTCCCTGTTTGGCCAAAGGCTACCTGAAAAAGTGGGGCGATGGCAATGCTGCTTTGCGTTTTATCGTGGGGAAACTTGCTTTGTGTGTTCGAGCCTAGCAGAAAAATTTAGCTGCACGGAAACGCCGCGGTATTTTCAGGCAGCCTCTGGTTAAGGCTACCTGAAAAGTTAGTGCGCTTTAGTTGTTTTCAGGTAGCCTGGGTTGCTGCGAAATTTATTCCGTGGGGTGGGTGGTGTAAAACAAAACCAGCCGCAATCGCTGGAGATTGCGGCTGGTTTGTGTTGGTTAGTCCAAAGTTTTGCCGAAGTCCAAAACCAGCAAAACGCGGACAAGCAGTTGAAACAACTTAACTGACTGAAAAACCAAATTAAATCTGGTGGGTCTGGCTGGTCTCGAACCAGCGACCAAAGGATTATGAGTCCTCTGCTCTAACCCCTGAGCTACAGACCCGGCTAGAAAGGGCGGCATTGTACCGATAAGCCGCTTGCCTAGCAAGGGATTACTACTTGTTTTCCTCGCTATCCAGGAAGCTGCGCAGGCGGTCGCTGCGGGTGGGGTGGCGCAGCTTGCGCAGGGCTTTGGCTTCGATTTGGCGGATGCGTTCGCGGGTAACGTCGAACTGTTTGCCCACTTCTTCCAGCGTGTGGTCGGTGTTCATGTCGATGCCGAAGCGCATGCGCAATACTTTGGCTTCGCGCGGGGTGAGGCTTTCCAGCACGTCTTTGGTGGCCTCGCGCAGGCTGGAATACATGGCGGCATCGGCAGGGGCAACGTTGTTCACGTCTTCGATGAAGTCGCCCAAGTGGCTGTCGTCATCGTCGCCGATGGGGGTTTCCATGGAAATCGGCTCTTTGGCAATTTTCATGATTTTGCGGATTTTGTCTTCCGGCATTTCCATCAGCTCGGCGAGCTTGGCGGCATCCGGGTCTTCGCCGGTTTCTTGCAGATACTGGCGGGAGATGCGGTTCATTTTGTTGATGGTTTCAATCATGTGAACCGGGATGCGGATGGTACGCGCCTGGTCGGCAATCGAGCGGGTGATGGCTTGGCGGATCCACCAGGTGGCATAAGTGGAGAATTTGTAGCCGCGCCGGTATTCGAATTTGTCCACCGCTTTCATCAGGCCGATGTTGCCTTCCTGAATCAAATCGAGGAATTGCAGGCCGCGGTTGGTGTATTTCTTGGCAATGGAAATCACCAGGCGCAGGTTGGCCTGAATCATTTCCTGCTTGGCGGCGGCGGTTTCTTTCTCGTTGGCCACCATGTTTTTGCTGATTTCTTTCAGCTCGGCAATCGAGATTTGCGCGTGTTTTTCCTGCTCGATCAGGATGTTTTGCTTCTCGATGATGGCGTATTGGAAACGGCTCAGGGCTTCGCTCCACACGCGGTTTTTGCCGATTTCGGTTTCTATCCAGCCCAGATCAGTGATGTTGGGTAGGAAGTTTTCGATGAAATAATCGCGATCCATGTGCACGCGGTTGAGGCAGATGTCGCGGATTTCGCGTTCCAGGCGGCGGATGTTGTCTACGCGGGTGCGCAGATTGTCGCTCAGGGTTTCGATTTGGCGGGTGGTGAAGCGCACGTTCAATAGTTGGTCGGCAATGGAGTTGCGCAATTCCAGGTATGAGGCGTGCTGGCTGTGGTGTTTGTTGAGCGCGGCCACCATTTTTTTGTAGGTGGCCTGGATGCCTTCGAAGTGCGACAACACTTTTTGTTTGAGCTCTTCCAGATTGGCGGCGGATACGGCGCCGGCATCTTCTTCTTCGGTGTCTTCTTCGTCTTCGGAATCTTCTTCGCTATTGTCTTCTTCCAAATCGGTATCGGGGCTGGATTCTTCGGATTTGTCCACACCGATGCCCAGCTCGTCGAGCAGCTCTTCGTGCGGGTCGATGATGTCTTCCACCACTTCGTCCACTCGGATTTCGTCGTTGCGCACCTGCTCGATGAGGGCGAGGATTTCGGCCACGGAGCCGGGGCAGGCGGAAATGGCCTGAATCATGTTGCGCAGGGCGGTTTCGATTTTTTTGGCGATGACGATTTCGTCTTCGCGCGTGAGCAAATCCACTTGGCCCATTTCGCGCATATACATGCGCACCGGGTCGGTGGTGCGGCCGAATTCGGAATCAGCGCTGGAAAGGGCGGCTTCGGCTTCGGCCACGGCGTCGTCGTCGGTCATGTTGGCCGTGTTGTCTGCCATCAGCAGGGTTTCGCTGTCGGGCGTTTCTTCGGTTACCTGAATACCCAGGCCGGAAATCATATTGACGATATTGTCGATCTGCTCGGCATCCGACATATCGTCGGGCAGGGCATCGTTGATTTCGGCATAGGTGATGTAGCCGCGCTCTTTGCCTTGCAGAATCAGCTGTCTGAGCCGCGCCCGCTGCTCTTCGGGAGTCAGCGGGCGGTTGCCTTCTTGTTCTTCGGTGGCGGGATTGTTCTGTTCGGACATGTTTCTCTCGTTTTTCACATGGGCTAACTAAAAGGGGACGGTGCGGCCGCCTAGGGCTGCCCGTCGCTGTGGGGGGAAGGATGCTTCAGCAAATCCCGTAGCAGTTTGATTTCGTCATCGCTCAGGCCTTGGGCGATGCGTTTGCGTTTCAACGCTTCAACTTGTTGGGATTTCAGCGAGGCCATCAGTTTATGCATACCCGATTGGAATTCCTGCGCATCGTTTTCACTACCTCCCTCGAAGTGGCCGCTGTCCGTGCCGGACTGCATGATGTGGCAGATACTGCCGTAATAGGGGGTGTTGCGCATGGCTTCCATCAATCCGGCGCTGGAAAGCGGGGCTTGGCTGCAGCGCACATGGGCAGCCATCACGCTCAGGCAGGCCACGTCGGCATCCAGCTCCAGATGGTCGGGTAAGTCGATATATGCAGCCCATTGCGGATTTATCAATAGGCTGCGGATTTGTTTTTGCGCCAAACTCAGCATTTGCGGCTGGCGGAAGGTTTGGCGCGGCAGGGTGTAGCGCTGTTGGGCAACGTGGCGCTTGGGGGCTTCCTGCCCCATCAGGTGTGCCAGATTGGCCGGATCGATGCCCACCAGGTTGCTCAGCTCTTGCTTGAGCAGGAAGGCTAGGGCGGGGGCGGTAATCTGGGTAAGCAGGGGGGCGGCGGTTTTCACCAGCTCGGCCTTGCCTTCTTGGGTGTGCAGGTCTAGATGTTCGGTGAGCGCATCCCATAAATAGGCGGAGAGCGGTTTGCTCTGATGCAACAGCATATCTTCAAAACGCTCGCGGCCGTGTTCGCGCACGTAGCTGTCGGGGTCGTGTCCTTCGGGCAGGAAGAGGAAATGCAGCGATTTGCCGTCTTTGAGCTGGGGCAGGGCGTTTTCCAAGGCGCGCCAGGCGGCTTTGCGGCCGGCGGCGTCGCCATCGAAGCAGAAATAGACGCTGTCGGTGTGGCGCATCAGGATTTTGACGTGCTCGGCGGTGGTGGCGGTGCCGAGCGCGGCCACGCAGTAGCCGATGCCGAACTGTGCCAGTGCCACCACGTCCATATAGCCTTCCACCACCAAAATGCGGCCGGCTTCCTTCACGGCGGCTCGCGCTTCGTGCAGGCCGTAGAGGTTTTTGCCTTTGTCGAACAGCGGGGTGTCGGGTGAATTGAGGTATTTGGGTTTGGAATCGTCGAGCACGCGGCCGCCGAAGCCGATCACCTGCCCGCTGCTGTTGCGGATGGGGAACATGATGCGGTGGCGGAAGCGGTCGTAGTGGCTGCCGTCTTTTTCGATCACCATGCCGCTGTTTACCAGGGCTTCGGAAGGGTAGGGGCTGAAGCTTTGCGCCAGCGGCCGCCAGCTGTCGGGGGCGTAGCCTAAGCCGTAGTGGGCGATGATTTCGGCGGAGAGGCCGCGTTTTTTCAGGTAGCCTTGGGCGGCTTTGCTGGCGGCCAGTTCGCGTTGGTAGAATGCAGCGGCTTGGGCGGTGGTGTCTTCCAGGGTTTGCTGGCGTTGTTTGCGGCGGGCGCGTTCGTCGGCGCTTTCCTGCCGGCCGCGCTGCTGCGGCACGACCATGCCGGCGCGGTCGGCGAGGTATTGCACGGCTTCGGTGAAGCCCAAGCCTTGGTATTCCATCACGAATCCGATGGCCGAGCCGTGTGCGCCGCAGCCGAAGCAGTGGTAGAACTGCTTGCTCGGGCTGACGGAGAAGGAGGGAGATTTCTCTTTGTGAAACGGGCAGCAGGCCATGTAGTTGGCGCCGCCTTTTTTCAGCGGCACGTGCTCGTCGATGATGTCGACGATGTCGGTTTTGGCCAGCAGCTCGTCGATGAATTCGCTGGGAATCATGGCGGAATCGGCTGCGGTTGGAAAGGGAATGCTGTGGCGGTAACAGGCCTGAAGGCTACCTGAAAATCTGCGTTGGGATTTTCAGGTAGCCTTCTGTGTTTGGTTTACTCGGCGGGCGGAACGTAGCCGTGCACGGTGTCGGCGTCGCCGTCGCCGAAGAAGTAGTTTTCCATCTGCTGGGCGAGGTATTGGCGGGCACGCGGGTCGGCCAGGCTGAGGCGGTTTTCGTTGATGAGCATGGTTTGGTGGCGCGTCCAGGCGTCCCAGGCTTCTTGCGATACGTTGTCGAAGATGCGCTTGCCCAGCTCGTTGGGCAGAGGCGGGAATTTGAGGCCGGGGGCTTCTTTGCCCAGTTTGATGCAGTGTACGGTGCGGGTCATGAGGTGTCCTGTGGTGTGATGGTTTGAGGGACAGCGTTGGCTGCTGCGGCAGGCTATATGGGCGGATTACTGGTTTTTCAAGCCCAATACGTCTTGCATGTCGTAGAGGCCGCGGTCATGGTGTTGCAGCCACACGGCGGCACGCACGGCGCCGGCGGCAAAAGTCATGCGGCTGGAGGCTTTGTGGGTGATTTCCACGCGCTCGCCTTCGCCGGCGAAGAGGGCGGTGTGGTCGCCCACGATGTCGCCGCCGCGCACGGTGGCAAAGCCGATGGTGTGCGGATCGCGCGCGCCGGTGTGGCCTTCGCGGCCGTACACGGCGCAATCTTTCAGGTTGCGGCCGAGGGCGTGGGCAATCACTTCGCCCATGCGCAGGGCGGTACCGCTGGGAGCATCGACTTTATGGCGGTGGTGCGCTTCGATGATTTCTATGTCGTAGCCTTCGTTCAGCACGCGGCTCACGGTGTCGAGGATGTGGAAGGTGAGGTTTACGCCGACGCTGTAGTTGGCGGAAAACACCACGGCGGTTTGTTCGGCGGCAGCGGCGATGGCGGCTTTGCCGGCTTCGTCGAAACCGGTGGTGCCGATTACCATTTTGATGCCGCGTTTGGTGCAAACGAGCAGAAGGCTACCTGAAACGGCCGGGCGGGTGAAGTCGATGAGCACTTGGCAATCGGCGAGCGCGGCATCGGTGTCGCTGCTGATAATAACGCCGGTTTTTAGGCCGGAGGCGTAGCCGGCATCCAGGCCCAGCGCTTCGGAGCCGGCGTGTTCCAGCGCGCCGGTGAGCACGGTGTGCGGGTTTTGCTCCACGGCTTCAACCAGCATTTTGCCCATGCGGCCGTTTACGCCGGCAATGGCGATTTTGATGGGGGCGGACATATTTGCTCCTTAACAATCGGGGCGGAAACAGGGTGGCGATTGGATTTGCCAATCGGGTTTATTGCTGCGGCTGCTGTTGGCGCAGCTCATTGAGCACGTCGCCTTCGGCGCGCACCAGGGAATCGTTTTGATCGAAATGCAGGGTGAGGTTTTTGCGTTCGCGCACTTTGCCGCCGCGGCTCACTTCAAACACGTAATCCCAGCGGTTGGCATGCATCGGGTCGCGCAGCAGCGGCGTGCCCAGCAGGTGCTGCACCTGCTCTTTGCCCAAGCCTTGGCGCAGGGCGGCCACGGCCTGCAAATCCAGCTCGTTGCCTTGCACGATAGTGAGTTTGTAGGAAGGGAAACGGGCCAGGCGCTCGGTGCTGCAAGCGGCCAAACCGAGGCAGGCGGCCAGAGCCAGGCAAAGGGATTTGTTCACAACTTGACCTTTCGAAAAACGGGAAACAGGGCCGGGGCGCCGCCGCCTTTGCCGGGCAATCAGCGGGCAGAGAGTGGGCAAGCGCATTAAAAGTGCGTATTATAACGACTATTGACTGATAGTGATATGCATACATCATGGAAAATAACATCGCACAACTCAAAGGCAGCGGCCTGAAAGTTACCGGCCCGCGCCTGAAAATTCTGGATTTGTTTGAAACCCATGCCGAAGAGCACCTGAGCGCCGAGGATGTGTACCGCATCCTGTTGGACGAAGGCGTGGAAATCGGCGTGGCCACCATCTACCGCGTGCTCACCCAGTTTGAGCAGGCCGGCATCCTGCTGCGCCACCACTTCGAGAGCGGCAAGGCGGTATACGAGCTGAACAAGGGCGACCACCACGACCACATCGTGTGCGTGAAATGCGGCAAGGTAACCGAATTCCACAACCCGACCATCGAGAGCCTGCAAGGCCAGATTGCCGAGGAAAACGGCTACCGCATCGTGGATCACGCGCTGTATCTCTACGGCGTGTGCAGCGCCTGCCAGCAGAAACACCATCTTTAGGAGACGACCGCCCGGCGGCGGCTTGCCGTTTTCAGGTAGCTTTTTCGCGGAAGCAGCTCAATGCTTTGGCGATAGAAACCGCAGGCCGGGGTTCATTTAATGACCAATCAAAACCATACAGATATTCCGCTGCTCGCGGCGGACTGCCTGCAATTTCCCGACCCGCGCCCGGCCATCGCCGCACATGAGGGCTTGGTGGCGCTGAGCCGGGATTTGTCGGCAGAGCGGCTGCTGGCAGCATACAAACAGGGCATCTTCCCGTGGCATGAGGAGGGTGGCCTGTTTTTTTGGTTTGCCACCGCGCCGCGCACTGTGCTCTACCCCGAGCGGCTGCACATCGGCCGCTCGCTGGCCAAAACGCTGTGGCACAAGCCCTATGCGGTTACCGCCAATCAAAACTTCCTGGCCGTGATTGCCGCCTGCGCCGCCACGCCGCGGCCGGGGCAGGGCGGCAGTTGGATTGCGCCGAATTTTCAGGTAGCCTACACCGAGCTGCACCGGCTCGGCCGCGCGCATTCGTTTGAATGCTGGTATCCCGATGAAGACGGGCGGCTGGTGTTGGCCGGCGGGCTCTACGGCGTGCAGATCGGGCGGGTGTTTTTCGGCGAATCGATGTTTGCCTGGCAGAGCGATGCTTCCAAAATCGCCTTTGCCTGCGCGGTGCCGTTTCTGCAACGCTGCGGCATCAGGCTGATCGACTGCCAGCAGGATACGCCGCACCTGGCGCGTTTCGGCTCGCAAACCGTGCCGTTCGACGACTTCCAGGCGGCCCTCTCCGAGCTGACGGCGCAGCCGCTGGACAAGCCGATTACTTCGCACCTGCTCAAGCGGCAGGGCATAAACTGGTGAAGGCAGTTCGCAAGAAGCGTTTTGCATGGCACAATACGCCCCTTTCAGGCTACCTGAAAAATCCGATTGATCGTTTTCAGGTAGCCTTCCCTTTCCCCATCCAACCCAATCATAAGGAAAAACCATGTCATTACAAAACACCATCGAAACCGCATTTGAACAGCGCGCCGAAATCACCCCGGCCAGCGTTTCCGCCGAAGTGAAGGAAGCTGTGCTGGAAACCCTGTACCGTTTGGATTCCGGCAGCCTGCGCGTGGCCGAGCGGCTGGGCGTGGGGGAATGGAAGGTAAACGAGTGGGCGAAGAAGGCCGTGCTGCTCTCTTTCCGCATTGCAGACAATGAAGTATCCAGCGACGGCGTGAGCAAGTATTTCGACAAAGTGCCCACCAAGTTTGCCGATTGGATTCCGCAGCAGTTTCAGGTGGCCGGCTTCCGTGCGGTGCCCGGTGCGGTGGCCCGGCGCGGCAGCTTTATCGGCAAGAATGTGGTGTTGATGCCTTCTTATGTGAACATCGGCGCCTATGTGGACGAAGGCACGATGGTGGACACTTGGGCCACCGTGGGCTCCTGCGCGCAAATCGGCAAAAACGTGCACCTGAGCGGCGGCGTGGGCATCGGCGGCGTGCTGGAGCCTTTGCAGGCTTCGCCCACCATCATTGAAGACAACTGCTTCATCGGCGCACGCAGCGAAATCGTGGAAGGCGTGATTGTGGAAGAGGGCAGCGTGATTTCCATGGGCGTGTATATCGGCCAATCCACCAAGATTTTCGACCGCGAAACGGGCGAAATTCACTACGGCCGCGTGCCTGCCGGCTCGGTGGTGGTGTCCGGCAGCCTGCCGAGCAAAGACGGCTCGCACAGCCTCTACTGCGCCGTGATTGTGAAAAAGGTGGATGCGCAAACCCGCGCCAAAACCAGCGTGAACGATTTGCTGCGCGGCGTGTGATGCACTGATTTGCTGCTATAATGTTTTTCAGGTAGCCTTTCTTCGCGAACAGGCTACCTGAAAACATTAGTTTCAGCGAAGCTAAAAATATCCGCCTCACTCCACACAAAAGGAACCCCCATGCGCGCACTGCTCCTAATCGATATCCAAAACGACTTCATGCCAAGCGGCCGCCTGCCCGTGGCCGGGGGCGACGCCATCGTTGAGCCGGTAAACCGCATCATCGGCGATTACCCGCTGGTGGTCGCCTCGCAAGACTGGCACCCCGCCGGCCACGAAAGCTTCGCCTCTGCCCACCCCGGCAAACAGCCTTTCGACATCATCAACCTGCACGGCCTGGAGCAAGTGCTGTGGCCGGACCACTGCATTGCCGGCAGCAGCGGCGCCGAGTTTCACCCCGCGCTCAACACCGCGCCCATCGCCGCCGTGTTCCGCAAAGGCATGGACAAGCACACCGACAGCTACAGCGCCTTCTACGACAACGGCCGCCGCCACAACACCCGGCTCGCCGACTACCTGCGCGCCCACGGCGTAACCGATATCGATGTGGTGGGATTGGCTGCTGACTTCTGCGTGTATTTCAGCATTGCCGACGCGCTCTCCGAAGGCTTCCGCGTGCGCCTGCTGGAGCACGCCACACGCGCCATCGATGCCGAAGGCTTCGCCAAGAAAAAGGCCGAGCTGCTCGCGCACCCCAATTTCTCGCTGGCGGATTAGCCCTCAGCCCGCCATATTTTTCAGGTAGCCTTGGATGACATAGAGGCTACCTGAAAAATTTTAGCCCATGCCGCATCTGACAGCCGCCCGCGCTTTCGGGTAAAATCCGCCCCATATCATTATTTTTCAGGTAGCCCCAAACCATGCTCAACAAAGACCAATTCGCCGACAACCACTTCATCCGCACCATCATCGAAGACGACCTCAAAAGCGGCAAACACACCGCCATCCAAACCCGCTTCCCGCCCGAACCCAACGGCTACCTGCACATCGGCCACGCCAAATCCATCTGCCTGAACTTCGGTTTGGCCTATATTTATGACGGCCTGTGCAACCTGCGTTTCGACGACACCAATCCCGAAAAGGAAAACGACGAATACGTCAATGCCATTAAAGAGGATGTCGAGTGGCTCGGTTTCCATTGGGCAGGCGAGCCGCGTTTCGCATCCAACTATTTCGACCAGCTTTACGACTACGCCGTCGGTTTAATCAAAGACGGCAAAGCCTATGTCGATGATTTGACACCCGAAGAAATGCGCGAATACCGAGGCACGCTCACCGAAGCGGGCAAAAACAGCCCCTACCGCGACCGCAGCGTCGAAGAAAACCTCGACCTGTTTACGCGCATGAAAAACGGCGAATTCCCCGACGGCAGCAAAACCCTGCGCCTGAAAATCGACATGGCATCAGGCAACATCAATATGCGCGACCCCGTCATCTACCGCATCCGCCGCGCCCACCACCACAACACCGGCGACAAATGGTGCATCTACCCGATGTACGACTACACGCATTGCATTTCCGATGCCATTGAAGGCATCACGCATTCCCTGTGTACGCTCGAATTTGAAGCCCACCGCCCGCTTTACGACTGGGTGTTGGACAACATCCCCGCGCCGCACGCCACCCGCCCGCGCCAATACGAGTTTTCCCGTTTGGAGCTTTTGTATTCCATCACCTCCAAACGCAAGCTGAACCAGCTCGTTGCCGAAGGCCACGTTTCCGGCTGGGACGACCCGCGCATGCCGACCATTTCCGGTATGCGCCGCCGCGGCTACACGCCCGAAGGCCTGCGCCTGTTTGCCAAACGTGCGGGTATTTCCAAATCTGAAAACGTGGTCGATATGAGCGTGTTGGAAGGCGCAATCCGCGAAGAGTTGGAAAACTCCGCGCCGCGCATGATGGCCGTGCTCAACCCGATTAAGGTAACGCTCACCAATTATAATGAAGCTCAAACCGAAAGCCGCACCGCGCCCTACCACCCGAACAACGAAAGCATGGGCAGCCGCAGCCTGAAAATCGCCCCCGAGCTGTATATCGAAGCCGACGATTTCAGCGAAAACCCGCCCAAAGGCTGGAAACGCCTGACTTTGGGCGGCGAAGTGCGCCTGCGCCACAGCTATGTGATGAAGTGCGACGAAGTGGTGAAAGACGCGGCGGGCAATATCGTCGAGCTCAAATGCAGCATCGACTACGACACGCTGGGCAAAAACCCCGAAGGCCGCAAAGTGAAAGGCGTGATCCACTGGGTGGCCGCCGACACCGCCGTGCCCGTAACCGTGCGCCTCTACGACCGCCTGTTCACCGTGGAGCGCCCCGACGCCGTGCGCGGCGAAGACGGCCAATATCTGCCGTTTACCCAATTCCTCAACCCCGAATCGGCCAAAGAAATCACCGCCTACGCCGAGCCCGCGCCCTTTGCCAACGGCCTGCCTGCCGAAAGCCGCTGGCAGTTCGAGCGCACCGGCTACTTCGTTACCGACCGCAAAGACCACACGGCCGAGAAACCGGTGTTCAACAAAACTGTCGGCCTGCGCGACACTTGGCAGGCAAAATCCCAATAAGCCCGGCCGCATAGCAGGGCAGGGCAAAGGCTACCTGAAAACGGCTTGAATAGTTTTCAGGTAGCCTGAATCATTCCGCGATAACTATGATGAAAGCACCGTCATCCAAAGCATTGGATTATCTCGCCTATATCGGTATCGGCTGCATGCTGATTGGGTGGCTGACCGATTTCTCGTTTTCTGCCTGGCTGGGCATTCCGTGGGCGATATTCACGTTTGCAGGCGTAACCGTGCTGATGCCTTTTGTGCCCAAAATCTGGCAGCGCATGCCGGCCGGCGCATTGTGGTTTGCCACCATCCCGCTCGGCTTCGGCGTGATTTATGCGGTGAACACGATGTGGTTTCTCCAAATATTGGAAGGTTTCTCCAATTAAACGGGATTTGCTTTCGGCATTTGGCATTTTCAGGTAGTCTGTTTATCTGGTTTGGAAAAATGAGGGCTTGGGCTACCTGAAAAAGGAGAAGCCAACCATGCATCTCGAAGGCTACCTGAAAACGCGTCAAACCGTTTTCAGGTAGCCTTTTGCATTGAGAAAAACTAAGCCCGCTATACTTGACTAAATTACTTGGGTATTAGACAATCCGCCTCCCAAGACGCAGTACACACACCAGCCCTATGCGATTGACCACCAAAGGCCGTTTTGCCGTAACCGCCATGCTCGATTTGGCACTGTACGGGCGCGAAAACCCCGTCAGCCTCAACGCCGTGAGCGGCCGGCAGCATATTTCCCTCTCCTATTTGGAGCAGCTTTTCGGCAAGCTGCGGCGCGCCGGCCTGGTGGAGAGCGTGCGCGGGCCCGGCGGCGGCTACCTGCTCAGCAGAAAGCCCGAGCTCATCAACATCGGCGAAATCATCCACGCCGCCGAAGACAAGCTCGACGCCACCCATTGCGGCGGGCAAAGCAACTGCCGCGAAGGCATGCCCTGCCTCACCCACGATTTGTGGGAAAACCTAAACCGCACCATCAACGACTACCTGCACAGCGTTTCCCTGCAAGACGTGCTTGATAAAAAGCAAACCCGCCACATCATACCGCCACAGTAGATTTAACCCATATCCGATAACCACACACCACCAACCAAAGAGCCAATCATGACCAAACACGCCCCCATCTACCTCGACTACGCCGCCACCACCCCCGTTGACCAACGCGTGGCCGCAAAAATGATCCCCTATCTGACCGAAACCTTCGGCAACCCCGCCTCCAACAGCCACGCCTTCGGCTGGGTGGCGGAAGAGGCCGTGGAGAAAGCCCGTGCCGACATCGCCGCCCTGATTAACGCCGACCCGAAAGAAATCGTCTTTACCAGCGGCGCGACCGAGTCCGACAACCTCGCCATTAAAGGCGCGGCGCACTTCTACCAATCCAAAGGCAAGCACCTCATCACCGTCAAAACCGAACACAAGGCCGTGCTCGACACCATGCGCGAACTGGAACGCCAAGGCTTTGAAATAACCTATCTCGGCGTGAAAGAAAACGGCCTGATTGATTTGGACGAGCTCAAAGCCGCCATCCGCCCCGACACCATCCTGATTTCCGTGATGTGGGTGAACAACGAAATCGGCGTGGTGCAGGACATTCCCGCCATCGGCGAAATCTGCCGCGAACGCAAAATCATCTTCCATGTGGATGCCGCCCAAGCCTGCGGCAAAGTGCCGGTGGATGTGGAAGCCGGCAAAGTGGATTTATTGTCCATGTCCGGCCACAAAGTCTATGGACCCAAAGGCATCGGCGCGCTGTATGTGCGCCGCAAACCGCGCGTGCGCCTCGAAGCGCAAATGCACGGCGGCGGCCACGAACGCGGCTTCCGCAGCGGCACCCTGCCGACCCACCAAATTGTCGGCATGGGCGAAGCCTTCCGCATCGCCAAAGAAGAACTCGAACAAGACATGGCGCACTACCGCAAACTGCGCGACATCTTCCTCAAAGGCATCGAAGGCATCGAAGAAGTCTATATCAACGGCGACCTCGAACACCGCGCTCCGAACAACCTGAATGTCAGCTTCAACTTCGTGGAAGGCGAAAGCCTGATTATGGCAGTGAAGGAACTCGCCGTATCCAGCGGCTCGGCCTGCACATCGGCCAGTCTCGAACCCAGCTACGTTTTGCGCGCGCTCGGCCGCAACGACGAATTGGCGCATTCATCGCTGCGCATCACCTTCGGCCGCATGACCACCGAAGAAGAAGCTGCCTACGCCGCCGAGCTGATTAAATCCAAAATCGGCAAACTGCGCGAACTGTCGCCCTTGTGGGAGATGTTTAAGGAAGGGATTGATTTGAATACGGTGGAATGGGCAGAGCATTAAGAATATGGAACAGCAAATTATTGAACTTGGAGTTCGGTTAACGGAAACATTAACCAAAAACACTGCTTCTGCAATTTTAGCGAAAATACAATCTATAAAAATAAAAAAGGATGATAAAGAAACAATTAATCAATTAGAGGAAATTATACAAGATTTAATTGCTGATAAAAATGAATTAACTCAGATTGCTCAGGCATATCAACAAGAAATATCTGCTCAAAAAATTAATGAGAGTGAATTAAATTATATTACTTCTAGTTTAATTCCTAAGATTCAATCTTTGATGGAAGCTAATGGACAAAGTCATGAAGAATTAAATAATGCAGTGAAGATTTTATCTCCATTAGTTTCGAAAGAAACATTAACAATTCTTCAGTTATTAGGGTTTAATTTTAAAAAGGCTATTGGAGAGCCATTGACTTCTTTGGTTAGAGAGAGATGATTTTAACTAAATTGCCACCAGATACAGAGTTACAGAAACTACAGATTCACTTGCAACTAGAGCAGTTGCAAGTGATAAGTCAGAATCTAGAGTTGCTACATAAATCTAATGACTCTTGAATTGAGTAAGCATAACTTGGGTTGTAAACTCAACAAAAAGAAAACTCCTTTTTTATGTAGCCTGAAGACTAACAAACCAAGGACACTCCATGAGCCAAAAAGACGATTTAGATCTCGACAACCTCGATAGCCTGCTTGAAGACTTTGACGGCGTAACCGTAGAAGGCGGCGTCGATTCCGAAAACGACGACGGCTGCGAAGGCGGCGCGTGCAAAATCTAGCTGCCCCGTTTGCACTGCTTGGCAGTGGATATTTTTAGCTTCGTTGAAGCTGCGATTTAGCTTCGCAGAAACTCAGCCTTGCTTCGCAGGACATCGATCCACTTCGTTGAAGCTACGTTTTCAGGTAGCCTCCACACCTAAACACCACAAACCACCACATCTCAAACAAAAAGGAAACCATCATGGCATACAGCGACAAAGTCATCGATCATTATGAAAACCCCCGCAACGTCGGCACGTTCGACAAAAACGACCAATCCGTCGGCACCGGCATGGTGGGCGCGCCCGCCTGCGGCGACGTGATGCGCCTGCAAATCAAAGTGAACGACCAAGGCATCATCGAAGATGCCAAATTCAAAACCTACGGCTGCGGCTCCGCCATCGCTTCCTCCAGCCTGATTACCGAATGGGTGAAAGGCAAAAGCTTGGATGACGCACTCGCCATTAAAAACAGCGAAATCGCCGAAGAGCTGGAACTGCCTCCCGTGAAAATCCACTGCTCCATCCTCGCCGAAGACGCCGTGAAAGCCGCTGTGGCCGACTACAAAAAGAAACACGGAGCCTAAGATGGCCGGCGGCTGGGCGCCCGACGGCGCGGAACAGGCGCAAATCGACGCCAATTTAGACGACGCACTCGCCGCCGCCCGGCAAAACCTGCCCAGCGGCGAGAGCGCCCGCGAATGCGACGAATGCGGCGAGCCGATACCCGAAGCCCGCCGCCAAGCCCTGCCCGGCGTGCGCCTGTGCATTGCCTGCCAAGAAGAAGCCGACAAACAGCAGCAGTTCCGCCTCGCCTACAACCGTCGCGGCAGCAAAGACAGCCAGCTCAAATAGGCTACCTGAAAAAGGCTACCTGAAAATCCGCCGCACACCTCAGCCGATTTCCCCGTTTCACTTCGAAAGCCCACCATGAAAACACTCGCCCTCACCGCCGCCGTCTTCCTGCTCGCCTCAGGCTGCGCCATCGAAAATTTCGACAACGGCATCCCCGTCAAAACCGGCCAGCGCACCCTGTCCAACCGCGCCACCAACGCCATGAGCGCCATGCTCGTGCGCAACTCCTGCCGCAAAGTCGAAGCCGCCAACTACCCGCTGCCCGCCGGCACACCCAACGGCGCCTTCACCTCCAAACGCAACGCCCGCTACTACCGCACCGTTGCCCGCAACGGCTACGCCTCGCAGTATCTGGAAACCTTCTACGCCAACGGCAAAACCAGCGCCCGCGTCGAGCTCAACGCCAACGGCCTGGCCGAAGGCTGGTCGAACGGCTACGACGAACAAGGCAGGCTGCGCACCCGCATGCTCTACCGCGACGGCTACACCACCCGCTCGCAAGCCTACAACACCCAAAACGGCCAAATCGAGCGCGACAACCTCATCGACTGCGCCGCCGGCACCATCACCCCCGCCCGCTAAATCCGCCATGTTCTCCGCCGAAGAAACCCAATCTCTGCTCGCCGAAAAAGGCATCGGCAAAACCGTATTGCAGCGTTTGCAGCAAATGGGCTTGGACAGCGTGGCCAAGCTCGCCGCCGCCGAAGTAAACGACATGCTGGAGCAGGGCGCCGCGCTCACCGGCAGCAGCTGCTGGAAAAACAGCCCGCAATCCCGCGCCGCCATGCAAACCGCCGTGGCTTGGGCCAAGCGGCGGCAGGCGGAAAGCGCAGAGTAGGGCGGAAGGCTATCTGAAAATATCGGCACCTGCGAAGCAAGGCGCAGGCCGCACACAAACTATTTTTCAGGTAGCCTCACAACAGATTAAACCATAAGGAAACCATATGATTACCCTCACCCAAAAAGCCGCCGACCACATCAGCAGCTTCCTTTCCAAGCGCGGCAAAGGCGAAGGCATCCGCGTGGGCGTGAAAACCAGCGGCTGCTCCGGCATGGCCTACACGCTTGAATTTGTGGATGAAGTGCAGCCGGAAGACGTGGTGTTTGAAGGGCACGGCGTGAAAGTGTTCGTCGATCCCAAAAGCCTGGTGTATCTCGACGGCACCGAGCTGGACTACACCAAAGAAGGTTTGCAGGAAGGCTTCAAGTTCGCCAACCCCAACGTGAAAAACGAATGCGGCTGCGGCGAAAGCTTTAATGTCTAAACCGTTTAGCCAAACACAAAAAGGCTACCTGAAAATTTTATAGCGGATTCACTTAACTTTCGCTATGGCTTTGCAGAACCCCGCCTTTCTGTGGGAAGCCCGTTTTCAGGTAGCCTTATCGGCTACCTGAAAAACTTCGGCAGCCTTTTGCCCGTTCGGCTACAATGCAGCCGTTTTTTGCTTGGGATTTCCTATGCCGCCCCGTTCCAAATCATCCAAAACCTGGCTCAACGAGCACGTGAACGACCCTTATGTGCACCAAGCGCAGAAAGACGGCTACCGTGCCCGCGCGGCATACAAATTGCTGGAGATCAACGAGAAAGACAAGCTGATCAAAAACGGCACGGTGCTGGCCGATTTGGGCAGTGCGCCGGGCAGCTGGTCGCAGGTGGCGGCGAAGCTGGCGGGCGCGCAGGGGCAGGTGTTCGCGCTCGATATCCTGCCGATGGAGCCGGTGGCGGGTGTGTCGTTTATCCAAGGCGATTTCCGTGAAGACGAAGTGTTGGCGCAGCTGGAAAACCTGCTCGGCGGCCGTGAGCTAGACCTTGTAATTTGCGATATGGCACCCAATATGTCGGGCAATGCGGTAACCGACCAGGCGCGCAGCTATGTGTTGTGCGAGCTGGCTTTGGATTTTGCCGCCGAGCACCTGAAAACGGGCGGCAATATGCTGGTGAAAGTGTTTCAGGGCGCGGGTTTTCAGGAATATATGCAGGCCATGCGCGGGGTGTTTGCCCAAGTGTTGGTGCGCAAGCCCAAGGCTTCGCGCAGCCGTTCCAGCGAAGTGTATCTTTTGGGGAAAAATAAAAGATAGCGTTGGCATTTGTATTTTCAGTAGTTTTTATTTTTGTTGGCATTAAATTAGGAGCTGGTTACCGTGCGTAACACCGTCAGAACGATTTTGGTTTGGCTGTTTTTGGCCGGGGTGTTGATTGCCTCGACTCAAACACTGCTGGGCGGAAGAGAAAACAAACAACAAATCAACTATTCGCAGTTTATCCAGCAGGTAAACAAAGGCGAAATCGCCAAAGTGGACATGGAAGGAACGCTGCTGAACGGCTATGTGCTCAGAGGCGAGCGCACCGATAAAACCAAGTTCTACACCAATGCGCCGATAGACGACAAACTCTTGACGCTGCTGCAAGAAAAGAACGTTGATTTCCGCTATATCCCGGAAGAGAAACAGGGCATGCTAACCGGCCTGCTGTTCAACCTGCTGCCGGTGATGCTGCTGATTGGCGCGTGGTTTTACTTTATGCGCATGCAGAACGGCGGCGGTGGCAAGGGCGGGGCGTTTTCCTTCGGCAAGAGCCGCGCGCGCCTCTTGGATAAGGATGCCAACCGTGTAACCTTTGCCGATGTGGCCGGCTGCGACGAAGCCAAAGAAGAAGTGCAGGAAATCGTAGACTACCTCAAAGCGCCGAACCGCTATCAGAGCTTGGGTGGCCGCGTGCCGCGCGGCATTTTGCTGGCCGGCAGCCCGGGTACGGGTAAAACCTTGCTGGCCAAGGCGATTGCCGGTGAGGCCGGTGTGCCGTTTTTCAGCATTTCCGGCTCGGATTTTGTGGAAATGTTTGTTGGCGTGGGCGCTTCCCGCGTGCGCGATATGTTTGAGCAGGCTAAGAAAAACGCGCCCTGCATCATCTTTATCGACGAAATCGACGCAGTCGGCCGCCAGCGCGGTGCAGGCTTGGGCGGAGGCAACGACGAGCGCGAGCAAACCTTGAACCAGCTCTTGGTGGAAATGGACGGATTCGAGAGCAATCAAACCGTTATCGTGATTGCCGCCACCAACCGCCCCGACGTGCTCGACCCGGCCTTGCAGCGCCCCGGTCGTTTCGACCGCCAAGTGGTGGTGCCGCTGCCGGATATCCGCGGCCGCGAGCAGATTTTGCAGGTGCACGCCAGAAGAGTGCCGCTGGATGCTTCGGTGGATTTGATGTCGTTGGCGCGCGGTACGCCCGGTTTTTCCGGCGCCGATTTGGCCAACCTGGTGAACGAAGCCGCACTGTTTGCCGGCCGCCGCAACAAAATCAAGGTGGATCAAAGCGATTTTGAAGACGCCAAAGACAAGATCTACATGGGCCCGGAACGGCGCAGCATGGTGATGCACGAAGACGAAAAACGCGCCACCGCCTACCACGAGGCCGGCCATGCCATCGTGGCCGAGAGCCTGCCGTTTACCGATCCGGTGCACAAAGTTACCATCATGCCGCGCGGCCGGGCATTGGGTTTGACTTGGCAGCTGCCCGAGCGCGACCGCATTAGCATGTATAAAGACCAAATGCTCAGCCAGCTTTCCATCCTGTTTGGCGGGCGCATTGCCGAAGATATTTTCGTGGGCCGCATTTCCACCGGGGCTTCCAACGATTTCGAGCGGGCCACGCAGATGGCGCGAGAAATGGTCACGCGTTATGGCATGAGCGAGAAAATGGGCGTGATGGTGTATGCCGAAAATGAGGGCGAAGTGTTCCTTGGCCGCAGTGTAACCCGTTCTCAGCACATTTCCGAAAAAACCCAGCAGGAAGTGGACGCCGAAATCCGCCGTATTCTAGACGAGCAATATGCGGTGGCTTATAAGATTTTGGACGAAAACCGCGATAAGATGGAAACCATGTGCAAGGCCTTGATGGAGTGGGAAACCATTGATCGAGACCAAGTGCTGGAAATCATGGCGGGCAAGCAGCCCAGCCCGCCCAAAGATTACAGCCACAATGTGCGCGGCAACGGCGAGGGAGAAGCCCAGCCGCAGGAAGGCCAAGAGCCGGAAGGTGTGGCCGAGCCTGCCGATGTGCCCGACGAGTTGCCGCAAACCGCCAAGCTGGCGCATGAAGATGCGCCGGTAGCGGAAACTGTGGTGGCCGACAGTGCGGTTGAGGCGGAAGTTTCCAGCTTGCCGGCAGATCATTCGAGCGACAAATAAGCCATAGAAGGGGCTACCTGAAAATATTTCGGCTTCGCAGAAACTTTGCTGTGCTGCTTTTTCAGGTAGCCTCTTGCTTTGTATGCGCAGGTTTACTAGTTTCAGCCTTGCCGTCTGGCGGCCATGCGTTTGCCGATGGCTTGCAGCTCGGCTTGGGGGATTTTTTGTTCGCCGAGCTTGAACAGCTGCTCTTCGCGCGGGATGTGGAAGTCGTAGCCGGCGGTAAAGCGGGCAATCAGCTCGGGGTTGAGCGGGATGCCGTCGGCGAGGCTGGCGAGGTGTTGGTTGAGTTCATCCCAGTTGCGGTGCAGGGTGTCGTGTTCGGCTTCGAGCGCTTGGATGAGGGGGCGGGCTTCGGGGGCGTGGCGCAGCAGCAGGGGGAAGAAGTCTTCTTCGTCTTGGTGGTGCAGCGGGGCGGCGACGTTGAAGTAGTGCCGGATTTGGGCGATGCTCTGGTCGGCCACGTTGTTGTAGCCGTGCTGTTTCAGGTAGCCTTCCAGCATGTTGAGCTGGCCGCAGAAGCGCTGCACTTTGCCGTGGCAGGCGCGGAGCATGGCGGTGGGCTGTTCGAAGGTGACGGATTGGGTGTTGAATAGATCCATGGTGTTTCCCTGTGATGAGGCTACCTGAAAATATGGGCTTCTGCGGTGCTGAAAATGAAATGCTGCCGTGTGTGGGCAGCATTGTCAATGATGGGGTGGGGCGGCTTATTGCAGGTTGCCGTTGGCGGCGGGGGCAGCTTGTTGGTCGCCGTGTTTGCCGAGGTAGGCTACGGCCAAATCGGCGCAGCAGCCGCAGCAGGTGGCCACGCCGAGGGTGGCTTGCAGGTCGCTCAGGCTGTTGGCGCCGGCGGCGACGGTTTCTTGGATTTGGCGGTCGGAAACGGCATTGCAAACGCAGACGAACATGATGTGCCTCTATCGGGTGGTTGTGCTTGGATGAGAATCAGTATTGTTGCGATATGGTAATGGAGATTATTTATGATTGCAATAGTCTGCTGCGATGCTGTGGCTGTTTTTGTTTCATTGAAGCCCAAGTTTTAGCTTTGCGGAAACTTTGCCTTGGCTGCATTAAGGAATCGCTTTCAGGTAGCCTTTTGGATATGGGGCGAAACGGGTGTGGCGGGGCGATAAGTTTGGCCGCTGGCGGGCGCTTTATAGTAAAATGCGCCCACTTTTATCTGCTGAAATATGAAATGAGTACGAATAAGATTGCATGGTTCCGACTGTGGCCGTATGCGCTGCTGGCGGGTTTGGTGGTGTTTGCCGACCAGTGGAGCAAGCTGTGGGTGTTGGATCATGTGGTGTTCAACTGGCGTATTCCGGTGATCAAGGGTTTTTTCGATATCACCCATGTATACAACCCGGGCGCGGCATTCAGCTTTTTGGCCGGGGCTTCGGGCTGGCAGAAGTATTTGTTTGCCGGTTTGGCGGTGGTGGTGACGCTGTATTTGGTGTCAGGGATGCGCGCGCAGAAGTTCGGGCGCGTGGGTAATGTGGCGGCGGCGATGATTATCGGCGGTGCTATCGGCAATGTGATCGACCGCATCAACTACGGTCATGTGGTGGATTTCCTGCTGTTTTATTGGCAGAACCACTACTACCCGGCGTTTAATGTGGCCGACAGTTTCATCTGCATTGGCGCAGCATTGTTCGTTATTGACGGTTTGCGTCAGGGTAGGCACGAATAAGAATATAGGCAGAGATAGGCTACCTGAAAACGATGTCGCGCAGCCAAGGATGAGTTCCTGCAAAGCTAGACATCACAGCCACACACAAGGACAAAACATGACGAAAACCATCATGCTGGCCAACCCGCGCGGCTTTTGCGCGGGCGTGGACCGGGCCATCAATATTGTAGAGCGGGCGCTGGAGCAGTTTGGCGCGCCGATTTATGTGCGGCACGAGGTGGTGCACAACAAATTCGTGGTGGACAATTTGCGCGCAAAAGGCGCGGTTTTTGTGGAAGATTTGGTGGACGTACCGCCCGGTGCCACGCTGATTTATTCGGCGCACGGCGTATCCAAGGCGGTGCAGCAGGAGGCGGCGGAGCGCGGCTTCCGCGTGTTTGACGCCACCTGTCCGCTGGTCACCAAGGTGCACCGCGAAGTGGCGCGGTTGGACGAAAACGGCTACCAAATCATCATGATCGGCCACGCCGGCCATCCGGAAGTGGAAGGCACGATGGGGCAGTTGGCGCCGGGCAGCATGCTTTTGGTGGAAACGGCGGCAGATGTGGCGCGCTTGCAGGTGCGCAATCCAGACAAGCTGGCGCATGTGAGCCAAACCACGCTGTCGATTGATGAAACCAAAGAAATCATCGATGCCCTGCGCGCGCGTTTTCCCAACATCAAAAGCCCGCGGAAGGAAGATATTTGCTATGCCACCACCAACCGGCAGGAGGCGGTAAAGCAGCTGGCGGCGGAGTGCGACGTGGTGGTGGTAGTGGGCTCGCCCAATTCTTCCAACAGCAACCGTTTGCGCGAAGTGGCGGCGCAGCAGGGCGTGGACGCTTATATGGTGGACAATGCAGGCTACCTGAAAAAAGAATGGTTTGCCGGCAAGGAGCAGGTGGGGATTGCCGCCGGGGCTTCGGCGCCGGAAGTGTTGGTGCAGGAGGTGGTGGATACCGTGCAAGGCTGGGGCTATGCCACGGTGCGGGAAAGCGCGGGGGAGCAGGAAAGCATTGTGTTTGTGCTGCCCAAAGAATTGCGCGGTTAAGCCGCTACGGCTCAATATTTCATCCCCTGTTGCGGCTGATGCCGGGCAGGGGATGAAGTTTTTAAACCAGGGCTGTGCTGCCTCGCTTTGTTTTGATTGAAACTGAATCCATTATGGCGGATGCATAGTGGATGAAATTTAAATCAGGACAAGGCGACGAAGCCGCAGACAGTACAGGTAGTACGGCAAGGCGAGGCAACGCAGTCCTGGTTTAAAGTTAATCCACTATATTTTCAAATCTTGCAGGCAAAAAGCAGGCTACCTGAAAAATCATGGTAGCCTGAATGAACAGCTAGAGAGTAACTTTTACTGGGTGCAGATACTGCTTTCGAGCACCGGCGGAATGTCGCCGGCACAAGCCCAAATCAATTGCCCCTGAGCCTGCATCGGTAGCAGCAGTACGGCACGTTCGGCAGTGCCGCCGGCAGGAACGGCGGTAATCGCGCCCTGGCTGAGGGTGATGCTTTGCCAGAATGCTTTTTGGCCGGCGGGAACATCAATCGTTTCGTTGATTTCGTTCAGGCGCGTACCTTTGGCCAGGCGGGTTTCCACCCATACTTTGGCCATGTTCAGCGCTTCAACCGCTTGGGCATCGGTGATGAGGGGAGCGGCAGGGGCTTGCGGGGCACCGGTGCCGACTGTTTCTTCGGCAGCCGGATCGGCCAAGCCGACCAAGCCGACCAAGCCTTTGGCCTGCTCGATGATGTCCGGGTTCAGATAGGCATAAGCGCCGCCGCCAATCAGCAGGGCAGCCAACAACAAACCGACGATACGGCCTGCGCCGCCTCCGCTGTTTCTGTTGCGGGATTGTTTGCGGTTGCGTGAAAGTTTTCTGGTTGCAGTAGCCATGTAAAGGGTATCCTGAGTAGATTCTGTGTAATTGGAATTAGACGGAAGATAAAGTTCTCTAAATGGATAAGCATGAACCATGCCAAAGTTGGATTACTGGGCAGGGAGTGCTGAAAAATTGTTTTTCACTATTGATTGCAATGAATAATTTAATCCAGGCAACACAAGGCAAACATGCTATGAAGAATAGAGGCTACCTGAAAAACGGCAGGGCATAAAAAAGCACCCTCAAAGCGAGGGTGCTTTCGCATAGCGCGGGCTACAGGCCGATTACATCATGCCCATTCCGCCCATGCCTCCCATTCCGCCCATGTCGGGAGCGGCGGGTTTGTCTTCCGGAATGTCGGCCACCATGCATTCGGTGGTCAGCATCAGGCCGGCGATGGAGGCGGCGTTTTGCAGCGCGAAGCGGGTTACTTTGGCCGGGTCGATCACACCCATTTCCAGCATGTCGCCGTAGCTGTCGTTGCCGGCGTTGTAGCCGAAGTTGCCGCTGCCTTCCAGCACTTTGTTCACCACCACGCTCGGCTCGCCGCCGGCGTTGGCCACGATTTGGCGCAGCGGGGATTCAACCGCGCGCAATACGATTTGCACGCCGGCTTCCTGGTCGGCATTGGCGGTTTCCACCTTGCTCAGGGCAGAGCGGGCACGCAGCAGGGCCACGCCGCCGCCGGCCACCACGCCTTCTTCCACGGCAGCACGGGTGGCGTGCAGCGCGTCGTCCACGCGGTCTTTCTTCTCTTTCATTTCCACTTCGGTGGCTGCGCCCACTTTGATCACGGCCACGCCGCCGGCCAGTTTGGCCACGCGTTCTTGCAGTTTTTCTTTGTCGTATTCGCTGGTGGCGGTTTCAATCTGGGTACGGATTTCGCCCACGCGGGCTTCCACGGCGGCTTTGTTGCCCAAGCCGTCGATAATGGTGGTGTTTTCTTTGCCCACTTCGATGCGTTTGGCCTGGCCCAAATCTTCCAGCGTGGCTTTTTCCAAAGACAAGCCCACTTCTTCGGCAATCACGGTGCCGCCGGTGAGGATGGCGATGTCTTGCAGCATGGCTTTGCGGCGGTCGCCGAAGCCCGGTGCTTTCACGGCCACGGTTTTGAGGATGCCGCGCAGGTTGTTCACCACCAGAGTGGCCAAGGCTTCGCCTTCCACGTCTTCAGCGATAATCAAGAGCGGGCGGCTGGTTTTGGCCACTTGCTCCAACACCGGCAGCAGGTCGCGGATGTTGCTGATTTTCTTGTCGAACAACAGCACAAACGGGCTATCCAGCTCGGCCAGCTGTTTTTCCGGGTTGCTCACGAAATAGGGGGAGAGGTAGCCGCGGTCGAACTGCATACCTTTCACCACTTCCACTTCGTTTTCCAGCGATTTGCCGTCTTCTACGGTGATCACGCCTTCTTTGCCCACTTCGTTCATCGCCTGGGCGATGATGTTGCCGATGGATTCGTCGGAGTTGGCGGAAATGGAGGCCACTTGGGCGATTTCCTTGGATTTTTCCGGCACCGGCTTGGAAATGTTCTGCAACTCGGCTACCAGGGCGGCTACGGCTTTGTCGATACCGCGTTTCAGGTCGGTCGGGTTCATGCCGGCGGTTACGTATTTCATGCCTTCGGCCACGATGGATTGCGCCAGAACGGTGGCGGTGGTGGTGCCGTCGCCGGCCACGTCGTTGGTTTTGGAGGCAACTTCTTTCACCATCTGCGCGCCCATGTTTTCAAACTTGTCTTTCAGTTCGATTTCTTTGGCCACGGTTACGCCGTCTTTGGTGATGTGCGGGCCGCCGAAAGCGCGATCCAGCACCACATTGCGGCCTTTCGGGCCGAGGGTAACTTTCACGGCGTTAGACAGGGTGTTTACGCCGTTTACCATTTTCTGACGGACTTCGTTGCCGAACTGTACATCTTTTGCTGCCATGTGTATGACTCCTAAAATAAAAAATCAGAAATTATTGTCTTGATGGGTTTGCTTATTCGATGATGCCGAAGATGTCTTCTTCGCGCATCACCAGCAGCTCTTCGCCGTCCGCTTTCACGGTTTGGCCGCTGTATTTGCCGAAAATCACGCGGTCGCCCACTTTCACATCGAGCTTGCGGCGCTCGCCGCCTTTGCCCATTTTGCCGGCACCCACGGCAATCACTTCGCCCATATCGGGCTTCTCGGCGGCAGAGCCGGGCAAAACGATGCCGGAAGCGGTTTTTTCTTCGGCTTCCAGGCGCTTGATGACTACGCGGTCGTGCAGGGGACGAATTTTCATAAATCTTCTCTCCAAATTGAATGTGATGATTTGTTGCTACCCGGTTGAGGGTAAACAGAAATGTGCCGGCCAAAGCGCGGCACGCTGCTTATGCGGCGAAGGAAATAGGGCTGACGGCGGCGAATTCAAGGGCGGGAGGTGAAAAATATTCGGCGGGCAGATTGAGCGGCGGGGCGGGAGGTTTTTAACTTCGTTGAAGCTGATGCTTTCAGGTAGCCTTTGAGGCGGACGAGGCTACCTGAAAATGCTTCGGGCGGCTTGATTGGTTTTCAGGTAGCCTCTTTGCATGGCGGGCTGGGTTGGCTGAAAATCAAACGGCATTTTAGCGGGCTTGGGCAGGGTGATTGGGAGGGGAGAACGTTTGGCTCAAAGGCTACCTGAAAACTGCGGAAGAGGATGTGGATAATTTTTCAGGTAGCCTGAAAGGGCGGGAAGCGTTTGCAGCGCTGGTTGGGATAGGGAAAAAGGCTACCTGAAAAATCGCGAGGAGAGACTACCGATAGGAGTTTGAACACAAAGAACGGCGCGATTTTCCAGGTAGCGAGGAGGAGAGGGTTAGATGGCGGTGGCGAGCCACAGTTTGGCGGCGAAGAAGATAAACAGGGCGCCGGCGCTGCTTTTGCCCAATGCGGCGGCACGGCTGTATTTGGTGCCCACGCGGCCCACGGAATCGGCCATCAGAATCAGCGTGCTCATGCACAGCAGGCTGCACAGCTGGAACGTGCCGCCCAGCACCAGGAAACTCAGCTGCGGATGTTCATAGCGGATGTTGATAAACTGCACCATGATGGCGGGGAAAAACAGCAGGCTTTGCGGATTGGCCAAGGAAATAATGAGCGATTTGCGGAACACTTGCAGCCTGGTGCTTTCGGCGGCGTGGCTGTCGGCTTTGGCTGCGGCGGTGTGGCGCAGTTTGAGCCAGCCTTCGCGCAGCAGCATCACGCCCAAATAAGCCAGGTAGGCGCCGCCGGCCAGTTGCAGCGCGGTAAACAGGGAAGGGTAGGCTTGCAGCAGGGCGCTGGCGCCGAAGGCGGAGGCCACAATCAAAATGCCGTTGCCGAGGAAGATGCCGGCGAAAGCGCTCCAGCCGGGTTTCCTGCCGTATTGGCCAGCCACCGACAGGCAGTAAATCATATTCGGCCCGGGCAGCAGCACCAGCAGCAGCACGGCCAAGATATAAGCGGAAAAGTTAATGATACCGAACATTTATGTGCTCCCATTAACAAGATGTGCACACTATACAGCCGCTGTCTTGATATATAAAATACTGCCTAAAGAAGCCTGTGATAGGGAAAACAGATGATAAATTTCCGCCTCATCCGCCATTTGTGGCTGTTTCTCGCCGTGGCCGAAGAAGAACATTTCGGCCGTGCCGCCGAAAAGCTGAATATGTCGCAGCCGCCGCTCACCGAGCAGATCAAACAGCTGGAGCACGCCTTGGGCATGGTGTTGTTTGAGCGTTCGCGGCGCGGCACCAAGCTCACGGCCGCCGGCTATTCCATCCTACCAGTCGTGCGCAAATTTGCCGAGCAGATGCAGCAGCTGCAAAGCTCCGTGTATGAAATTGCCGCCGGGCGCAGCGGCATTTTGCATATCGGCGCGATTGCCGTGTCGCTGGTGGAAGTGTTGCCGCCGCTGATCGAGCACATCCACCGGCACTATCCCAACATCAGCATACAGGTGCGCGAAATTGACAGCGGCGACACCGAAGCGCTGCTGCAATCGGGCGAAATCGACCTGGCCTTCACCCGCTTAGAAATCCCGTGGGACAGCACCATCCACCTGCACACCCTGCGCCGCGAGCCGCTGGCCGTGGTGTTGCCGAAAAGCCACCCTTTCGCCTCCCGCACGGCGGTGGATTTGAAAGACTTGGCCGGCGAAGGCTTTGTGATGTTTGAGCGTGCCATCAGCCCCGATTCTTTCGACACCCTGCTGGCCGCCTGCCACCGCGCCGGCTTTTCGCCCAATATCCTGCACGAGGTGCGCACCATCGCCCTGCAGGTGGCCTTTGCCGGCTGCGGGCAGGGCGTGGCGCTGGTGCCCGCTTCGTCGGCACGCTATCTGCCGAGCAACGCCGTGCTGTTGCCGCTGAACGACGATATTTGGATCACCAGCGTGGCGCTGGCCTGGCACGAGGGGCAGCACGACCCGCTGCGGGATAATGTGTTGGCCCTAGCACGGGCATATTTTGAAGATGGGGCGGAAGGGGGAAAGGCTACCTGAAAAAAGGGAGGGGGTTCAGGTAGCCTTGGATGGGTTGGGGCTACCTGAAAAGTTGATTGGGTTTGGGGCTGACGTAGATTAGCAGCTATGCTAGGCTACGAAAATGCAAATAATCAATTGTAAACTAAGTGGGAAAATACAAAAGAAACTGCTCGAGTTTTTGTACTCGAAGTTACCGCCCGTGCCGCTGCTGATATTTTGGGCATACAGCCCAACTCTGCTATCCTGTTCTACCACAAAATCCGCCAAGTCATCAGCCATCATCTGGCACTGGCGGCCGATGAAATTTTCGCCGGCCCGGTCGAATTGGACGAAAGCTATTTCGGCGGACGCCGCAAAGGCAGGCGAGGACGTGGTGCGGCAGGCAAGGTAGTGGTATTCGGCATCCTGAAACGGCAGGGACGGGTCTACACTATTGTGGTGGATAATGCCAAGTCTGAAACATTGATGCCTGTAATAAAAAGGAAAATTATGCCGGACAGCATTGTCTATACCGACAGCCTGAGCAGTTACGACAAGTTGGGCGTGAGTGGTTTTATCCATCACCGTATTAACCATTCCAAGGAATTTGCAGACCGTCAAAACCACATTAACGGCATTGAGAATTTCTGGAATCAGGCAAAACGTGTCTTACGCAAATACAACGGAATCGACCGCAAATCTTTCCTGCTGTTCTTGAAAGAATGCGAATTTCGGTTTAACTTCGGTACACCGTCCCAACAGCTTAAAATCCTGCGGAGATGGTGTGGAATTTAGGGCTAATCTACGTCAGCCCCTTGGGTTTTTACCACGCTGAAGTTTTATTTTCAGGTAGCCTTTTTGGGGGAAATAACAGAAGTGGGTAGGGAGTGTGGCACAGCCGCGCATGCGGAGATGGAATTTCAAGTAATGCGTGCGTGCCGATAGCACATAATTCTACACGTTGTATTCACGGTTCATACAGTATGCAGTTAGTGGGGAATACAGGCTACGGCTTGCTGTTTAACACTTACCTAAAATAAAGTAGGATTTATGGCGAAATGAATTCGCTTTAACTTCATTGCACTAATGGTTTGAAGGCAGGGAAAGCTTGACCGAATCATTTAATATAGCTATCTTTCTAAAAAATAAAAATATTTATATACGCACTGCAACGCTTTTCCCACTCCTTAATAGAAAGGATCTTGCAATGCCTCGTTTCCCCCGCACTTTACCGCGCTTGACCGCTGTCCTGCTGTTGGCCTGTACTGCTGTTTCCGCTGCCGCACACGGTGACCACACCCATTGGGGCTACACCGGACATGACTCTCCTGAAAGCTGGGGCAACCTGTCTGAAGAATTTCGTTTGTGCTCCACAGGTAAAAACCAATCGCCTGTAAATATTACCGAAACCGTTTCCGGCAGACTGCCTGCCATTCAAGTTAATTACCGTCCGAGTGCCGTAGAAGTTGAAAACAACGGTCACACCATCCAGGTTAATTATCCCGAAGGCGGCAACACCCTGACTGTGAACGGCCGCACCTACACCCTGAAACAGTTCCACTTCCACGTGCCGAGCGAAAACCAAATCAAAGGACGCACCTTCCCGATGGAAGCCCATTTCGTCCACTTAGATGAAAACAAACAGCCTTTGGTATTGGCAGTGCTGTATGAAGCCGGCAGAACCAACAACCGCCTGTCTTCCATCTGGAACGCCATGCCGATGACAGCAGGAAAAGTGAAACTCGACCAACCGTTCAATGCTTCATCACTGTTGCCGCGGAACCTGCAATACTACCGCTTTGCCGGTTCGCTGACCACGCCGCCATGTACTGAGGGCGTATCATGGTTAGTGTTGAAAACTTATGACCACATCGACCAGGCACAAGCGGAGAAATTCACCCGCGCCGTTGGTTCACACAACAACCGCCCTGTGCAGCCGCTGAATGCACGGGTTGTTATTGAATAAGCGGTAACGCCGCAAACGAAGAGGCCGTCTGAAAATTCAGGCGGCCTTGTTGTTTATTTGCGGGGTATATGGCACAACTATGCACGCAGCTGGTGGGGATGTAGGCTGCGGTTTGCTCAAAGAGTATCTTCTCCCTCGCTTTTCACGCAACGGATGATCCAATCTTCAAAATGCCGCCATTCGGCTTCTTCGGCATAGGTGGCGGGATTAGCGGCATCGTGGATAAAAATATCGAAGTTGGGCTCGGCACGGGATAGGTCAAAGCCGAACCAATCTCCCATGCTGTGATGCGCGCCGATGATAAAGATTTTGCCTATGTCGGGGTGTTCGTCAGGCGGTAGATCGTCAAGCTCTTCGCGTAATAGTTGTTGGTAATAGGCATTTTGCTCCTGCAGTTGGGCGAGGTTGTAGGTTTCTATTTTGGGCGTTTGCGATACGGTTTGATCTATTACGCTGGTGTACCACGAATTGAAAAAATCCCCCGTGCCGCATTGCTGTAAAAATAAATAATAGCTCTCAGGCAGCCTGTTTTGTGTATAGTCGCGTATTGCATACAATTCATCGGTTGAAAGGGGATGTACATTGAAATTCAGATGGTTTGCATGAGATGTTTGGTTGTTTGTCAGCCAGTATTGAAGTTGTTGCAGGGCTTGCGGATAGGTCATGATGGTAGGGGTCTTTTTAAAATGGATTTTGTTGGGTATTGAACCAACTGGAAGAAATAAGTTTTCTAGCCATTATATTCGTTGCCTGAAATGAAACAAAGGTCGTCTGAAAACGCTAAATAGGTTTTCAGACGACCTTTTTATTATATGGTAATTGGGCAAAATGCAGGTTGGGTTGCAAGCACAACATTTCGTGAAGTTTAATAGCTTTGTTGGGTCTCGACCCAACCTACGCTTGCTTATGTTATTATGGAGGTGTCGGCTTGCTTTACATAATATCGGTAGCATTACCAAAGTTATTCATAAGTGCAAGAAAAAATCAAATTGGCCAATAGCAAAAGGTGTAACTGTAATAATTGAATTAACATAATCTACACTTGTTACTATTCCTAATCCTGAGAAAGAATTATGCCCACCACTAGGACGAAAATGTACAAAAGCAGTTGTTGTTGTGATCCAACGTGGATTAATTGGGAAAAGTACTTTAAAAGTATTTAACTTAGTATAGATATGTGGGTCTTTATTCCAATCTCCAGTAAATTTAACATTCATTAGATCAGTTTCACTCGTCATGTCGAAATTGATATTTTTTGTCCTAAATCGGTTTTGTTCAAATGAAATAAGCCTACCTTCTAAGCCTTCATGTAAAATAATTTCTTCAATAGGAATTGAACTAATTTCTAATCTTGTCAATGTATTTTCAAAATAAAGCATTACATGATTTAGCTCATAACTTAAACTATGCAAGCTTCTATTCAAATCAAAGGAATTTAAATTTAATTCTTGACCTAAACGAGCTGCCTGCTCGGCAAGACGTGGTATATTTAAATAAAAGAATATAGAAAATCTTAATCTCCATGGTTTTTCTTGCAAAAATTTCTGAGCAATCCATTTAATATGATTTTCTTTTATATTTTTTAAATATTGAACAGAATAATCTTCAATATTATCAGCATCATCAATTTCTTTATGGTGTTCTTGACATAAAAGCATTAGATTATCTACATCATCACGTTCTTGTTGTGTAAGATCAGATTCTCCACGGGGAGCACTTTGTTTGGAACCAACAATATGTGCGATTTCTCCAACTAAAGTTAATTTCCGGCTATTACGTTCATTTTTCTTGATTAGCTCTCTCTTGCAAATACAACATCTTGCAGCACATTGCCCCCAAATAATTTTTGCAATTTTTGTAGATATAGACATCATTGAATCCTAATTGATAATCCTAATTAAAAATTTACTCAGCCCCAAACAACAAATTCTCCTTAATCCCCCGAATTCTATCCCGCAACACAGCCGCCTCTTCAAATTGCAAATCCCGAGCCGCCTGCTGCATGGCTTTTTCCAGTTTGGCGATTTCTTTAATCGCATCTTCTTCGTTGTGGATTTCACCGACTTTGACCTTGTTTTTGCCTTTCAGACGACCTTTGCCGCTGCCTTCTTCGTGGTACACGCCGTCGATGATGTCTTTGACTTGTTTTTTAATCTGCTGCGGTACGATGCCGTGTTCTTCGTTGAATTTCATCTGTTTTTCGCGGCGGCGTTCGGTTTCGTCGATGGCGGCTTTCATGGAATCGGTGATTTTGTCGGCGTACAGGATGGCCACGCCGTTCACGTTGCGCGCTGCCCTGCCGATAGTCTGAATCAGGCTGCGGTGGGAGCGCAGGAAACCTTCTTTGTCGGCGTCGAGGATGGCGACGAGGGAGACTTCGGGGATGTCTAGGCCTTCGCGCAAGAGGTTGATGCCGACGAGTACGTCAAACAAACCTAATCGCAAATCTCTAATGATTTCAACGCGCTCTACGGTGTCGATGTCGCTGTGCAGGTAGCGCACTTTGATGCCGAGTTCGCTGTAATAGTCGGTGAGTTGTTCCGCCATGCGTTTGGTGAGGGTGGTAACGAGTACGCGTTCGCCTTTTTGGATGCGGTCGTTGATTTCGCTCATTAAGTCATCGACTTGGGTGGCGACGGGGCGGATGATGATTTGGGGGTCGACCAGCCCTGTGGGGCGGACGACTTGTTCGACCACTTGTCCGGCGTGTTCTTCTTCGTATTTGGCGGGGGTGGCGGAAACGAAGACGGTTTGCGGCATGACTTTTTCAAATTCGTGGAATTTGAGCGGGCGGTTGTCGCGGGCGGAAGGCAGGCGGAAGCCGTAATCGACGAGGTTTTGCTTGCGCGATGCGTCGCCTTTGTACATGCCGCCGATTTGGGTAACGGTAACGTGGCTTTCGTCGATGAACATGATGGCGTTGCTTGGCAGGTAGTCCATCAGCGTGGGCGGCGGTTCGCCTTCTTTTTTGCCGGAGAAGTGGCGGGAGTAGTTTTCAATGCCTTTGCAGAAGCCCATTTCGTAGAGCATTTCGAGGTCGAAACGGGTGCGCTGTTCGATGCGCTGCTGTTCGACGGGGCGTTGTTCGCGGGCGAAAAATTCGATGCGTTCGCGCAGTTCTTCTTTGATGGACTCGCAGGCGCGCAAGACGGTGTCGCGCGGGGTAACGTAGTGGCTGGACGGGAAGACGGTGTAGCGACCGACGCGCTGGTGCAGGCTGCCTGAAAGCGGGTCGAACATATCGAGGCGGTCGATTTCGTCGTCGAACAGGCTGATGCGCAGGGCGTTTTCGGAGCTTTCGGCGGGATAGACGTCAATCACGTCGCCGCGCACGCGGAAGCTGCCGCGTTTGAAGTCCAAATCGCCGCGTTCGTACTGCATGGAAACGAGCGTGGCGATGATGTCGCGCTGCTCGATGGTGTCGCCTTCTTTGACGGACAACACCATTTGTTGGTATTCGGTCGGGTCGCCGATACCGTAAATGGCGGACACGGTGGCGACGATAATCACGTCGTCGCGCGTCATCAGGTTTTTGGTGGCGGAAAGGCGCATCTGTTCGATGTGTTCGTTAATCGCGCTGTCTTTTTCGATGAACAAGTCGCGGCTGGGAACGTAGGCTTCGGGTTGGTAATAGTCGTAGTAGGAGACGAAATATTCCACCGCGTTTTCGGGGAAAAACTCGCGCATTTCGGCGTAGAGCTGGGCGGCGAGGGTTTTGTTGTGCGCCATGATGATGGCGGGGCGGCCGCTTTGGGCGATGACGTTTGCCATGGTGTAGGTTTTGCCCGAACCGGTTACGCCGAGCAGGGTTTGATAGGCCAGGCCGTCTTCCAAGCCTTCCAATAATCCTGCAATCGCAGTCGGCTGGTCGCCGGCGGGCGGGAAGGGCTGGTGGAGTTTGAAGGGGGAATTTGGGTATTGGATGATGTCCATGAGGCTACCTGAAAAATGGCAGATGGGTAAACGGGGCGGGCAAAAGGGAGATTATAACGCTAATTGATTAGTAGACCGGGAGCGGGGAGGCTACCTGAAAAGTTTCTATGCGGCTCAAATTTTTCAGGTAGCCTTTGATTGTTGGCATGGTGATACCGATTGAGGGCTGGCGGCTTAAAGGCTACCTGAAAAATAGAAAGGTGCGGCGATTGGATTGGGGGACACGGTTTTCAGGTAGCCTCAAGCTCGCTTGGGATGCGGGCAAAAGAACTGCCGGCCATGCTGTGGTGTTGCGGCATGGCCGGCAGGCTGGGGCTGCCTGAAAAATTATTTGCTGCTGCCGGCTTCGGCAGGGGCGGATGCGTTGCCGGCGGCTGCGTTTGCAGCGGGCGCGGCTTCGCTGTATTGCTTGAGGCCGCCGCCGAGGGCTTTATACAGGTCGGCCAGGTTTTCCAGCATATTGAGCTGGGTAGCGAGCACGGCGGAATCGGCGGAGTAGCTGCTGCGCTCGGCATCAAGCACTTCCAGCGAGCTGGACACGCCGTGGCGGTAGCGCAGGTTGATCAGGCGCAGGCGGTCGTTGTAGGCCTTTTGGGTTTGCAGGCGGGAATCGTATTGCTGCTGCAGGGTTTCGCGCGCCACCAAGGCGTTGGATACGTCTTGGAAGGCAGACTGCACGGCTTTTTCATAGGCGGCCACGGCAGACTGCTGGCGCAGTTTGGCCACGTCGAGGCTGGCGCGCAGGCTGCCCCAGTTGAAGATGGGCACGTTGATGGTGGGCGAGAACACCCAGGTGCGGTTTACGCCGTCGAACAGGCGCTTCATCTCGGTGCTGCCGGTGCCGATGGTGCTGGTGAGGCTGATGCTGGGGAAGAAGGCGGCGCGGGCGGCGCCGATGTTGGCGTTGGCCTGGCGCAGGTTGTGCTCGGCGGCGCGGATGTCAGGGCGGTTTTGCAGCACGTCGGAGGTGAGGCCGGCTGGCAGCTTGGTGATGCGGAACTGCTTATCCAGCGGCAGGCCGGCGGGCAGGTTGGCGGGCACGGGCTGGTTGATGAGGGTAACTAGGGCGTTGTGCGCCTGCTCGCGGGCGCGCAGGGCGGCGGCGTAGTCGGCTTTGGCCGATTCGATCAGGCCTTCCATTTCGCGCAGGTTGACGGCGGAAATCACGCCGGCGTTGTGCTGGATTTGGTTGAGGCGGTAGGTTTGCTCGCGGGTTTGCAGCACGCGTTGCGCCAACTTCATGGATTCTTCGGCGTAGCGTTCGTTGAAATAGGCTTTGGCCACGGAGGAAACGAGCGAGAGGTGGGCGGAATCGCGGGCGGCCACGCTGCTGAAGTAGCTTTGCAGGGCGGCGCGGTTGTTGCTGCGGGCTTTGCCGAAAAGGTCGATTTCGTAGGAGGCGATGCCGAGGCCGACGTTGTAGGATTCGGCGATGTAGGATTGGCCGGTGCTGCTCAAATCTTGTGCCACGCGGGCGCGCTGGCCGGTGCCGCTGGCGTTGATGCCGGGCAGGGAGGCGGCGCGGGTGATCACGTATTGGGCGCGCACGGCTTCGGCGTTGAGCGCGGCCATGCGCAGGTCGGGGTTGTTTTTCAGCGCCAGGGTAATCAGCGATTTGAGGCGCGGGTCGGCAAAGTAGTCTTCCCAGCCGGTGTCGGCGGCGCGGCTGACGCTTTGGCCGGCGGCGGTGTCGTAGCGGAATTGGGCGGGCACGTTTACTTCGGGCTGACGGTAGCTTGGCGCCAGGGTGCAGGCGGAAAGCAGCAGGGCGGAGGCGATGCCGGCCGCAATCGGTTTCAAATTGGTTTGCATAATGGGTCCTTGTATTTTTCAGGTAGCCTCATGCGGGGCAGAGGCTACCTGAAAAAAGCTTAGTCGTGGTGCAGGTCTTGTTTCTCTTCGTCGCTGAGGCCGCGTTCGGCTTCGGAAACGTACATGTCGGCCAGCTCGTGGCTGATGTTGCTGTGGGCGGCCGTGATTTCGGTTTCATGCTGGGTGGGCTTGAACAGCTTGCGCACCAGTACGTAGAACAGCGGCACGAGGAACACAGACAAGAGCGTGCCGATGGTCATCCCCCAGAATACGGTGGTGCCGATGGCGCGTTGGCTGGCGGAGCTGGCGCCGGAAGCGATATACAGCGGCACCACGCCCAAGATGAAGGCGAAGGAGGTCATCAAAATCGGGCGGAAACGCAGATGCGCGGCAGCAAGGGCGGATTCCATGGCGGTTTTGCCCTGGGCTTGCAGGTCTTTGGCAAACTCGATAATCAGAATGGCGTTTTTCGCGCTCAGGCCGATTACCGTAATCATGCCCACCATGAAGTAGATGTCGTTGAAATACACCTCCTGCGTGCGGAGCAGGCCGTTAAACATATTGCGGCCGAACACGCCGAGCACCACGCCGAGGAAGCCCAAAGGCGCCACCAGCAGCACGGCGGCCGGAATCGACCAGCTTTCATACAAGGCGGCCAACACCAGGAACACGGCTACCAGCACGAAGATATACAGGGTGGTGCGCTGGGAGGCGCCGCTGGCCTGTTCGCGCGATTCGCCGGCCCATTCCACGCTGTAGCCGTCCATCTGCGATACGATGCGTTCCACTTCGGCCATAGCGTCGCCGCTGGCAAAGCCGGAGTTTACCGCGCCGCTGATCGACATGGAGGGATAGCCGTTGAAGCGGGTGCTCTGCTCCATGCCGGCCTCCCAAGAGGCACTCACCACGGTGGAGAGCGGCACGGCCACGCCTTGGCTGTTGGGCACAGTCATGGCCAGAATCTGCTCAGGCTGCATGCGCGCCTGCGCATCGGCCTGCACGTAAACGCGCTGCAAACGGCCTTTGTTGGGGAAGTCGTTGATATAGGAGCCGCCCAATGCGGTGCTCAAAGCAGCACGGATGGAAGCCATGCTGATGCCTTGTGCGGCGGCGGCTTCGCGGTCGATCGACAACTTGAGCTGCGGCGCGTCTTCCAGGCCGGAAGAGCGGGTGTCGCCGAACATCGGGTTTTTACGCATTTCGGCAATCAGCTGGTTGCGGGCGGCAACCAGGGCCTGGTGGCCGTGGTTGTTACGGTCTTGCAGGTGGAATTCCAAGCCGCCGTTGCCCAGCTCGCGGATGGGCGGCGGGTTCACAGCAATGGCGAAACCGTCGCGGATTAGACCGCTGCCCATAAAGGCGCCAGTGAGTTTTCTAGTAACGCTGGTGGCATCTTGGCCCGCGCCTTTGCGTTCGTCCCAGTTTTTCAAAATCACGAAGCCCAAGGCCATGTTTTGGCCGCTACCTGAAAAGCTGAAGCCGGATACGGTGAACACGTCTTTCACTTCGGGCATGCCCATGGCGATTTTTTCCACGTTCAGCAAAGTGGCGTCGGTGCGCTCTTTGGTGGCGCCGGCAGGCAGCTGGATGCTCACCATCAGGTTACCCTGGTCTTCGGTGGGCAGGAAGGAAGACGGAATGCGGGTGAACAGGAAGGCGGCCACAGCGATGAGGGCAGCATACACAATCACCATCCGGCCGGCACGCAGCAGCAGGGCGGCCACCCAGCTTTCATAGCGTTTGTTGCCGGCATCGAATTTGCGGTTGAACCAGCCGAAGAAGCCGGTTTTTTCCTCGTGGTGGCCTTTGGCTACAGGCTTGAGCAGCGTGGCGCACAAAGCAGGCGTAAGCGACAGCGCGAGGAAGGCGGAGAAGGCGATGGAAATCACCATGGTGATGGCGAACTGTTGGTAGATTTTGCCGGTGGCGCCGCTGAACATGGCCAGCGGTACAAACACGGAAATCAACACGGCGGTAATGCCGACCACGGCGCCGGAAATCTGGCCCATGGCCTTATGCGTGGCTTCTCGCGGCGGCAGCCCTTCTTCCGACATGATGCGTTCTACGTTTTCCACCACCACGATGGCGTCGTCCACCACGATACCGATCACCAGCACCATGGCAAACATGGTGAGCACGTTGATTGACATGCCGAGATAGTAGATGCCGGCAAAACCGCCCAAAAGCGAAATTGGCACCACGATGGTGGGAATCAGGGTGTAGCGGATATTTTGCAGGAACACGAACATCACAATGAACACCAACACCATGGCTTCCACCAAGGTGTGCACCACTTGGTTGATGGAGATTTCTACGAAGGTGGAGGTGTCGTAGGGTGCATTCCATTTCATGTCGCCGGGGAAGTAGTTTTCCAGCGTGTTCATGCGGTCTTTCACCAAGGCGGCGGTGGCGGTGGCGTTACCGCTGTTGGAAAGCATCACGGCTAAGCCGACGGTGGGCGTACCGTTCAGGCGGGTGCTGGAAGAATAATCTTCCGAACCCAGCTCGATTTTGGCTACATCGCGCAGGTATACGTTGGCGCCGTCGGTGGTGCTGCGCAGAATGATGTTGCCGAATTGCTCAGGAGTGCTGAGCTGGCCTTCGGCGGTGATGGTGGCGGTGATGGTTTGCCCTTGGTTGGCCGGCAGCGAGCCGAGCGAACCGGCGGAAATCTGCGCGTTTTGGGCGCTGATGGCAGAAGAAACATCGGCAAACGATAGATTGAAATTTTGCAGTTTCTGCGGATCCACCCACACACGCATGGCGCGCTGAGAAGCAAATAGGCGCACCGCGCCCACGCCTTCCAAGCGTTGCAGCTCGGGCACGATGTTGCGCTGGGCGTAGTCGGCCATTTCTTCCAAGCTTTGGCTGGTGGAAGAGAGCGCCACCACCATCAGGAAGTTGGAGCGGGATTTCGATACGTTCACACCGTATTGCTGCACGGTGGTGGGCAGGCTGGACAACACTTCGTTCAGTTTGTTGTTTACCTCAATCTGCGCCACGTCTTCGTTGGTGTCGGGGGTAAACGTGAGCGTTACCGTGCCCCTACCGCTGGAGTCGGCAGAAGTGGACATATAATCCAAGCCTTCCACGCCGTTCATGTTGCGCTCAATCACGGCCAGCACGCTGTCTTCCATCACTTGGGCGGAAGCGCCGGGGTAGGTGGCGGTAAGGTTGAAGGTGGGCGCGGCCACAGACGGATACTGCGATACCGGCAGCTTCTGAATGGCCAGCACACCTGCCAGAATAATGAAAATAGAGATAACCCACGCAAACACGGGGCGGTCGATAAAGAATTTAGCCATTTATAGCAGCCCCTTTATTTGGCTTCGGAAGCGGGTTTGGCAGTGGAAGCGGTCGCAGGAGCCGAGGCGGCGGCAGGCTGTTTGGCCGGTGCGCTAGCGGGCGCGGCTGGAGCAGGCTGCTGTTGCGGCTGCGAAGCCTGCCATTCCTGTACCTGTACTTTCTGCGCACCCATCATGCCGGCAATCATGGTGCCGTCCACGGCCACTTTGTCACCGTCTTTCAGGCCGCCGCTAACAATCCAGTTGTTGCCGCTCTGGCCGGCAATGGCCACTTCCTGCGGGCGCATCGAACCGTCGGCAGCCACCACGATTACCGTATCTTTCTCGCCACGGGTAACCGCACGCTGCGGAATCAGGTAGGCACGGCTCATCTGCGCCTGTGGCAGGCGCACCTGCACATACAGGCCAGGCAACAGGATGTTATCTTCGTTTGGCACTTCCACGCGCAGGGAAACTTGGCCGGTGGTCTCGTTCACGGTCGGGTCGGTGAAGAGCAGGCGGCCTTTTTGCGGATATTCGCTGCCGTCTTCCATGATGATGGACACTTCCACTGCGCCGTTTACCGCGCTCATCTGGCCTTCGGCAATCTGGCGGCGCAGTTTCATCACTTCCAGCGCGGATTGGGTAACGTTTACATACATCGGGTTGGTTTGCTGGATGGTGGCCAGCACGGTGCTGCTGCCGGCAGTGAGCAGTGCGCCTTCAGATACGTTGGAGCGGCCGATGTAGCCAGAAATCGGCGCGGTGATGCGGGCGTGGTTCACGTTTACCTGAGCTGAGCGGATGGCGGCGCGGGCAGCGTTCACATTGGCCGCGGCCGAGCGCTGGGCGGCCACGGCGGCATCGTATTCCTGTTTGCTGATGGCATCGGCGGCCACCAAGGGCTGATAGCGTGCCAAATCGGCATTGGCTTTGGCTTGGGCGGCTTCGGCAGCGGCCAATTGGGCGCGGGCGCTGGCCAAGCCGGCGGAATAGGTGGCATCGTCGAGCTGGTAGAGCGCTTGGCCGGCCTGCACGTAGCTGCCTTCTTGGAACAGGCGGCGCTGGATGATGCCACTCACTTGCGGGCGGATTTCAGCGGAACGGAAGGATTCCAAGCGGCCGGGCAGGCTGGTGCTGATGGTGGTGTCTTCCGCTTTCACGGTGAGCACGCTCACCACCGGCGCGGGGCCGCCCTGTTGCTGTTGTTCGTTTTCCCCGCAGGCAGACAGAGCCAAAACCGATGCAAGTGCGATTGCGCTCAGTTTGAAGCCCGTTTTCCCTGATATGTTGAAAGATGTCATTATGGTGGCCTTATGAAAGTGTCGTTTAATTAACGAATTATGGCTGCTTGTGAGCCTTGGTGGCATAAGCAGCCGCAGAGAATAAGGCCGGCATTTTACGTGCATTGATGTATGTTGTCTATGATGGTTTACAAAAAACATAGCAAAACGCCAAAAAGCAACATTGCCGGCAGAGCGGGCGGGCGGGCCACTTGAAAGCAAACTCTAGGCATGACAAAATTCGATAATAAATAAACCAGATACAATAAAATAACGATGCGAAAAACCAAAGTTGAAGCACAAAAAACACGCAACTATCTGCTAAGGGCAGCGCTGGATACGTTCTATTTGCGCGGCATCAGCCGTTCATCTCTAAATGAAATTGCGCAGACCGCCGGCGTAACGCGCGGGGCGCTGTATTGGCACTTTAAAAACAAAGAAGACTTGTTTGAGGGCTTGTTTCAGCAGGTGTTTGCTGAATTGTCGAACGAATTGGCGCACGATGTGGAAACCCAGCCGCCCGATATTTGGGAAAGCTTCGAAGTGGCCACCATCAATATGTTTCAGCGGCTGGAAACCGATGAAACCATGCGGAAGTTCTGCAATATCATCCATTTAAAATGCGAATACACCGAGCAGAACCATTCGGTGGTGAAAATTATGCGCAGCTATCAGGATATGTGGCAGCGCCTGCTTACCGATACGCTCACGCTGAGCCTGCAAAAGAAACAGCTGCCGGAGGATTTGAATGTGAATCTGGCGGTGGTGTTTATGATGTCAGTGATTAGCGGGCTGATGAATATTTGGCTGAATATGCCGGAGCAGTTCAGCATCGGCAAAACCGCGCCGCATATCATTCGGGCGGCGATGGGGGCGTTGAAATATTCGCCGGATTTGTGTTCGCCGTCTGGCAAACAATTGCCGCTGAGTATGCGCCAGTATCGCGCTTAGGCTGATGCGCGAGTGAGGCTACCTGAAATTTCAGGTAGCCTTTTGGTTTTCTTTGGGCTACATTGCAGCAGCTTGAGGCTACCTGAAAATATGGTTTCAGCGAAGTGAAATATTTTCCTGTGTTTGTTGTGAATCTCAAAAATCTTGTTCTCATGAAATCCCTTTCTCCCAAATTGATTGTTTCCCTGCTGGCGGTGGGTGTGGCGGCGGGCATCACGGGCATTGTGCTGACGCTGCTGCTGCATGCGGTGCAGCATTGGGTGTTCGGCTATCCGGCGGATGTGGTGTTGCCGTATCGGGTGATGGTGGAGGAGAGCTCGCCGCTGCGGCGTTGGCTGGTGTTGCTGCTGTGCGGCGGGGTGGTGGGCGCGGGCTGGGTGTGGCTGCACCGCAAGGCGGCGCCGTTGGTGCCGATTAAAACGGCGGTGGTGAGCGGGCGGGAAATGCCGCTGGCGGCAACACTGCTGCACGGTTTGTTGCAGATTGTTACGGTGGCTTTGGGCTCGCCGCTGGGGCGGGAGGTGGCGCCGCGGGAAATCAGTGCGGCGCTGGCGGAGCGGTGGGCGAAGTGGCGCGGGCTGGATGCGGAGGAGCGGGGGGTGCTGCTGGCTTGTGCTTCGGGGGCGGGCTTGGCAGCGGTGTATAACGTGCCGCTGGCGGCGGCAGTGTTTGCGCTGGAAACGCTGATGTTGTCGTGGTCGCGGGATCGGTTGTTGGCGGCGCTGATTGCTTGCGGGACGGCGGTGTTGGTGGTGCGCGCGGGGCTAGGGGATGTGATTCAGTATCCGATGCCGGCGTTTCCGCTGCCGGATTGGGGGTTTAATGTGTGGGCTTTGGCAGTGGCGCCGTTGTTGGCTTTGGGGGTGTGGGGCTTTGAGCGGTGTATGGGGAGGCTACCTGAAATTCCGCGGCGCAGTGTGCGGATGGTGTGGGTGGCGTTGGCGGCGTTTGGGCTGATCGGGTTCTTGGCTTGGTGGTTTCCGGAGATTATGGGCAACGGGAAGGCGGGCAATCAGCTGAGTTTTGCGGGGGATTTGGATTGGCGCTATGCGCTGGGGCTGCTGGGGGCGAAGTGGGCGGCGCTGCTGCTGGCCACGCTGGCGGGGGCGTATGGCGGGCGGATTACGCCTTCGATGATGTTGGGCGGGCTGATTGCGTTTGCGGCGGCTTGCGGGTGGAATGTGCTGCTGCCGGGGGTGGACGCGGGGCGGCGGCGTTTGTGGGGGCGGTGGTGTTTTGGGTGTGGCGCAGAAAATGCCGGTAACAGCGCTGGTGTTTATGCTGGAGCTGTCGCGCCAATCGCCGGCGCTGTGGCTGCCGCTGTGTTTGTGTATGGGGCTAGCACTGGGGGTGTACCGTTTGCTGCCGGCGGGGGAGGGCGGCTGAGGCGGGCTGTGTGGGACGGGAAAAGGCTACCTGAAAAATGGTTTCAGCTTTGCAGAAACTTGCTTTGCTTGTTTCGCTGCGTTGAAGCTTGCGTTTTAGCTTCGCTGAAACTCAGCCTTGCTTTACAAGATATCGTTTTCAGGTAGCCTTTTGTGTGGGCGTGGTGGCTACCTGAAAATGGGGCAGGGCTGATGTGCGGGATTTTCAGGTAGCCTGTTCTGCGGCGGGTAAGTGTTTGTCTAAAAGAATAATTGTGTTTTTGGGTTGGGCGCGCAGGGAATAACCTTGGCGGCGGCTGTGGTTATTTATCAACAGCCGGGCTGTTAATAAGAATTAAATTTATTTGCACTCGTTTGCAAAAGATTATAATGCGCCGCGTTGTTCTATTCTATTGCTTACTTTGTTTAATTTAAAGGGAAAAATCATGCAGCATCCGTTCAAGCCCACCCTCATCGCCGCCCTGCTGGCTGCCGCCGTGCCGGCCTGGGCCGACCAAAGCCCCGAGCCGGCCGATTCCGCCGAGCTGGAAACCATCCAAATCACCGCCCGCAACCGCAGCACGCGCACTGAAAACAGAAACAGCTACACCACCTCCGCCATGCGCACCACCACCGGTCTGGCCCTGTCGCCCAAGGAAACGCCGCAGTCGGTGAGCGTGATCACCAAAACCCAGTTGGATGACCAAAACATCAGCCGTATTGAAGATGCACTGAAAACCACCACCGGCGTGAATGTATTCCGTGATAGCAACCGTTTCCGCTTTCAATCACGCGGTTTCTACATCAACCGTATTGAAGAAGACGGCATGGCAGTAACCGTGAGCGGCTCGATGTTGAATACCAACGCTGATCCGCACAGCCAAACCGATTTGGCGATTTACGACCACATCGAAGTGGTGCGCGGCGCCACCGGTCTAACGCAAGGCAACGGCGAGCCCGGCGGCACCATCAACGTGGTACGCAAACGCCCGACTTCTATGAGGCAGGCCAGTGCCAGCATCAGCGCCGACCGATTCGGCAGCGTGCGCGGCGTGGGTGATTTCTCCGGCGCACTCAATGAAGCCCGTACCGTGCGCGGCCGTGCTGTGGTGGCAGCCGAACGTAGCGACTCGTTTAAAGATGAGGTGGACGGTCGCAAATATGTGCTTTACGGCGTATTGGATGCAGACCTTGGCGAAAACACCAAAGCCACCGTCAGCGCAACTTATCAAAACGAACACTCTGTTCCCGACCGCTACGGCGTGCCGATGGCTTTGGGCGGAGGTGATGCGGGTTTCTCGCGCAAAACCTTCCTCGGTGCTGGCTGGAATACCGAAGAAACCAGCAAGCTTAACCTATTTGGCGAAGTGGAATATCGTTTTAATGAAGACTGGAAGCTGACAGGCAAAGTCAATTACACCAAATCCCGCTATATGACCGAATGGGCAGCCTTGGGCAACACTAATAACACTTACACAGGCTTGCCGGCAGATGGCACTTTAGCTGTGAGCGGCCGTGCCACGCGCATGGACAATGACGGTTCGCAGTTTGGTCTCCAAGCCAATCTGGTCGGCAAATATCGGCTGCTCAGCCGTGAGCATGATGCATTCGTTACCCTGAACCACACCCGCGAAAAACTGCATGCCCACTGGCGCCAGCACACCAGCACCGCCAATTTCAACGCCTACGATTTCCACCACAACATCGCTTATCCCGATTTCAACACTGGCCCATACCGTTTTCACGAATATGAAGACTACACGCTGACTACGCAGGGGATTGCTGCCGGCACGCGCTTCAATATCCTAGACAACCTGCACTTGATTGCCGGCACGCGCTACACCCGCTGGAAAAGCGATTATCACGACCGCTATGCCGGTACGAGCGGCGTATGGACTTACGACCCCAACTACAAAACCAAAAACCGTTTCGTTCCCTATTTCGGCCTGACTTGGGACATCAACCCCAACCACAGCCTGTATGCCAGCTACACTCAAATCTTCAACCCGCATCTGAGTGCGAGAGATGCGGTAGGCAAACCCCTAACCCCGATGACCGGCACCAATATCGAAGTGGGCTGGAAGGCCGACTGGTTTGGCGACAACAAGCTCAATACCGCATTGGCACTGTTCCACATCATCCAGAAAAACCGTTCGATCAGTTCTGCCGACCGCAGCCCCTATACCGGCCGTTATTACAATATTCCGCTAGGGCGCATCCAAAGCCACGGTTTTGATGCCGAAATTTCAGGTAGCCTCAATGAAAACTGGAAAATCTTTGCCGGCTATACTTTCAATACCAGCAAATACCGTACAACAGAAGGCTCGCAGGCATATTTCCAAGAAGGCGCCAACTACAACAGCTGGACGCCGAAGCATATGTTCCGGCTTTATACCAGCTACCGTCTGCCGTTCGGCGAACGCAGATGGACAATCGGCGGCGGTGTGAGTGCGCAGAGCAAAACCGGCAATCTCTACACCGGCACGTTGCAAAGTACCACCCAGGGCGGCTACGCTTTGTGGAATGCCAACGTGCAGTACGAGTTCAACGACCACATTAAGCTGAGCCTGATCGGCACTAACCTGACCGACAAACGCTATTACGAAAACAATCGCGTGCGGAGCAGGGGCATCAATAACTTCTTCGGCGAACCGCGCAACATCATGTTCAAGCTCGATTGGAAGCTGTAAGCCAAACGCTTAAGCAATAAGAAAGGCTACCTGAAAACGTAGCGCAGTGAAGTTTCTGCGAAGCTAAAATTTTCAGGTAGCCTTTTATCCGTGCAGGATGAAGCGGTTTAGAACTTGCCTTTGATCTCGTTGATCAGGCCTTCGGCTTTGCCTTTGGCTTCGTTCACCAGCTCTTCGGCAGATTTCTTGCCTTTTTCCAGCACATCGGCGGCTTGTTTTTCCACGTCGGCAATGGCTTCTTTGGCTTTGCCCACTCCTTCCTGAATCAGGCCTTCGGCCTGCAGCTTGCCGCTGCCTACGGCGTCGCCCACTTCTTTCTTCACTTTGCCTACGATTTCGTCGAAATTGCTCATATTGATGCTCCTTGGTAATGAGTGTGGAAAGGAATACGCACTATAACCCGCGCGGGCGGCGGCGTAAAACCGATTAACGCGGCTTTACGGTTTGCTTTGGATGTGCACACGGTGCCCCGCAAGCCAAAAGGCTACCTGAAAACCGTGTTGCAGTTTTCAGGTAGCCTTTTGGTTTGGCAGGGGGTTACTTAATCTGGGTGTAGAGCTGGATTACGGGCGGTTTTTCGCAGGCTTCCACTAGGATGGGCACGATGCGGGTAAAGTGGGCGGAGGCGGAGTGGGTGTCGAGCACGGCTTGGTTTTGCCACAGTTCGATGAAGCTCACTTGGTTGGGCTGCTGGGTGTTTTGGTAGAGGTGGTAGGAGAGGCAGCCGTTTTCTTTGCGGGTTTCGGCAATCAGCTCGTCGCAATGCTTGAGGAAGGCGTCGAGCTGGGCGGGTTTGACTTCAAATTGGGCTACTACGGTAATCATGGAGGTCTCCTTGATGAGGGTGGGAAAAATATAGTGGATTAAAATAAGAATGCTACCGCGTTGGCTCGCCTTGCCGTACTACTTGTACTGTCTGCGGCTCGCCGCCTTGTCCCATTCTTATTTTAATCCACTATAAAGAGGCTACCTGAAAACGGAAAACAGGGTTTCAGGTAGCCTCTTGCGTTCAGACTAACCTTGGAGGGGCTTAGTCTTCATAGTGCTCGATGCTGGGGCAGGAGCAGACGAGGTGGCGGTCGCCATACACGTCGTCGATGCGGTTTACGCTCGGCCAGAATTTGTTTTCGCGCACGTAGGGCAGCGGATAAACGGCTTCTTCGCGGCTGTAGGCACGGTTCCATTCGCCGGTTACGTCGGCGGCGGTGTGCGGTGCGTTCACCAGCGGGTTGTCGTCTTTCGGCCATTCGCCGCGCTGCACTTTGAGCGCTTCCTGCTTAATCTGCTTCATGGCGGCAATGAAGCGGTCGAGCTCGGCCTTGCTTTCGCTCTCGGTGGGCTCGATCATTAGCGTTCCGACCACGGGGAAGGACATGGTGGGCGAATGGAAGCCGTAGTCCATCAGGCGTTTGGCGATGTCCAGCTCGGTGATGCCGCTTTCGGCTTTGAGCGGGCGCAGGTCGATGATGCACTCGTGGGCCACGCGGCCGTTTTTGCCGGTGTAGAGCACGGGGTAGTCGGCGGAGAGCTGTTTGGCCACGTAGTTGGCGTTGAGCAGCGCGGTTTCGGTGGCGCGGCGCAGGCCTTCGGCGCCCATCATGCTGATATACATCCAGGTAATCGGCAGGATGCTGGCGGAACCATACGGGGCGGCGGCCACGGCGCTCATGCCGGGCGTGAAGCCTTCCACGGGGGCGACTGCGTGGCTCGGGGCGTAGGGGGCGAGGTGGGCTTTGAGGCCGATGGGGCCCATGCCCGGCCCGCCGCCGCCGTGCGGGATGCAGAAGGTTTTGTGCAGGTTCATGTGCAGCACGTCGGCGCCCACTTCGGCCGGCTGCATGATGCCCACTTGGGCGTTCATGTTGGCGCCGTCCATATACACTTGGCCGCCGTTTTCGTGGATGATGCGGCAGATGTCGCGGATGCCTTCTTCATACACGCCGTGGGTGGAGGGATAGGTGATCATCAGCGCGCCGAGGTGGTCTTTGTGTTGCTCGGCTTTGGCTTTCAGGTCGGCGATGTCCACGTTGCCGTGTTCGTCGGTGTCCACAATCACAATCTGCATGCCGGCCATATGGGCGGTGGCAGGGTTGGTGCCGTGGGCGGAACGCGGAATCAGGCACACGTTGCGCTCGGGGTGGCCTTGCGCTTCGTGGTAGCGGCGGATGGTGATCATGCCGGTGTATTCGCCTTGCGCGCCGGAGTTGGGCTGGATGCAGACGGCGTCAAACCCGGTTACGGCTTTGAGCTGCTCTTGCAGGCCGTGAATCATTTTCAGGTAGCCTTGAACCTGCTCGCGCGGGGCGAAGGGGTGGATTTCGGTGAACTCGGGCCAGGTGATGGGAATCATCTCGCTGGTGGCGTTCAGCTTCATGGTGCAGGAGCCGAGCGAAATCATGCTGCGGTTCATGGCCAGGTCGCGCTCTTCCAGTTTTTTCAGGTAGCGCAGCATTTCGTGTTCGGTGTGGTAGCTGTTGAACACGGGGTGTTGCAGGATGTTGCCTTGGCGCTGGAGTTTTTCAGGTAGCCTGCTGGCCGGGGCGTTTTCGGGCAGGGCGGCTGCCTTGCCGGTGAAGAGTTCGGCCAGCTGGGCAAATTCTTCGGCGGTGGAGGTTTCGCTGAAGGCGGCAGCCAGCACCTGATCGCCGATGCGCAGCAGGTTGTAGCCTTTGTCTAGCGCTTTCTGATACACGGTATCTGCCTGAGCCTTGCCGCCAAAATCTACGGCCACGGTGTCAAAGAACACGGAATGGAGCACTTTGCAGCCGGCTGCCTGCAACACGTCGGCAAAGGCGGAGGCCAGCGCGTGGATGCGGCGGGCGATGCGTTTTACGCCTTCGGGGCCGTGATACACGGCATACATGCCGGCTAGGTTGGCCAGCAATACTTGCGAGGTGCAGATATTGGAATTGGCTTTTTCGCGGCGGATGTGTTGTTCACGGGTTTGCAAAGCCATACGCAGCGCCGGTTTGCCTTTGGCATCCACGGATACGCCGATGATGCGGCCGGGGGCGGAGCGTTTGTCTTTGTCTTTGAAGGCGAAATAAGCGGCGTGCGGGCCGCCGAAGCCCATCGGGATACCGAAGCGCTGGGTGCTGCCCAAGGCGATGTCGGCGCCCAATTCGGCCGGCGCTTTCAAGAGCACGAGGCTCATGATGTCGGCAGCCACGGCCACAATCGCGCCTTTGGCTTTCACGGCGGCAATCACGTCGCCCAGGTCGGCCACGTCGCCGTCTTTGCCCACATATTGGAACAGGGCGCCGAAGTATTCGCCGTTGCGCGCGGTGTCGAAATCGCCCACCACCAGCTCGAAGCCGAAGAATTTGGCGCGGGTTTTGAGCACGTCGAGCGTTTGCGGATACACGCGCTCGTCCACAAAGAATTGGTTGGATTTGGATTTGCCCACGCGGCGCGCCATGGCCATAGCTTCGGCGGCGGCGGTGGCTTCGTCCAGCAGGGAGGCGCCGGCCAGCTCGAAGCCGGTGAGGTCGAGGCACACTTGCTGGAAGTTCAGCAGGGCTTCGAGGCGGCCTTGCGAGATTTCGGCCTGATAGGGGGTGTAGGCGGTGTACCAGCCTGGGTTTTCCAGCACGTTGCGCAGGATCACGTTGGGCAGGCGGGTGGGGTAGTAGCCCAGGCCGATGTAGCTTTTGTTGATGCGGTTTTCGCTGGCGATGCCTTTGAGTTTGCCTAAGGCATCGGCTTCGCTCAAGGCTTCGGGCAGCTTGATGGTGCCGGGCATGCGCACGTTGTGCGGCACGGTGTTTTCCAAAAAGCTGTCGATGTCTTTTTCGCCCAGGGCGGCCAGGAGCGCGGCGCGGTCGGACAGGCTGAGGTGGCGTCCGACAAAGTCGTTGCCGTGGAAGAGTTCGTTAAACTTCATGTTTCTGCATCCTTTCTACTGACTCAGTGTTGAGATGGAGGGGGATTGGAACAGACGGTTAATATTGTAGCGCAAAACGGGGTGGCTGCGGCGGGCGGCGGGTGGAAATATTTTTGTGTTGGGTCATGATAACTTTAATAAATGTCTTGCACGCGGCATTTTATGCTTGGCATGGGGCGGATTGGCAGCGGGGATTGCGCGGTGGGAGGGATGGGCAGGCGTGGGGCGTGAAGATTTCAGGTAGCCTGTAGTAAGGATTGGGAGGCTACCTGAAAAGTATTGGCAGCGGGTTTTCAGGTAGCCTTTGGGGTGTTGGGGCTACCTGAAAAATGGTTTTAGCAGGATGGCTGGTGTGTCGGCGGTTTGGGAAGGTGGCTTTTGCTTGTGTTTTAAGCGGGTTTTTGTTTCCAGGTAGCCTGAGATTTGGGGTGTTCAGCTGGTTTGGCAGTAATCGGCATGGATGTGGGCGAGGCGGTAGAGGATGGCGGCGGTGGCGCCCCAGATGGTGCGGTGATGGTATTGCAGCACGGGCATGACGGCGCTGAGGCCTTGGTGTTGGTAGGTTTCGAGGCGGTAGGCGGCGGGGTTGAGGGCGAGGCTGTTCGGCACGATGAAGGCTTCGGCCACTTCTTGCGGGTTGGGGCGGCAGGCGGGCTGCCGGCGGGCGGTGGCGAGTACGGGGGTAACTTGGTAGCCGCTGGGCAGGTAGCTGGGCGGGAGGCTGCCGTGGATTTGCCAGATGCCGGGCGGGATGCCGAGCTCTTCTTGGGTTTCACGCAGGGCGGCGGTGTGGCCGGCGTCGGCGGGGTCGATTTGGCCGCCGGGGAAGGAGATTTGGTTGCCGTGGTCGCGCAGGCTGCTGCTGCGCAGGGTGAGGAGGATGCCGCTGCCTTGCTCGGCGGGTACGAAGCCGACGAGTACGGCGGCGGGGGTGAAATGGCTGCGGAGCGGTTGCCAGATGAGGCGGCGCTGGCGGAAGCTTTCGGGCTCGGGGGCGGTGGCGGCGAAGTTGAGGAAGGTGGCGGGGTGGGGCATGGTGTGGTGTTGGGGTGTGGGCTACCTGAAAACTCTGCCATTTTCGGCAACTTCGTTTTAGCTTCGCAGAAACTTCGCTGCCTTCGGCAACGTCGTTCTCAGGTAGCCTGAACTTGGTTTGATTGGAAGGATTGAATGGATTGCAGGCTACCTGAAAAATGATGTTTGATGCAGCTAAGGCGCAGGTTTCTTCGGAAACGCTGTTTTCATTCCGCTGAAATTTGTGTTTTCAGGCAGCCTGTTATTCTGCCTGCTCTTCGTCTTCTTCCTGCCAGGCGTGGTCGAGGGCGTGGCGGATGGTGTCGCTGTCGAAGCCGCGGTAGGCGAGGAAGCGGGCGGCGCGTTGCTGCTCAGCAAAATCGGCGGGCGGCTGTTTGAACTTTTTGCGCAGCACGGCGCGGGCGGTGGCGCGTTCGTTGTCGAGGCTGGGCAGGGCGGCTTCGATGAGGCCGCTATCGAGGTTTTGCTGTTGCAGGCCTTGGGCGAGGCGCAGGCGGCCGTAGCGGCTGCCTTTGCTGTATACATAGCTTTCGGCGTAGCGCTGGTCGGATTGCCAATTGCGATCGGCGAATTCTTGCAGCAGCGCGTCGATTTCGGCGGGGTCTTCGGCGTAGGGGGCGAGCTTGCGCCGCAGCTCGGCCTGCGACATTTCGCGCCGCGAGAGCAGGGCGAGGGCGCGGCTGCGCAGGGATTTAACGGCGCTCATCGGCACGCAGGCGGTCGTAGATTTCGGGCAGGGTGGAAACGATCCAGTCGGCTCGGGTGGCGGGGTCTTCGGCCAGTTTGTCCATGTCGGCATAGCCGTAGCGCACGCCGATGGCAAAGCAGCCGGCTGCTTTGGCGGCGAGGATGTCGTTGCGCGAATCGCCCACCATGGCCATGTTTTCCGGCTTCACGCCCAATACTGCGGTGGCGTGCAGCAGGGGCTCGGCATCGGGCTTGCGCTGGGGCAGGGTGTCGCCGCCCACGATGAGGCTGAAGAGGTCGGCCAGGCCGAGGCGGCGCAGCAGCTCGGCAGCCCAGGCTTCGCGTTTGTTGGTGACCACGGCCAGCGGCAGGCCGAGGGTTTTGAGGAGCTGGAGGCCGGTTTGCACTTCGGGGTAGATGTAGGTGTGGCGGTCGAGGTGTTCGGAATAGTGTTGGGCAAACACGGCGAAGGCGCGCTGCCACACGTCGTCGGGGGCTTGGCCGTTGGGGTCGGCGGTGAGGGCGCGGTGCACGAGGGTGCCCACGCCGTCGCCCACGTAGGACATCATTTGCTTTTCTTCGAGCAGGGGCAGGTTTTCGCTGCGGCGGGCTTCGTTGGCGGCGGCGGCGAGGTCGGCGAGGGAATCGACTAGGGTGCCGTCGAGGTCGAAGGCGGCGGCGCGGATATCGGGGCGGGTGGTCATGGGATGGCCTCGGGGTTGGGGTGGGAAAAGATGGCGGATTTTAGCATGGGCGGGCGATAAGAAGGCTGCCTGAAAATTTTCAGGTAGCCTTTAGCCATTATTTGAAGAATAAATCGCGATACACGGTATAAGGCACCATCATCAATGTGGGCATCACCACCAGCAGGCCGAGCAGCAGGGGGATTGCGCCGGCAATCATCAATAACATCGACATCAGGCCGCATAATGCCGCGCCGACGATATTGCGGCTGAAACCTTGCCAGCTCAGCAGTATGGAGCGTTTGGGTGTTTCGTTTTCCAAGATAATCAAGGCTGGGGCGAGGAAGGTGAAGGCGGAATAAATGATGCCTAACAGCAAGGACAGCGCTATCACGGAAAGGTCGGCAGACATAATTTGCGCCTCATCCATATCTAGATTGGCGGCACTGCTGACATCGCCTGCTTGCCCGACCAGCAAGGCTACTAAGAGAAGGTTGCTAATCAAAGCCACTACCGCGCCGATTGCGCCGATAGTCAGCAGCGCTTTGGTGTTTTCCTGAAAGCCGATGAAAATCTGGCCGAAGTCGAAATCACCTTCTTCTTCCAATTGTTGGGCAATAAATGAAAAGCCGGCAACGACAAAGATGGCGAAGGCCGACTGCAACAGGCCGCCGATATATGGCAGCATGCTCAAGCCGATATTGATGGCGCCAACCAACAGCGCGGCGCCGATGAGCTTGCCCGGGCGCAGCTTGAACAAGCGCCAAGCATCGCCAATCCATGCTTTGGCATTGCCGGCCGGCACGGCCTGCGGCTCGGCCAGGTAGTCATTGTGGGCTGTGGAGTCTGGCTCGTTACTAATGCGCGGCGGGGCGTATCGGTTGAATTGCGGGTTGTCCATTATGGTTTTCCTTATTTGGTGGAAAGATGAGTGCAGGCTACCTGAAAATTTAGTGGCATCACATTGCGGCGATGGTTTTCAGGTAGCCTTGCACTGGTGTTTACAAAGCGGCGCGGATTTCTTGCCGCAGTTTGGCGAGGAAGCGGCCTTGCGGCACGAGTTCGGCGGCTTGGGCATAGTTTTCCTGCCGGAAGGCGGCGCTGAGTTTGGCCAGCAGCTGCGTTTCTTCGGCGGCCACTTGCGTATCCAGCGCGGCAAGGCGTTCGGCAGAGGCTTCGGCGCGGGCGTCGGCCAGCTCTTCGCGCCATTCCATCTGCTGCATGAGGAATTCGGGGTCGAAGGCGGTGCGTTCTTCGGAGTCGGCCTGGATGCCTCGCGCTTGCAGCAGCAGAACGGCGCGTTCCAGCGGCTGGCTGAGCTGGCGGTAGGCTTCGTTTACGGCGGCGGCCATCATCACGGCTTGTTTCTGCTCGAAGGCGGAGGCGGTGGCGGTTTTGTCGGGGTGGAAGCGGGCGGCGAGCTGGCGGTAGGTGTGTTCGAGTGCGGCGGGGTCGAGGTCGAACTGGAGGGGGAGGTTGAAGAGCTGGAAGGGGCGGGACATGGTGTGTTTTTCAGGTAGCCTTTGGAAGTGGGCATTGTATCGGCAAATAGCGGATTGCTCCAAATATCGTGAATTGGGATAAGAACGTTGCGGCGTTGGCCTGCCGCTTTGTCCCATTCTTATTTTCATCCATCATTAAGAGGCTACCTGAAAAATGAGGGCCGGGATTTTTCAGGTAGCCTGCCCGCGCGCAGGCAGGCACAGCCCCGGCTGGCGGATAGGCGGCGGCTTGCTATACAATACGCGCCCTTACCGTTTGAAAGAGTTGCGATTATGCCTTATCAACAAGCCAGTATTCCGGTAAACGCCGCGCATGCCGAGCAGTTTTCCGATGCGCTGATGGCCGCCGGCGCGCTGTCTGCCGCGATTGAAGACGCCTACGCCGGCACGGATGAAGAACAGGCCATTTTCGGCGAGCCGGGCGAGGAAACCGGCCAAATCTGGCAGCGCAGCCGCGTGATTGCCCTGTTTGACGAACGCGCCAACGTGGCCGCCGCCGTGTCTGCCGCCGCCGCCGAATGCCGGCTGGATGTGCCGGAATACCATATCGAGCAGCTGCCGGAGCAGGATTGGGTGCGGCTCACGCAATCGCAGTTCGACCCCATCCGCATTTCCGGTCGGCTGTGGATTGTGCCCACCTGGCACGACATTGCCGACCAATCCGCCGTAAACCTGAGGCTCGACCCCGGCCTCGCCTTCGGCACCGGTAGCCACCCCACCACCCGCCTGTGCCTGCAATGGCTGGATGAAAACATCCAAGCCGCCGACCGCGTGCTCGATTACGGCTGCGGCTCCGGCATTCTGGCCATCGCCGCGCTCAAGCTCGGCGCCGCCGCTGCCGACGGCGTGGACATCGACGAGCAAGCCATTGCCGCCAGCCGCAGCAACGCCCGGCAAAACGAAGCCGCCGCCCGCTTCTTCCTGCCCGACGACCTGCCCAAAACACAGCAATACGACGTGGTGGTGGCCAATATTCTGGCCAACCCGCTGCGCCTGCTGGGCGGCATGCTGGCCGCGCGCACCAAGGCCGGCGGGCGCATCGTGCTCTCCGGCATTCTGGCCGAACAGGCGCAGGAATTGGGCGGCATTTACAGCGAATGGTTCGACATGCAGCCCGCGGCGGAAGAGGGCGGCTGGGTGCGGCTCACCGGCGTGCGTAAAGCGGAGTAAACGCCCAATCAGCCCTTCGGCCGCCCCAAAATATACAAAAAACCGACAGTTAGCCGCTAAGAGGCTACCTGAAAATGGTAAAAGCGCATTAATTTTCTTAAAATAGCGGCCGAAACATCAGTATTGGAATGCCGAACACATGAAAACCGTGAAACTCAATTGCCCCCGCTGCCGCGCGGAGAACCACTATGCCGTAGCCGATTTGCAGGCGGCCAACGGCCGGGTGCAATGCAGCCAGTGCCGGCATGCCTTTACCGTGGCGCGCAAGCCCAAAGCCCAGCCTGCCGCCGCGCGGGTCGATGAAGGCATCCTGAAAGAAGACCTCATCCATGCCAAAATGCCGTTGCGCGAAAAGCTCGCCCGCCTCAAGCAGCAATCCGCCGCCCTGGCCGCCCGGCATGAAGCCGAAGAAGAGCGCGCCCCGTCGCAGAAAAACGCCGTGGCCGCCGAGCTCGACGAAATCGACAGCCGCCTGCGCCGCCAGCGCATGGCGCTCGACAACGATACCGGCCAGGCCATGCCGTTTAAGCTTTATGCCGACGAAGCCGCCTCCGCCGCCGTCAATACCGACGCCTCCGCCATCGAAGCCCTGCTGCAACGTTCCGCCGCCGCCCCGCCGCCGCCCGCCGTGCTGCCCAGCATCGACACCCTGCTCAAAAGCGCGCAATCCGCCGCCGCCGGCAACGGCCAAACGCAAAATATCCACATCCAGGCCGAAAGCCTGGTGTTCAACCTGGTATCCGGCCGCGAAGGCGGCGCGCTGCACCTGCCCACCGCCGCCGCCAAGCTGCCCGCCGTGATCGACCAGCCCGCTGCCGACAACGCCCCCGCGCCGGCTCCTGCCGCATCCGGCGGCGGTGCTGCCGCCACCCATAGCGAATTCAACTGGACGCTGGCCTCGCTGGTGGCGCTCACCGTGTTGATTATGCAGCTGTTTTACTATCTGCTGATTATGAAGCACTGATTGTTTTGTATGAAAGGTTTGCCAAAGGCTACCTGAAAAACTTCCGCAGCTTTTTCAGGTAGCCTTTATTTTGTTTAACCGATTGAGAAAGGAAGTGCGATGGCTATCCGCCCCGAAGAGGTGTTGGCATTTTGGTTTGCCGAGGAGAACAAGCCGTTTTGGTTTGCCAAGAGCGAGGATTTCGACCGGCAAATCCACGAACGTTTTGCCAAAGTGTGGGCGCTGGCGGCGCAGTCGGAATTGGATGCCTGGCGCGGCACCCTGCGCGGGCGGCTGGCGGAAATCATCGTGCTCGACCAATTCTCGCGCAACCTGCACCGCCACAGTCCGCTGGCCTTCGCGCAAGACAATATGGCCGTGGCGCTGGCGCAGGAAGCCGTGTGCCAGCCGGGTTTTGCCGAGATGCGGCCGGAAGAGCGCCATTTTATGCTGATGCCGCTGATGCACAGCGAAAGCCGCGCCATCCACCGGCAGGCGGTGGCGCTATTTACGCGCTACACCAATGAATATGCGCTGGATTTTGAAATCAAGCATCAGGCAATCATCGAGCGCTTCGGACGTTATCCGCACCGCAACGCCGTGCTCGGGCGGCAGAGCACGGTTGAGGAACGAGAATTTTTGCAGCAGCCGGGTTCGTCGTTTTAAGCACACGTTCTAGCGGGAGGTCGGAAAAAGGCTACCTGAAAAAAGCGCAGCGGAAAATATTGCCGGAGGGCAAGGAAGTGTGTTTTTCAGGTAGCCTGTTGCCGGGGCGAATGCTAGACTGCCTGCAGTTGCTCACTCTGCGGAATATCCGCGATGGATTAGGAGAAAAACGATGAAAAAGATGATGTTGGCCATGATGTTGCTCGCTTGCGGCGGCCTGGCTTCGGCTCAGCAATACGGTTCGGCGCAGCAGATACAGAGCTTGCGCGGCGAAACGGCGCAACTGCTGAAAACGGCGCCGTGCGCGTCCGACCGTGCGCTGATTGAGCGCTACCGGCTGGAAAATCTGGAAGGCAATATTTGGGAGGGGCTGTATGTGGAAGGCGACAGCCGCCCGAGCACGGCGCCGAGCGGCTATTTTCTGCTGAACCGGCGCGGCTTGCAGGCCTATATCGGCTGGGAGAAGCTGAACGGCGTGCGCTGCCGGCCGTTAAACGGCTACCGCGAAGCGCAGCTGTGCACGGCGCCGCGTGCCGACCAGCAGGCTGTGCGGGCGTTTGAGCGCAGGATGGTGGAATTTTTGAAGGCGGCGGGGTAGTGCGGCTTCCTGACTGATACGAAATAAAGGCTACCTGAAAATTTTGCTTCGCAGAAACTTGCGTTGCTCGTTTTCAGGTAGCCTTTTATATGGGCGGGATGGCTTACAGTTTGCCGCCGGATTGGTTGGCCATATACACCACAGCGGCTTCCACGTCGGCATCGCTCAGGTTGGCATCGCCGCCGCGGGCGGGCATGGTTTTGAAGCCTTGGATGGCGTGCTGCACCAGGGTGGCGCGGCCTTGTGCCAGGCGGGGCGCCCAGTCGTCGTTGTGGGTGATTTTGGGCGAGTTGGGGAAGGCGGAATTGGCGGCGTGGCAGGCGATGCACAGTTTGTTGAACACGGCTTCGCCGTTGGCGGCTGCGCTCTGGCCGGCGGGGGCGGAGGCGCCAGAAGCGGCGGCATCGCCTTTCTGCACGGCGGGGGCGGTGAAGTTGCCGCCGGATTGGTTGGCCATATAGGCCACGGCGCGGGCCACTTCGTCGTCGGTGAGGGTGGTGTCGCCGCCGCGTGCGGGCATTTGGCCGCCGTCGGGGCCGTTGAAGCCGTTCACGGCGTGGTTCACGAGGGTGTCGAAGCCTTTGGCGATGCGGGCGGTCCACTCGGCGTTGTGGGTGATTTTGGGGGCGAAGGCGACATTCACGTCGGCGCCGTGGCACTGGATGCAGACTTTGTTGAAAACCTGCACGCCTTCGCGCTCGCCCACGGGGGTGCCGTCGCCCATTTGCAGGCGGCCGACGGGCTGGATGCGGGTTTCCACGGCGCTGGGTGCCATGTCGGCCACTTCGCTGGAATAGCCGGTGGTGGCCAGTTTGACCAGTAGGAATAAAACAATCAGCAAAACGGCTAAGCCGCCGATAAAGGTAACGGCGGCGGAGCCTCTGATGCTGGCGGTGGTGGTGTTCATGGCGGGAGCCTCGCTGTTTTGGTAGTTATTGGAGACAACCGTACCCGGCGGGATGTGCCGCGTAGCGGTTTGTTAAGCGGTTTGTAATATTTTGCCAAATTATACTGAATTTGGCAGGTGCTTCCAATTGCAAATTTATATTCTGTGCCGGTGTGCCGCCCCGAGGCGACAAAATTTTTTGCCTTTGCGGCGGTTTTGCGTTACTCTTACGCGCTTCGCACCCATAGCTCAGTTGGATAGAGTGTCAGTTTCCGAAGCTGAAGGTCACAGGTTCGATCCCTGTTGGGTGCGCCAGTTTCTTTGAAAAAGCAGCCGTTTGGCTGCTTTTTTGTTTTTCAGGTAGCCTTTTTGCGCTGAGTGGGGCTACCTGAAAATTTTAGAAACGGAATGCGGAGGGCGTGTTTACTGCGGGGCTGCTCAGGGCGGGGGCAACGGTGTCGAACAATACGCTTTGTTCGAAGCCTTCGCTGCTGCGGCGCACGAGCAGGGCGCGCATCACGGGCTCTTGGCCGACGATGACGGCCATGCGGCCGCCGGCTGTTAATTTGTTGCGCAAGGTTTCGGGCATCACGGGGCAGGAGCCGCCCACGTAGATGGCGCTGACGGTGGCGATGGGCGGGTTGGCCAGGCCGTCGCCGGTGCGGTATTCGATGTTGGTGATGCCGAGGCGTTCGAGCACGGCGCGGGCTTTTTTCTGCTGGGCTTCGTCGGTGTCAACGGTGATGACGCGGCCGGCGAGTTTGGCGAGGATGGCGGTGGCGTAGCCGGAGCCGGTGCCGATTTCGAGCACGGTGTCGTCTTTGCCCAGCTTGAGGCTTTGAATCAGGCGGGCGACGATTTTGGGCTCGAGCATGGCGCCGCCGTTGGGCAGGGGCAGGTGGGCGTCGGCATAGGCGTAGGGCTGCTGCTCGGGGGAAACGAATTGTTCGCGCGGCAGCTCGGCCAATACGTCGAGGATGTCGAAATCGAGCACGTTCCACGGGCGGATTTGCTGCTCGACCATATTGAAGCGGGCTTGTTCAAAGTTGTTCATTGTCTGCTCCGGCGGCGGGATGGGTATGTGGTTTGGGGCGGGATTATAGCTGAAGCTGTCTTGATCCGATATATTTTGGATAAATTCGTTTGGCTGCTTCGGCCGTTAATAAAGGCTACCTGAAAACGGGGTTTCGGTTTTCAGGTAGCCTTTTGGCTGTTATGGATTCAGCGGCTTAGCCTTGGCGCTGTGCATCCACGGCGGCGAGCGCCACCATGTTGACTAAGCGGCGCACGGAGGCGAACTGGTTCACGATGTGTACCGGTTTCTTCATGCCCAGGAGGATTGGGCCGATGGTAACGCCTTCTGGGGTGGCGACGCGCAGCAGGTTGCAGCTGATGTTGGCGGCTTCTACGTTGGGCATCACCAGGAGGTTGGCGGCGCCTTTGAGGGTGGATTCGGCCAGGCTCTGCTGGCGCAGGCTTTCCACCAGGGCGGCATCGCCTTGCATCTCGCCGTCGATTTCCAGCTGCGGGTTGGCTTCGCGGATGAGCTCGAGGGCGCGGCGCATTTTGCTGGCGCTTTCGGAGGGCACGGAGCCGAAGTTGGAATGCGAGAGCAGCGCCACTTTGGGAGTAATGCCGAAGCGTTTGATTTCTTCGGCGCACATCAGGGTGCTCTGCGCAATCTGCTCGGCGCTGGGGTTGGCGTTTACATAGGTGTCGGCGATGAAGAGGTTATGGCCGCTGAAAATCAGGGCGTTCATGGCGCAGGCGGTGTGCTGCGGGTTGTTGTAGCCGACCACGTTGGAGATGATGCCGAGGTGGTGCTGGAAATGGCCGACGGTGCCGCACACCATGGCGTCGGCGTGGCCGAGCTCCAGCATCAGCGAGCCGATGAGGGTGGTGTTGGAAATCACGCGGCGTTTGGCCAGATCGGGGGTGATGCCGTTGCGCTGCTGGAGGCGGTAGTATTCCTGCCAATATTCTTTATAGCGCGGGTCGTTTTCGTTGTTTACAATTTCAAAATCGGTGCCCGGGCGGATGGTGAGCCCCATTTTCTGGATGCGCTCTTCGATCACGTTGGGGCGGCCGATCAGGATGGGGGAGGCGAGCTTGCCGGCCACAATCTGCTGGGTGGCGTGCAGCACGCGTTCGTCTTCGCCTTCGGCCAGCACCACGCGTTTGAGCTCGGTGCGCGCCTGGGCGAAAATCGGCTTCATAAACAGGCCGGATTTATACACAAATTCGTTCAGCTTCTCTTCATAGGCGGCGAAATCGGCAATCGGGCGGGTGGCGATGCCGGAATCCATGGCGGCTTTGGCCACGGCGGGCGCCACGCGGGCAATCAGGCGCGGGTCGAAGGGCTTGGGAATCAGGTATTCGGGGCCGAATTTCAGCTCGGCGCCCATATAGGCGGTGGCCACTTTGTCGTTCTGCTCGGCCATGGCCAAATCGGCGATGGCACGCACGGCGGCCAGCTTCATTTCTTCGTTGATGGTGGTGGCGCCCACATCCAGCGCGCCGCGGAAGATGAAGGGGAAGCAGAGCACGTTGTTCACTTGGTTCGGGAAGTCGGAACGGCCGGTGCCGATGATTACATCGGGGCGGGCGGCTTTGGCTTCCGGCGGCCAGATTTCCGGCTGCGGGTTGGCCATGGCCAGCACGATGGGCGAGGCGGCCATCTGTTTGAGCATATTGGTGCTCAGCACATTGGGGCCGGAGAGGCCGAGGAAGATGTCGGCGCCGGGCACGGCGTCGCCCAGGGCGCGCCAGCCGTTGTCGGCGATGGCGTAGCGCACTTTGCTTTCGTCCATGCGGTCGCGGTCGGCGCGGGTTTGGTAGATGACACCTTTGGAATCGCACACGGTGATGTTTTCGCGCTTCATGCCCAGGGCCACGAGCAAATCGAGGCAGGCGATGGCGGCGGCGCCGGCGCCGGAGCACACCAGGCGCACTTGGCCGATGTCTTTATTGACCACGCGCAGGCCGTTGAGGATGGCGGCGGCGGTGATGATGGCGGTGCCGTGCTGGTCGTCGTGGAATACGGGGATTTTGCAGCGTTCGCGCAGTTTTTTCTCAATATAGAAGCATTCCGGCGCTTTGATGTCTTCCAGGTTGATGCCGCCGAAGGTGGGCTCTAGGGAAGCGATGATTCCCACCAGTTTTTCGGGGTCAGTTTCGTTGATTTCGATGTCGAACACGTCGATGCCGGCAAATTTCTTAAACAGCACGCCTTTGCCTTCCATCACCGGCTTGCTGGCCTCGGCGCCGATGTTGCCCAAGCCGAGCACGGCGGTGCCGTTGGAGATTACGGCCACCAGGTTGCCGCGGGCGGTGTATTTGTAGGAATCTTGCGGGTTGGCGTGGATTTCCATGCAGGGGGCGGCCACACCGGGGGAATAGGCCAGAGAGAGGTCGTATTGCGTGGCCAGCGCCTTGGTGGGGGCTACCTGAATTTTGCCCGGCTGGGGATATTGGTGGAAATCGAGGGCGGCTTGTTTGATCATGTCGTCCATGTGAGGAGTCCTTATGATGAGAAGATAAAGAGGGGAAACCTGGGGCTACCTGAAAAGGCAAAGGCTACCTGAAAAATACCGGCCGCCAAACAGTTGAAACATGGTTTTGCCAGGCTTAAAGGCTACCTGAAAATCCGGCGGGGCGAGGTTGGTAACGCCCCGCGCCGCTATTTTTCGGCGGCAGGCGGATTGGGCGCCACCGGCTGCCGCTGCGGGATCAGGCTCAGGCTGTGGCCGTTTTGGGGATGCCAAACGCCCTGCACGCGCCATTTGCCGGAGCCGTCTTCCACGCGCACATACCAATGGTCGGTGGGGCGCAGCGGCTGGAAAACTGCCGCGTATTCTACCCGATTGGCGGCGCTTGCGGCACTGCCTTGGCGCTGCATTTCCACGGTTTGGTCGTATTGGTCGCGTGCGGGGTGCAGCCAGACGAGTTTGAGCGGGGTGTCGGGGTTGATTTGGCCGCTGAGCAGGATTTTGGCGCGGCTGTTGTCGGGGCTCACCAACACATCGGCGCGGATTTGGCGGCGCTCGGCTTCTTCGTCGCGCTCCATTTGCAGGGCGATGTTTTTGCCTTCACGGTAGTAGTCGTCGGTAACCAGCGAGGGGTTGTTGCGGTGGGCGGCCAGATAATAGGTGTAGAAGCCGGCCACCACCACGATGGCGGGCCCGGCCATCAGCAGCCACGGCCAAGGGTGTTTATACCACGGTTTGGCCGGCGTGCTGCCGGGGCGGGGCGGGCGGTGGTTGCTCATTGGGTTTACTCTCCGATGAATGTGCTTTTGGCGTTGATGGTGGCGGCTTCGGCAGCAGGTTTGCCTTCGGCGGCATAGTGGAAGGTGAACACGATGGGGTTGCTGCCTTTTTCGGCGTAGTCGGGAATCACGGCCACCTGAACGGGGATGGTGATGCTGTCGCTGCCGCTGATGCGCAGGCCTTCGGCAGGCAGGCCGGTAATTTTGATGTCTTCCAGGCCGGATACGCTGGCGGTGAGGATTTGCGGCTGTTCGCTGGCGTTGGTGATACGCAGGTTGTAGGCGTTTTCCAGCCAGCCGTCTTGGTTTTGGCGCACCATCACGCCGCGGTCTTTCACGATGTCGATGTGTACTTCCTGCCGCATCAGCAGGCCCACCGCCAAGCCCACGGCCACTGCGGCCAGCACCGCGCCGTAGCCCAACACGCGCGGGCGCAGCATGCGGCGCGGAATTTGTTTTTCCGGATAGTCTTTTTCCAGCGCGCCTTCGGTGGTGTAGCGGATGAGGCCGCGCAGGTAGTTCATTTTATCCATGATTTCGTCGCAGGCATCGATGCAGGCCGCGCAGCCGATGCATTCGTATTGCAGGCCGTCGCGGATGTCGATGCCCACGGGGCACACCTGCACGCACATGGTGCAGTTGATGCAGTCGCCCAGCTCGGTGTCTTCGCGGCTCACGTTTTTCTTGCGCGCGCCGCGCGGCTCGCCGCGGGCAGGGTCGTAGGAAATAATCAGCGTGTCGCGGTCGAACATGGCGCTTTGGAAGCGGGCGTAGGGGCACATGTATTTGCACACCTGCTCTCGCATGATGTGGGCAAACAGCCAGGTGAAGGTGCCGTAGAGCGCGGCCGCAATCAGCGCGGCGCCGGATACAGCCGACCAGTTGAGCGTGAAAATGTGCGCCACCAGCGCGCGGATGGGGCTGAACCAACCGGCAAAGGTGATGCCCGTCCAGGCGCAAACGGCGAAAATCAGCAGGTATTTGGTGAGCTTGATGCGGATTTTGGTGAAGTTCCACGGCGATTTGGCCAGCTTGAGGCGCTTGTTGCGGTCGCCTTCCACCAGGCGGTCGATCCACAGCATGATTTCGGTATATACCGTTTGCGGGCAGGCATAGCCGCACCACAGGCGCCCGGCAATGGTTGTCCACCAAAACAGGCCGAAGGCGGAGAGCAGCAAGAGGCCGGTGAGGTAGATTAAATCGTTGGGCACGAGGGTGAAGGCGAAAATGTGGAAACGCCGCCCGGGAATGTCGAACCACACGGCTTGGCGGCCGTGCAGGTTGAACCAGGGAATCACGTAAAACACGAATTGGGTGGCGAGGATGGCCAAGATGCGCAGGTTGGCAAAGCGGCCTTTGGCCTGCTTGGGATGGATGCGCTTGGCGCCTTGATACAGGGAAATCACCTGCTCTTTTGGGGCGGGCTGGGGCGCTTTGGCTGCAGGTTCCGTCATGGTGGTGTTCCTTTTTGGTGTCGCTATGTTGCGGCTTGTTTTTTGGTATGGATACTGCGGTTTGCGGGCGGGATTATACGCTGCGGGGGGATGGGTGTCAGCGGAATGCGGCAGGTGCGATTGGCGGGAGGAGGGCTACCTGAAAACGACTGCTTCCATGTTGCTTAAAACGAATAGGTGGGTTTTGGCCATACGCATAGCCAACGGCTAAAAAGGCTATCTGAAAAATCCGCAACCGATTTCGGGCGGAGTATTTTTTCAGGTAGCCTTTTTGCCTGCCGCACGTTCAGCGCAGCCGTTTGCCGGTTTCGGCGTCGATGATGCGGCTGGGCTGTTTGGCGCCACCGCAGCGGCCGGGCAGCACCCATACTTTGCGGCCGAAGCAGCGTTGCACTTCGCGCTGTTGGCGCAGGGCGCGGCGGCCGCTTTTGTTGCAGGAGGTGGAAACGAGGGGGGTGCCGAGGGCGGCGCAC